>JABDAZ010000116.1 GCA_013288945.1 Bacteroidota bacterium | reverse complement strand
TATAATTTTGACATTTTTTGCAAGTGGGGATTAATGTATCAGCATGGGCGGATATTGTATATAATGAAATATTGCAAAAACTTTTTTCAATTTCTTCAATAATTTTATCAAGTTCAACTATTTCTGGTTTTGATTCTTCCGCTTCTTCAGCATGCGCCGTAGCAATAGTTGTAGCAGCAGCAAACCCTAATGCAGCACCAAACCATCCAAATAATGCATTCTTTTTGGTGTTAAAATTCTGCCATGCAGTATTAAAAAATGAGGAATAATTATAATTAAAAGGGCGTTTAACAATAGAAAGCTGTGCTGATTTTTGTTGTTGAATTTTATTAAGGGCTTGTGTTGTAAAAGTACGTTTACCATATTGTTGTGGTTGTTGAACAGATTTTTGAGTAAAATTTTTACCTATAAAACGGTTCATCATACCTTGCGTTGTTATAGTTAGGCAAGCAAAGATGCTGATTGCAATAAGATTTTTTATAGATATTTTCATAATGGCTTCCATTTCTTTATTTGTTTTTATCTTTTTGATTGTATTCTTCAATTTGCTTAATAAGTTTAGCTTCTTTTTTTTCGAGCGGGATTATACAATTCTTCATATTGAGCACGAGAAACATAAGAGCCATGCGCCGTTCCAGTATAGCTTCATGACTTAAATAAATATTTCTAATAGATGCATGACAATTATCTTTTTTTTCTTTAATGGCTGCTAATTGACAATATAAATTTTGTTTTTCTGTTAGATTATAATCTTGGCATTTTTTACAAGCATTTATCAAATTAATAGCATTATTTATTTCATCTTCTTTTGTTAAAGAATCTGAAGTTTGCCTGTCTTTTTCTATTGTTTCAATAACTTTATCAAGTTCAACTATTTCTTCTGGCTTTTCCGTTTCTTCAGCATGTGCTGTAGCAATAGTTGTAGCAGCAGCAAATCCTAATGCGGCGCCAAACCATCCAAATAGTGCATTCTTTTTGGTGTTAAAATTATGCCATGCAGAATTAAAAAATGAGGAATAGTTATAGCTAAAAGGGCGTTTAAAAATAGAAACTTGTGCCGTTTTTTGTTGCTGAATTTTATAGGTTGGTACGGTTATTTTATTTTTTAAGGTAGATAGTTGTTTGAATGATGTTTGCGAAGGACTTTGAGTAAATTTTTTGACATTAAAAAGACCTTTGCCTTGCGCTGGTATGCTTAAACATGCCATAACGCCAGTTATAATAAAAAATTGTTTAAAAGATTTGTTCATGATGAACTCCATTATTTTTATATGGTTACTATAATATTTCATATTAATTTATATTCTACTATGCAATAAAATTAAGTCAAATGGGTAGAAACAGGGTATTTTTTAATATAAACATTGTTTTTTTGCTTTATAATACTCCATGCCTGGTGTAATCGGTGTTCTTTGCTGCCAGGTTGCTGCAAAAACTCCAAAATTTCATCCAGGAAGGATTCTGTTGGGGTAAAAGGGGCTTTTTCTTGTATTAACCAGTGCATAATAAGGCGTTTTTGTAAAAACAGGCTTTGCTTGAGTAATAAAGTATTATTTATTTCTAAAAAACCGTTGCTGGCAGTGGCAATGATTTTAAACTGTTCTTGGGTAAGAGTATTAAGGTAATATTCTGTTTCTTGTAAATTATTGAGCATGCGCGAAAAATTATGAGCAAAACGTTGGTCGCATTGTTCTAATGTTGGCAATACTTGCCGGCGAATTTTGTTGCGTAAATAAATCTCTTCTTGATTAGTAGGATCAATGCAAAAAGGAATAGTATTGGCATTTAAATAATGCATAATATCCAGTTTATTTACGGTAAGCAATGGACGAATATAAAATCCATCATGCGGCTTCATACTTGTTAAACCACTGAGTGTAGCGCCGCGAATCATACGCATAAAAAAAGTTTCTTGTTGATCTTGTGCATGATGTCCTAAAGCGATGACATTGGCATTATATTCTTGTAAAAGTTGTTCAAAAAAATAACGGCGTAATTTTCTACCAAGTTCCTCTTTGGAACCGTTGTAATTAAAAGAAGCAGCAAGATCGGAAGCTTTTTTATGTATTAAAGGAATGTTTAATTGTTGGCAGAGAGTTTTGCATAAGGCGGTGTCATTATGAGCATTACTGCGCCATTCATGATTTAAATGAGCTGCTAATAAGGTTAATTTCTTTTCCTGTTTAAGATTATTAAGTACATGAGTCAGAAAAACAGAATCAGGTCCGCCTGATAATCCTATGATTATGGTTGCATGATCGGGAATAAGATTATGTTTTTGTATAAAGGTAGTGATCTGTTTTATAATGTTCATGATGCTTATAGTTTTATTTTTTCTTTAACAAATAATAAAATTTTTTTTTTTATGAATTTGCATATAAGATTTTGCCTTCTTTTTTTATTTTATAACATAAGGTTGTGATATCATTCATGCGTGATTCAAATTCTTGTTGTGTGTATACCAAAATATCTTTGGAAACATCTAATCCAATTAATGCATGATGACCTGCA
>JABDAZ010000115.1:217-2572 GCA_013288945.1 Bacteroidota bacterium | reverse complement strand
TTCTATTTTATTATTAATAAATAGAAGTTGTGGTTTAGATATTCGTCATTAATAAATCCGCTATTAATATTTCTTTTGCTGAAATTTCAAGTTTCAAAAATCAGCGAATAATAACTTCGAATCCGGCGCGAAGGTTAGAAAATGTAAATCTGCGAATCCATCTTATCTTTGCAATTCTTTTAAAACAGGTTTATGAAATTTTATAACTTATTAATTAAATACCGCCTGCAAACCGGCATATTTTTTTTAGCCATTGCAATTGCCGCAAATATATTCGCAGGTTTTTGGCCTTCATTTTTACTTTATTTAATTGGCGCTGTACTTATCGCCGGCCATTTCTTTTTCGGGCCGTTGAGAATGATACAGGAATACATGGAAAATGGCGATACAGAAGGCGCAGAAAAAGTGTTGAATTCTATCCACTTTCCCAACTTATTATACAAACCAATCCGCTCTGTTTATTTTACATTGAAAGGCAACCTGGCGATGATGAAACAGGATTTTGACGGCGCAGAAACAAACATGAAAAAAGGGTTGGATTTGGGCATGCCAATGAAAGAAGCGGAAGGCGCAAGCCTTTTACAAATGGGCATGTTGTACATGCAAAAAAATAATATCCGCCAGGCAGAAAGTTATATTCGCCAAGCTTTAAGAAAAGGTTTGCCAGATAAGGAAAACCAGGCTGCTGCTTACTTACAGCTATGTTCCATCATGATGACGAAAAGGGAATTTCGCGCAGCAAAAGATTTTTTTAGAAAAGCAAAAGCTTTAAAAGCAACAACGCCGCAAATTATAGATCAGATAAAACAAATTGAAAAATACATTTCACGCGTTCCGGGATAGGCTTTGTTAATAAAACTGTTTTATTAATCTATTAATGAATTTTTAATTGTTATTAACCGGTCCATTTGCCAAATAATTCTTCTGTTTTTTTAAACCGGTAATCAAAAATGTTTTGCAATTGTTTTTTTACAAAAACAAAATTTGCAATGCTGCCTATAAAACCAAACGGGATTTTATAATGCACAATATCTTTCATTTCAATGCCGCCATTAATCTCTTTAAAATGATGCTGGTGGTGCCACAAACTATACGGCCCGAAGCGTTGCTCATCAATAAAATATTTTTTGTCGGCAACGTGGGTAATTTCCGTCATCCAGTATAGCGGGATATTTAAAACCGGGCTCACCGTATATTCAATAATTTGGCCGGCATACATTGTATCTCCATGATGTTTGGATATAATTTTAAACCCGGTATTTGGTGGCGTAATATTTTGCAGGTTTGCAGGATCAGAAAAAAAATCCCACGCTTTATTAATGCTGGTGGGAATATTTTGTATCGTTTGAAAAGAATATACAGGCATAATTATTGCCTATAACCAAACAACATTAAAATAGTTTATAAAAAAAGAAAGTAAATGTATCAATGAGAAAGAGAAATTGAAGGATCGTCCTGTAAAAATTCTGCGGTTAATTGGGTGGTACAATTATTAATGTCCGCTTTCAACAGAACGGATAATTGTTTTTAAAGAAATTATTCCCATCGAATCCACGGTCGATTTTAATTTATGTGCGAGTTTTGAAACCTGTTCCCAGTTTTCATTTTCGCAGGCAACTTTTAATTCGCTTACATTTTGCGGAACAGTTTCTGTAAAAAGAGCGACCATTTTTTTAATAAAACTTTCATCACCGCCGGATACGGAACGTATCATCGTTAAATCGTACAACTTAGCAACAGCCTGGTTTTGCTTATTATTTTGTTTTGAAGGATTATTATTTTTTTCTTCTTTATTACAATTCTTATCGCCCGATAAATTTTTTTCAATCACATTAAACAGCTGTGCTTCTTCAAAAGGTTTGGGAAGATAATCCGACATGCCTGCTGCAAAATATTTTTCGCTATCGCCTTTAAGTGCATTAGCAGTTACAGCAATAATCGGCACGTTTGCTTTTGCTTTATCATCCATTTTGCGGATGCGTTCAGATGCTTCTATACCACCCATTTCCGGCATCTGGATATCCATTAATATACAATCAAAATTATTTTTTTGTAAAATATCCAGCACTTCAATTCCATTGTTTGCAATCATCACATCAAACCCCCAGGATTCAAGCATTTGTTTTGCGATGTATTGATTAAAAGCCACATCTTCTGCAAGCAATATTTTTTTATGCCCGAGGCTGTGGTAATCAATCACGCGTTGTATTTCATTTTGCATTTTGAAATGGTTAATCAATAAGAATAAATACAACAGATGCTGTTGCATTTTGTTTTAACGTGCAAGCTTTATTAATAATAGTTTTGAATAATAGCAGGTTGTTATTTAATTTTTAATTCGCCATTTTGCACCAT
>JABDAZ010000115.1:0-207 GCA_013288945.1 Bacteroidota bacterium | reverse complement strand
GTCGATTTGCCAACATCCAGCTTTTTGGCAACCAGCAAAACATCTTTATCATACTTATCAAGATAGTATTGAATAATTTGCGCTTCAAATTGTTTAAGGGTAATTTCTTTATTAAACAAATCGCTGATACTTGTGCTGGTATTGAGTGTTATATGTTCCGGCGTTATTACTTCTTCATCCGCCATTACAACGGCAAGCTCCATTATC
>JABDAZ010000114.1 GCA_013288945.1 Bacteroidota bacterium | reverse complement strand
TGTGCTACTTCAAATTCTAATTTTTCTTTGTGCAATTCCCAACTGCTTTCGCCTTTTAATTCCCATGCAGAAACAAAGCAGAAGTTTTCATCATCACGTTTTCCTTCACCGTCTTCTGTTTGCATTTCTTCGCGAAAATGGCCGCCGCAACTTTCCCATCTTGTTAATGCATCTATGCACATCAATTCTCCTAACTCAATAAAATCCGCTACACGATTGGCTTTGTCGAGTTCAGGATTTATTTCTTTTGTTTCTCCCGGAATTTTTACATCGCTCCAGAAGTCTTTTTTCAATTGCTGTATTTCTGTAATGGCAGATTTCAAACCGTCTGCATTGCGCGCCATTCCACATTTGTCCCACATAATTTTTCCCAAACGTTTATGAAAACTTTCAACCGTTTGCGAGCCATTAATATTTTTTAAAGTATGAATTCTATCCGCAACATTTTTCTCCGCTTCTTCAAATGCAGGATGAGAAGTTGGAATATCAACCGTACGAATTTCATCAGCCAAATAATTTCCGAGCGTGTATGGAATTACAAAATAACCGTCCGCCAAACCCTGCATTAATGCCGAGGCACCAAGACGGTTTGCGCCATGATCGCTAAAGTTTGCTTCGCCCAATGCATACAACCCGGGAACGGTTGTCATCAATTCATAATTCACCCAAAGGCCACCCATTGTATAATGCACGGCAGGATAAATGCGCATCGGGACTTCATACGGATCTTCGCCAGTAATTTTTGCATACATGTCGAAGAGGTTGCCATATTTTTCTTTCACAACATCAACACCATGCTGGCGAATTGTTTCGTCAGATGCATTTGCAAGTCCATGTTTATTTACTTCAATTTCACCATATCTTTTTATTGCCGTAGCAAAATCTAAAAACACAGCCTGTTTGCTTGAGCCAACGCCAAAACCTTCATCACACCTTTCTTTCGCTGCGCGCGATGCAACATCTCGCGGAACTAAATTGCCGAATGCAGGATATCTTCTTTCCAGATAATAATCTCGTTCATCTTCCGGAATTTCACTTGCCTTGCGGGTATCATTTTGTTTTTTTGGAACCCAAATGCGCCCGTCATTTCTTAATGATTCAGACATTAATGTTAGTTTGGATTGATGATCGCCACTAACAGGAATGCAGGTCGGATGAATTTGTGTGAAGCAAGGATTTCCAAAATATGCACCTTTTTTATGCGCCTTCCATGCGGCAGTAACATTGCTGCCCATCGCATTTGTAGAAAGATAAAATACATTTCCATAACCGCCGGTGCATAATAAAACTGCATGGCCGAAATGCCTTTCGAGTTCTCCGCTGATTAAATTTCTTGCAATAATGCCACGCGCTTTTCCATCAACCACAACTACATCAAGCATTTCATGGCGCGTGTACATTTTTACGTTTCCTAATGCAACTTGCCTTTCCAAAGCCTGGTAAGCGCCTATTAATAATTGCTGGCCAGTTTGCCCGGCTGCATAAAAAGTTCTTTGCACTTGCGTTCCGCCGAAAGATCGGTTGCTTAATAAACCACCATATTCACGTGCGAAAGGAACACCTTGCGCCACGCATTGATCAATAATATTCGCACTCACTTCTGCCAAACGATGAACGTTTGATTCGCGCGCACGGTAATCGCCGCCTTTAATCGTGTCATAAAATAAACGGAAAATACTGTCGCCATCATTCTGATAATTCTTCGCCGCATTAATGCCGCCTTGTGCAGCAATGGAATGCGCACGCCGAGGAGAATCCTGGAAACAAAATGCTTTTACTTTATAACCCAATTCGCCCAAACTCGCGGCAGCACTGGCTCCTGCGAGGCCCGTTCCCACGATAATAATTTCCAGCTTGCGTTTGTTGGCAGGGTTTACCAGTTTTACATGGCCTTTATAATCGTTCCATTTTTGATCTAATACACCCGGCGGAATTTGAGAATTAAGCATATTAATTTGAAAATTTGAAATCTCTTATTAATGTGAAAATTTGAAAATGTGATAATGTGAAAATATTTCAATTTCAAAAAATCATTTTTTATTTTACTCTTTACAATGCTATCAGTAATTATTTTTTAGCCATCATTTGATTTTCAATTAAGCTCCCGTTGCGTCGCACTCTTGTACTTTATTTCTTTATTCATCAACAGGTTTATCATCAATCACCCAACTTATTACTTAACACTTATTACTTAACACTCACAACTTTCTCAACTCACCCATCCAAAATACATACTTACCGGCATCATCGCAAACAAAAAAGGAACGATGATTGAAAACGCAACACCTGTTCCATTAACCAATTTCAAATATTTATTATTGCGCAAACCAATCGTACGGAATGCACTTTGAAAACCATGCATCAAATGATACGATAATGAAATGCACGCAAGCACATATATTATAACAACATAAGGTTCTTCAAAAGTTGTTTTCATTAATCCGAATAAATCATGCATTGGTTTTCCATCGATGTTCACTTCATCAACACCTGTAAAACGCGAAGGGATCCAAAAATGTTTCCAGTGGATGATTAAAAAAATTAAAATAATTGTACCAAGCAAACCCATGCTGCGC
>JABDAZ010000113.1 GCA_013288945.1 Bacteroidota bacterium | reverse complement strand
AGGCCTTATCATATTTCAGACTTATCAGTTTGCGATATTATTATTGCTGCTGTTGATGATAAAAATGTTAGCGAACAAATATGGCTTGATGCAAAAGGAAAAAATAAGCTCATTAATGTTGCAGACAAACCTGCGCTCTGCGATTTTTATTTGGGTTCTATTGTAAAAAAAGGAAATTTAAAAATCGCGATTTCTACCAATGGAAAATCGCCAACAATTGCCAAACGTTTGAAAGAAGAAATCAACACAATGATTCCTGATGAAATGGAAAATGTGTTGGACAATATGCAAACCATCAGGCATTCTATGAATGGAGATTTTAGTGATAAAGTAAAACAGTTGAATGATCTTACCAAGGTACTCGTTGCCAAACAAATTAATTTAGAACCATTACATACTCGTGCAGAAAAAAAATGGCAGCAAATTGTAAAGTGGTCGTTACTTGCTTTCTTCTTTATGATACTTGGTCACGCATTATTATCATTCGTTCCTTTTGATAAAATAATAGATTCATTTAAAAGCATCCCAAAATATATTGATGGAAGATCTTTTTTAATAATGATGATAACCGGTTTCATTGCACAAATGGCGGATGGCTCGCTGGGCATGGGTTATGGCACTATCTCTACAACATTTTTATTAGCAAATGGTGTTAGTCCTGCAATCGTTAGCAGCCGTGTACATTCTGCGCGTGTTTTCTCAAGCGGTGTTTCTGGTTATAGCCATCATCGTTTTGGAAACATTAATAAAAAACTTTTTCGCGCATTGGTAATCCCCGGTGTTATCGGTGCAATAATTGGCGCCACACTTGCTTTTTACGGGCAGAAATATTCTACCATTGTTCGTGTACCGCTTTCTGTTTATACAATTTATCTTGGTTATTTTATCATCAGGAAAGCATTCAAAAAAATAAATGCAAACGATAAAGTAAAACGTGCCGGATGGCTTGCCGCAACAGGCGGTTTTATGGATGCGTTTGCCGGCGGCGGTTGGGGCGCGTTAGTAACAAGCACATTAATAGCAAAAAGAAAAAGCCCGCGTTATGTTGTTGGTTCAGTTTGCCTCGCAGAATTTTTTGTAGTGCTAGCAAGCTCCATTACATTTTTTATTTTCTTAAAAAATATTCCCCTCGGCGATGTTGCCGGATTAATAGCTGGCGGATTAATTGCTGCACCAATTGCAGCAAGGTTAGTTGGCAAACTTCCATTAAAAACAATGTTTATTTTGGTAGGAAGTTTGGTAATAATAACCAGCTTTTCTACACTCTGGAAAGCTGTTAGCGCGTTGATACATTAATTGATAATAATATTATTGATGACAATTGAACGATAATAATTGTCCAAAAGAAAAATAAAATAAATTCGGCCAACCGCCATCGCCCATCGGCCAACGCTTGCCTCTCCTGCTTGCAATTCAAAAATAAATATCCTACTTTTCCGTTATTATTTACAAACGCTTAACAATCCTCTATGAAACAAGCCCACAAACCATTTATCGGCATCATTATTTTGTCGCTCATTTTATTGTATACACTTGCCGCATTAATAACCACGCGCTGATTTTTTAACCATATCGTTTATTAATAAATTCCATTTGCAATATCTTAGCAACATGGAAAATATTTTTATAAGAACCATTGAACCCGGCGACAATAAAAGCCTGGCAACTATTGTAAGAAATTCACTCGCAGAATTTGGCGCCAACCGTCCCGGAACTGTTTATTACGATGAAACGACTGATCATCTTTTCGAATTGTTTCAAACACCAAAAAGCATTTATTATACTGCAGTTTTAAACAATGAAATTGTTGGCGGTGCAGGCATTTTTCCATCAGCAGGTTTGCCGCAAGATACTTGCGAACTGGTAAAAATGTATTTGCAACCAGCAGTTCGCGGCAAAGGTTTGGGAAAATCATTAATTGCAAAATGCCTGGAGTTCGCGCGCAGCGCAGGTTACAAGCAAGTGTATTTAGAAACCATGCCTGAATTAAAAAAAGCATTAAGCGTGTATGAAAAATTTGGTTTCCAATATTTAAAAGGCCCGATGGGAAATACAGGGCATTTTGGTTGCGATATGTGGATGCTTTTTAAGTTATAAGTTTGAAGTGATAAGTTATAAGTAGGAACAATCAATTATTAATCAAACTCATTTTCACATTGAGCAATTTTCAAATTTTCAAATTAGATTTTTGTCCCGGCTTTCGTTCATTAATGATCATTTGTGGCGTCGCACACTTGTGCAGTTAGTTCTCAATTGAGCCATTTTCAATTTTCAAATTAGCACATTAGCACATTATCAAATTAGCCAATTAACGCCACTTCATAAATCGGGCTGAACAAGTAAACTTTTTTTGTAGCAACTTCAACACATCTAAAACGTTTGCGCAGCTTTTCTCCTCTGCGAAAAATTCTTCCATCGCCGGCATCAAACAAATCTCCTTCAGGTATTTGTTCTACCATTATTAATTTACTTTTATTAATGTCGTAGTTTTTTAAAACGCGCATCAGGTTTTCATCGGCGCAACTGCTCGCAGGTAAATCGTGCAAAGTTTTTTTAAATGATGCAAGAATATCATCCGGAAAAATATGCAGCTTAATAAATTCTTCCAGCATTTTTCTATAAATAAATTTCCATTCTTTACCATGAGA
>JABDAZ010000112.1:700-2736 GCA_013288945.1 Bacteroidota bacterium | reverse complement strand
TTTATTGGAAATGGAACAGGCGAATGAAGAGTTCCCAACAACGGATGTGGTACTGGTGCTTGGCGCAAATGATGTTGTTAATCCTGCCGCAAAAAATGATCCTTCCTCTCCTATTTACGGCATGCCGATTTTAGAAGTAGAACTGGCAAAAAATTGTATCATTAATAAACGCAGCATGAAGCCAGGTTACGCAGGCATTGAAAATGATCTTTTCTTTCGGCCAAAAACTTCTATGTTATTTGGCGATGCAAAAAAAGTTTTGCAAAACCTGATTAGTGAGATAAAGAGTTTGTAGCAATTCATGGTTGATTGTTGATAGTTCATAAATTTGCAAGTGCAAATTCCCGAAAAATTATTACAGTCTTTAGCAGGCATTAAAGGTTTCAATAAAGAAACGTTTGAGCAAATACATCAATCCGGCGAACAGGTTACTTCTGTACGCTTCAATCCGAAAAAGGTTTCGTCAATGGTGAATGGAGAATGGTCAATTAATAATAATATTCAACATTCACCATTGGCCATTCACCAAAAAATTCCCTGGTCATCACAAGGATATTATTTAAAAGAGCGTCCTTCATTTACATTCGATCCATCATTTCATGCAGGTAGTTATTATGTGCAAGAAGCATCCAGTATGTTTTTGGAAGAAGTATTAAAGCAAACAACTGATCTTACCAAACCCTTGCGTGTGCTGGATTTGTGCGCTGCGCCTGGTGGAAAATCTACATTGATACAATCTTTGATTTCAATTGAAAGTTTGCTGGTTAGCAACGAAGTAATAAAATCACGCGCAAATATTCTGGAAGAAAATATTATTAAATGGGGCGCAACAAATGTTGTTATTACTAACAATGATCCGAAAGATTTTTCGCGGGTTGAAAATTATTTTGATGTAATAGTTATTGATGCACCGTGTAGTGGAAGTGGATTGTTTAGAAAAGAGCCGGAAGCTATTAATGAATGGAGCGAAGAAAATGTAAACCTTTGTAACCAGCGCCAGCAAAGGATTATAGCTGATGTGTGGAATTCGCTAAAGCAAGATGGCATTTTAATTTATTCAACATGTTCTTTTTCGCAAAAAGAAGATGAAGACATTTTAGATTGGATTGGCGATGAATTTTCAGTTGATAGTTTGCAATTGGCGATTAATAAAGATTGGAATATTGTCGAAACAAATTCATCGAAAAAAAATTATTTCGGTTATCGTTTTTATCCCGACAAATTAAAAGGCGAAGGTTTTTTTATTGCTGCTTTGCAAAAAAAAAGATGGCGATCTTTCTTCTTATCCAAAAATAAAAAAACAAACAACGGAAAAAATAACCAACAAAGAAATCGTATTAATAAAACTATGGATTAATAAACCCGATGAATTTTATTTTTTTAAACACAATGATTCCGTTTATGCATTTCCACAAAATTTAGTTGATGATTTTTTATTATTGCAATCAAATTTATATTTAAAAAAAGCGGGAACTATTGTTGGCAAACTCACACCGAAAGAATTAATTCCTGATCATGAATTGGCGTTAAGTACAATTATTAATAATGAAATAAATGTCGTTGAATTATCAAAAGAAGATGCGGTTCAATATTTACGCAAAGAAGAAATTAAAATTGATACAGCTCTAAAGGGATGGGCACTCGCGCAATATCAGCAACAAAATCTGGGATGGATAAAATGCCTGGGAAACCGCATTAATAATTATTATCCGAAAGAGTGGCGGATTTTAAAACGATAAGAAAATCAAACGATAAATATTGAATGTAAAATTTATAATGCAAAAACTTTTCTGATTTTATCTGTTCAACAACTTTTATATTTTACATTTCGCATTCTATATTTTGCATTTTTTAGCAACTATTTTTGTGTTTTTTTTGCAAGATATTTATGCATCTTTGCGTTGAACTTAAAATACGTGTTCATGAAAAAACTGTTTCTCTTTTTATTAATCAGTATATCCTTTTCAAAATTTTCTTTCTCCCAAACCAATGAATTAATTGTTGAATCTGAAGGCGGCAAATTATATCTTAATCAC
>JABDAZ010000112.1:0-690 GCA_013288945.1 Bacteroidota bacterium | reverse complement strand
ATTTAATATTAGCCCGAAAGATATTGCGCCTTTTAATGGCGTTACCATCGATAAACCTTTGAGCATTGGCGAGCATATAAAAATTCCGCTGACGCAAATTAATTTTGCACAAAACGGAATGAAAGCTGCTGATGAAACTTTTGTTGCATTGTATCATACTTCGCACGATAATGAAACGCTTTCTCACATCAGTTCAAGTTATAATGATGTGCTTGTTGCGAGTTTAAAAAAAATGGAATCATTTAGCTGCCGCCAAAACAAATTCAGGAACACAAATTATTGTTGGTTATTTAAAAGTGAAACCTGCATTATCAGCATTAGCATCTGGCGGAAAAAATAATATTCCTGAAACTGTTGTTGACACAAAAAAAGAAAGCGCACCACCTGTTGTTAATAATCCGCCAGTAGTAAAACAAGAGAAAAAATCAGATGCCGTTGTTGACAAACCTGAAACTGTTGCCAAGCAGGAAACAAAACAGCATTTAGGAATGCCTCAATATGGTGGCAATAATAAAGGAAGTTATTTTAGTGCAGAATATAATGAAGGAAATAAAAGTGCAAGCGGAATTGCAGGTGTTTTTAAAAGTACCAGTGGCTGGCAGGATGGAAAATATTATGCGCTTATTAATAATGCGCCGGTTGGCACAATTGTAAAAGTAATTTCTCCAACAACCAATAAAAGCATTTATG
>JABDAZ010000111.1 GCA_013288945.1 Bacteroidota bacterium | reverse complement strand
AACTGCGTATCATTCTTAATAATGGTTCTGCCTCATTATAAATACTGTCAAATTCGTTTGACGTTAAAAAGTTAGTTTCTTTCAATAATTCAATCCAGTACATTGTTTCATCGCATTCTTTTTGTGCAATTGCAAGCTTGTGTATAAAATCAGCTTTGCTTTCTCCGTTTTGTGATTCACGTATTAATGCACCAACACTTGTTCCGCTTCTTAAAAGTTGTTTGCTCATTACTTATTCCCTTTTTGCTTCAACCAAATATTGATAAAGTTTTACAATGCGTACGGCAAATTGAAAACTTTTTTCCTTTACTGTAATTTTCTTTTCGTTCATAATGATAAGCTTTACATAACTCATAACTCACAACTCATAACTCCTTTGCCTTTAATCGTTGTAACATAAGTGTGATGATCTAATCCAATTCGTTGATAAATTTCTTTCATCGCAACTTCAACATTTTTCGCAATTGTTTCATTAATACTTAGCATAAAAATGGATGGCCCTGATCCTGAAATTCCGCCACCAAGTGCGCCTGTTTCTATGCATTTTTTTTTCACTTCATCAAAGCCGGGAATTAAAATACTTCTTACCGGTTCTATAATTACATCTTCAAGTGATCTTCCAATCAATGCATAATCATTTTGCATGAAACCCGCTACCAGCGCGGCTATATTGCCCCATTGCTTTATCGCGTCTTTTAATAAAACTTCTTTGCGTAATATCTGCCGCGCATCAGAAGTGCGGACTTCTATTTGCGGATGAACAACTGTAATAAACAATGGTGGTGATGGAATTGAAATAATATCCAATGGAAAAATAGAACGTATTAATGTAATGCCGCCATAAATACATGGCGCAATATTATCTGCATGTTTTACACCTGACGCTACTTTTTCACCAAGCATCGCGAAGCGTACTAAATCTTCTTTTGAAAAAATATTTTTTAATAAATGATTGGCACCAACAACTGCGCCCGCAGCACTTGCCGCGCTGGAACCAATGCCACTGCCGGGTTTGATGTGTTTCTCAATTATAATTTCAAAACCAATTTGCTGATCGAGTTCTTCAATAATTGCTAAGAGTGGCGCGCCTGCTGTGTTCTGCGCCGGATCAGACGGAAGTTTGTAACCATCTTTACTGTGTATGATTACTTTTTTTTCATCAAGCAATTTCATGTACATGATGTCATTTGGTTCATTCAAACACATACCTAACACATCAAAACCACAAACAAGGTTTGCAATAGTTGCGGGACAATATATTTTTATTTCTTTCATCGAAAAATTTTCTATTAATGCATCAAACCCTTGCTGCGCGTATAATATCGGCGAACACGCCTGATGCAGTTACTTCTGCGCCTGCGCCTGCACCTTTAATAACCAATGGCTGTTCAGGATAACGATCGGTATAAAATAATACTACATTATCCTTTCCATATAAATGGTATAAGTTGTGTTGCGGATCAATATGCTGCAAACCTACTTCAGCTTTTCCGTTTTCATATTTGGCAACAAACTTTAATTTCTTTCCGCTTGCCGCAGCATCATCATAAATTTTTTTAAAATGATTTTCTTCTTTTGTCATTGCTTTATAAAAATCAGCAACAGGTCCTTTCACACATGATTCCGGTAAAAAAGAATTGTTATTAATATCTGTCATCTCCATTTTCTCGCCAGCTTCTCTTGCAAGAATCATTATTTTGCGCATCACATCTGTGCCACTCAAATCCAAACGTGGATCTGGTTCTGTATAACCTTCATCCTGCGCTTGTTTTACCACTTCGCTAAAAGTTTTTTCTCCGTTATAATGATTGAAAACAAAATTTAATGTTCCGCTTAATACAGCTTCAATTTTATTTACTTTATCGCCGCTTCTTAATAAATCATTCAACGTTCCGATAACCGGCAAACCAGCGCCCACATTGGTTTCAAAGAGAAATTGAGAATTGTATTCTCTTGCTAAATCTTTTAATTTTTTATAATAAACATACGGCGAAGAACATGCAATTTTATTACAAGCAACAACAGAAATACTTTTTTCAAACAACTGATCATAACAAGTTGCCACATCTGCATTTGCAGTTACATCTGCAAACACTGCATTGCGTAAATTTTTTGATTGTGTAATGCGAACGAATTCCTGCAAATCCATTTTATCACCAGCATTCAATAATGTTTCCCATTTATTCAAATCAATGCCTTCATCATTAAACAACATTTTTTTGCTGTTCGCCATTCCGATAACAGTTACCTGCAAACGAAGATGATCCTGCAAATAAGTTTTTTGTTGATTTAATTGTGAAAGCAAACGGCTTCCAACATTTCCAACTCCGGTTATAAAAAGATTGAGTTGTTTATAGGTTGTTTCAAAAAATTCTTCATGTAAAATATTAACTGCTTTTTTTACATCACTAACAGCAACAACTGTTGAAATATTTCTTTCAGAAGAACCTTGTGCAATCACGCGAACGTTCACGCCGTTTCTTCCAAGCGCGCCAAACATTTTTCCACTGATGCCCGGATGGCTTTTCATATTATCACCAACAAGCGCGATGATTGACAAATCTTTTTCAACAAAAAGCCGTTCAACTTTTCCTGTTTTTATTTCATGATCAAATGCATTATCAACGGCTTCTTTTGCTTTATTAATATTGTTTTCATCAATGCCAACGCAAATTGAATGTTCTGAAGATCCTTGCGTGATAAGGATTACATTAATTTTTTCATTTGATAATGCTTCAAACAATCTTTTTG
>JABDAZ010000110.1 GCA_013288945.1 Bacteroidota bacterium | reverse complement strand
AATTGCAATCGGCGCAAGAATGATTAATCCCTGTAAAAAATATTGAAGAAGCTTACGCAAAATTATTTTCCATTGCATAAAAATTGGTTTGGCTGATCAAAAATAATCATTAGATGTGAGCTTAATAAAATAAGAAAAAGCTGTGCTAATTTTTAAGATCATTAATGTCGCTAAAATTTTCATTTGAAAAGAAATAGAGAAAGTTTATTGAAGAAATATTCAAAAAAACATCATGGAAACTTTGGTTACAAAAAAAGTTTCCGTAGTTTTGTGATCTGATTCAGTGAAATATGGAGATTAAAGAAAGAATATTAGAAAAAACACACGACCTGTTTATGCGCTACGGAATACGCGCAGTTACAATGGATGAAATAGCCACACAGCTCGGCATTTCGAAGAAAACCATTTACCAGTTTTTTACAGATAAAGATGAAATTGTTGATGCAGTAACAGAGCAGGAAGTGCATACTTCTCAAATGGAATGCAAACGTTTTCAGGAAGATTCTGAAAATGCAGTGCATGAAATTTTTATTGCAATAGAGCAAATGGAAGAAGTGCTGAAAGCAATGAACCCGTTAATAATGTATGATTTGGAAAAACATTATCCAAAAGCGTATAAAAAATTGCGCGATCATAAATACAGGTTTATGTACCAGCTTATGCGTCAAAATTTAGAACGTGGTATTAAAGAAGAATTGTACCGGCCAGAAATGAATGTTGATATTATAGCAAGGCAAAGAATTGAATCCGCATTTCTTGCATTTAACCAGGATGTTTTTCCGCATAGCAAATACAAAATTTCTGAAGTTGGAAATGAATTGGGCTTGTTTTTTTTACATGGCATTACAACTGCCAAAGGAAAAAAAATGATTGATAAATATTTACAGGAACGATTAAAAAATAAACCGAGATTGTATGAATAGGATTTTAAAAGGCTTACCGTGCCTTCTGCTAACCATTTTTATTTTTACTAAAAGCGATGCGCAAACAAAACCGCCGGAAGTTCACCAGTTTTCTATAAGGCAGGCGATTGATTATGCATACGCGCACAATGCACAGGTAAAAAATGCATTGCTTGATTTGCAGATTCAGCAACAAACAAATAAAGGAATAACAGCAACAGCATTACCAACAATCAGTGGCAGCGCGGGAACTACAGATTATTTTCAAACACCGGTTACATTAATACCTGGCGGTTTATTTCCTGGAACAACGGCCGGTACTTATGTTCCTGTAAGTTTTCAACCGCAATATATTGCAAGCGGAACTGTTCAATTAACTCAAACACTTTTTGACGGAACTGTTTTTATTGGTTTGAAAGCAAGGCAAGCTTCTATTGATTATTATAAAAAAGCAATTGACATAACTGACGAAAATATCCGCGTAAACATTTATAAAGTTTATTATCAACTCGTAGTTAGTAAAACGCAAATGATATTAATAGATTCAAACATTTCACGCGCACAAAAATTGTTGAATGATGTTTCATTAATGTATCAAAATGGTTTCCAGGAAAAATTGGATGTTGATAAATCAACAGTGCAACTGGCAAATTTGCAAACACAAAAAATTACCACGCAAAGCAGTGTTGACAATGGATATTTTGGTCTGAAATATTTAATCGGTATGCCAATAAAAGATTCATTAATACTTACAGATAATTTTACGGAAGATGATTTGAAGAGTGGTATTTTAGATGACTCGGCGTATAATTATAATGATAGAAATGATTATGAAAGTTTGCTTATTAATAAAAAGCTAAACGAGTTTAATGTAAAAAGATATAAATGGAGTTATTATCCAACGATAAGTTTGTCTGGCGCTTTTCAAAAAAATGCATATAATAATGTGTATGATTTTTTTAGCAAAAACGGAACATGGTATTCTACTTCTTACGGAAGTTTAAATGTTAATATCCCCATTTTTAGTGGCTTTGCGAAAGACGCGAATGTAAAAAAAGCAAGGTTACAATTGCAGCAAACACAAAACCAGCTTGATTATTTAAAAGTTTCTATTGATAATGATGTTGCACAATCGCGCAACAAATTTCACGCTGCAATTATTACAATCGATTATCAAAAGAAAAATATGATGCTTGCTGAATCTGTGTATAATCAAACAAAAAAGAAATACGAATCTGGCCTGGCATCCAACACGGATGTAACTACGGCGCAAACTGATTTTATTACAGCACAAACAAATTTTATTAATGCTTTGTATGATGCAGTAATTGCAAAAATTGATTACACAAAAGCTATCGGCAAACTCAACTAAATTTTTTAAAAAGAACAAACAACTGAATATGCAAAAGATAAAAAATTCCTTACTGATTGTTGCTGTGTTAATGCTTGCATCATGCGGTAATAATAAACCCGGCGACAATGCTGCCGTTGCTGCAAAAAAATCTGAGCTTGAAAAATTAAAAGCACAGCAAACAAAAATAAACGATGAGGTTACAAAAGCGCAAGCCGATTTGGCAAAGCTTGATACCTCGTCTGCTATTGCAGAAAAAGCAAAGTTGGTAACCACTGCAACCATTGCTCCGTCTGGCTTTACGCATTATATAGATTTGCAGGGAAGAGTTGATGCCGTTAATATTTCCAACATAACGCCGCGCGGAAATGCTGGACAGGTAAAAAATTTATTAATAAAAAAAGGCGATGTTGTTAGAAAAGGACAATTGCTTTTACAACTTGACGATGTAATTGCAAAGCAAACTTTAAATGCATCTGTACAGAGTTTGGCAGCAACAAAAGCACA
>JABDAZ010000109.1 GCA_013288945.1 Bacteroidota bacterium | reverse complement strand
ACGCGAGAAGGCACGCGCAATTATGAAGTGAATAAATGGGGGCCGGCGCTCACTGCGGATCATGATATTAATATGCCATTTACAAGATTGCTCGCCGGTTCAACAGATTATCATTTGGGCGGTTTTCGCGCGGTTCCTGATTCTGCATACATCGCGCAATACACGCGCCCATTAATGCTTTCAACGCGTTGCCATATGCTTGCAATGTATGTTGTATTGGAAAACACGTTGAGCATGGTTTGCGATTATCCTGCTGCGTATGAAGGGCAAAGTGGTTTTGAATTTATTAAACAAGTACCAACAGTTTGGGATGAAACAAAAGTGCCTGATGCAAAAGCTGGTGAATATGTTGTTATCGCAAGAAAACATAATAACGATTGGTACATTGGTTCCATAACAAATCACAGTGCAAGGCAAATCAGCATTCCATTAAATTTTCTGGATGAAGGAAATTATACCGCAGAAATTTACAGTGATGCAACTGATGTAAACATCAATCCAAATCATTTGATTAAACAAACAAAAGAATTAACGAAGAAAGATAACATTACCGTACAACTAGCTGCCGGCGGCGGTTTGGCGGTACGGTTAATTAAAAAATAAAATTCATTAATAAAAATATCGAATGAAAAAATCATTAATAATTATTTTATCTGTTTTATATTCTTTAAATATTTCCGCACAAAATTTTGAAGGAAAAATTGTGTATGTAAATGTTATTAAAAGTAAAAATCCATCCATTACAGATCAGCAATTGATAATGATGATTGGGAAAACGGAAGAATATTATATTAAAGCGGGCAATTATAAATCTGTAAACGATGGCACTCTTTTACAATGGCAATTGTATATTAATGCAGATAATAAATTGTATAATAAAACGTCAAGAAGCGAATCAATTTTATATAATGATTGCAGCGAGATTAATGATTCAATTTATAAATCAGCGTTGAATAAAAATGTAATTGAAGTGCTAGGATATAAATGTGATGAACTGGTTTTAACCTGTGCAAGCGGCGTTCAAAAATATTATTTCAATTCAAAATTTTCTGTTGATCCGGCATTATTTGCAAAACATAAATTTGGAAACTGGTACGATTATCTTCTAAAAGCAAAAGCAGTTCCTTTAAAAAGTATTACGCAAAACCAACAATTTATTATGGAAACAACTGCAACTTCCATAACGCGATTGAAACTTGGTAATAATTTATTTCAACTTCCGCCAAATACAAAAACAGAGAAAGCGCCTGCCGATTGATTTTATTAATATGAAATTTAAAATGTAAAATAATAAACGTAAAAGTTGATCCATTAGCGAGACAACTTTTATATTTTACATTCAGTGTTTATTATTTTACATTAATAAAAAAAGGCTTGTTCGTTTTAACGGAACAAGCCTTTTTTATAAAGATTAAAAAAGAATTAAACTCCCAAAGACCAGCCTTCGCGATATGTTCTTTTTACAAACTGATTGGCTTCATCAAAGTTTGTAATTTTCATATTTGCACCGTCCCACAATAGTTTAATATGCCGGCCAGGATAATCAGTTTTACCACCAGTAGTTTTTTGTATATCGTTACTTCTTATTGCAAGATTGCCCATTAATACGCTTTCAGTAAGCGGGCCTGCAATATCAAAATTTGAACTTAAATTTTTTGCTTTCTCACTTCCGTAACCAGCAATGGCACCTTCAATCCAAGCTGCGTAATGGCCATCATCGCCCATCGGAACGCGCGCCACTGTTTGCGGAACAGTTGTTTCTTTTGTTTTAGAAGTTGGCAACAATTGCGGATTAATGCCATAAGTTCCGCACATCATTTTTGCTTTTGTGCCAATAAAAATAGCACCATTTCCACCATCTCCCATTTCTTCATTTGGCCCTAATTCTTCGGGACGTGTTGGTTGTATGCCGCCATCCATCCAATGCAATTCAACATCTGGCTTGCCGTCTTTTCCTTTAAACGTTAATGTAATTGAAGATGAAATCGGGCCACTTTCAGGTGCCTTAACGGTGTGCCAGTTTTCAAAATATCTTGTAGCCACACTGCATTCTGCAGAAACAGGATAACCTAATTCCGCAACAGCAAATGCAGGCGCCATAATATGGCAAGCCATATCGCCAAGTGCGCCGGTACCGTAATCCCACCAGCCGCGCCAGTTGAATGGAAGTATGCCTTCGAAATAATCTTTCTTTGGTGCAGTGCCAAGCCACAAGTCAAAATCCAATCCTGCAGGAATTGGTGATGCAGTTGTTGGGCGCTGCACACCTTGCGGCCACACAGGCCTGTCAGTAAAACAATAAATCGTATGTACATCACCGATTAATCCTGCTTTGTACCAATCCTGCAATTGGCGAACACCATCGCCAGATGCGCCCTGGTTGCCCATTTGCGTTACCACTTTATAATCATGCGCAGCTTTGGTAAGCATGCGCGCTTCATATATATCGTGCGTTAAAGGTTTTTGTACGTACACATGTTTGTGCAATTGCATGGCAGCCATCGCAGCAACAGCATGTGTATGATCTGGAGTTGATACGGAAACCGCATCAAAATTTTTTGACTCTTTGCTCAACATTTCGCGGAAGTCTTTATAAAATTTTGCTTTTGGAAATTGCTTGCGCGTTCCCGTGCATTGCCTTTCATCCACATCACACAAATAAGCAATCTCTGCTTTTCCACTTCTAAAAAAATGCCCGATATCATCGCCGCCTTTTCCACCTGCGCCGATGGATGCAATAATTAATTTATCACTTGGCGCTGTAAAACCTCGGCCCAGCACATGTCTTGGAATAATAAA
>JABDAZ010000108.1 GCA_013288945.1 Bacteroidota bacterium | reverse complement strand
ACCAGTTTTTACAGCAGCAGGCAATGTAGAAGATTGTGTGCTGAAATACGCGCCAAACGGGCATCCCAGCCAGCACTTATCACGGTATTGGCAATTTGTTCTTCCTTCGTGTGCAACGGTTAAGTTTGCACTTCTTCCCATTATCATTCTGCGGAAACTGTTGTAATGCGAGTTCACTCTTGATGTTACATCTTTCTCCACGCAATTCATTTCCATTGCGGGTAAATATTGTCCGTCGGGCAATTGCGGCAGGCCATCACGGTTGCCATTAATGCCAGCAAATTTTTCTGCATGATCATACCACGGCGCAATTTCATTATAACGAACGGGCCAGTCGATTGCCCAGCCATCTTTTGCATTTGCTTCAAAATCAAAATCGCTTAAGCGATAACTTTGCCTGCCCCACATTAATGAACGCCCGCCCATATGGTAACCGCGGAACCAATCAAATCTTTTTATTTCTGTGTATGGGCTTTCCTGTTCATTCACCCACCAATCCATATTGGTTTCATCCAATACATAATCTCTTTTTAATACCGGATGATCTTTAATCATTTGCTGTGTGCGATCGCCACGATGCGGAATTTCCCACGGATCTTTTGTTGCGTTTACATAATCTTTTACATGCTCAATATCTTTGCCGCGTTCAAGCATAATTGTCTTTAACCCTTTTTCGCATAATTCCTTGGCAGCCCAGCCACCACTGATTCCTGAGCCGATTACAATGGCATCGTACGTATATTGTTTGACTGCTTTGTTATTAATGTTGAGTGTATCTCCTGGCATCGTTTTCTTTTTAAGTATGAACTATGAGTTATAAAGTAGGAAGTTTTATTTTTTAAGATGAACTATTAATAAAATGAAATCAAAAAAAAATTTCAAAAAGTATTAATGAAAAAATCTGCGCATCATTAATACTTTGTAGTTCATCATTTATACTTCATACTTATTATAAATTATTTTTTTTCAACTCACTTACTGCATGATCTGCAGCGCGCGCGGTGAAAGCCATATAACCGAGTGATGGATTATGACAAGCCGATGATGTCATAAAAGATCCATCTGTTACAAACACATTTGGCGCATCCCATACCTGGTTGTATTTATTAAGTACAGATGTTTTAGGATCTTTGCCCATTCTTGCCGTTCCCATTTCATGAATGCCGCGGCCGAGATAAGGATTGCTGTCGTGGCCTTTTACATTTTTTACGCCGGCCGCTTCCAGCATTTCGATTGCATCTGCAACGATATCTTTGCGCATTTTTAATTCATTCTCTTTCAGTTCCACATCAAACGAAAGCACGTTCAATCCCCATTTGTCTTTTTTCGTTTTATCAAGTGTTATTTTATTATCATGGTAAGGCAATGTTTCACCAAAGCCACCTAAGCCCATTGTCCAAGGGCCTGGTTCCGTTAATGCATCTTTAAAATCTCCGCCAATGCTTAACTCTGCAATCTCGCGGCTCCAGCCTTCGCGGCCGCCACCGCCCTGGTAACCGAAACCACGGAGGTAGTCTCTTTTATCGCCAAATAAATTTCTATAGCGCGGAACGTAAACGCCATTTGCCCTGCGGCCAAAATAATATTTGTCTTCATAACCTTCCATATCACCTGATGCGCCGGTGCCAAGATGGTGATCCATTACGTTGTGGCCAAGTTCGCCGCTGCTGCTTCCTAATCCATCAGGCCACACATCAGTTGCTGAGTTCATTAATACCCATGCGCTGTTTAATGATGATGCATTTAAGAAAACTATTTTCGATTTGTATTCAATGGTTTGATTTGTTTGTGCATCCAATACTTCAACACCGGTTGCTCTTTTTTTATCTTTATCATATAAAATTTTTGTAACGATACTCCATGGGCGAACCGTTAAATTTTTTGTTGCCATTGCAGCAGGCAATGTAGATGACTGCGTGCTGAAATATCCGCCAAACGGGCATCCCAGCCAGCATTTATTTCTGAACTGGCATTGTGTTCTTCCAGGAATCGGCGCGGTTAAATTTGCAGTCCGGCCAATAACCATTGCACGTGCGCCTTTATAATGATCTTTAATTCTTGCTGCCACATCTTTCTCAACACAAGTCATATCCATTGGTGGTAAAAATTCTCCATCGGGCAATTGTGGCAAGCCATCCCTGTTGCCGCTGATGCCTGCAAATTTTTCAACATAACTATACCATGGAGCAATTTCTTTATAGCGAATTGGCCAGTCGATTGCAATGCCATCTTTTAAATTCGCTTCAAAATCATAATCGCTTAAACGATAACTTTGCCTGCCCCACATTAATGAACGGCCACCAACGTGATAACCGCGGAACCAGTCAAAACGTTTTACTTCTGTATATGGGCTTTCAGAATCTTTTACCCAATAATCAAGATTGGTTTCGTTTAATGGATAATCTCTTTTAAGCACCGGATAATCTTTAATCATTTCCTGCGTGCGCCGGCCACGGTGCGGAAAATCCCATGCTTCTTTATTTGCGCTCGCATAATCTTTAATGTGCACAATATCGCGCCCGCGATCAAGCATTAATACTTTCAAACCTTTTTCTGTAAGTTCCTTTGCGGCCCAGCCACCGCTGATTCCCGAACCGATTACAATTGCGTCATACACGTTATCAGCCATGATTTTTATTTTAACTTGTGAAATATTTTAGTTGACAGTTGACAGTTGTTAAGTAGTTAATAGTCGATGATTAATGATTAATAAATTATTAATGTCTTTAAATCCCGAATTCCAAATCAGACATCAGACATCCGACATCATACATCGTACATTAGCCATCCTACACATCACAAACCTCAATCGCTTTTTTCAGCGATGCGATTTTA
>JABDAZ010000107.1 GCA_013288945.1 Bacteroidota bacterium | reverse complement strand
CAGTTATTGTTTTTTCATCTGCAAATAATATTTCTGTTCCGCTTGCAGGATCATCATTTTTAACTGCGTTGAATGTTTTTACAAAATCAAAATTTACTATTATTAATCCGCCGTCGTTTTTTGTAAGTTCTACCTGAAACATTTTTAAAATTTTTGTGGAAGCCGTTATTATTTTTATAAACAAAAAAATTATGCAGCCACCAGGTTATGTATTTTATTAATCAATTGCGGCGCTTCAAAAGGTTTTGCAAGAAAATCTTCTGCGCCACATTCACCAGAAATTTTTAATAAATCCATTACGGCCGAAACCAGTATTATCGGAATGTGTTTGGTGCTTTGTTGTTGTTTTAATGCCAAACAAATATCGCCGCCATCTTTATCGCCTAAATTTATATCCAGTATTATCAAATCAGGTTCGAGGCCTTCTTCTAAAATATTAATGACATCGCCGGTGGAGTCTGTTATAACTTCAAAACCATATCTTATTAAAATAGCTTTCATCATAAAAAGCATATCCTGCTGATCATCTACCACCAAAATTTTTTTATTCAGCATAGTATTTATTTTATTATAATGAATCAATTTACGTTCCGCCAATATTTAGCCATAGCTTCTGCACAGTTTGTGTAATGTTATACCCAAAATTTTTTAAGAAGATAAAACATTCCCCAAAAAATTTATTTGTTTTCACTTTTTATAAATCCAATTTTTACAGGCAACCGCTGCTATCAATACGGCGTTTATACGAAAAATAATTCTTTTAGGCTAACTTGGACGGATTGGAAAAAATACTTGAAATTATATCAGGATGTGCTGCGCAGGATCGTAAATGCCAGCAAATACTTTATGATAAGTATTATGGCTTATGCCTGAAAACAGTTTTCAGGTACGTGGAAACATATGAGCAAGCCGTTGAAGTTACCAATGACGGCTTTGTAAAAATATTCCGCAGCTTCGCACGTTTTGAAATCCGTGACAGGGAAAAAATAGAAATTGTATTGATTGGATGGATGCGCCGCATAATGATTAACTCTTCCATTGATTTTACAAGGCGGCAAAACAACGTTACGCAAACCAGCCAGATACCAGAAAATTCGTGGGACTTGGAAGACAAAAGCCAACTGTCTGACAGCAGTATAAAATATAAAGAATTGATTAAATTAATAAAACAATTGCCGCCGGCTTACCAACTGGTTTTTAACCTGCACGTGATTGAAGGTTATTCGCATACTGAAATTTCGAAAATGATTGGGATAACGGTCGGCACTTCCAAATCGAATTTGTTTAAAGCAAGATCGCATTTGCAGAAAAAACTTACCGTAGAAAAAAATGAATTTGTATTATGCCCGATATAGATAATGATGATTTAGATGATTTGTTCAGGCGCGCTGCTGAAGATTATCCATTAAGGACGAATAGTTCTGACTGGAGCAAGATTGCGCGCGAACTGGACGAGGGTGAAAATGATGCATCATTTATTATTCCACCCGTTTATACCGGCGAAGAAAAAAATAAAAGACGCAGGGTTTTGTTACTTCTTTTATTATTGCCTTTGCTTGGCGTTGGATATTTTTTATATAATTCACAAGGCTCATCATCAATAAAAAATATTGCTGCAACATCGGCAAATAATACAAAAAATAATATTGAACAAAAAAGGGCAACTGAACAAAACAGCATTAATACAACTGATAATGATAAAATTGTTGATGAAAAAAATAATGTACATAAGCCTGCAATTATTAATAAAGTTGCAGATAAAAAAGATTTGAAAAACAATAATGCATCGGTTGATAAAACATCAAATAAAAAAAGTAATAAAGAAGTTTTAATACAAGATAAAGCTGTTATTAATAAACGTTCAAAAAATGAAATAAAGAGACTGAACGGAAAAAAAGCCGGCCATAATAATTCAACGAAAAATAATTTGGCGATTAATAATGTAACGGACAAGCACAAAAAAACAAAATCAGTTTTTGAAAAGATATTTGAAAAAAATTACAGCAGCTCAACTGAAAATAATAATTTGCTAGTTGAAACTGTTAATAACAAAAGTGCCGCAAACACAGATGAGCAAAGGGTTTCAGGATTTAATATTGTTGCTGTTGGCGATAAAAATATTACAAGCCCGGATATTAATAATAAAAATTTAAGCAGTTCTGTTGCATCTTTTATTAAAACAGACAGCAATGATGCTAATAAGAAAAAGAAAACAGCAATTAGAAAAGAACCCGCATTTTATGCCGGCGCCATTTTTTCACCAGATTTAAGTACCATCAAATTTCAAAAAATAAAAGGCACAGGATATACACTCGGAATTTTATTGGGTTATAATATTTCAAACAGAATTGCAATTGAAACTGGTGTGTATTATGACTATAAAAAATATTACAGCGAAGGCGAATATTTCGACAGCAAAAAAGCAGGCGGATTAATAAGCTATGTTCATTTATTAAACCTAACAGGTGATTGCAGGATGATTGAAGTGCCATTGAATTTCAGGTATAATTTAAGTGCAACAGAAAAAATAAAATGGTTGGCAACAGCAGGTTTATCAACTTATTTTATGTTTAAAGAAGGTTATACATACAACTATTTATATTATGGTGCGCCTGCGCAAAAATTTGTAAGCTATAATAATTCATCAAGAAATTTATGTTCAATTTTAAATTTCAGTGCAGGTTATGAACATAAACTTGGCAACATCGGAAAAGTAAGAATTGAACCTTTTGTAAGAATTCCACTTGCGGGAATGGGCACCGGAAGTTTGCCGATTATGAGTGCGGGATTAAATCTTGGGTTTGTACATTCCTTTTAATTAATGTTTTATTGGATTTTAAATACAAGAAAAAATAAA
>JABDAZ010000106.1 GCA_013288945.1 Bacteroidota bacterium | reverse complement strand
AAGCTATCCAGATTGACAGATTTCGTTTTGATAAAGTGATTAAAAAAATAGCATACGCTCTTTTTTATAAAGAATTTGGTTTTACCTGGGAAAGGGCATTAACCGTTACTACAAATCAAATTAAAATGTCTGATATGTCAAATGATGATGTAGGCGAAATGTTTGAGACATTGGTTGAACACATTGATAAATTACCCATGAAAGGCAATAATCCTTTAATATTTCAATATAGTTTTTTAAAATTCAACTCTGATAAATTTGACCAGGCGCTCTTTATGTTATTTTATGAAGGGTTTCCCTTTTGGATAATACCCGATGCAAAAAGCAATCAGGCGGATTTTAATTGACTGCCAACGACATCCAGTTATATTGGCCGCAACCTTAACATCTAAATGGAATTATATGACAGAGGATGAAGAAAATAAATTAGAGTTTGAAAAAGCATTGGAATTGCGAAATTTTGAAATAGACAATTTTTGGAAAAGGGGTTGGTTTTTTGGTGCGCTTTTATTGGCTGTATTGTCAATGTATTTAACCGAATACAAACTGAACACTTCGACTATTCCTGTTATATGCATATCGTTTCTGGCTTTTTTAATTTCCCTGGGACAATCCTTAATGAACAGAGGAAGTAAATATTGGCAGGAACGCTGGGAATATGTTACAAAAAATAGAGAATCTTCCTTATGCATTGACTTGACTAAAACAAAAAAATTTAATCAATACGAAAGATATTATATCGATGCTTGTATAAGGGCCAAAGATGAAAATTGCTTGGCCAGGGGACAAAGATTTTCAGTAAGCAAAATTGCGATATTGATATGGGATATTATAACAATTTCTACTTTTTTGCTTTGGTTAAACGATCTTTTTTCTGGGTACTTCAAAAATTTCGGGTTGGCCGATTTTGCAATTAGTCATAAAGTATTGATTTTTCATGTGGTAATCTTATGTTATATCGGGAGGTTTTTATTAAATGGCAAAGTATTTGAAAAACTGAAAAGAAGTAAAACAGAAATGAACGATTCAGGCCAGCAGAGAAATAAATATTATAAAGACAGTGAGAATTATGTCTTATATAATGTGACAGAGCTGGAAAAACACCCGGCAAATTAATCTTCAGCTTTTTCTTTTTTGTTTTTTTATGGCAACACCCGCCCCGTCATGCTCGACAGCCATTACAATAATGGGGAAATTTTTTGCTTCGGGAAATTCGTCTTCGACTATTCGAATCGCATCTTTGTATGACGGAGTTCTGTCAGGAAGATATTTTTGGAGTAAATCACTTGGCACGACAATGATTCCGACTTCTATTTCACCCTGTTGAATCGCATTTCTAATATGAACAAAATCTCTGATAAGCATATCACTTCTGTTGGAGACCTGTACCTCTACGCCAAGGGAAGCGATTAAAGTCCTGTTATACCTGAATTTTTTTATCCAATCAACACCGCCGGTCGTTTTTTTAATCCAGTCGCCGGATAAAACAAAATTCCTGTCGACCATTTTTCTTATTTCAGCTGCACCGTTAGCGTCCCGTTCTTCTTTCAAAAGGACTTTTGCTTCAATGAAAATTCTTTGAACGTCCAAAAATAATGCGGATAGCCCTAATCTTGTTATTTTTTCAAATGACCCGTCGTAATATTTGATCTCCGTAATTTTCATGCTGAAGGTTAATTATACTTTTGTAGTCGAATTTGGTTCTGCCAATACTATCCGGAAAATTCTCTTTCATTCGTTCTTTGATATGTTTTGAATCAAACAATTCTACGCCGATCCAATTTCTATGGTGTTTTTCGGCTGCCTGAAAAGTTGAGCCGCCACCACCAAACGGATCCAAAACCACATCACCGGGATTTGTCGACATGAGAATAGCCCTTTCCGGAATAATCAGCTTGAGTTCGTTAACACCGTCTCTGACTTTAAATTTTGAATGCCGGTTTGGAGATGTATCAGTCCAAACGTCCGTTAAGTTTACGCCCTTCGGATTCATTTTATCCCTGTGCCCTCCATAATCCGGAATTTCTCCGCCGCAATGCCTGCATAAGGGAATGGGCGTTCTCAGATCATTAAAAACACTGGGTTCTCCCTTAGTATAATACAGCAGAGAATAATGCGCCGGATAAAGTCTCTTGCCTCTTTTAAACGTTGCCTTCATGGAGACTGCTATCCAATGTCTGAACTGCATTCTTTTTCCGATAAAATTACCAAATACAATATTTAACTCCGGAGTTGCGTATAGGAAAAATGAACCGCCGGGTTTTAAAATTCTGCTGCACTCTGCGATCCATTTTTCGCACCATTTTAAATATTCTTTTTTCTCCCTGATATCATTGTAACCGTTTTTATAATCCTTGCCGATATTAAAGGGCGGATCAGCAAAAACGCAGTCTATGGAATTTGAACTAATTTTCGGAAGTATATTCATGCAATCATCTTCGAATAGCACTCCGTGCGTAGTTGATAGAAACATTAATTGAAATAATTAAGATTTTTTCAAATATAAATCATTGTGAAAGACCTTCCAATCACATTTTGTTCAGGGATGCCCCCAACTATTCGAAAATCTACGGTCCCAAAGCAAAGGTAATACTAAAATAGTTAGCAACGATTTTTTAATCCCTTCTAATAAAATCTTTCTTATTTATAAGGCCATTTTTCAAAATATAAATCGAAGACGGTATTGTTAACCGGATCATGTGATGCTTCAGGGATAATATTTTTTATAAGATGAAGCGTCGCCAAAAATATCATTGGTTAATAAGAGATACATATTGTCAATAAGGATATTATTGGTCCCTTTTTCTACTTCATTGGAAAAATCTGATATAGCTTGTTTTAGCAGTTGTTCATATTTCCACAAGTTTAGAACGTCAATTTCATATTGTTGGCTGGGTATTCCTACTTTTTCTCTATAAGTAAGGTTACTATTTCCTATAAGATAATTAAGTCCGGTGTTTTTTGGATATACGGC
>JABDAZ010000105.1:2709-2981 GCA_013288945.1 Bacteroidota bacterium | reverse complement strand
AAACAAATTCGCTGAAACACTTGTCTGACGAAGGTTTGATAGTCGAAAATAATTTTGACAGCGTTTTAAATATTACTACAAATTTTGGATCAGATAATGATAAGAAGAATTTAATTTTCCTGTTGATAGATAAAAATCAAATTCCTGAAAAACGTTTTGTTGATGTTATAAAAGTGATAAACAATTTTGGATCAGACAATGATAAAATGGATTTGTATAAAAAGCTGATGGAAAAATTTATTAATAATGAAAACGAATGGATGGTACTGATT
>JABDAZ010000105.1:0-2699 GCA_013288945.1 Bacteroidota bacterium | reverse complement strand
GTACTGATTGATGAAACAAAAAATATTTCTTCTGACACTGACAGAAGTAATTTGCTGGTTGAGATTTCTAAAAAAATGCCAAAGACTGAAAATGTAAAAGCGAGTTATTTGCAAGCAGCCAAAACAATAAATGATGACGCGGATTTTGGAAAAGCGATGAAGGCCATTCAATAAAAATAAAACAGTGATCAAAAAAACATTTTTATTAATAATTTTTATTGCATTCAATCAAATCATTTTTGCGCAACAAAAATTACCTGTTTTAAAATCTGATTCTTTGATCGTTAATATAAAAATTAATGATCAAAGCGTTGGAGCGTGGCAGATAAATGCAGATACAAAACCTGGAAAGGATGCTGAAGTTTTTACAATTGAAAGATCTTTCGATGCGCAAAAAGTAAGTTACATCAGCAATAATGATTCTATTTCATTTAACGTAAACCCTGATGAAAAATATGACTTCATTATTCTTGTAAACAATAAATCATTTCTCACAGAAGTTGCTACAGCACCGGAACCTGTGTTTCAGCATAAGAATATTATTATCATTGTTGGTTCTCTATTAATAATAATTGCATTAATAACTTTTATAAAAATAAAGTCATTACAAACAAAATTGTTACTTTATTTCGGGATAATTTCTCCGTTACTTTTTTGGGTTATAACAATCATTGGCGGTTTCATTCATGGCAATTATAATCATTTACATAATGATGTAAGCGAGCTTGGCGCGATTGGTACAAAATCAGAAATGTTTATGTCGGCAACAGAAACACTTGTTGCTGTTTGCAGCATATTTTCAATCATTGGTTTTTATAAAGCGTGCAAACAATTTGGCATTAATGCATTTCCTGTATTAACGATTTTGGCCTTATCAATTTCTATGTTTTGGGCGGCCATATTTCCAATGCACCATGTGATGCATGCAACGCTTGGGCCAATTCCATTTATATTATACGCGGGAGTTTTGTTGTCAATTTTTATATGGAGAAAAAAAAGTTTATTTCCTGTAAGAATTATTTCATTAATAAGTTTTGTATTAATGATACTTCTTTTGTTAAGAATAATTCCTGATTTGCGAAACAATTATGAAGGAATGTTACAACGATTTTTTTATTTAGGTTGGACGCTTTGGTCAGTTTCATCAAGCATTATTTTTCTTCAATTACTTGAAAGAAAAATAATGCTTAATGAAAAACCTATTAATAAAATTGTAGAAAGATTTTTATAATTTTTCGTCGTGCTGCGTAAGATCCAATCCCATTTCTTCTTCTTGTTCGGTTACGCGTAATGGGCTTATTAAATCAACAACTTTAAAAAGAATAAAACCCATTACAGTTGCAAAAATTACAACAATTAAACAGCCGCTAATCTGGTGTAAAAAGAATTGTGTGCCGCCGTAAAATAATCCATCATTACCTGCAGGATTAATTTTTTTACTTGCAAAAACACCGGTTAATATCATCCCAACAATTCCGCCCAAACCATGGCATGGAAACACATCCAGCGTATCATCAATAGTTGTTTTACCTTTCCAATACACCGCAATGTTTGAACAAACTGCTGCGATAAATCCAATGAAAATACTTTGCGGAACACCAACAAATCCAGCCGCCGGAGTGATGGCAACAAGGCCAACAACAGCGCCAATACAAAAGCCAAGCGCTGAAGGTTTTCTTCCACGCACTGCATCAAAAAATATCCATGAAAGCCCCGCTGCTGCGGTTGCCGTATTTGTTGTTGCAAATGCACTAACTGCCAAACTTGTTGCACCCATTGCGGAGCCAGCATTAAAACCAAACCATCCGAACCATAATAAGCCTGTGCCCAATAATACATATGGAATTCGTGCTGGTTTTGTTTCTTCATGTGCGATGTGCACTTTTCTTCTTTTCAACATTATTGCGCCTGCTAATGCTGCGCAACCTGCGGATATGTGTACTACAGTTCCGCCGGCAAAATCGAGCACGCCCATCTTTGCTAAAAAACCATCCGGGTGCCATGTCCAATGCGCAAGTGGCGCATAAATAAACATGCTGAAAAATACCATGAAGATTACGTAAGATGTAAAACGAATTCGTTCTGCAGTTGCACCAACAACCAATGCGGGCGTTATGATGGCAAATTTTAATTGATAAAAAGCAAATAATAAGATTGGAATTGTTGGTGCAAAAACCCATGGTGCATGCGCGTTAATTCCCTTCATCATAAAAAATTCTCTTGGGTCGCCAATGATGCCGTGAAAAGATTTTCCGAAGGCAAGGCCAAAACCGCACACAACCCAAAAAATACTGATTAAACCTGTTGCAATAAAACTTTGCAACATGGTGGAGATTACATTCTTTTTACTCACCATTCCACCATAAAAAAATGCAAGCCCGGGAGTCATTAATAACACGAGTGCCGTGGAAATAAGCATCCAGGAGATGTCGGCATAATTGTATAGTTTTGAGCCGTCGAAGTCAGTAAAAACAGGGATGAATAATCCAATAATCGAAAAAATTCCTAATAAAATGAATGGAATCGGGCTACTCAGGCTCTTTTTTATCATAGCAGTATTTTTTTAAATATTTCTTTTCGGGTGTAAAAATAGGAAATTAATTTTTCTATAGTTCAGCATTTTAAAGCTTTGTTGATATATAATAAAAAGCCATTTGAAATAGAATATCTCAAATGGCTTGCAACAATTATTAGAAAAA
>JABDAZ010000104.1:508-3040 GCA_013288945.1 Bacteroidota bacterium | reverse complement strand
CGCGCCATGCAGGGTTGCTATTTGCCCGATACATCGCAAGGCCGATGTAACAATGTTTTCCATAACTATGATTTGCCCACCAATTCAAAATGCTATCATAAGGAACTGCGCGATGCGTGAACTCGAAATATAATTGCGGCGCCACATAATCTATCCAGCCATTTTTTAACCACAATACAACATTGGCATATAAATCATCATAGTTCGTTTGCCCGGCGCGCGTGTGGCTTCCTGTGCTGTCTTTATCAATATTTCTCCAAACACTAAATGGGCTAATGCCGAATTTGCAATATTTTTTTTCTTCCTTAATAACTTTGCTAAGCATTAATATTATGGAATCGACATTGCTTCTGCGCCAGTCTTCTTTACTTAATCCATTTCCATATTTTATAAAAGATGCATTGTCGGGAAATTCTTTTCCTGCAATCCTGTATGGATAAAAATAATCATCAAAATGAATGGCATCGATGTCATATCTTTTTACCACATCTCTGATAACATTCATTACATATTGTTGCACATCTTTATTTCCCGGATCAAAATATTTTGTTTCACCATAATTTAAAAACCATTCGGGATGAATTTTTGTAATGTGCGATGAAGAGATGGATGAAAATCCATTTCGAAAAACTGCGCGGTAAGGATTGCACCACGCATGAAATTCCATTCCGCGTTTATGTGTTTCTTCAATCATAAACTGCAATGGATCATAATACGGAAATGGCGGCTGGCCTTGCTTTCCGGTGAGCCATTCACTCCATGGCTCGTATGATGAAGGATAAAACGCATCAGTTGCAGGACGGATTTGCACAATCACGGCGTTCATTCCGTTGCGTTTGTGCATGTCGAGTATCTTAATAAATTCAAGCTTTTGGCTGTCGCTGTTATAATTTCCTTTTGTTGGCCAGTCAATATTATCAACCGTTGCAATCCATACTGCACGGAATTCATGCGATGGTTGTGCAAATGAAAAACAAACAATAAAAAATAAAAAGTAAAAAGTAAAAGATAGTTTTTTCATACAGTATAATTCACAAAAAAAGCGAATGTATGTGATGTATGATTAAATACAGCGTTAAAGTTATTAATACAATGTGGATGATTTTAGCGCGTCAAATCAGGATTCAACATGCCTAATTTTATCAAGCAGTTCATTAAGTTTTTTTGCTTCATCATCATTCAGGTTTTTTAAAACGCCATCCATTAATTCTTCCTTTGTATCCATTTTTTCCAACAGCGCAATTCCTTTTTCAGCAATGGTTACATCAACCAAACGTTTGTCGGATTCACACACACTTTTCTTTACTAAATTTTTTTTTACCAGGCGATCAACAATGCGGCTTGTGTCACTCATTTTATCAAGCATGCGCTGGCGGATTTGCAACGTTGATAATGGTTTTGCAGCGCCACGCAAAATGCGGAGAATATTAAATTGTTGTGCAGTAATATCGTGTGGTTCAAAAAATAATTTCATCTGTTCATTCATCCAATTATATGTATAAATGAAATTGATAGTTGCTTTTTGATATTCGTTTCGGAATTTAGTTTGATTAATATCTTTTTCAATAGCCATTACAAAAGGATGAAGATGTATTAATCAATCCAAACATTGTCCATAAATGATGCGCTTCGTGAAGCAAAAACATGTCAGTCCATTGCGCGATATTAAGCGTTCCGAATTTCAAATGTTTTCCTGTGCGTTTGAATTGTTCTTCATTAATGTTTTGAAGATTTGTAATTAAGGTTGCCCGATCATAATTGAGGATGGTAAATAATTCAGGCAAATTTTTTTTCCAGATAATGATTAAATAGCGGATCGTTTTCTGCAACATATCTTTCAAAAACCGGTTTATCTTCTTTTAGCATTAATGCAATGCGGTTAATAAATATTGGCTGATAAGAAACGAGATGAACAATATTTTCAAACGCACTCCATTTGCCGGGAATTAGATGCACTTTTAGTTCTTCTTCATTAATACCATTAATCATTTCAGCAATTGTTTGATGCTGAAATTGCAAGCGTGATTTTATAGATTCTGATAACATCTGAGTTTGATTATTAATGTCTTTAAAAAGTTGACAGTTTACAGTTGACAGTTAACAGTAAATATATAAAATGACAAAAGCAAAATAATTAATCAAAGGCTTATTAATAAATTCCGTCAACGGTCATCTGTCAACCGTCAACTAATTATCGCTCCACACTTTTGTTCCTTCACTGCAATTGGCGCAGATGTCAATATTTTTTCTGCTTTGCAAAATGCTTTTTCTAAAATTTATATATTGATCATTATGCCAGATTTCTTTAAATGGTTTTCCTTTTAAATCGCCCAACTGGTGTTGCGCATCTTTATCAAAACAACATGGAACCACCAAACCATCCCACGTTATAACAGTTGCATGCCATAAACGCCAGCAATGATTATCCAGTGAATTTTTTACTTCCACTTCGCCATTATTATTTTTTTTATACCTGCTGAATTTTTTTGTAGTTGGAATTAAATTATTTGGATCATTTTTGTAATCATATAC
>JABDAZ010000104.1:0-498 GCA_013288945.1 Bacteroidota bacterium | reverse complement strand
TCATATACCTGCGCAGTTTTAAAACGCACTTCATCTACACCAACTTCTTTCGCTAATTTCTTAATGTCTTCAACCTGGTGTTCATTTGGTTTCACAACCAAAAACTGAAAAAACACAAAAGGCGTTTTGCTATTTAATTCTTTTTTCCATTTTACAATATTGCGCGCGCCTTGTAACACCTTTTCCAATTTTCCACCAACGCGGTATTGTTCATACACATCCTGAGTAGTTCCATCAATAGAAATGATTAATCTGTCCAAACCACTTTCAACAGTGCGCTTCGCATTTTGATCATTTAAATAATGTGCGTTGGTAGATGTGGCTGTATAAATTCCTTTTTGCGAAGCGTATTTTACCATATCCAAAAAATCAGGATTCAAATATGGCTCACCCTGAAAATAAAAAATCAGGTATAATAATTCTTTTGATAATTGATCAATCGTATCACTAAAAAAATCTTTTTTCAACATGCCTGTTGGCCTTGTAAATGCACGCAAA
>JABDAZ010000103.1 GCA_013288945.1 Bacteroidota bacterium | reverse complement strand
AAAATTTTTTAGCAATTGATTTTCCAAAGTTTAAATTTAATAATCAATTTAAAAAACTTACAACCCCAAATTTTTTTGTATGAATATGCCCGATTATTATTTGCCAATAATGCCTTATTTAATTATTAATAAAGCCGCAGATTTTATTGAATTTGTAAAAAAAGTTTTTGATGCAGATATAAAATTAATTGTGCCGCGCGAAGAAGGCGTAATTATACATGGAGAATTGACGATTGGAAAAGCAGCTATAATGTTTGCAGATGCAACTGAAAATTATGCGCCGCGGCCAGCAGGTATGTTTTTATTAATATCAAACGTTGATGAAGTATATCAAAAAGCATTAAGTGCTGGTTGTGCTTCTTTGCAGGAACCCACTAAAATGGATTACGGTTACAGTGCCGGCTTTCAGGATGATTTTGGAAACTCGTGGTGGATAACAGAGAATGAATAATTAAAAAGTAAAAATTAAAAAAGAAAAATTAAAAAAAATCTGCGAATCTGCAGCAAAAATATTTACCGCGCATTCGCAAATTTTTAATAAATAAACTCTCATTAATCAATTAATTGTACAAATCTCAATTCAGAAATTAATCGCTTGCTTTATTTAATAAATTCATCGATTCGTTATCAAGATTAATTTCTGTTGCTTTTATTAATTCATTCAACTGTTCAACAGTTGTTGCGCTGGAAATTGGCGCTGTAATTCCCGGCCTTGCGAGCACCCAGGCAATGGCAATTGCTGCCTGATTAGTATTGTATTTTTTTGAAACTTCATCAAGCGCATCTAAAATGCGAAAACCACGATCATTCAAATATTTTTTAATGCCCCCACCGCGCTGGCTTTTATTCAAATCATTTTCTGTTCTGTATTTGCCGGTTAAAAATCCGCTCGCGAGAGAAAAATAAGTTATAACGCCGATGTTATTTTCAAGGCAAATTTTTTCAATGTCTTTTTCATATTCATTTCTTTCATACAAATTGTATTGTGGCTGAAATGATTGATAAGAAGGATAGCCAAATTTTTCACTTGCTTCAATAGATTTTCTTAATCGTTCTGCTGAAAGATTTGATGCGCCAATCCATTTTACTTTTCCTTCTTTTACCAATTGAGAATAAGCTTCGAGCGTTTCTTCAACAGGCGTTTTATCATCGTCCCAATGTGTCTGGTACAAATCGATGTAATCAGTTTCCAAGCGCATTAATGAATCTTCAACGGCTTTAATAATATATTTTTTAGAAATGTCTTTATAGCCCTGGCCCATATCGCTGCCAACTTTTGTGGCAACAATTATTTTATCGCGGTTCTTTTTTTGTTGCATCCATTTGCCAATAATTGTTTCTGATTCTCCGCCTTTATTTCCCGGCGCCCAACGGGAATATACATCTGCAGTATCTATAAAACTAAATCCTGCATCTTCAAATGCATCTAATATTTTGAATGATTGTTGCTCGTCAATCGTCCAGCCAAAAACATTGCCGCCAAGTGCGATTGGGGCAAATTCTAATGATGAGTTTCCGAGTTTTCTTTTTTGCATGATGATATTTTTTTGTGAATGGTTAATAGTGAATGGTGAATTATAATTTGATCATTCACCATTGACCATTCACGATTTTATTATTAATGATAATGCAACAAAACCTTCAAGGTTTGTACCAGTTTTATTTGCTGAATAATGAACCAACGTACAAGAGTGCGACGCCAATGAAGATGATTAGCATTATTAATGCTGGGTTAATAAATTTATAACCGACATTAATATTGATTATAAATAGTAAAAATTTTTCAATTAAGTATTAACCATTTACCATTGACCATTCACCATTATTCGCCACTCAATTGTTGCAAAATAAACCTGCGCTTCGCGCGAAAACTTTTTATATCAACATCATACTTTGCAAAATCATACACCACTTGCCTGCATGTTTCTTTTGCAACAGCAGGTTTTTTTTCATTCAACATTTTTAATAATTCATAATCAACAATGCCATCGCGCATGGCTTCCAAACGTATGGAACTTAAAATTTTTCCATTGCCGGGATATGTGATAAAAGCATCGCCGCCGGGCATAATATTCCCAGCTTCAGTAATGATGCCGGCGGTTTCTTCTAAACTATTTTCTGCCCAAAAATTCCAGCCCCAATGCAGGTATCCGGTTGCACCGAAACGAAAATTTATCCAATGCAAAATGCGCGTTTTTATTAATGGAATTTCAATATAACGGTTTGCATAATCGCCTTGCGGCGCAAGGCAAGTGTAGAACCAGATTTCATTTCCTGCATCTTGCCGTTCTTTATAAAATGAATAAGCAGAATCATAAAAATCCAATTGCGGAACCCAAATATCAACCGTATTATTAACGCCATGCGAATGCACTGCATCAATAAATTTTAACGACGGCGCAATTGATTTTATATACGTTGCAATGTCTGCATATGTTTTTTCATTGCCGGGTTCGGGCTCATCGCAAATGTGTTGCATGTATATATTTTCCCAACCCTTTTCTTTTAAATGATTAACGAGCGCCGGCATAAATTGCTTATAAAAATTTTGCGCTTCAGGTTCATTAATACACCAAACTGCGCATACCAGTTTCCCATTCTTCCGCCGATGTGGCCGCCTTCAATTCTTCCAATCGTTTTTTCATCAATAAAAGTTTGCACGAAGCGATCGAATTTTGTAAAATCAAATTTGAAATTGTTTTTATCGATGGTGAATTTTGTTAATGAAAAAATTGGCGTCATCACTACGTTCTGATCATAGTCTTTCATTTTGCGCGCAACTACTTTCATCCATTTCCAGTAAGCATCGGAGTATTCGACAGAATCCTTGCCACCACTGAGTTTCATCATTTGGTTTTTATCGAGCCCAAACCAATTGGTAACCCACAAACTTGTTTTATTAATGGCAACGTTATAAACTTTTACAGTAAATTTTTTATTCATTGAAAAATTTACACCGTCGATTGTTCCTTTAATCGTTAATAAACCAGTGTAATCGCCGGGTGCACAATCAACAGGAATATTTACCGTAAGCCAAATTGG
>JABDAZ010000102.1:66-3167 GCA_013288945.1 Bacteroidota bacterium | reverse complement strand
TGAGCTTGCTTACATATTACATTTTGCATCGCCTGCAAGCCCGATTGATTATTTAAAAATTCCTATCCAAACATTAAAAGTTGGATCCCTTGGAACACATAATTGCTTGGGTTTGGCGAAAGCAAAAAAAGCAAGGATGTTAATCGCTTCTACTTCTGAAATTTATGGTGATCCACAAGTTCATCCGCAGAATGAAGAATATTGGGGCAATGTAAATCCTGTTGGCCCGCGTGGTGTTTATGATGAAGCAAAACGTTTTCAGGAAGCGATTACAATGGCTTATCATAATTTTCACGGGCTTGAAACGCGCATTATAAGAATCTTCAACACATATGGCCCGCGCATGCGCCTTAATGATGGCCGTGCATTGCCTGCATTTATCGGACAAGCCTTGCGTGGCGAGGATTTGACCGTATTTGGAGATGGCAGCCAAACACGTTCATTTTGCTATGTAGATGATTTGGTGGAAGGTATTTATCGTTTATTAATGAGCGATTATGCATATCCGGTAAATATTGGCAACCCGTCTGAAATTACTTTGAAACAATTTGCTGAAGAAGTAATTGCATTAACGGGAACAAAACAAAAAATCGTTTACAAATCATTGCCTGTTGATGATCCAAAACAAAGACAGCCGGACATTACCAAAGCAAAAGAAATATTAGGCTGGGAACCAAAAGTAAGCCGCAAAGAAGGTTTGAAAATTACGTATGAATATTTCAAATCTTTGCCGCCGGAAGAATTGGTAAAACTGCCGAAAGAATTTGTAAGTAATAAATAAGTGAAAATTAAAAAGTGCTGAAATACATTTTTTTTCAATTCTTAATTCTTAATTTTTAATTATTAATTGAAAAAAATGTACACAGAACTTCTTGATAAAAAAGCAAAACTTGATATTAATGCGAAACGAATCAATTTATTGAAGCAAAGAATCGATTCAAACAAAGAAATATGTGCGGAAGAATTTGATAATAAAGAAATTTTTTTTACAGAAGATTCAGCATCATTAAGCGCAGCAAATTTTTTTATCATTGCTGTTCCAACCGAAGTTGATAAACACAATGTTCCTGATTTGAGGCCATTAATAAACGCTTCAAAAACGGTTGCAAAGGTTTTAAAAAAAGGTGATTATGTGGTGTATGAATCCACAACTTATCCTGGTTGCACAGAAGAAGATTGCCTTCCTGTTCTTGAAAAATTTTCCGGGTTAATCGCGGGCAAAGATTTCAAAATTGGTTATTCACCAGAGCGCATTAATCCGGGTGATAAAAAAAATACATTGCGTTCTGTTATAAAAGTGGTTTCGGGAAATGATGATGAATCATTAGAAGAGATTGCAAAAATTTATGAGCTTGTTGTTGATGCCGGCGTGCACCGTGCGCCGTCAATAAAAGTGGCAGAAGCGAGTAAAATTGTTGAGAATACACAACGCGATTTAAACATCGCATTAATGAACGAATTGTCGTTGATCTTTGATCGGATGGGAATTAATACTTACGATGTAATTGAAGCCGCAGGTACAAAATGGAATTTTTTAAAATTTCATCCGGGCCTTGTTGGCGGGCATTGCATCGGTGTTGATCCATATTATTTAACGCACAAAGCAGCCGCTTTGGGTTATGAGTCGAAAGTAATTTCTTCATCACGCTATATCAATGACGATATGGCGAAGTACGTTGCAAGAAAAATTATAACTCATGTATTACGTATTTCCAACGAACCCAAAGTGCTTGTGAAAGGCGTAACGTTTAAAGAAAATGTAAGCGACATACGTAATTCAAAAATTGTTGATACGGTTAAAGAATTACTGACGTTTAATATTAAAGTGGATGTTGAAGATCCGTATGCAGCAGAAGACGAAGTTTTTGAAGAATATGGTTTGCATTTAACCAAACAAGTTGCGGATGATTATGATGCAATTATTATCACCGTTCCGCATGCGCCGTATCTTTTATTAACCGATGAAAATTTTGCATCCATCACAAAAAAAGATGCATTAATAGCCGACCTTAAAGGCGTTTTTAAAAATAAAATTATTAACAGAAAATACTGGAGTTTATAATGAGCACTGTTACAAAAAAAATAATGATTACAGGTGGCGCCGGTTTTATCGGCTCCCATGTTGTGCGTTTATTTGTAAAAAAATATCCGCAATATTTAATCGTAAACCTTGATGCATTAACGTATGCAGGAAACCTTGAAAACCTGCGTGACATTGAATCTTCGCCAAATTATAAATTTGAGCGCGGCGATATAATGGATGAAAAACGCATCAGTGAATTGTTTGACCAATATGATTTTGACGGCGTAATTCATCTTGCTGCAGAAAGCCATGTTGATCGTTCTATTCTTGATCCGCTTGCGTTTGTTCGTACAAATGTTTTGGGCACAGCAGCATTATTAAATGTGTGCCGCAAGTATTGGAAAGATGATCTCGAAGGAAAATTATTTTATCATGTGTCAACTGATGAAGTGTACGGATCACTCGGTGATGAAGGATTTTTTACAGAAGAAACGCCGTACGATCCACGCTCGCCATATTCCGCATCAAAAGCATCGTCTGATCATTTTGTAATGGCTTATTATCATACATATCATTTGCCCGTGATAATGTCAAACTGTTCCAACAATTATGGTTCACATCATTTTCCGGAAAAATTAATTCCGTTAATGATTAATAATATAAAAAACAACCAGCCATTGCCGGTTTATGGCAAAGGCGCAAACGTGCGCGACTGGTTGTTTGTAGAAGATCATGCAACGGCTATTGATACTATTTTTCACAAAGGAAAAGTTGGCGATAAATACAATGTCGGTGGTTTTAATGAATGGAAAAATATGGACATTGTAAATTTACTTTGTTCATTAATGGATAAAAAATTAGGCCGTGCCGAAGGCGAATCTGCAAAATTAATAACATTCGTAAAAGACAGGCCAGGCCACGATTTGAGGTATGCAATCGATGCCACAAAATTAAATAAGGAATTGGGCTGGAAACCTTCCTTGCAATTTGAAGAAGGTTTGGAAAAAACAATTGACTGGTATTTGCAAAATGAAGATTGGGTGAAAGATGTAACGACTGGAAATTATCAAAAATATTA
>JABDAZ010000101.1 GCA_013288945.1 Bacteroidota bacterium | reverse complement strand
ATCAGAAATTTGCTTCGCAACAAAGTTTATTCATTTATTAATATCGCAGGATTGAGCCTGGGCCTGGCTTGCGCGATGCTGATTGTTTTATATATTAAAGATGAAGTGAGCTTTGATCATTTTCATAAAGATATAAATCACATTTACAGGATAACGAATCAAAATATTAATCCCGATGGAAGCAAGGGCGGAAAAAATAGTAATACCGGAAGTTTTCAAGGGCCGCGCCTTTCGAAAAATATTCCAGACATACAAACTTTTGTACGTTACGAAGAAGGCTACGCAGATATAAAAGCAGGAACCGACATTAATGGCCGCGAAGTATTTTATGCAGATTCAAATTTCTTTTCTGTGTTTACTTTTCCATTGATTTATGGAAATGCAAAAACCTGTTTGAAAGAAAAAAATTCTATTGTGCTTTCTGAAGATGAAGCAAAAAAACAATTTGGCAAAACAGATGTGGTGGGCAAAATAATGACGCTGAAAGATGATGATAAATTTTTGCCGTATACAGTTACCGCTGTTGCAAAAAGATGCCCGCAAAATTCTTCGATAAAATTTGATTTGTTATTGCCGCTTAAAATATCTGCAGCAGATGAAGCCAACAATGAAAACTGGTTTAATTTTTATCTGAACACATTTGTTGTGCTTAATCCAAATGCAAGTATTAGTGCAGTAGAAAATAAAATGAAACAAGTGTATGAAGCTGATGCGAAAGATGCAATTAAATCAATAACCGAAAAATTTGGTGCGCCCGGCAAATTCGAATATTTGCTGCAACCCTTTACTGACATGCATCTTAACAAAGATCTTCCGGCTACTAACGGATTAACCAATGGAAGCAATCCTGTTTTTTCTTATATACTTTCTAGCATTGCGTTGTTTATTTTATTAATAGCATGCATCAATTTTGTGAACCTTACTGTTGCAAGATCTGTTAAGCGCGCAAAAGAAATCGGGATTAGAAAAGTTGTTGGCGGCGACAGAAAACAATTAATCATTCAGTTTTTGGGAGAATCATTTGTTCTATGTTCTATTGCATTTGTGTTTGCAATCATTCTTGTGCAGTTGGTGTTGCCGGTGTTTAATAATCTTGCAAATAAATCGCTCGAGTTATCTTATTTGTTTGATGTGAAACTGGTTGCTGGTTATGTTGCGCTTTTTATTATCACCGGCTTACTTGCAGGTTTTTATCCTGCATTGGTTTTGTCTGGTTATAATCCTGTGCAAACTTTATACAGCCGTTTTACTTTGTCAGGCAAAAATTATTTGCAAAAAAGTTTGGTTGTTTTGCAGTTTACATTGGCTTCATTTTTAATCATTGCAACGATTGCAATTTTTCAACAGTTTAATTTTTTGACTACAGAAAAATTAGGTTACGATGATCAAAATTTAATAACTATTAATAAATCGAATTTAACAAGAGAAGAAGCAGTTTTATTCAGGCAGCAATTGATGCAAAACCCCAACATTATTGATGTTGCTGCAAAAAACGGTGGCATGTGGATGACAGGCGCAAAATTAAAAAACGATTCATCCATTTCATTTAACTATGAAACGATCGACGAAAATTTTATACCAATATTAAAAGTTCCAATTGTTGCTGGTAGAAATTTTTCAAAAGATTTTCCGTCTGATTCCAGCAATTCTATCATCGTTAATGAAGCGTTTGTAAAAAAAGCACAATGGAAAAATCCGATTGGCGAAATAGTAAATTTTTGGTACGATAATAATAAAAAATATACTGTAATCGGTGTGGTAAAAGATTATCATGCATTGGCATTAAACCAGCAAATCCCGCTACAATTATTTACTATGAAACCATCCAACAGATATGGAATGGCTTTTATAAAAATAAAACCACACACAGAAACTGCGAGCCTGCAACATTTAAAAAAAGTTTTTAAAAATTTATTTCCGCTTAATCCATACAGCTTCACATTTAAGCAGGATGAAAATTTAAAAAGCTACGAAGCGGAAGCAAAATGGAAACAAATAATGTTGTTTGGCGCAGTGCTTACTATTTTTATTTCTTGTATCGGCTTGTTTGGCCTGTCAGTTTTATCTGCTGAAAAAAGAATTAAAGAAATTGGCATACGCAAAGTGCTTGGCGCATCCGTTGGCAATGTGGTAACTATTCTTTCAAAAGATTTTTTGAAACTCGTTATTGTTTCTTTATTAATATCCATTCCACTTGCATGGATGGTTATTAATAAATGGCTGGAAAATTATCCGTACCGCATAACATTAAGTTGGGTGATGTTTGCAACCGCCGGATTAATGATTATCATCTTTGCACTGGCAACAGTAAGTTTCCAGGCGCTAAAAGCGGCTGTAGCAAATCCATCAACAAGTTTGCGAAGCGAATAAAAAAATGCGAAATAATATTTATTAATGCGCGTTTGCCGGTGAAATTTTATTTAATATTTCAAGATCATTGTCTGTAAGTTCTACAGACAATGTTTTCATATTTTCTTCAAGATGGTTTACACTTGATGTTCCCGGAATCAATATAATATTGTTTGCATGCTGCAGTAACCATTTTAATGCAACCTGGTGCAATGTTGCATTGTGATTATCCGCAATTTTTTGTAACACTTCAACGCCTTTTACATTGCCGGCATTTAACGGAAACCATGGAATAAATGCTATATTATTTTTAGTGCAAAATTCAAGTATATTTTCCCATTTGCGGTTATCAACGCTATACATATTTTGAACTGATACTACTTCAAAATATTTTTGCGCTTCTTTAATATCATCAACACTCACTTCAGATAAACCGATATGTTTTATTTTTCCCTGTTTTTGTGCATTTTTTAAAAAGGTAAATGTTTTTTCACGCGGCACTTTCGGGTCAATTCTGTGCAATTGGTATAAATCTATAGATTGCAATTTTAATCTTTTAAGGCTGCCTTCCAATGCTTCTTTTAAATGTTCAGGGCTCGCATCAACCGGCCAAACATCCGGGCCTGTTCTTAATAAACCGCCTTTTGTTGCTATTAATAAATCTTCCGGATAAGGATATAAGGCTTCGGCAATTAATTCTTCGGAAATGTGCGGGCCATAACTATCTGCAGTATCTATAAAATTTACGCCAAGTTCAACCGCGCGTTTTAAAACTTTCATTGCTTCGCTTTTATCTTTTGGCGGACCCCAAATTCCTTTTCCTGTTATGCGCATGGCGCCATAT
>JABDAZ010000100.1 GCA_013288945.1 Bacteroidota bacterium | reverse complement strand
TCCGTTTTTAAATCATTAAAAATAATTGCCGTTGATGAATGGCACGAGTTGCTCGGAAGCAAACGCGGCGTACAAGTTGAATTGGCTATATCAAGAATAGTTGGCAGTGCAAAACAGTTGACACTTGACAGTTTACAGATGACAGATGATAATAAAGTCAACCGCCAACTTTCTTTGTGGGGCATCAGTGCAACTATCGGAAATTTAGAACAGGCGAAAGAAGTTTTGTTATCACCAATTATTTATCATCAAAATAAAAAAGGCGTTATTGTAAAAGCGCAGATTAATAAACCAATCAGCGTTGAATCAATTTTGCCGGATGAAATTGAAAAGTATCCATGGGCCGGCCATCTCGGAATAAAATTGATTGATAAAGTTATTCCGATTATCATGGAAAGTAAAACGACACTCATCTTTATTAATACGCGCGGCATGAGTGAAACCTGGTACCAGCGCCTGTTGGATACATGTCCCGATCTCGCTGGCGCAATAGCATTGCATCACGGATCTATTGATATGGAACTGCGCACGTGGGTTGAAGAAACTTTGCACAGCGGAAGATTGAAAGCAGTTGTTTGCACAGCAAGTTTGGATCTTGGTGTAGATTTTCGCCCGGTAGAAACTGTAATACAAGTTGGTTCGCCAAAAGGCGTTGCACGATTTTTACAACGCGCCGGACGGAGCGGCCATCAACCTGGCGAAGTAAGTAAAATATATTTTTTACCAACGCATTCATTGGAATTGGTGGAAGCTGCTGCATTAAAATCTGCAATGAAAATAAATTTTATAGAAAGCCGCGAGCCGCGTTTATTATGCTTCGATGTATTAATACAATTTCTTTCAACACTTGCAATTTCTGATGGGTTTTTTCCTGATGAAATTTATAAAGAAATAAAATCAACTTACTGTTTTCGCGAAATGACGGAGGATGAATGGAACCAGTTGCTTCATTTTATAACCGCTGGTGGCGAGGCTTTGGCGCAATATGATGAATTTAAAAAAGTAGAAATCATTAATGGCTTATATAAAATAAACGGGCGAAGAATTGCGATGCGCCATCGGTTACACATTGGAACAATCGTGAGCGATTCGATGCTAAAAGTAAAATTTATGAGCGGCGGTTATGTTGGTGTGATTGAAGAATTTTTTATTTCGCGCTTAACGCCGGGCGATGTATTTACACTTGCCGGAAGAAATTTAGAATTTGTAATGATAAAAGATATGACTGCACTTGTGCGAAAATCAAATTCAAAAAAATCAATCGTGCCAAGCTGGAACGGTGGCCGGATGCCGCTTTCAGCAAACCTTGGATTAATGCTGCGCAAAAAATTTAATGAAGCATTAAGTAAAAAAACAGACGACATTGAATTAAAAGTGCTCGAACCGCTTTTTAAATTGCAGGAAAAATTATCACACATTCCGAAAGAAAATGAATTGCTGGTTGAACAGATTGAAACCAATGATGGTTTTCATCTTTTTGTTTATCCGTTTGAAGGAAGGCTGGTGCATGAAGCGCTTGCTGCGTTGCTTGCTTATCGCATTAGTAAAGTAACGCCGATAACTTTTTCATTTGCGATGAATGATTATGGTTTTGAATTATTAAGCGACCAGCCAATTCCTGTTGATGATACAAATGTGTATGAATTATTTTCTTTGAATGATTTGACAAACGATATTAACCGTAGCGCAAACAGCAATGAAATGGCGCGCAGAAAATTTCGCGACATTGCTGTTATTGGCGGATTAATTTTCCAGGGATATCCTGGTGAATATGTAAAAGCGCGCCACTTGCAATCTTCCGCATCATTATTATTTAACGTGTTCAGCGAATATGATAAACACAATTTATTATTAAGGCAAGCTTATTATGAAGTGATGGAACAGCAAATGGAAGAACAACGCTTGCGCAACATGCTCGAAAGGATTCAACAGGGAAAAATTGTAATTACATTTCCGCAAAGGCTTACGCCATTTTGTTTTCCATTAAAAGTTGACAGCATGCGTGAAAATGTTTCGTCAGAAAAATTAGAAGATCGTGTGAAACGGATGCAAATGCAGTTAAGTAAAAATTAAAAAGTAAAAAATAAAAATCATTAATAATTAATCTGTGTATCTGCGACTAAAAATATTTATCGCAGGTTCGCAGATTTTTTCTTTAATAATGTTGCTCATTAATGAATCAGTGTACAAGTGTGCGACGCCAATGAAGTTCAATTTTTATTCGAATGCCTGGACAAAAATCTTAACTGAACATTTATTCATTTTCAATTTTATTTTATTGTTCAATATTTTTTTGTAGTGAGCTTAACGAACTATAATGATCATTTGTTGCGTCGCACACTTGTACAATTGATCCATTAATGATCACAGAAAAAATTCCGTCATCCCACGAAATTGTAAATCTTTGCAAGTTGAACGTGATTAATAAATCATGCATTAATAAATGCATTTCTTGGTTTCGCTGTCATGACGATTGTATTTTTTTACTTTTTGTTTTTTACTTTTTACTTCATTAATCCACTATTATAAAATACATTTGCACTCTGCAAAAAAATTTATGCAAACTTCATTTCCATACCGAATTAGAAAACAACAATTGTGGCTTTCGCCAGACAGAAGCGTGTTTTGGGAAGAAGAAAAAACATTAATCATTTCCGATTTGCATTTTGGAAAAACAGGGCATTTCAGAAAGTCGGGAATTGCAGTTCCGCAATCTATTTATAAAGAAGACTTGCAAAGATTAATAAGCCAGTTGCAATATTTTCAGCCAAAGCAATTGATTGTTGTCGGCGATCTTTTTCACAGCACGGCAAATAAAGAATTGGAATTGTTTAAAAAATGGCGCGAAAGTTTTCCTGATTTAAATATTCATTTGGTAAAAGGCAACCATGATATTTTGCATGCAAACTGGTATTCGGATTGTGATATAAAAGTGATTGAAGAAAAAATGGTTGTCACTGATTTTTGTTTTATTCATGACATCACGCATTCGTCGAATGAAAATGAAAATAAAAATTATCATTTCTCCGGCCACATTCATCCCGGCATTCGTGTGAATGGTTATGGAAAACAATCATTAAGTTTTCCGTGCTTTTATTTTGGCGAACAATATGCCGTGTTGCCAGCGTTCAGTCATTTTACAGGAATTGCGATGATAAAGCCAAAAGCAAATGAACCTGTTTTTGCAATTGTGGAGAATAAAGTTATTCAATTGCAATAACCGCTATGAATCTTAAAACTAACTCCGGCATAAATGCCGGAGCTAGTTAAAAATGTTATTAATAAATTATTTTAATTCACTTTTTTCTTTAGCACACTTACCTGATCTTGTAAA
>JABDAZ010000099.1 GCA_013288945.1 Bacteroidota bacterium | reverse complement strand
ATTTGGTTCTTTTAATGCGCCATCAAATATTTGCCCGCGCCGCAAATAATATTTTGTAAGTGTACTTGATGGCATTTGCCATTTTTTAAAAAACATTTTTGATCCATCATTTTTTATAATCCGTTCTGTTGATTTGCAACCAAAATGATAAACGCGGCTTGCTGAAACGCCTTTGTATAAACGAATTCCAAGCTTCCATAATTTCATAGAAAAATCAGGATCGGAACTCATGCCGGGAGAAAATTCTGTACTGTAACCACCAACCAAATTCCATACATCTTTATGTACAATATTTGGCGGCCACGTTGCGCCAAGCCAGTCATGCATTTGTATTGATGAAAATTCTTTTAATAATTCTTCTTCTTTAAAATCATTAATAGTTGTTCCAAAATTTTTTACAATCACACAATTATTGTTTGTAAAAAGAGGTTCAATCATGGTTGATGAGAGAAAAAAATTATTATGATTGATTGATTTTATTTCATTCATTAATGCATTATCCCAACCCGGGCAAACGTACATATCATCATTCATATACATGATGTAATCTGTTTGCGCAAGCGTTGATGCAATGTTAAGTGCATAACAAATGCCAATATTTTTTTCGCTGAATGTATAATCTATATCAGGCTGAGATTCAATCCAGGCAAGTGTTCCATCGGTTCCTTCATTAATGTGAACGATTATTTGATGCGCGAATTGGGAATTCTTATGAATACTTTCAATGCATAATTTTAAATAAGAAAGATTATTCCATGATGGAATTAAAATAGAAAAGGCAGCATTGTTTATTAATGATCGTTTGTTTTTTTTGATAGAAGTTTCAGCGATCATTTTTTCTTTATTAATAAAAAATTATTTCGACATATAACTTTCAACAGGCAAACGGTTACTGATAGATCTTGCCAATGTCATTTCATCTGCATATTCCAGTTCGCCGCCAAACGCAATGCCACGCGATATTGTAGTAACACGCACAGATGATGGCTGCAATTTTTTCTGAATATAATAAATAGTTGTATCGCCTTGTATGTTTGGATTAAGCGCAAAAATTAATTCCTGCGTTTCTTCTTTTTGTATCCTGTTAATCAGCTGTTCAATATTTAATTGATCTGGGCCTATGCCATCAAGCGGAGAAATAATTCCACCAAGCACATGGTACACGCCATTGTATTGTTGCGTGCTTTCGATAGCAATTACATCGCGGATACTTTCTACCACGCAAATCAAATCCTGCTTGCGAGAAGGGCTTGCGCAAATGGAACAAACAGGTGAATCTGCAACATTAAAACAGCGCTGGCAAAATTTAATTTCGTCGCGCATTTTAATAATAATTTCGCCAAACTCGCGGGAAAAAGAAGCATCTTGTTTTAATAAATGCAATACCAAACGCAATGCAGTTTTTTTACCAATGCCTGGTAATTTCGAAAATTCATTAACCGCATTTTCTAATAAAGACGAGGAAAATTGCATGGCGCAAAGTTACAAAATCCGGGGGATAAGAATGCAAGAATCAAGGGACAAGGCACAAGAATCAAGATTCATGGCACAAGAAAAAACAAGGAACAAGATTTAAGCAATAAGAAGCAAAGGCAAAAAAAATTTATGTTTTAGAAACAGGCATTAATACATGTGTAACATTATTTATAAATCCTAAGTAATGTCTTTTGTATTCTTGCACCTTGAACCTTGTGCCTTGTTTCTTGTACCTTGACTCTTGTATTTATAATGTAAAATCAGTATCATTATCCCAATTCGCTTTTATATCCAGCTTGTGTTTGGGCTTGTTTATTTTTATGTACAAAACTTTTTCGGGTTGTTTGTGTCTGCCAAAAAAACTTCCAGGATCCCAGATGCCGTTTTTATTATCGTCATATAAAATGCGCAAATCGTATTCGCCCGGTTTAAATAATTTTTCTTTAAATTCTTTATTAATAAAACGGTAAGAAAATTTTACCACATCACTTTGCACAAATTGCAAAACCGGATTTTTACTTAAATCAAGATTGCGGAAACGCAAGTGTACTTCGCCATACTGGCTTTCTCTTTTTGTATGAAATGAAATTGTATCAATCTTTAATAATTTTCGTCCAAAACTATCTTCTGCAAATTCTTTATCAGCTATAATGTGATATTTTGTATCCAACTCTTTACTGAAAAATATGGTGAATTTTTTATTGGTTGTATCTCTTACTACTTTGTATGAAATGTCTTTATACAAATCATCTGTTAACCGCAATTTTGTAGAATCGAAATTTTTAAGTGGTGTTGCAAATTGCATATCCAACGTATCAAGAAAATCTAATTCATTTGCAGAAATATTTGTCTGCAGCACCAGCCGTTTATCTTTTTCCGAAGGCTTTTTATTTTCAGAATTATTATTGTTTTTCTTTGTTGATTTTTTTTCTATTTCTTCTTCATAAGCATACATCGAAACCGGCGCGGTATTTTGATTAACAACCACCGGGCTATCTGCAAATGCAAACAATTGGCTTTTTGAAGTGTACAATTTAGAACCGCCTTCATCTTTTAACGCATACACACGATAAGTTCCTGCTTCAAGATGATGAAAAGTAAAATAGCCGCTGGTATCAACGGTTGTAACATATCTCGGCCTTTCTTTGGCAACTGCAGAATCATCCTGGTTTCTGTGAAGCATTACAATCAGCGTGCTGTCTGCCTTTCCGGTTACTGCAATTAAAACGCGGCCTGACAATTCAAGTGAATCAATATAAGAACCCGTTGAAAAAACGTACGTGAAATTTTTTATAACATTGCCTTCATTCTCATCGCGAATGGCATTGCCAAAATTAAAAGTGTATGTTGTATTTGGTTGAAGTGTATCTCTTAGTTTGATGGTAACATTCTTCAATTTAAATTCAACAGTAGGGCTTGATTTTGGTGTTGGATTAATAACCAGATTTTTTTCTTTATCCTTTACTTCCACATATTCATCAAAAGTTAGCGTGATGAGTTTGCCCGTAAAATGAAGCGTACCATTTTTAGGAACTGCAGAAACCAATACCGGCGGAATAGTATCTTTCGGGCCGCCCGTTGGTGGAATAATATTTGCGCAACCAGCGCTGCCCGTAATTCCAATTAATGCGATAGAAACGAATATAAAAAAAATCAGCGTGTTTAAAATCTTCATTCTTGTTGCTTAATCTGTAATCTGCAAACTTAGCTTCTTTAAAATTATCAGTGAGTAGTCGTTTCCTAATAATCCCTTAAATCTGGTTTTCAGATTCAGGTTCTTCTTCATTCAATTCGTGCAATGCGATGGCAAGGTTATTTGTTTTTACAAAATTGCACCAATGGCAATCTGGTTTTCCGCAACCATTATAAAATTCGCGGTTCTGTATTTTTTGCCAACTGTCTGTTATTTGTTGCGTAACAG
>JABDAZ010000098.1 GCA_013288945.1 Bacteroidota bacterium | reverse complement strand
AATGATGAGCCAGCCAGCGCGTTTTTTTATAAGGCTTGCAAAAGATATCGTTGTATAAGGTTCATCAAGTGCTTCGGAACCGCCGATTTTTTGTATCTCGCGTGTGTCTTCATTTTCAGATAAACGCAACACATCATCAAGCGTTACAATGCCAAGCAGCACGCCGTTTGCATCCGTAACCGGCAATGCAAAACGGCTGTTATTCCTGAACACGCGGATAACTTCTTTTTGTGCATCATTTGCGCGCAGGCAAATAAACTGGTTGTCCATAATCTGTTCAACCAAAGTAGTTGGTTCAACAACTAAAAAATCTTTTATATTAATATCATCAATCAATATTCCCTGATCGTTTACAACAAATAAAAAATTTAAAGTTTCCGTTGCTTTGCCGCGATGTTTAATAATATCGAGCACTTGCTGAACAGTGTCTGTTTTTTTTATTGCCACATAATCCGGCGTCATTAATCGGCCTACAGAATCTTCAGGATAACCTAGTAGTTTTAAAGTTTCTGCGCGTGCTTCGGGGTTTAATATTTTTAATAATTCTTTTACTGCGTTGCCCGGTAACAATGCAAGAAATGCAGTACGATCATCCGGCCTTAATGCATTTAATAATTCCGCCGCTTTTTGTTCCGGCAATGATTTTATAATTACTTCCTGTTTGTTTCTGCGCAAAAATTTAAACGCTCGAGCAGCATGCGCCGCATCAAGGTTTTGAAATAATTTTACAGCCCAGTTGGTATACTTATTACTAAAGTCAACAATTTCACGCGTCGACATTTTATTAAGCTTCACAAAATCTGTAATGCGGTTATGCTGCAACAGGTTTTTTATATCGTTCAGGTTAATCATCTTTTCAAAATTATATCAGCAAAAATATTGTGTTTGTATCTAGCGTTGAAAAATAAGTATTAATGGATTAATATTCTTTATAAAAAAAAATTTCTGATTATTTTTTAATGAATTCTTTTAAATAAAGAAGCCGATTTATTTTTTATATTTGATTATATCTGACGAAGGCCTGCGAACTTTTTCTTCTTTGCAAAACAAACAACTATGCAAGCCAGCGAACTCATTAATCAGTATTACGTCGATTCCAATACGTGGGACGAAATGTACAAAGATGCATCCGTGCGCGAACAATACAAAAGCGTGGTTGAATTTATGCAGCAGCTTAGTGTTGAAGAATTAAACCATAAAGAAGAACTGGCGAAACGTTTGTTTATGAGCCAGGGCATCACGTTCACTGTGTATAGCAGTGGCGAAGGCATTGAAAAAATTTTTCCGTTTGATATTATTCCGCGCATTATTACTTCCAACGAATGGACTTATATTGAAGCTGGCATTAAGCAACGTTTGAAGGCGCTTAATCTTTTTTTGAAAGATGTTTACAACGAACAATTTATTATTAAAGATGGAATTGTTCCGCTGGAAATGATTTATAGTTGCCCGCATTATTTGCGCGAGATGTATAAATTTCCTGTTCCGCACGATATTTATGTACACATTGCCGGCATAGATTTAATAAGAAACAGCGATGGATCTTTTTACATTCTGGAAGATAATTTGCGCACGCCAAGTGGCGTAAGTTATATGCTTGAAAACAGGGAAATTACAAAACGCATTTTTCCTGATTTACTTCCGAAAAGCACGGTGCGCACGGTGATGGAATATCCGAATATTTTGCATAAAAATTTGGTATCGTTATCACCGCGACAAATTGCAAACCCGACAATTGTTTTATTAACGCCGGGCATTTATAACTCTGCATATTTTGAACATACAACGTTAGCAAGATTAATGGGAGTTGAGTTGGTTGAAGGCAGAGATTTGGTTGTTGATAATCATCGAGTGTACATGAAAACCACGTCTGGCCTGCAACAGGTAGATGTGATATACAGAAGGGTTGATGATGAATTTTTAGATCCATTGGTTTTTAATCCTGATAGTATGTTGGGCGTTGGTGGAATTATGAGCGCTTACAGAAAAGGAAATGTTGCTATTGTTAATGCAGTTGGAAACGGCGTTGCAGATGATAAAGCGATATACACTTTTGTGCCGGCGATGATAAGGTATTATTTAAATGAAGAACCGATTTTAAAAAATGTTCCGACTTATCATTTGGAAAAAACAGAAGAAAAAGAATACGTTTTTAATAACATGGAAAAGATGGTTATTAAAAAAACAAATGGCAGTGGCGGTTATGGAATGTTGATGGGACACACCGCAACCGAACAGGAAATTGTTGATTATAAAAATGAAATAATTAAAGATCCGCGGCAATATATTGCGCAACCGATTATAAGTTTATCATCAGCGCCATGTTATATGAATGGAAAATTACAACCGCGAAGAGTTGATCTTCGCCCGTATGCATTATGCGGGCCTGATGGAATTCAAATTGTTCCCGGCGGATTAACACGCGTTGCATTGCGTGAAGGATCACTTGTTGTAAATTCATCACAAGGTGGCGGAAGCAAAGACACTTGGGTGCTTGCTGGATAAAGTTGGTTGCAAAAAAAGTTTTTAATAAAAATCAAATCATTTCATGCTAAGCAGGGTAGCAGATAGTTTATACTGGATGAGCCGTTATATGGAACGCACGGATGGAATTTTGCGGATGCTTAAAATAAATTATGCATCATCGCAGGACGACATGAAAGATTTTTCGTGGAAGCCAGTGCTGCGCATCTTCACTTATTTAGATGAAGAAGAATCAAATAAAATCGCTTTTCAATCGCGCGCTGTTTTGCAATACATGGTTACGGATAAAGAAAATCCAAATTCCGTTGTAAGCATCGTTACGCTTGCACGCGAAAATGCAAGAAGCGCGCAGGATCATATTACCAAAGAACTCTGGCAATGCCTCAACGATTTTTATCACACCGTTCGTGATGAAAAATTAATTCAATGGTTAGATAAAGAAGATCCGGTTTCTATTTTAGATGTATTAATAAAACAAGGATTATTATATTATGGAACTGCCGACATTACTATGGCGCGCGGCGAAGGATATAATTTTTTAAACATCGGAAAATTTTTGGAACGCGGCGTTCAGTCTGCAGATATACTGGATGTAAAATTCAGTGATATGGATTATGATTTGACAAAGACGGATACGATGTACTGGAAATATTTATTAATGTCAATTTCCGGATATGAATTGTATTTGAAAACTTACCGCAGCGGATTTGAAGCAAAAAATATTGTAGAAGAAATTGTATTAAATAATGATTTTCCAAGATCTGTTTTGTATTCTGTAAACCAGTTGCACCGCTACTTTGAGCGTTTAAAAAGCGATCGCAATGTTGACGGTTTTTTGCAGATAGATTTTATGATCGGCAAAATAAAAAGCAAAATAAAATATACAACTGTCGATAATATTTTAGAAGAAGGATTGCATCAATATTTAGCCGACATCAAAGAAAGTTTGTATGAAGTTGCAAACACAATCAGCCAAAATTATTTTGCATACACTTAAATTAATTTGAAAAAAAATTCTTTCACCAATCACATAAGCGAACCAACTGATGCCGCGATTC
>JABDAZ010000097.1:2148-3676 GCA_013288945.1 Bacteroidota bacterium | reverse complement strand
TTTATAGCAAGAACAGAAAAAAAATCAATTCAAAAAAGCATTTTAAAAATGCTTGAAATTGTTAATCGAAAAAATAAATAAAAATATTATGGCTGATAAAATTCATTATTCCATGCTCGATCTTGCCACGATAACAGATGGCGGTTCACCTGCTGAAAGTTATAAACGCAGCGTGCATTTTGCAACGCAGGCAGAGCGCTATGGATATACACGTTATTGGTTTGCAGAACATCACAACATGGCAAGCGTTGCAAGTTCTGCAACATCTTTATTAATAGGGCATATTGCTGGTTCAACAAATTCTATAAGAGTTGGATCGGGAGGAATTATGTTGCCAAACCACGCACCATTAATAGTTGCAGAACAATTTGGAACACTGGAATCCATGTATCCAGGGCGAATTGATTTAGGGCTTGGAAGAGCGCCCGGATCTGATGCTGCGACAAGCCTCGCGATACGCGGCGCGAACATACATGCAGCAGGAAATTTTGCAGAAGACATTGCTCAATTACAAAAATATTTTTCAGCAAATAACAGCCATGCAAATGTGCGCGCAATACCTGGCGAGGGGCTTGATATTCCAATTTGGATACTTGGATCAAGTACTGATAGTGCATTGCTTGCAGCCGCATCTGGATTGCCTTATGCATTTGCCAGCCATTTTGCGCCGGCACTTTTTATGGATGCAATTATGTTGTATAGAAAACATTTCAGGCCTTCTGAAAAATTAAAAAAACCTTATGTTATTGCATGCGTAAATGTAGTTACGGCAAATACGGATGAAGAAGCTTTTTTTCTTTCCACTTCCTTGAAACAATTGTTTATGGGAATTATTACAGGCAAACGAAAACCGCTGCCACAGCCAGTTACAGATATGTCATTAATATGGAACGATTATGAAAAAGAATATGTCTCCGGCATGTTGCAGTATTCATTTATTGGCAGTAAACAAAATGTTAGCAAAGAAATAGCCGCATTTATTGCAACATCAAAAGTGGACGAAATTATGACCACATCACATATTTATGAAGAAGGAAAAGGTTTGGAATCAATAAAATTATTTGCAGAAGTAATGCAGGAAATTAACGCATAAAACCTTTCGTATTTTTATTATTAATAAATAAAGTGTTGCAGGATTTTTATTTGGAAGTATTTGAAAATGCTATAAATAAACTTCCTGCAACCATTAATAAAACGCCGGTTAAAATTTGCCAGTTAAATTTATCTTTCAAAAATATTATTGACAACAACACAGAAAAAACAAGCGATACTTTTTCGAATGAAGATGTTCTGCTCGCCACACCAATTTTTAAAGAATGAAAAGATGCAAGCGAAGAAAATGTTGTAAGTATACCTGCGGCAATAATAAAAATCCAGACTTTACGATCTACATCAAACAATTTTTTCTGCATATTTTTTGAAAGAATTACCGACCACGTAATAACCAACATGCATAAAACTTCAACACCAAAAACAAGTGTTGGATCCATATCGCTGCTGATTCCTGCTTTGGAAAGAACAATAACAA
>JABDAZ010000097.1:0-2138 GCA_013288945.1 Bacteroidota bacterium | reverse complement strand
CATAGTAATGTTTTAAAAAATTATAAACCTATCATTATAAAGCAGCCCAGGCAATTGCAGCGTCTTCTTCATTTTTTGTAAAACCCTTAAATTCCCCGGGGAGAAAATGGCTTGCACCATCTGTAAACTTGCAGATTTTATCATCATCAGAAACGATGGCAACCTTGTGCCATTTCGCAATATTTTTTAAACCAAGCCATGCATCGCTCATCCATGCAGCGGCTGTAAAATTTTTTAATTCCGTTTCAATGATAAACACATAATTAAGATCAAATGACTGATCAACATGTTTGCTTACTTCGGGAAAAATTACATTGTCATAATCATCTTTTGTAACCTCGCCGCTTGCGCGAAAAGCAACAACCTGTGGCGGGATATTTTTTAATAATTCTACCATAATTTTTATTTTAAGTATTACAAATCTGCTGCCAGTAAAATTTATTTTTAAAGAACATTAATAATTTACCCAGAAATTTATTAATAAAAAAGCGCAGAAGAAGGCTGCGCTTTTTTACTTGTACTCAATTTCTATTTTATCCCCACGGATCAAGAACAACCTTCACACAATTATCTTCCTTATTTTTAAAAATTTCATACCCGTGCGCAATTTCCGACAAAGGCAAACGATGCGTAATTACATCATCAAGTGTTACTTTTCCTTCCTGTACATACTTTAATAATTGGTCAATATATTTATGAGCAGGCGCTTGTCCGCCTTTTAATATAATGCCTTTATCAAAAAATTGCCCGATAGGAAAATTATCATACGTAGTTGGATAAACGCCAAGCACAGAAACAATACCGCCTCTGCGAACCGCGCTCATACAGGCTTCTATCACTTTTGGCGAACCGATTTCTGCATTAATAACTGCTTTTGCCTTATCTAAAAAAGTTCTGTCTGGTTCAAAACCAACTGCATCAACACACACATCTGCTCCCCTGCCTTCTGTCATTGCGCGCACTTCATCAATTACATTTTTGCCATTATCTTCCCACAAAATTGTTTGGCTTGATGCAGATGTTCTTGCCTTTTCTAAACGATAAGGCAATGTATCCACATTAATAACTTGTGCAGCGCCACGAAGCCACGCACTTTTTGCGGCCATAATTCCCACGGGGCCGGCACCAAAAATCACCACTGTTTCGCCGCCTTTTACTTCGCCCCAATCAATGCCAGTATATCCTGTTGGAAAAATATCTGTAAGAAATAAAACCTGTTCATCAGTTAAATTATCTGGCACAATCCGTGGGCCATAATCAGCATAAGGAACGCGTACATACTGCGCCTGGCCTCCATCGTAACCGCCATACAAATCTGTGTAACCGAATAATGCGCCACCTTTTTCTGTTAATAATCCGCCTTCAGGGCCATAATGTTCCGGGTTGCTGTTTTCACATTGTCCGGGCAAATGATGGTTACAAAAAAAACAAGTTCCGCATGCAATCGGGAAAGGAACAACAACACGATCGCCGCGTTTTAAATTGGTAACAGCCTTTCCTGTTTCTTCTACAATGCCCATAAACTCGTGGCCCAAAACCATTGGCCGTGGTTGCGGAATACCACCCGAATAAATGTGCAAATCAGATCCGCAAATAGCTGTTGCGGTAACTTTTAAAATAATATCCCGATCGTTTTTAATTGTTGGATCAGGTACATTATCGTACGTAACTTTTTTGGGGCCATGAATAACTGCTGCTTTCATAATTAAAATTTAATGCTGTGAGATTAATAAAAAGATAAATAAAAATTAATTATTTACAGGCGCCTGTTGCTTGTGAACCTGCGCTGCCACTGAACTTTCAGGGGTTATGTTTGCAAACGCAACCTGCACTCTATTGCCGAAACCTGATATCACTTTATCATCGCCGCGCATTAATGCATCATAACCATCTTTGGCAACATCAGCAGGATTGGCAAGTTTTCCTTCTTTCACATTTTTTGCATCAAGCATATTTGCTTTATTAAAAAAGTCGGTGTTGGTTGCGCCGGGAAGCAATGCAGTTACAGAAACATTTTTATCTTTTACTTCTTCGCGAATGGCTTCTGTAAATGATTGTATAAATGCTTTTGAACCATGATAAACTGATTGCAACGTGCCAGGAATTTTACTTGCAACTGATGAAAGATTTAAAATTTT
>JABDAZ010000096.1:109-3699 GCA_013288945.1 Bacteroidota bacterium | reverse complement strand
ACAAAAACCAAATCATCCGGTCAAGCATTTTGATTTGATGATTGCTTAATTAAGAAATGCCTCTCTCCAAAGCTAAATTTGTCAACTATCTCCTTAGAAACGATTGCGATATTTTAAATCGTCATGATCACTCTATGAGAACAATTGCGCTTGTCCATAAAGACACAGGAGCAGAAGCCTTTTTATTTATTGCAATTGGAAGTGATATAATCGAGCCTGAAACGATAATATTAACCTGCAATCGATTGGGTGTACAATATCCAACTTTTAAAGATTTAGAGGAAGATGTTGCACCAATTCCAAAAAAACCTCCTCGTCAATCTCGTCGTTAATTTTTAAATAAGGAACAAAGTTCCTTCGGAACTTTTCGGCGCATACGCGCTTCGTAGGAAAAATGTTTTAGCTTAGTAATACAATGATACTACTTGGAGTAAATGATATGTCCCTAACTATTCAGTTAGTTTTACTGGCTGTTGCTTTATTTATTCTCGGAATCACAATTGCAGTTATTGTAAAAGCCGTTTCTATAATAATTTACTTCATTAAGAAAATCAGAAACAATTAAAGCCTTTGGCTTTTCGGGCTTCGCCTTCGGAAGAATTTAATTCGTAGATTGTGAATATCATTTTTCTTAACTTTACTACAAGCAAATTTCATAAAATATTAAAATGTTATTATTAGACCTTGTTCCTATAATGGAACTTCCATTTTATTCAAAACCTGATTTTTATATTTTTTTAATTTTAGGAGGTTTTAGTTTGTATTATTCCATTGTATCATGGAAAGAGGCTAAAGGCGCAAAAGCTGCTGCTGAACAAGCAGAGAAGGCGGCAGAGAAAGCTACTCGCAAAGTGAAGTATCAAGAAATTCAAATGGATATTTTTGAGATAGGGACTGTAATTCAATTGATAGATATTAATGATAAATATGAGAAAATAAACTCTCAATTAACAACAATTATAGCCAAAACAAGTCATGTCATTGGTGTTGTTAAAGAGGATAATGCATTAAATGCAGCACAACAAAATCTGATAGCAGAAGTTGAAAAACTAATCGGCAGTCTTCAAAATACATTTAAAGCCTCTAATCCGTTCTACATTCAAGCCGATATACAAACGAACACCAATGCAATTCAGGGTGCAATTTATTTATCGTTGTGCCAGAGTTGCAAGTTTTAGTGCAAAAACTTAATATGCTTGGTGGAAATTTATATGGTATTATTTAAAGATAAAAATTATGGAAAACAATTCAATAATATTACAAATAGGCCAGTTCATTCAACTTACAAAAGACAAAAAAATAATTTGGTCATCACAACCGAATAATCCATTTTTTGCAAAATGGGAAAGAACGGTTGATGGTAAAACGATAACTGTCACGATTCAAAAAATGCAATTATCGGCGTCAGGAACACAACGCAACACTTCCGGTCAGATAGTTGCAGTTGGTGCTACTTATTATTACTATTTGTCAATAGTAAAATCAAATCCACAACCCGTGGAATTATTACTGCAACTTAATTCACAAACCGAAAGTCAGTATAAGGACAGCCTAACTTCATTGTTTTCTGTTGCGAGTGACAGCGCGATACAATCATCTGCCGAACTTTTTAAATCACTATTTGAAGGTCTATGATTTTAGTGTTAAATAGACGCCAATAAAAATGCAAAGTATTATTTGCAAAATAACAGCAACTTTTTGCAGTTTAATAAGTCTATCTAAATCGATATTTTGTTTTTCTGACATAAAAAATATTTATTTTTGCTATGTCAATAAATTCATTGTGATATTAATAAGAGAGCAATTAACGGTTGCTCTTTTTTATTTTAAAACCTTCTTCATTTTCTATCGAAAATGTTACCCTTGAATTGTTTCTTTCAATCCCTTTGCCCACGCTATTGCCATCCAATAGTTTTTATAAAAGCCTTATCGGCAAAATTTATAAAAACTATTCACATCATCCAACCTGCCTAACATAATATTGTCTTATAAAAATTTTCACATCTGTTAGTGATTCGCGGTGTATTTGATACGATTTTTTATTGATTAGGAAACCTCTCTTTGCGTCAATAAAAAATCGTATCAAATACACCGCGAATACAGATAAGGAAGTGAAAATTCTTATAAGAAACCATTATGTTAAGCAGAGGCACGCCATGCAGGTAAAGGAAAATAAACAATAGCCCAACGCTTCTATTTTTGGTAAGTATGTGAGATGAGTTTTGATTTGGAAGAAAAGTTTTTCAAACTTTTGGGTTTCGCGTTCGGAAGAATTTAATTTTTAAATGAGAATTTTATTTTTTATTTAAATCGAAAATGATATCTAATAAATGTGCATCAGATTTTTTATTAATACCTCTAAAATTTGCTGTTAGTTTTCTCGTACTATCGTACGTCCAAGTTGTGTAAAAACTATCCGAATAAAATTTTTGTGAAACATAATCTTTATAAGAAAATATTACTTTAAAGTAATATTCATGATTATTTATTGGAGCAAATTTACCAACGCCTAATTCTATACCAATTGCTTGCGGAATTAAAGAATTAACAAATTCGTTATGGAAGGCATCTTCAACTTTGATATTTGAATCTCCATTTTTTTGCGAAGCGGTGTATGAGGTTACCTCAATGTTTTTACAAATTCTATTGCCTACATTTTTAAAAGTAAACAATGGCACAACTCTTAAAGGTAAAGTATCATAGGAGATTTTGTATTCAACAATACCTATAACGGGTCTATTTGTCATTTCTTCTTTTTCGAATGTTTGGTTAAACTGTTTTACAGAATACAATAAAGCACAAACTGCAACGATTGTACTTATTAATGTAGCAATAGGTACGATATTTATATTCTTTAGCCAGTTATATATTATAACTGAATATGCCCCTACCTTTTTAAAAAATAATTTCATGCATACTAATGTATGCTTTTTATTGATGCAATAAAATTGCAAGAAGCAGTTTAAATCATATAAGCCATTCCCAGCATTGCAATTATAATGAGCAACAATTTAATAGTTCCTTCAATTAAATCCCAAGTCGAAAGTTTTTCGTTATCCAAAATGTTTCAATAATTTAATTATCCTTCAAACTCTATCGAATTTGTCTACCATCAATTGTTTGTTTCCCTTTCCCGCCACCCTCATGCTATCCAATAGTTTTTATAAAAGCCTTGTCGGCAAAATTTATAAAAATTATTCACATCATCCAACCTCCATTAACATAATATTGTATCCATCGTTATCTTAAAATCTATAGAAATAGAATGGCGAAGAAAATGAAAAGTTCTTCAAACTTTTCGGTTGTATACCGCTTCGTAAAGAAAGAGTTACATTGTACCAATGGAACCTGAAAATAAAGTCGATTTTATAATTTATGGTCTTGTTGGTTTTGTTGTGTTAGTTATCATTGCAGGTATTATTCTCCATCGTTATTTCAAAAAATCTCTCGACCGCGAAAGATTTAAAAAATAAATTTCGTGGCTTTGTCTTCTGTAAATTTTTTTTTGGTAGAAGATATATGCAAAAGATTTAAACCATTTGTTAATGACATATTATAAAATACTTTATAATATCGGGCGGCGTTTATAA
>JABDAZ010000096.1:0-99 GCA_013288945.1 Bacteroidota bacterium | reverse complement strand
ATAATTTCTACTTATAAAATATTTTTACAAAATTCAACGGCGGCTATTTCTATGGCTGCCTTTTTTATTAAACCTTTTTCGATTTGGCTAGTCTGAAGA
>JABDAZ010000095.1 GCA_013288945.1 Bacteroidota bacterium | reverse complement strand
TCCAACGGTTAATATTTTTTGTGTCCACGTTATTCCCTGAAACCAAACTAATTCAAGAATTCCGGATTTATCTTTTATTAATGCGATTAACCTTTTCGATCTTTTATCGCCTGCAATTTCTTCGCTTAATAATTTTCCGGCAACTTGTACAAACTCTGTTTGCGGAGTAATTTCATTAATAAGGTTAACTTTTGTTTTATCAATATGCCGATACGGAAAATGCTGCAACAAATCTTTAAATGTAAAAATGCCCAATTCTTTTTTTAATAAATCTGCGCGTTGCGGTCCAACACCTTTTAAATATTCAATCGGGTTATTCAGTATGTCTGCGGTAGTTGCGATAGAAAATTATTTGAAACAAAAATAATTGAATTGAGAAGATCAAACACTTAATTTGAAAAGATTGAAGTTGAAATTTTTAGAACCAGTTTACCCCAGCACAGAAAAATTAAAATCGCGCGCGCTTGGCGGAAGGCAAATTGCAAAACTCACCGCTGCATTATTAAGTTTTTTACACGAAAAAGATATACCCGAAAACATACCGCAGGAAGTTATAAAACAAATAAAATTATTACCACGTTTCCAGGCCATTTCTTTTATTCACTTTCCGCCGGATGCAGAAGCATATTCACTCGCATTAATGCGCTTAAAGTTTGAAGAATTTTTCATCGCTCAAATAAGATTGGGATTAACAAAATCAGAACGCCACCGCTTTTCAAAAGGCGTTTCCTTTACGCAGGTTGGCCATCTTTTTAATACATTTTATACAAACTATTTACCGTTCGAATTAACCGGCGCACAAAAAAGGGTTTTAAAAGAAATAAGAAAAGATACAGGCACCGGCAAGCAAATGAACCGTTTATTGCAAGGCGATGTTGGAAGCGGCAAAACCATTGTGGCGCTGCTTTCCATGCTTTTGGCGATTGATAATAATTACCAGGCTTGCATGATGGCGCCAACAGAAATTTTATCCAAACAACATTTTGATTCCGTTTCAAAACTTTTAAAAGATCTTCCGGTAACGGTGCAGTTATTAACCGGTTCTACAAAAACAAAATTGCGCAAAGAAATTTTGGAGCAGGCTGCAAATGGTTCATTAAATATATTAATCGGCACGCACGCCATTATTGAAGACACGGTTCAATTTAATAATTTGGGTTTGGCAATTGTTGATGAGCAGCACCGTTTCGGCGTTGCGCAACGCGCAAAGCTTTGGAAAAAAGCAATCGTGCCGCCACACGTTTTAGTAATGACGGCAACGCCCATTCCGCGAACATTGGCGATGACGGCTTACGGAGATTTGGATTACAGCATAATGGACGAGCTACCGCCGGGAAGGCAACCAATATTAACAGTGCACCGTTATGATCATAGCAGGCAAAAAGTGATGGATTTTATCCGCGCTGAAATTGACAAAGGAAGACAGGCTTATATCATTTTTCCATTAATAGAAGAATCAGAAAAAATGGATTATGAAAACCTGATGAAGGGATATGAAAATGTGAAAGCGTATTTTCCTGAACCAAAATATTGGATTAGCATGGTGCACGGCCGGCAAACTAATGAAGTAAAGCAAATCAACATGCAACGATTTGTGCAGCACGATACACAAATTATGGTTGCAACAACTGTAATTGAAGTTGGCGTTGATGTTCCGAACGCATCGGTAATGGTTATTGAAAGTGCAGAAAAATTTGGCTTGTCGCAGCTCCATCAATTGCGCGGGCGCGTTGGCCGCGGCAAAGAAAAGAGCTTTTGCATATTATTAACAAGCCAAAAACTAAACAAAGAAGCGCGTGAACGGTTAAAGACTATGACGCTTACCAACGATGGTTTTAAAATTGCTGAAAAGGATTTGGAAATACGCGGCCCGGGCGACATTGAGGGCCTTCGCCAAAGTGGAGAACTGAACTTTAAATTAGCAAGCATTATTAATGACAGGCCATTGCTTGAAATTGCACGGGAAATGGCTGAAAGAATTTTAGATACAGATCCTGATTTGAATTCGGCAGAAAATTTGAAGCTTAAAAACTACCTTCATTCACAATTTGGGAAAACCCAATGGAGCAGGATTTCGTAAATAATTTTCGGCCTCATACTTTACATTTTATTATTTATATTGTAAAAAAGGAAAACTTGAAAAATAAATTTCTCATAGTTTTTATTTTGTTCGTTGTTAATGCTCTTAAACTTTCCGCACAGTCGAACCTTGAATTTATTGAAAACAAAGGCCAGTGGGATAAAGCGGTAAAATATAAAGCTGATATTTCTACCGGATCATTTTTTTTACATAAAGATGGCTTTACTGTTTTATTACAAAACCAAGACGATTTAAATAAGATTAATGCATTAACGCACAGCCTTAAAAAAGCAGGCGGAACGCCAGCTACAACTGCGGCTGACGCAAAAAAAAATCTTGCAGCAAATACTTCTGCGCCCGGTAATCTTTCAGTTCGCTCACACGCTTACCGCGTAAGTTTTTTAAATGCAAATGATAATGTAGAAATTGTTGCAGATAAACCATTGGAATATTATAACAACTATTTTCTTGGAAACGACTCAACAAAATGGGCGCCGCATTGCAAAATTTTTCAGGGCGTTACTTATAAAAATATTTATCCCGGAATTGATGCGCGTTATTATACCAATAATGGTGTGCTGAAATATGATCTTATCGTTCATCCCGGCGCAAACCCGGATAAGATTATTATGAAATATGATGGTGCAGATAAACTGGTTATCCGCAAAAATGAATTGCAGATTAAAACTTCGCTTGGCACAAATACACAGTCAATTCCATCATCGTATCAAATCAATCAGGAAGGCAGAAAAGATGTTGAGTGCAATTTTTTTATGGCTGCCGATAATACAGTGCGGTTTAAAATAAAAAATTATTCGCCGGATGCAACACTTGTAATCGATCCCAATCTTATTTTTTCTTCGTTCTCCGGAAGCCGCTCAACCAACTGGGGTTTTACAGCAACATACGGCCCTGATGGAAGTTTTTTTGCTGGCGGAATTGTGCATGGCGCAGGTTACCCGGTTTCAACAGGTGCTTTTCAGGAAGGCTATAATGGCGGAACCTGGGATATCGGATTAATGAAATTTAATACAACCGGCAGCAGCCAATTATACGCAACTTATTTAGGCGGTTCAGGAAATGAATATCCGCATAGCCTTGTTGTTGATGGGTTGGGCAATCTTATCGTTTTTGGAAGAACAGGAAGCGGTACAAGTTTTCCGGCACCAACATTAATAGGGCCGGGCGGCGGAAGAGACATTTTTGTAACTAAATTTAATTCAGCCGGAACAGGCATTATCGGTTCTATTCGAATTGGTGGCACAGGTGATGATGGAGTGAATATCGAAGATCAGGATGAAGCAGCCAATGAACATTTGGTTTCTCAATCATTAATAGTAAATTATGGCGACTGGTCGCGCGGCGAAGTGATATTAGATGGCGGCGGAAATATTTATGTGGCAAGCTGCACGCAGTCAAAAGATTTTCCAATTGTTGGCAATGTTTTTCAACCCACGTTTGCAAGTGGTTCTACATATCACCAGGATGGCGTTGTTATAAAAATAAATCCTACGTGTAATAATGTAATCTTTAGTTCATTTCTTGGCGGAACAGATGATGATGCCGCACTGGTATTGGATCTCAGCCCATTAACAGGTGATATTTATGTTGGCGGAGAAACGCTTAGTAAAGATTTGAAAAACACCGGCGGCGCAGTGCAGCCCTCACC
>JABDAZ010000094.1 GCA_013288945.1 Bacteroidota bacterium | reverse complement strand
ACCACAAAGCTACTTTTTTGATTTAAAGCTTAAAGACGTATGGCATTACCGGGATTTGCTTTTGCTACTTGTAAGGCGGGATTTTGTTTCGTTTTACAAGCAAACCATTTTAGGGCCGCTTTGGTTTTTTATACAGCCGCTTTTTACCACATTAATTTACACATTCATTTTTGGCAATCTTGCCAATATGTCTACGGATGCATTGCCGCAGCCTTTGTTTTATATGGCAGGAATCACCGCGTGGAATTATTTTGCAGACTGCATAACCAAAACTTCTACCGTATTTAAAGACAATGCCAATATATTTGGCAAAGTCTATTTTCCACGGCTTATCATGCCTTTGAGCCTTGTTGTTTCTAACCTTATCCGTTTTGGCGTACAAATGCTGCTTTTTTTGCTTACAATGGCGTGGTATTATTGGTTTAAAGGCATCCATTCTTTTCATTTTACGGTCTACATTTTATTGTTTCCTTTTATTGTTGTATTAATGGGTTTTCTCGGTCTTGGGCTGGGAATGATTATTACCGCTCTTACCACTAAATACCGAGACCTTGCTTTTCTTGTAATTTTCGGCGTACAATTATTAATGTATGCTACAACGGTTATTTATCCATTATCCACTGCGTTAAGCAAATTTCCAAAGTATAGCTGGATAATAAAATACAATCCGATGACGCCGATTATAGAAACTTTCCGTTTGGGATTTTTAGGTAGTGGTACATTTAGCTGGAGCTTGTTTTTATATACAGTCGTAGTCACGTTGGTAATTTTATTTTTTGGTGTTTTTATTTTTAATAAAGTAGAGAAAAATTTTGTGGATACTGTTTAAAACAAAACAGTAATTAATACATGGGCATAGCTATTAAAGCAGAAAACTTATCGAAGGCTTATCAATTGGGTGAAATTGGCACAGGCACAATATCGCGGGATATTGAACGGTGGGTCGCAAAAGTTCGCGGAAAAGAAGATCCTTTTTTAAAAGTCGGAGAAGTAAATGACCGCACAATTGTAAGCAAAAGCAATATAGTATGGAGTCTCAAAGATATTAATTTTGAAATACAGCAAGGCGATGCCGTTGGTATTATTGGACGCAATGGAGCTGGCAAAAGTACACTACTGAAATTGCTGAGCAGGGTTACATCTCCAACAACAGGTATTATTAAAGCCAAAGGCAGAATTGCCAGTTTACTAGAAGTAGGGACTGGTTTTCATCCGGAACTTACCGGTCGGGAAAATATTTATTTAAATGGCGCTATACTTGGCATGCGCAAAAAGGAAATAACCAGGAAATTTGATGAAATAGTAGACTTCAGCGGAGTTGAGAAATATATTGATACTCCTGTAAAGCGCTACAGCAGTGGTATGTATGTGCGCTTGGCTTTTGGTGTTTCTGCATATCTTGAAAGTGAAATATTAATTGTTGATGAAGTGCTTGCCGTTGGAGATGCTGAGTTTCAGCAAAAATGTTTGGGTAAAATGGGCGATGTGAGCAAAAATGAGGGCCGCACCGTTTTATTTGTAAGCCATAATATGTCTGCGGTGCAAAAATTATGTAATAAAGGCATGTTGTTAAGTAAAGGGTTGCTAATTGCTGACGAAAATATTAATACTGTTTTAAACACTTATCTTGAAATGAGTGACAACCCGGTTTCGGAATATTTTTTTGAGCAAAATAATAATAATACTATTGCTTACGCCACAAAGCTGCGTATTGAAGATAACGATGGCATTGCAACATCGGAAATACCAATTGGTAAGCCATGGCGTATTAAGATATCGGTACGTATTAATGCACCAATAAAAAATTTAGTTGTTGGTTTAGGCATGCTTAATAACCTGGAAGCGCCAGTTAGAACATCATGGAATTTGCCAAACGATTTTATGCCCGGAGATTACACAGTGGTTTTTGAAGAAGCAAATATAGTTTTCAGTACTGGAAAATACAGGTTATTAATTGGTTTGTCTGTAGGCGGCCAAAACTTACAGTATATTGATAACAATATTCATATTATGTTTTCTGATGTAGCTGAAAATATGCAGGAATCAATACTGCAAAACGATAATGGAATTATTTTAAATCAAATGACAATGTATATTGAATAAAAATTTAATGGGAAACTCATTTCGACATTTTAATTAAAATTAATAATATAATATATTTTTAGCAATGTCAATTTTAACAACAATTCGAATACAAATTCAAAAATTTGAATCTAGAAAAAAAAGGAAATTATTTTTCCAGCAATTAAAAACATTTAGAAAATTGAATAATAGTGATAAACGCTTAACCGTAAAGGATAGCGATTTATACCCTTTTTATGATGATGCCACGAAAGAAACGTCATTTGACACTCATTATATTTATCATCCGGCTTGGGCAACTAGAATAATTAAAAAAATTAACCCAATTAAACATATAGATATTTCTTCTTCTTTACATTTTTGTACAACTTTGTCTGCTTTTATACCAACAGAATTTTATGATTACAGACCAGCTAAACTTACATTATCAGGATTATATTGTGACTCTGCAGACTTAACTAATTTATTTTTCGATTCGAATTCTATAGAAAGTATTTCTTGCATGCATACAATTGAACATATTGGATTAGGCCGCTATGGAGATCCAATAGATCCAATGGGTGATTTAAAATCAATAAGAGAACTTCAACGCGTAGTTAAGAAAAATGGAAATCTTTTATTTGTTACCCCAGTTGGTAAACCTAAAGTTCAGTTTAATGGGCAACGAATTTATAGTTATGAATTAATAAATAATCTATTTGATGATTTTAACTTGAAGGAGTTTTCATTAGTGTTAGATTCAGGCGAATTTATACAAAATGCTGATCCAAATATAGTACAGAATCAATTGTACGGATGTGGATGTTTTTGGTATGTAAAAAAATAATATTTTATGTAATTACATCTTTATAAATAAATTTAATGATAAAAAAAATAACTAATAAACTTCTCAAAACAATAAAAAGGAAACCTGAAGAATATAAAATTTCATTTTCACAATGTGGTGAAGATTTAATCATAAAATACATTTTTGATGTAATTGGAATCACTAATCCAAGTTACATGGACATTGGAGCGCACCATCCGACTTACTTAAATAATACAGCCCTATTGCACAGTATAGGTTCGACGGGAATAAATATTGAACCCGATCCTGTACTTTTTAAAGAGTTTACACAAAAACGAACTAAAGATATAAACCTAAATATAGGCATTGGCGATAAGGAAGTCGAGATAGACTTTTACGTAATGAATGATCCAACGCTAAGCACTTTTTCAGAAAGAGAAACAGAAAATTATAAAAAGGAAGGAAATTATTTTGTTTCAAGAATCGAAAAGGTAAAAGTAAAAACGGTCAAAAATATCCTTGAACAGTATACCAAAAATAAGTTTCCTGACTTGCTTACTATTGACGCAGAAGGTATAGATGAAATTGTGTTAAAATCGATTGATTTTAATAAAAATTTTCCGATAATTATTTGTACCGAAACAATTAGTTTTTCAAACTCTGGTAATGGAACTAAAAATATTGAACTGATAGAATTCATCAAAACCAATGGTTACATGTTGTACGCAGATACATATATCAACAGTATTTTTGTTAGAAAAGAACATTGGATAAAATAGTCAAAAATATCAGTTATTGTGGGATTATTTTTAGAAGTAAAAATTTCTGACGGTTTGGGTAATCAAATGTTTCAATATGCTGCAGCACGCAGTCTTTGCATAAAAAACAAAATTACTTATCTGCTACTGAATATAGAAAGTTTTAATACTAATAGTGTTGGCCGCACATTTAAGTTGAATCATTTTAAAATAAAAGGAAACATTATAGAAAATAGTTTTTTTAAAAAACTGCTTCGCCAAAATTCTAAATACAATAACTTCATTTCTAAGCTATCTGTATACAAATATATTTCTGAAGAAACGCTCACGCTTCGTAATCTGTCTAGCGAAGCAGCTTTTTTTACATCAATAAAAGGCTATTGGCA
>JABDAZ010000093.1:2467-4076 GCA_013288945.1 Bacteroidota bacterium | reverse complement strand
ATGGTTTCAGCCTTTCAAACAAAAAAAATTTTGCCTGAAAATATATTTTATCAGCAGCCATTTGTTAACTGCTGATAAAATATTATTAATCTACCAACCTTTCACAGAAGCACTGCCTTCTATTTGTATGGTTGATGGTTTATTATCGGTTGTATCTTTTTTAATATGTGGATTGCCGTGAAAATTTGATTGTATAGTTGCTTCTTTTATCCAGCCTGTTGATGCATTTATTTGCATGGTTGATTCTGTTTTACCAGATAAATCGCGGCCAATTATTTCCGTATTTCTTTTTATTGTAGCAATACCATTTGCATAACCAATAAGCTGATAATTTATTTTTATCATGTCGTGCGTTGCAGAATCTGGTTTAATCACCGAAGCCCACGTATCATTAACAGCAACTTTATGATCGGGAAAAACGGCAGTCATTTTTTCGAAGTTTTCTTTCATTGCTTCTTTGCTCAAATGATTTTTATAAGTTCCGTGCATCATCATATTTTTCAACATTTGCGCCATCGGAAATTTTTTCATCATCGCTGCAAACCCTGTTGTATCAGGATTATCGATTTTAGCAACTGCGCCATTTTTTTAATAAAGTAATATGGAGGCGTTTGTGCGCCATCACGCCAAGAGGCGATTGCGTGCTACTGTCATTGTCAGCGTCCGGATAATTGAATTGCATTTTTCCCATCGGGCCATGAACGGTTAATTGCAAATTATCATAGCCTGCTTCCAGTTCATATCCGGCTGCAGTTACATTCACCACATTAAACTGCAAAATGCCTGTCATGGCGGTTTTCACCGAAATTTTATCGCCATTAAATTCTCCGGAAAAGTGGTGGGAAGAATTGATATTTAAATGATACGAATGACCTTTTTCAAGGTTTAGCTGGAGATTGTATTGTTGCCCGTAAGCAAAGCCCGAGCAAACTAATAAAAGTGTTATTAATATTTTCATGCAACAATAACAGGAAAAATTAATAAAGGTTTATAAAGAAATATTAAAATGGTTTACTTCTTTAAAAATCATTTTATTATTAATAACCAGCCATTCCTTTATGGGAAGGGCAACCTGTTTTTGCTGAACTCGCGCAAGATGAAATGCCGCAAGCCAAAACAACAAGACATATAAAAACAATAAATTTATTTTTCATTTTTGAATGGTTTATTTTTACCTGATAACGGCAAAAAATTAAATTGGTTTGCAGAATTTTGTTAAAACAATTTTAATGCTGTTTGCTTCATTCCCGGTTAAATATTTTCCAGCCTTACTCCTCTTTTTATTAATAATCTTTTTATAAAAATCATTTTGGTTTATGCAGATAAAAAAATATTTCTTATTAATGATTGTTGTTTTTTTCTTCAACTTGTCAAACGGGCAAATTAAAAAAATAGTATACCAGGAAAGCATGGAAGAATTTACAAACCCCGAGCGCGGGTTTTATATCCCGATGGATGCCAAAGCAAGCAATTACAAACCGCTTAATGCAGAACAATTACAAGTATTTCATTCACCAAAACAAGTTAAAGGTTTATCATCGCCGCTTGCGATAAGTTTGATTTATCGCGGAATATTATTAGATAGTTTTTTGAATGAACCTTTATCAAC
>JABDAZ010000093.1:0-2457 GCA_013288945.1 Bacteroidota bacterium | reverse complement strand
ATGATTTTACAACGATACGTGCAGCCGGTTTAAAAATGGTTATCCGTTTTGCGTACACCAATAAAACACACGCGGGCGATTGCAATGATCAATATAAAATTTGCCCGCCATATGGCGATGCTTCCAAAAAAATTGTGCTGATGCATATTGAACAATTGAAACCGTTGTTGCAACAAAATGCAGATGTAATAGCAGTTGTGCAAATGGGTTTTATCGGCATTTGGGGCGAAAATTATTATACAGATTATTTTGGCGACGCCTCAACAAGCGGGCTGGCGCGCATTATGGACAGCAGTTGGCGCGACCGCAACGAAGTGTTGCAGGCTTTATTAAATGCGGTTCCAAAAGACAGGATGGTTGATGTGCGCACGCCGCAGATTAAACAACGTTTTGTAAACGGCCCTTCGGCAACTATTAATTCCTGCATTAAAACTGGAAAATGCATTTTCAACTTCTGATGAATCGAGGGTTGGTTTTCATAACGATTGTTTTTTAGCAAGTGCAGATGATTATGGAACTTTTTATGATTATGGAAACTCATCAACAAAACGCGACACGGCTAATGAAACGCTTCGCAAATATTTTATTAATGACGGCAAATATGTTGCTGTTGGCGGAGAAACATGCGACAATACTTTCAGCCCGCAAAATGATTGCGCGCCTGCCGGATATGCTGAAAAAGAAATGCGTTCCATGCATTATTCTTACCTCAATTCATCTTATAATATGGATGTGATCAAAGATTGGGAAAAAGGTGGTTGCATTGCAAGTGTTAACCGCAACCTTGGCTACAGGCTTGTAATGCGTGAGTTGGATTATCCTGAAACATTAATAAAAGAAAAACCATTTCATATAAAGTTGACGCTTGAAAATGTTGGTTTTGCTTCGCCTTATAATCCAAGAAATTTATGGATTGTTTTAAGAAACCAAAAAGACAATAAAGAATATTTCATTCAATGCAAAGCTGATGTACAAAAATGGTTTACCGGAAAAATTGCCTGCAATGAAAACGTCACAATTCCATCAACAATTCCCGCAGGTAAATATGAACTGTTTTTAAATTTACCTGACAAATATGAATCACTTTCTAAACGCGCCGAATACAGTATACGTTTAGCAAATGACAATACATGGGAAGAAAAAACAGGTTATAATAAATTGAATGCTTTTGTTACGGTGAAATAATTATTAATAAATTTTTTATTAATAAAACAAAAATCAATCACTTTAAATCATACGTATTCTTTAACGATTTTTTGCATTCGACAGAAAGTTGATAAACTTTATTTTGAAAACTGTCTATCATATTGCTCAGCAGTTGCCGCTGCAAACCTGCAGATTTTGAGCTGTCGTAACTGTTCACCATATTAAACAATGAATCAGTTAATTTTTCAATATTCGGATTTTGGTATAAATTCAATTTACCATAATACAATTGGTTGAAATTAAATTTCGACTTTGTATAATTCGACATCGACAAAGAATCATCTGGATTACTTATTGCAGTAGAAATGCCGCCGAGATAACCAAGCAATTCTTCATAAACCTGGTTTTGCTGGTTCAAAAAATTCTTACCAAAATCACGCTGCGCATTTGCATTGTATTCATAAATACCAATAAAAATCGGGATTGCAGCTACAATAATACTTGCATAACCAATCCATGAAACTGATTTGTCTGACATAATTTATAATTTATTTTTTAAAGGAAATGCAGGATGCAAAAAACGATCCGCGATATTTTAAGTAAAAATTAAAAAGTATAACAGAACATAAATTTTTACTTTTTAATTTTTATTTTTCACTTCATTACTTAAAACTAAAACTGTGAATAATAATCTCCACAGCTTTATTATCTGCCGGAGATTTTCCCTGGAAAAGCCACAGGTTAATATGCACCGGCATTTCTAATTTACTTACAGATGCTGGCGGAACACAACTATAATTTGCAACCAAATTTTTACTGTCTTCTTCTTTTCCATTAAAGGTTGCAAACACAACGCTGTCTTCATAGCGGGTAAATTGTTGTGTGCTGTAATTGCTTTGCTGCAAATATTCTTTAGCGAATGTATTATTTTTTACAGCAGTTTTTTGCGCAGGCCAAACGGTATAATTTAAATTTGGCAACGCGGCATTTCCCCATCTTGCAAATTCAATATCCATTTCATCCAACCCATCTTTGCCGGAATAATTAAATAAACCAAGCACAATATTTTTATCGAATTTATCAATCGATCCTTCTACCTCAAAAGAGTATGTTCCATAACCAAAACTTTCTACAGAAGTTATTTCCGGGCAAAGCCATTTTGTGTTTGATGAATCTTTGTGCAAATACAAATGCAAAAATCCTTTATCATCAACCCACACTGCTTGTTCGCTAAAATAATTTGGGCCCGGGCCTTGCAAAGCCGCTGTGCTCCTCACTTTCCACTCATAACCGCTGAATACAATTATTTTT
>JABDAZ010000092.1 GCA_013288945.1 Bacteroidota bacterium | reverse complement strand
AGAAACTGTTTTGGGCATGTTGTCATACGAACTGATGTTGAATGATTTGGAATCTGCACATCCTTTTCGCCAGCTTACGCAAAAACAAAAAAATGATACTGCTTATAGAAATGCAGATTTTGGCAAGGCAAAAACCATTTTACAACAAAAATTGAGAAGGCTGAGTTTATTAAATACATTTGAACCCGAAGAAAAAAGAGTGTGGGATTTGATCAATTTATATGAATACGATCCATTTGATCTTTCAAAAAAATTAACTGTTGAAAGATTAAAAAGTTCAGACTTTTTAAACATTGGTTTTACTTCAGAAAATCCAGAATTGAGTGCATTTGTTGTGAATACGCTTGGCATAAAATTTAAAGAATTTTATAATTCATTAACCACTACAAGAACAAAAGAATCATTAACAAAAATTGACAGCCTGCAAAGAAGCAAAAGCAAAGAGGTAGATTCTATACAAAAAAAATTGGAAGAATACAGTTCAAATGCTGGTGCAAGTAAATCTGGCGAAGCATCAACCGCTGCCATCACCAGTTTCCAGGAAGCACAATCACAATTAACGCAGGAACAAACAAACCTTACAAAATTAACTTACACCTTAAGTTCAGTAAATGAACAATTGCAAACGATTAATGTGCCACAACCTACACAAACTGCTGAAGTAAAAAACAACGACGAATATCTTGCATTAAGAGAAGCAAACAAAACATTGCAAACTGAACTTGCCCAAAAAGGTGGTGACGATCCTGACTTACAGGCAAAAATTGCTGCCAATGAAAAAAAGATGAGTGCAGCACTTGCAAAAACACCTTCAGCAACGAGCACAGTAAACAAAATTGACAAAGCTGCAGAAAATAAAGAAGCATTAATAAGACAAAAAATAGGGCTTGAAGCAGATATAAAAGCAGCAAACGACAATATTAAAAGATACGAAAACCAGGTAACAGAATTCAGGAATTTAGCTTATGCAGGAGGCGGAAAAGAAGTTGTTTTGCAAGGCATAAAAACTGATTATGAAAATGCACAAAAAGAATTAGATAAATACAACAGCGCATTGTTTGCCTCGCAGGATTTGGATGTAAACCCTGATTTTAATTTTAAACAAATACTTATCGGCCAGCCACCAATTAAACCACAATCTGCAAAAAGAACGCTTGTTGTAAGCACCACCGCAATTGCCATGTTTTTTATTGCATGCATGGTTATTATAATTATGGAGTTGCTCGATTCATCTTTAAGAACGCCATCTATTTTTCAAAGAGAAACAAAACTTAAATTATTAACGGCCGTTAATACCATTCCGCTGGATAAAAAACCAATGAAAGAATTGTTTGATTTAAATGCGCAAAATGCAAGAAACGAAGAGTCGGATGTTTTTGTAGAAAGCCTTCGCAAATTGCGTTTTGAATTGGAAAATAGTGGTAAAAAAATCATACTTGTTACAAGCCTAAAATCGCAGGAAGGTAAAAGTACAGTACTTGAAGCGCTTGCATATTCATTTAGCATGACAAAGAAAAAAGTGTTATTAATTGATACCAATTTTTCAAATAATACATTAACAAAAAAATTTAATGCCAAGCCAACATTAGAAAATTTTAATTTGAATGTGCAGGATAATGCGATTGATAAAATTTGGGGTATTACAACATTGACAGATATTATTAATACAGACATCATCGGTTGCAACGAAGGAAATTATACGCCGTCGGAAGTGTTGCCAAAAAATAATTTGTTGCTAAACCTTAATAAAATCGCGCAGCATTATGATTTTATTTTTATGGAAGGCGCAGCGCTTGCAGACCATGCAGACAGTAAGGAACTTTCTAAATATGCAGAAGGAATTATTACTGTTCTATCTTCTAAAAGCAGCATTGGCGAAAGAGATAAAGAATCAATCCAATTTTTAAAAACAAGCACAGGCAATAAATTTATTGGTTCTGTTTTAAATAAAGTTGATGATGAGTTGCTCGAACTTTAAGTTGCTTTTATAAAACAAAAAATTAAAAAATTTAAGCCATTAATAAATAGGTTTTAATTCCTGTGCATGCAAACTTCTGAAGATAAAAATAAAAATTATGCAAGGGTAATAACAATATCATTGTTTATCGTCTTCCTGATTTTTATTTTTTTTAAATTTATTTTTTTCTGATATAGATGAACAACTACAGCACAGCCTCAAACATACAACCAGTAAGGGATTGGCTCAGGTATCATTTCGTTGATAAAAAGTTCAGCACTTGGCCTGGCTTTTTTGTTTTTGGAATATTATCAGTGGCTTTAGCTTATGTAACAGTTCTTATCGATTATAAATTAAGCTTTGTATTAACAGGGCTTTTTATAACGGCGCTGATGTTTATATTAATCATGAAATTTCCGAATTTCGGTTTCTTCCTGATTATTGTGTACTCCGCATTGCCATCTACATTATCAAGGCTTGCGGGCAATGATGATATTCCGTTTGGCAGCCTAACAGATTTATTAATCTATATCACATTGTTCAGCGTTATTTCCAAATACGATTTGCGAAAACGTGTTGACGCAAGGTTTTGGAACAACCCGATTTTTATTGTAATGATAATGCTGCTGCTATACTATATCGCGGAGTCGGTTAATCCAAATATGTACAACATTTTAGGATGGGTTAGTTATACAAGAAAATACATTGCAGTTTTATGTTTCTTTTATATTAGTTATGCGCTTTTAAACACATGGAAAGCCACAAAATATTTTATCAATTTCAGCATAATTCTTACAACGCTTCTTGCAGTATATGCATGCAAACAACAATGGTTTGGCATGGCAACTTTTGAGATGAATTACATCATGCGCACAAAAGGCCAGCTAGAATTATTATTGCAGGGCGGTTTGTTAAGAAAATTTTCAACACTATCAGATCCTGCGAGTACGGGCATACTTTTTTCTTCTGTTGCCGTGCAATGCATGATCTTGTTTTTGCGTGAAGCAAATATCAAAAAAAGAATATGGCTTGCCATTGCTATCATTTTCAATTTGCTTGGTTACGGTTATTCCGGAACGAGAACGGCAACGCTTATGATTGTTGCCGGCATTGCGTTTTACAGCATAGCGACACTTTACGAATTGCGGACATTAATATTTGTTGCAGGTGTAATTGTTGCTTTTACCGTATTAATGACAATGCCTTTTAACCCACCTGCAATTGGCAGAATAAGATCAACTTTTACGGGAACAAAAGATGCATCTGCATTAGTGCGCGATATTAACCGGCACCGCGTTCAACCATACTTATACAAACATCCGATGGGTGGCGGAATTTTTACAGCCATTACCGAAGGGCCGAAATATAACCCGGAACATTATCTTGCAGGCTTTCCCCCGGATAGTGGTTATATGAAAGTTTTTGCCGAACAAGGCTGGATTGGATTGACCTTACTTTTAATTTCTTATTTCGTAATTATGCAATACGGCTTAAATAAATTTTATAAAGCGCGAGATCCGGAAATTCAAAATCAGTCTATTGCACTATTAACGATGATTTTTACGTTAATGGTCGGGCAATACTCACAATTTGCAATGGGTATTGAACCGCAAATATATTTTTACCTTGGAACATTAATATTTTTCTTAAAACTACCTGACTATGATAAAAATAAATTTCATGAACAAATTAATTAAACTGTCAGCTCAATGTGCCGTTCTTTTATTAATAATTGCAGGAACTGCAAATGCACAAAGCCGCAATAAAAACACCGGTTATCAATTAAATTCAGACACAAGTAATACATTGGACATTCGCGAAAAACTCGTTTCGCTTGCGTTGCAAAACCCTTTATATGAAATTGCAGATCATAACCTCAACATTGCTTTGTATAATATCCGCATTGCAAAAAGTGCATGGTTAAACACGCTGAGCGCACAAGGCAACGTTAATGAATTTACCATATTTCCAAAAGAAGCTGGTAACAACCCAATCTATTATCCGAAATATAACTTTGGCTTAGGTATACCGTTTGATATTTTTAGTAAAAATTCAAACAACATAAAAATTGCCAAGGAAAATTATATGATTGCCTTAGCAACAAGAAATGATAAGTTCAGGGAAATAAGAGCGCAAGTGCTTACTGCTTATGAAGATTATTTAGTTGATAAACAAAAACTGGAATTGCAAACACAAGTAAGGCAAGATGCTTATGCACTCTATAAAGCAGCCGAAAAACAATTTGAAGACAATACGATTAAGC
>JABDAZ010000091.1 GCA_013288945.1 Bacteroidota bacterium | reverse complement strand
ATGCAATTGTTTCCATTGTTTTGCCGGACCGAATTTTGGTGAAACGATATAACCAATAACATCCGGGGTCGGGCAATTTACTGAGAAAGAAATCCTGTCAAAAATTCCTTGCGTACTTTGATATTGAGGTTTAAAAGTTGGATCGCCTTTTTTATAAACAAAAGCGATTGCACGCGGGACATAAAACGAATCCAAACCATACCAACCTACATTAATCAATTTATTGTATAAAGAATTCCCAGGGCCGTAAGCAGTAGTATCTGCTTTCCATTGATTAATAAAAACATTTGGCGGACCACCGTAAGCAACATCAGGGCTTGAATTTGATCTTACAACAACATAAAACCCTTTTGGAATTGAATCTAAAAAATTCATTGCCTTTTTCCTGTTGATACTATCGGTGTAAAGAAAATTGAATCCATATTCATTATCAAGTCCGCAGGTGGCAACTTCACTGCCATACAATCCTGATCCATTACTGAATTTATTTACCCATGGTTTGAAAGTAATTGGATCAATAATATTAAATATAAGTTCATTGTAACTACAACCTGGGCCAATGGTTGGCGCATTATTAATAGATACATAATACGAAGCCTGCTCTGGCGAACCTGTAGGATAAACCTGGTTATTAATATAAAGATTGTTATAATGTATTCCAAAATCCCATTTGCGCGCGCCATCCAAACTAATACTGTCTGATCCTGATTGAAGATGCTGATAATAATGCGACTGATTAAATCCTGGACCACTTCTGTTTGAATCAATATAGATAAAAGAAAAGCCACTCCAAATGTATGGGCTTCCCTGCGCGGGAACTACAGAAGTTCTCCAATAATAAACTACACTGTCGCTATAAGAAAAACCTGGATCAAACTCCAGAAGCCCACCAATAGAAGTAACATTTTTAGAAACCAAAAGTGGTGAATTAAATAAAGTGCTGGTATCAATCTGCATTACATATTGAGCAGAAGGGCTCAGCGGGTTTGCGGTAGATGCTTCTAACTTTTGATTTCTGTTATTAATAATTGCATAGTTATACGGCGAAACCGGCGTTATACCATCCTGATAAATATAAATGCCGCTAGTAACTGAATTATTCATCGTCGTTACTTCCTGTACGTTGTTTTGAGAATTTACAGTTACTGTAATATAATTTTGACCAACTTCTGTTGGACCAGATATTGGCACAGTCAGTTGTATCGAATCTTCATATATAATTGCAGGAATTTTCTTTATAAACAATATCCTTGATACACCATTTGGAAACTGACGGGAAACCTGCACTGTAATAGAATCATGAATAGCTTTTCCAAGATTAAAGAAATGTGCAGTTACAGAAAAACTTTGGTTAGCAACCGAAACCGGTGAAGGAGAAATTAAAACTTCCTGAGATTCTACATCATAATCCGGCAGGCTTTCGGTATTCAATTTTATTGCAGGGTCACCATGTAAAGTCATTTCTTCTGCAGTAAGGCGCGCATAATAATCACCCGGTGCAACGGTAACGATATTTTGCAAAACATCTGCCTGAATTATGCCGATTGATTTTCCATAATCTATTGTGGCAATATCGGTGAATAATCCGTTTAATAAGATGTTGAGGTAATTCACAATTCCAAAATGCGTGCTTGCAATAAATGCAATCATGCCACTTTCTTTAGCCAGCACCCAGGTTTCTGATAATGTTTTTCCGCCGGAAAAACGCCCTGGATCTAACACAAAAAAATCGCCTGCATTACATCCATTTGCATAAAACACAGGATATTTACCTTGGCCTTTATTATTATAGTTGGAAGGATCATTAAGGTTATCCTGCAAAGTTGTTGCAGAGGAATGGCCGAAATAATTAATAACGCTTAGGCCCGTTGTAAACAAATTTGCAATAGCTTGTTCATTCGATATATCACTAATCTGTGTATTGCCATTACAAATTGTGGTAACACTTCCGCCAGTTAATGTGTCCTGAATAATTTGCTGGTAACTGCTCATATAATTACAAAGCACTGCACCCAGATATGGATCGCTGGCGCCTGTAACTTGTAAATAGTTTTTCATCCACAATCTTCCTGCAATTGTATTTGGTGAAGTTTGTTGTACTTGTTCAACCTCTTTTACTTTTTGAAGATAGGCTTCTATTTCAGGCCCGTTTATTACTGATAAGCGCCCGATTGGTGTTAATGGTTTTACTTGTGCTCCATCGAGTGAACTTAGTTTATTATCCGAGGCAGGATAACCAAATGTAGGAACCAAATTTAATGATTCTGAATAAGGGTTGCTTTCATTGGTACGGTATTCATCATACGACATGCCATGGCCTATTAAAAAGGCATATTGCGGTTTTACTGCAAATGTATTTCTGGCAAAATTTAAAAAATTTTTTATTGATGACGGGTGCTTTTTTATACCAAATGCAAACTGATCTACGAGTTCATTAATGTCTATTACTATGGCATTAAAACTTCCCCCGGCAACTGAATTGCGGTAATTTTTATAATCAATAATGGGATTATTATTATTGCTTCCAACATATAAAATTGGGTTGCTGATAATGAAATAATTTCCCTGGTTTGCACCGAGATTATAATTAATAAAATTCTTAGTTGTTAATGCAGTAACTGTTTGAATATTTGTAGCATCTTCATTTACCAAAACTAATTTTCTGATTGATGAAGAGCCTGGCAACACGAAAGATAATGTGCCACCGTTTACAATAGCGCTATACCTTGCGCCATTTGTTATATCATACAAAACCGGCGTTGATGCGCCTTTATTAAAGTTGTTTATATTAAGATAATAACCCGCACTTTTTGCAGGAAGTTCAAAGAAAAAATTTGATTGCCCGTTAAAATTAAATTGCCTCGGATAAGTGAGTTCATAAAAAGAAGCAACCATATAATCATTCGTAATTGTAGAGTTGTCTACATACTGGATGCTTGCAGCATTTGAAGCAATTGAACTCACAGGAACTGTGCCACCGCTTACCAAATCATTATAACCATCCATCGTTGTATCCTGGATGATATTTCCATTAACTTTTACCTGCATTGTTCTAGTATCGGGCTGGCAACCTGTGGCGCCAAACCTCAAATTTGCATCAGGCGAACCGGCGCCTGAATACACATATAAATTGTTCTGGTTGTCTGTAAAAGGGGAGCCCGGGCGAATTGCCCCGCTGCTCCAAAATTCACCAATATCATACGAAGAAGAATATACATACTCGCCAATATAAGATGCAAAACCGGGATTTATTTGCGACTTAAAATAGCTTCCCGTTTTATACATAAAATAAGGTTCGGCAGAAAGTATATTTCCGGTAGTATCATTATTTGCATTAAGAAAATGAAAACTATTTCCTGTAGGATTTGCCGTTAAAAAAAATACCGCTGTGTCAGTTTGCAAACTCCATTTTGTGGTATGCTGATAAGCTGGATTATAATACAATTGCTTGTCTGCTTTTCCATCATTCATTTCTCCCCAAAACTCGATATAATCCGCAGCGCCAAATACGCCCGAAGCTGCAGAAGTATAAATAGGAATTTCCTGCCCGTTTCTGAACAACTGAAAATTTTGTGCAGGCACATTACCAAGTCCGGCAGTTGCCAGAACTGATTGCGGAATACGGTATAAACCGGTTGCGCCAACTTTAAATTTATAATAGGTTTTACTAAAATCAATCCACTCATTATTATAAACCTGCGCTTTTATTATAAAAGATGCAAGCAAAAGAATTATGGTAAAAATTTTTTTCATACTGTTCAGTTTCTGTTATCAGTTGGGTAACTGGTTAGCTTTTTTTACTTTCTTTTTTAAATCAACTTTTAAAGAAAATACATGGGTGTATAATGGATTCGATTGATTGGCAAGATTGGTAAATGCATAATCAATCTGCACATCTCCTATTCTGAAACCTGCGCCAACACTTGGCTGGTATATCCATACTTTATTTTGATTGGTGGTGTCTTTATCATCAAGCGCTCTTTGAAAATTATTAACGCCGGCACGAACAAAAAAGACGTTGTTATAAGACAATTCCAATCCTACTTTCGGATCGATACTTACTGTGTTTCCGCTAAATACAACATCTCTTTTTCCATCAAACGTTACATCCAAATCGGCTTCTGCAAGCAGGCTTACGATGTCAATTCCTGTTTTTATTTTATTAATATCGAAATCAATTTTTACAACGCCTTCCATATTTTCCAAATCGTCTTCGCTTAATGATTCTGCTGGCGCAGATTGATTGGCAAATAATTTTTCTGTTGTTTCAATCGCTTGCTTGTATTCATTTTCGCCGTGAACAAAAATGGTTATTTCTTTTGCCAACGTTTTTTGCAACTCTCTTGCAGCAGCATTTTTATTGTGCGATTCTATTAATAAATCAATTTCAACTTTTTGTAAAAAAGTAAAAATCTTAATCCATTTTTCTGCATCTGCATCGCTTGCGTTTAACCAAAATTGATAGAAATGAAATGGCGAAGTTTTTTCTTTGTCTAACCAAATATTTCCTTTTTCTGTTTTGCCAAATTTTCCGCCATCAGCTTTTGTTAATAAGGGACAAGTAAATGCGAATGCTTCGCCGCCAGATTTTCTTCTTATTAATTCTGTTCCGGTTGTGATATTTCCCCATTGATCGCTGCCGCCCATTTGCAGTTGGCAATTTTTATTTTTATACAACCAATAAAAATCATAACCCTGAACAAGCTGATAAGTAAATTCTGTAAAACTCATTCCGGCTTCTCCATCCAATCTTTTTTTCACACTGTCTTTTGCCGTCATATAATTTACGGTAATGTGTTTTCCAACATCGCGTATAAAATCCAAAAAAGTTATTTGTTTAAAC
>JABDAZ010000090.1 GCA_013288945.1 Bacteroidota bacterium | reverse complement strand
TATAAAGACATGCTGAAAGAATATGATCGCGGTACAAAAAAAGACAAGCGCCAAAAAGAAGCCGTGTTGTTTATCAAACAAAAAATAGATGCCGCCAAATGGTTTATTGATGCGATTAAACAAAGGCAACAAACTTTGTATAACACGATGCACACCATTATGGATTATCAATTGGAGTTTTTTCAAACTGGTGATGAAACGACTTTGCGGCCGATGATTTTAAAAGATATTGCAGAACGCACAGCGCTTGATATTTCAACCGTGAGCCGTGTTGCAAACAGTAAATTTGTACAAACAGAATTTGGAACGTATCGTTTAAAATTCTTTTTCAGTGAATCATTAAGTACAGACAGCGGTGAAGAAGTTTCTACTCGTGAAGTTAAAAAAATACTGAGCGATATGATTGAAGGCGAAAGCAAAAAGAAACCTTTGAGTGATGAACGATTAACAGAACTGCTGCAGGAAAAAGGATATAACATTGCGCGCAGAACCGTTGCAAAATACCGTGAACAATTAAACATTCCTGTTGCGCGGTTAAGAAAAGAATTGTAAAATATTGCTGGAGAAAATTGAAAATGGAAGATGTGATTAGTAACAAATTTGAATACGGCCCAAAGCCAATTGCCAACAGCCAACCTGCTATCATTCGTGTGCTGGCAAATTTTTTCTCCTGGATTTTTCATCCGCTTTTTATTACAGGTTATGTAATGTTCTTTTTAATTTTTTTACATCCTTATGCATTTGCTGGATTTGATTACCGCACAAAAATTTTTCGCTTTCTTAATATTTTTTTGTGCACAGCATTTCTTCCACTGTTCTCCATTTTTTTAATGTGGCGGCTGGGATTGTTTATGCAATCATTATACATGCGCACCACGCGCGAAAGAATTATTCCTTATGTAATCACGATGATTTTTTATTGGTGGTCGTGGAATGTTTTTAAAAATTTGCCAGACAGCCCGCCAATAACGGTTCATTTTTTATTAGGAAATTTTCTTGCCATATGCGCCGCATGGATGAGTAATATTTATTACAAAATAAGTATGCACGCAGTGGCAATGGGCGGATTAATCATGTTCTTTTTTTTATTTTCTTTACAAGATGGATATGCATCGGGTTTATATATTTCACTTGCATTTTTAATTGCAGGAATCGTTTGCACATCACGTTTCATCGTTTCCGATCATTCTCCGTTTGAAATTTATTCAGCCCTGTTTGCCGGAATGCTTGCGCAGTTTGTTGCCTGGCAATTTTAGTGGTTAATGGTCAATCGTGAATGGTCAATAAAATTTTCATTAATACTTTTTTATTAATAAAAATATTCGCCGCTCAACATTTACCAAAAAGAAAAGCCCAATCATAGGGTACGAACCTACATTGAGCCTTTTCACCTTCAAACCATCTGAAGTTTACGTCCACGCTAACCGTTAAGTATCTTCGATTTTGTTATGTATTTTTTCGTTGGGTAATAAATGAACAAACAAGATCCGTTCTTGATGGTTTGTATAAGTTGATCGGTCTCTGCCGATGGAACCGCAGGGCAGCCAAAGCTTCTTCCGCAAAATTTATTCATGCTTAAAAAATCCGGCCCTACATATTCTGAACCGTGTATTACAATATTTCTTTTATACGCTTTATCATTAAAACCTTTTTCAAGCCCGCGGATTTTTAATGATAATCCGTGATCGCCATAATAAGTTTGTTGCGTTATATAAAAACCCAAACTGCTTTTGTGCGATTCTGCATTGTTTGAAAATGATTTTGCAAATTCAGAACCTGATTTTCTGCCGTGCGCAACGTATGTGTTTATTAATATTTTTTTCTGTTCAAGATCCACAACATACAAACGTTTGCTGCGCGATGACTGGCTGAAATCGCAAATAGAAATCACATCGTTTCTTATTAATAAATGATGGTTGACTAAATACCTGTATCCTTTATATGCATATTCAAATGCTTTTTCAGAAAGGCCGCAACTTTTTAAATCCATGCTGTCGTATAAACAAGTTGCTTCTGCAGCTATTAATGCAGATGCAATTTTATTGGCAGTTGTTTTTACAGATGATGAAGTATGGGAAGTATGCGCGTAAGATTTTTTTCCAGGATTATCTGCAACTTTAAATGCCGTTGCAAACAGCAAGAAGAAAATAGTAATAACAGTACAAGATACGGATCTAACAATGGGTTTCATCAGGGCTTGGATTTTCAATAACTGTGCCGCTTATAAACGATCACGCATCTAAAATATTATACAAAAGTTAATATTGCAAGCGCAGAACCACTCTTTTTTTTATTGTACTAATTTATATTTTTTATAAAAATTGGGTTGAAGTACTTGGTGTTTTTACGAGTTGATTTTATTATTGTTTACACTAAACTCATTCGCATAGATTCTTATTAATAAAATAAAAAGCGATATTAAAATAGGCCCGAAGATTAACCCGATAAAACCAAATAAACTTAAACCGATGATTACACCAAATGCTGTTATTAATGGATGAACATCACCAATTTTTTTTTGCAGCCAAAAACGAAACACACTATCAAGCGTGCTGATAACACCAAAACCATATGCAAGCATGATGATGCCTTTTATATTCATGCCGTTTGCAAAAAATAAAATGGCAACAGGCACATAAGCCAAAGTAGCGCCCACAACGGGTATCATCGATGCAAGGCAGGTTATTAAAAACCAAAACAAAGGTTCTTTAACGCCTAAAATTATATAACCGATTAACCCAAGCATTCCTTGCAATATGGCGATTAACGGAATGCCGATTGCGTTGGAATAAACAAGGCTGTTCGTTTCCCTGCGTAATAATAAAGTGTTTTCATCTTTTAAAGGAATCCATTCATGCAAATTCGCTTCCATTCTTCTGCCTTCTGCAAGCATAAAATATAAAATGAAATACATAATCGCAATTGTTGTAAGGCTGTTGAAAGTGGCGCCCAGCACGCGTGGCAGCGTTTGAGTTCCCCAATTGGTTAACTGCTGGATGTTTGTGCCCGATAAAATTTGCACACTATATTGTTCTTCATATTTATGAATAAACTGTTCGATAGAATTTAATACTTCTGATGAATGCTGCAATGCAAAATTTACTTTTGAAGACATCATATTAATAAGCAAAACAATCGGGAGAAGTATTACCAAAAAAGAAATGAACATTAATAACGCTGCAGCCAATGATTTTTTCCATTTGTATTTTCCGGTTAAAATGTACATGTATTTTTTAAGCAGCACATACATAGTATACGATCCCAATAATGCAGGAATAAAAGATTGCAGTTGGTAAAATAAAAGTGTGCCGAGTAAAATAATAATTAGCAACAGCAAAACCTGGCGTATAGCATTATTGGATATGTAACTCATAAATTAATTTTAGCCTGATTAAAAATACAAATTAATATAAGCGTGTATTAATAATAATATTTGCAGCTAGTTATAATTTTATAAATTATTAACCACAGAGTTTCACAGAAAAAATAATTCTGCGAAACTCTGTAGTTCAAAAAACCATCTATTAATAATCTTATAAATTATATTTTAATCTTTTTCCAATTGCCTTTTTTAAAAAGAATAAAAGCAATAATGCTTACCAAAGTTTCGGTTGTTATTATAGCAATAAAAACGCCTTTTGCGCCAACATTAAAAGTAATCGCAAGCAAATATGCAAACGGAATTTGAAATGCCCAGAAGCAAAACAGATTAATAATCGTTGGTGTTTTTGTATCGCCCGCACCGTTGAATGCATTCGTCATCACCATGCCAACGCCGTAAAAAATGTAGCCCAAACTAACAATGCGCAATGCTTGCGTAGCAACAGCTTCAACCGCAACATCATGATTAATAAAACCAACTATTTGTTTGGCAGCAACTAAAAATAATACAGAAACAAACGCCATAAAAATGGCATTGTATTTTGCAGTTGTCCAAACAGATTGTTCTGCACGCAATGGTTGTTGCGCGCCTAAATTTTGCCCGACTAACGTTGCAGCTGCATTGCTCATTCCCCACGCAGGCAATAAAAAGAATAATAAAATTCTTATTGCAACTTGATAACCTGCAATTGTATCGTCACCAAATTTTGATATAATGCGAATCATAACAATCCAGCTTGCGGAGCCAATTAAAAATTGAAACGTTCCTGTCCACGCGATATTTATTAATGATTTTATTACCGCTAAATCAGGAATAAAATATTTTTTAAGAATACGAATAACACCATTTCCATTAAGCAAATAATATAGTTGATAACAAACGCCAACGCCTCTTCCAATGGTTGTTGCAATAGCTGCGCCGCGCAAACCATAATAATGAATAAGGATTGGGCAAAGAATAATATTGCAACCATTCGCAATCCACAACGACCACATGGCGATAGACGCATTACCGGCACCACGAAAAATTCCATTAATTAAAAACAACAACATAATAACAATGCTGCCTGAAAAAACAATTTTTGTATAAGAAGCGCCTAGTGCAACAACATCTTTTGATGCGCCCATAATTTTTAAAATATCTGCAGAAAACAAAACGCCAACAATACTTACAATCACTGTAATAATAAGCGCAATCACAATTGCCTGCACTGCAGATCGCGATGCTTCTTCAGGATTTTTTTCGCCAATTCTTCTTGCAACCATTGCAGTTGCGGCCATGCTTAATCCAACTGCAACAGAATAAACAATCGTTAATACCGATTCTGTTAATCCAACAGTTGCAACAGCAGCGTTACCAATTTTTCCTACAAAAAAAATATCAACAACCGCAAACACGCTCTCCATGCACATTTCAAGTATCATGGGTATGGCTAAAAGAAATACAGCTTTGCGAATGCTTCCCGTTGTATAATCCTGGTTTTCGCCAGAAAGCGATTGTTTAAAAAAA
>JABDAZ010000089.1 GCA_013288945.1 Bacteroidota bacterium | reverse complement strand
AACGATTGAAGAAATGTATGAACTCGCCGATGCGATAACAGATGAAGACTGGAATGGCATTAAAGAAGAACTCGGCGATTTGATGCTTCACCTTGTTTTTTATGCAAAAATTGGTAAAGAGCAAAACCAGTTTACATTGGATGAAGTTATTAATGGCGTTTGCGAAAAATTAATCCATCGCCACCCGCATATTTATGGCGATGTAAAAGTGAATGATGAAGAAGATGTAAAAAGAAACTGGGAACAATTAAAATTAAAAGAAGGAAAAAAATCTGTGCTCGGCGGCGTGCCTGTCTCTTTACCCGCAACAGTAAAGGCTTTGCGCATACAAGACAAAGCAAAACAAGTTGGGTTTGAGTGGGAAACAACAGAACAGGTTTGGAAAAAAGTAGAAGAAGAAATAAATGAATTGCAGGAAGCCATCGAAAAAAATGATAAAGAAAATATTGAAGAAGAATACGGCGATTTGATTTTTTCATTAATCAATTACGCACGGTTTTTGCATATAGATCCTGAAAATTGTTTAGAGAAAACCAATAAAAAATTTATCTCACGTTTTAAACAAATGGAAGAACAGGCAAGCGCGCAAGGCAAAAATTTATCAGACATGAGCCTGGAAGAAATGGACGCGATTTGGAATTCCGTTAAAAAGCAAAAATTGCAGGATTGAAATCTTTTTTAATAAATCTTGGTAAGCGAAATGGTTACCTCGCGCTGGCAGTTGTCTTGCTTTTTTCTGCAGGGTATATTATCGATTATTATGTTGGCAGCAGCACTTCTGCAAAATTTATCCGCAACGATATTCAATCTTATTTACAGGAAAGGGAAATTGATTTTGTAAAATTTTCTGCAGACACTTCATTGGTTAATAAATTATTTACACAACAATATTCAAATGAAGATTTGAAATTGATGGTTGATAAAAACTACAGCGTTTTATTATATCAAAATGACAGCGCACATACATTAAAATTCTGGAACAACCAACGCGTGCTGCCCGACGATAGCTTATTGCAAAAGCCCGATGGAAATTATTTTGCGTTTTTAAAAAATGGCCAATATGATTTTGTAAAAAAAACAATTTCGCAAAACAATAATAAGCCAATAGTTGCGGTGGCGCTGGTTCCTGTGCGTTTTCAATATTATATAACGATTAACAATTTGCAACCGGAGTTTGTAAATTTTCCAGAAGCGGAAGGAAAATTTGCAATTACTTTCAGCAAAAACGATTTGCCTGTAAAAAGTTATTTTGGAAATAATTTATTTTACCTGCATCAAAAATTACGCACGGTTAATAAAACACAAAACTGGATTTCCGTTGTGCTTATTTTATCAGCAATATTATTGTTGCTTATAATTATACAAAATGTTGCACAGTCTGTTGCAGTAAAATTTGGCGCGATACAAGGCATTGCTTTTTTGATGTTTGTGGTAACAATATTGCGCGTGGTTGTTTATAAATTTCCATCCTTACTAAATTTGCGGCAATACGAATTATTTGATCCGCGCATTTATGGTTCAAATTTTATCCTAAGTTCCCTGGGAGATTTATTAATAAACTCATTATTATCCTGCTGGATTATTTTATTTATAAGAAGGCAAATAAAAAGATACAACACAGACATTTTTATAGCAACATGGAAAGAGTGGTTAATAAAATTTGTAGTACTTACTTCTATTTCTTTTTTCACTTTTGTATTTGCATACATTGTTCAAAGCCTTGTTGCAGATGCAAAAATTTCCTTCAACGTTACAAATTTCTGGAGCCTAAGTGCATATAGTTTTATCGGTTTTATTGTGCTTGCATCGCTTGCGCTTACTTACTTTTTTTGCACACAAATGTTAATCCGTTTTATAAGCACACTCGGTTCCGGTGATTCTCTTATAGAATATATCATCATGGCTTTCGCGGGTTTATTAATGCTCACGTTTATAAAAAATACAGAAATTGTTGAGTTGGATGTTTTCGTATTAATATGGTTGCTTGCTTACACATGGTTAATGCAGCGCAAATTATTTTCAGGTTTAAATGTGCGGTTAAATATTTCAGAAGTATTATTCTGGTTGTTTACTTTTTCTGTTTCCATATCTGCCGTAATTATTTCAGAAAACAGGAAGATAGAATTGGAACAGCGAAAACGAACAGCAGAGCGGCTTTCAGAGCAGGCAGATCCTTCAACAGAAAAAGTATTAAGCATTGCACTTACTTATTTTGATAATGATTTTTTGTACCCAAATTTTAAACGCTTAAAAGATCCGGAAGCAAATGCATATATAAAAGATAGTTTGATTAATAAAAGTTTTAGCACTTACCGGGATAATTACAATACAAAAGTTTACACATACGGCGCAGATGAAAAACCTTTGTTTAATGAAGAATCAATTTCTTACGATACGTTAAATACCATTTTTAAAATACAGGGAAAACCTACAAGCGTAACTGATTTACGCTATTATGAAAAAGCTTTTGATAAGTACACTTACCTGTATAAAAAATCAATAACTGATAGTACGCATAAAATTGTGGGATATTTTTTTATTTTATCTGAGCCAAAAAATTATAAAGGCGATGATTTATTGGTGCCCGAATTATTTCAGCAACGCAAAGAATTTTTGCCGGAATATTCACCTGTTTATTCCTGCTTATTTACGTGAAAATGCAACAGTAATTGAACAGGCAACAAAAGAAAAATTACCAACTGTAATTGAAGTGAAAGATATCAAAGCCATCATTCACAGTCATAGTAATTGGAGTGATGGATCAAATACAATTGAAGAAATGGCGAAGGCTTGCATAGAAAAAAATTATGAATATTTGGTTATTAGTGATCACAGCAAGAGCGCATTTTATGCAAATGGATTAACTGAAGAGCGCATTAAAGAACAACATACTTATATTGATGAATTAAACAAAAAATTTGCGCCGTTTAAAATTTTTAAAAGTATTGAGTGTGATATTTTAAATGATGGCAATCTCGATTACTCTGCAAATATTCTTTTTACTTTCGATTTGGTAATTGCTTCTGTTCATTCAAATTTAAAAATGACAGAAGAAAAAGCAATGATGCGTTTGATTAATGCAATTGAAAATCCATACACAACAATTCTTGGCCACATGACAGGAAGATTAATATTAAGCCGTCCCGGCTATCCTGTTGACCATAAAAAAATTATTGACGCATGTGCTGCCAATAATGTTGTGATTGAATTAAACGCGCATCCGCGAAGGCTGGATATGGATTGGCGTTTTATACATTATGCTCTTGAAAAAAATGTATTAATATCAATTGATCCAGATGCGCATTCTACAAGCGGATTTAATGATATAAAATATGGCGTGCTTGCTGCGCAGAAAGCACAACTCACAAAAGAAAAAAACCTGAGTAGTTTTAGTTTGCAACAATTCGAAAATTTTCTGGCTAACAAAAAGAAATAAACTTATACAACAGCGGCAGGTTGTATTTCTGTTTCCACTGGCAGCTCAACAAAAAAAGTTGAGCCCTCTCCTACTTTTGTTTCAAACCAAATTCGTCCTTTGGCTTGTTCAACAATTGTTTTACTCATTGCCAATCCTAAACCCGTGCCGGAAGATTTGGTAGTAAAATTTGGTATAAAAATTTTCGATTGCGTTTGCAAAGGAATGCCTTCGCCATTATCAGTAACTTTTACAATTATATTTGAGCCATTCAATTCTTCACTGATGCTTACCACTTGCCTGTCTTTGTTTTCGCACGCTTCCATTGCATTTTGGAGCAGGTTTGTAAACAAACGGTTCAATTGTGTTTTATCTGCATAAACCAATACATGTTGATGAACGGGAACCCATTTAAATAAGATGTTTTCAGTGGTTTCATATAATGATGTGAGCGAATAAAGCAGTTCATGCAAATCAAATAATTCAACAACAGGATTGCCGATATTTGCAAACTGCGAAAAGTCAGAAGCAATTTTTGATAAGTGATCAATTTGTTCAACCAATGTTTTTGCAACGCTTGCCGTCATTTCTTTTACATTAACGGAATTATTATTAACCGCTTTTTGTAAATATTGAATACTTAATTTCATTGGCGTTAAAGGATTTTTTTATTTCATGTGCAACCTGCCGCGCCATTTCGCGCCATGCATCTTCACGTTCACTTTTTGCAAGTGCAGTTGCGCTTTCTTCTAATTTTTTTACCATCTTATTATATTCCCTTACAAGTCCACCGATTTCATCATCTCTTTTCCATTCAATTTCTTCATTCGTTTTTCCTAAATTAATAGCGCGCATTTTTTCTGATATTAATGTAAACGAAGACGTGATGCGGTTTGTAAGGAACAATGCAATCGTTCCTGCTATTAAAAATATAAATGCATTTAGATTAATAATCGTTACCAAAAATTTTGATATTTCTTCTTTCAGTTCATCCTGCGTTCTGAAAGATGGAATGTTGAGATATGCATAAGCATCGCCTTGCTCATTTCTTACTGGGCAATAAATACTGAGATAAGAAATTCTTCCTAATTGTTCTTTATTAAAATATTCAATTGAGTTTAAATTATGAAGGCTATAATAAGCCAACGGGTGCATCTTTTCACTTAGTATGCCTTTATTATAGACAAAAGGATTTGATGATATGGTAAGCGTTCCGTTTAAATCATACAGGTTGATATCGTTGCCGTGAATCTCTGCAACATTTTCTATCAGATTGGAAACATATTCTTTTGAGCCCAAACTAAAAGTTTGTGTTGAATCATTATAAGTTACATGGCTTTCAAGCGTGCTTTGAATTTCTCTTGTTACAATTTCTTTTGAGCGGCTTAATTGTTCCTGGTTATTTCTATCATAACGATTAATAAAAAATATAATCGTTGCCACACCAATAACTATAAAAGAAAATAAACTGATAAAAATAATGGTTGTATGAATTTGCAAACGGATGTTGAATTGTAAATATAATTTTAGCTTGCTCCACTGCAACCTTGTGTTGATAAGGATTGCAGCCAACCGGAACATGGCGACTAAAAATAAAAATGCGCTGAATAAATAAGCGAATAATGTAA
>JABDAZ010000088.1 GCA_013288945.1 Bacteroidota bacterium | reverse complement strand
AATTTGAGTGTGCGCCGATTTTTGAAGAAGTAAGCGTTGCGGTTGATCACAACCTGTTATTAATGGATATTATGAACCGTGTTGCGCGCCGTCATAAACTGCGCGTGCTGCTGCATGAAAAACCATTTGCCGGCATTAATGGAAGCGGCAAGCATAATAACTGGAGCATGGCAACGGATACCGGCGTTAATTTATTAGCTCCGGGAAAAACTCCGAAAACCAATTTGATGTTCCTTACTTTTTTTGTGAACACAATTAAAGCGGTGCATGATTATGCAGATATTTTAAGAGCTGCAATTGCCGATGCAGGAAACGATCATCGCCTTGGTGCAAATGAAGCGCCACCTGCAATTATTTCTGTTTTTATCGGTCAATACCTTACAAAGGTGTTGGGTGATTTGAAAGAAAGAGTTGGATCAAAATTCGATGAACAGGATGAAGCAATTTTGAAACTGGATTTACACAGAAGTATTCCTGAATTATTGTTGGATAATACAGATAGAAACAGGACTTCGCCATTTGCATTTACCGGAAATAAATTTGAATTCCGTGCGGTTGGATCTACTGCAAACTGCGCCAGTCCTAAGATTGCACTGAATACCATTATTGCAGAAACATTAAAGAAATTTAAAAAAGAAGTTGATTCATTAATAGAAAAAGGCGAGAAAAAAGAAATTGCAATAATGCACGTTATCCGCGAGTATGTTGTAAGCAGCGAAAAAGTTTTGTTTGAAGGCGACGGCTACAGTGAAGAATGGCACCACGAAGCAGAACGCCGCGGTTTGCAAAATATACCAACTTCGCCATTGGCGCTTGATGCTTTATTAACTGACAAAGCGAAAAATTTATTCGAAAGCAATAATGTGTACACACATATTGAACTGGAAGCGCGCCATGAAATTGAACTTGAAAAGTACATTAAAAAAGTGCAAATAGAAGCGCGCATTATGGGAGAATTAGTTACCAACCAGATTTTGCCGCCAGCGATAAAATACCAAAATACATTAATCGCAAACATTAAAGGCTTGCAAGAAATCGGGCTTGATGAAAGCACGTACATCAATCAAAAACAAATACTTCTTAAAATTTCTGAGCATATCGGCAAAGTAAGTGGGCTTGTTGAAAAAATGATTGAAGCAAGAAAAATTGTAAACGCAATTGATAACAACAGGACAAAAGCAATTGCTTATTGCAGCCAGGTGAAGGAACCATTTTTTGACGCCATCCGTTATAGTGTAGATAAACTGGAACTGCTGGTTGATGATAAAGAATGGGTACTTCCTAAATACAGGGAAATGTTATTTTTAAGATAGAAGAAATAGACCCCCCAAACCGTCAACATAAGAAAAAAGCCCGTCTGAAATATTGACGGGCTTTGCTTTTTATTAGTGTTTATTTATTAATCAGAAATTTTTTCCTTCGCCCATTTTAGTGCAATATCAAACTGCTGTTTCATGGTTAAATTTGAGTTGTCGAGAACAATTGCATCATCAGCTTTTCTTAACGGGCTAATTTCCCTATGTGAATCGATATAATCACGCATCTCTAAATTATTTCGGACTTCTTCAAGAGTTATGTTTGGATTTTTTTCAAACAATTCTTTAAACCTTCTTTCTACGCGCACAGAATTATCTGCTGTCATAAAAATTTTTAATGCAGCTTTAGGAAAAACAACCGTTCCGATATCGCGGCCATCCATTACAATTGCTTTTTTCTTTCCCATTAATTGCTGTTGCGCAACTGCAAATTCGCGCACTGCTTTTATTGCAGCAACGTCGCTAACTTTTTCTGCAATCACCAAATCGCGGATTACATATTCAACATTTTCTTCATTGAGATGAATTTCACTTTGTTTACTTTTTGCATTGTAAACAAATTCTAAAACAATATTTTTCAGCGCATCATCAACAGCTTTTTGTTTTGTCCAGTCAATATGATTTCTTAAAAAAAATAAAGTGATTGCGCGGTACATAGCGCCGCTGTCAATATATACATAATCTAATTCCTTCGCCAATTGCTTTGCCAGCGTGCTTTTGCCGCAAGATGACCAACCATCGATACTGATAATAATTTTTTTTCTTTGCTCCATAAAATTGCTGACGCAAAAATCTTAAAAAAATCGTTTAGTTTAAATTTAATTTGTAGCAATCAGCAACAAAATAAAAATGCCCGCAAAATTGCAGGCATTTTTTTATTAATGATTTATTTAATTAAACTTTTTCCGTTTCTTTTTCTTTCAACGTAAATTTTATCTTAGAAGTTTCTTTATCAAGATCTGCAATTAAAATATCGCCGTTCTTAATATTCATATTTAAGATTTCTTCTGCTAAAGGATCTTCCAAATATTTCTGAATTGCCCTGTGCAAAGGACGTGCGCCAAACTGTTGATCATATCCTTTATCTGCAATAAAGTTTTTCGCATCAGGCGTAAGCTCCAGTGAAAATCCTAAAATAGTTAAGCGTTTTAAAACGCCTTTCATTAATATATCAATGATGTTGAAAATATTTTGTTTTGTTAATGAATTAAAGATTACTACATCATCAATACGGTTCAAAAATTCCGGGCTGAACGTACGTTTGAGCGCTTTTTCAATTACAGCTTTATTGTTTTCATCTGCATTCAAAGTTCGTGAAGCTGTTGCAAAACCTACACCATCACCAAAGTCTTTCAACTGGCGTGCACCAATATTTGAAGTCATAATGATTAATGTATTTTTGAAATCAATCTTCCTTCCCAAACCATCTGTCAATTGCCCGTCATCCAAAACCTGTAATAAAATATTATAAATATCCGGATGCGCTTTTTCTATTTCATCGAGCAAAATAACAGAGTATGGTTTGCGGCGCACTTTTTCTGTAAGCTGCCCGCCTTCTTCGTAACCAACATATCCCGGAGGCGCGCCGATTAAACGGCTCACTGTAAATTTCTCCATGTATTCACTCATGTCAATTCTTATTAATGAATCTTCTGAGTCGAACATATATCTTGCTAAAGCGCGCGCCAATTCTGTTTTACCAACACCGGTTGGGCCGAGAAAAATAAATGTACCGATCGGTTTTTTTGGATCTTTTAATCCAACACGGTTTCGCTGAATTGCTTTCACAACTTTTTGTATCGCATCTTCCTGGCCAACAACTACGCTTTGCATATCGATAGACATGTTGCGCAATTTTTCTGTTTCGGCCTGCACCATTCTTTTCACCGGAATGCCAGTCATCATGCTCACAACTTCGGCAATATTTTCTTCATCAATCGGATAGCGTTTGTGTTTGCTTTCTTCTTCCCATTCTACTTTTGCTTTTTCTAATTCTTCCTGCAAACGTTTTTCTGTATCTCTTAATGAAGCTGCTTCTTCAAATTTCTGACTTTTTACAACTTTATTTTTTTCGTTCTTAACGTCTTCAATTTTCTTTTCAAGTTCCACAATGTTTTGCGGAACATTAATATTTTTTAAATGCACACGCGCACCAACTTCATCCAACACGTCAATTGCTTTGTCGGGCAATAAACGATCAGTCATATAACGATCACTTAATTTAACGCATGCTTCAATCGCATCTTCAGAATATGTTACGTTGTGATAATCTTCGTATTTTGATTTTATATTAATAAGAATCTGAATTGTTTCATCAACACTTGGCGGTTCGATCATCACTTTTTGAAAGCGGCGATCAAGCGCGCCATCTTTTTCAATATACATTCTGTATTCATCCAATGTAGATGCGCCAATACATTGCAATTCTCCACGTGCCAAAGCCGGTTTAAATATGTTTGAAGCATCCAATGATCCACTTGCACCACCGGCACCAACAATCGTGTGTATTTCATCTATAAATAAAATTACATCACGATTTTTTTCAAGTTCATTCATTATCGCTTTCATTCTTTCTTCAAACTGTCCGCGGTATTTTGTTCCTGCAACCAACGCAGCAAGGTCAAGAGAAATAACACGTTTGTCAAACAACACTCGTGAAACTTTTCTTTGTACAATGCGCAATGCAAGCCCTTCAACAATCGCTGTTTTACCAACGCCTGGTTCACCTATTAATATCGGATTGTTCTTTTTTCTTCTTGATAAAATTTGTGAAACCCTTTCAATTTCTGCTTCACGGCCAACAATCGGATCGAGTGAATTCATTTCAGCAAGACGAGTAATATCTCTTCCGAAATTATCTAACACCGGCGTTTTGCTTTTTGCAGTTCCTGCAGCGCGCGCTTTTTGCTGCGCGTATTTTTTTTCTTCATCAAAATCATCATCATTGTCTTCTGTATATTCACTGCGAACGTCGTTGCTTTTTACAACGCCTAGTTCGTTCCTGAATAAATCATAATCCACTTCAAACTGATTAAGAATTTGCGTTGCAATATTTTCCTTGTTCTTCAAAATTGAAAGCATTAAATGCTCTGTTTCCACAGTCGCACTTTTTAATGCTTTCGCTTCAAGCACTGTTACGCGGATTACTTTTTCCGCTTGCTTGGTTAAAGGAAGGCTATTAATATTTGCAATGTTTTTTCCTGTCTTATCTTTTACGGCAATTTCCACTTCCTTTCTCAATTCATATAAATCAACATTAAAACTTTTGAGAATGCGGACCGCGGTGTTATCGCCCTCACGTATCAGGCCGAGCAGAAGATGTTCTGTGCCTATAAAATCATTTCCTAATCGTAAAGCTTCTTCCCTGCTGAACGATATAATTTCTTTAACCTGGGCTGAAAAATTATTATCCATTTTTAAGTTATTGAGCTTTGTACAATAATAACGAATATTTTTGAGTTTCTTTTCCGCTTCTTTATTAACGGATGTTAACAACAATAAGTGTGTATGAAGGTCAAAATTGATACCAGAGAAAAATTTTATGCCATTACCATCGAAGAGCCTCTTCTTTCTGCTAATATGACAGCGGACCTCGGTAATTGTTTGATTCCATTACTCCAAAATGTCGTTAAAAGCATCGTGCTGATTTTAAGAGACATTAAAAACATCGACAATGCTGCTGCTGAATTTTTAGTAAAAACGCAACAGCTTTTTTATGATAACAATGCCTCATTTGTTATCTGCGAATT
>JABDAZ010000087.1 GCA_013288945.1 Bacteroidota bacterium | reverse complement strand
ATTAAAACCTTTGGATAAAATGGAATCGTAAAAATGTTTGGAGGCGTTGCCATAGTGCCGTAACTCTTGCTGGGTAAGCGGTTGGCGCGGCGCAATATTTTTATTAATAGAAGAAGTATCTTCTTTTACAACTGGCGTTTGCTGTTGGGCTGCCTGCCCGCATGCCGCCAGTAAAATGGTAATTACGAAAGTATAGCAAATGGTTTTCAACAGGAATAATTTAAAGGGGTTAGTTTTGCAAAAATAAACGAATATGTTATTCAAAGCTTTACCAACTATTTCTTTTTTGGTTTAATATTTAAATAACAAATTTGCATTACAAAAAACATAACGAAAAAAGGCAGTTTAATATTATGGCAGATAAAAAAACGACCAGTTACCCGAAAGAAAAAATCAATATTCTTTTTCTTGAAAACATCAGCGATTTAGCAGTAAAACATTTTAAAGATTCAGGTTACGCTTCTGTAAAAAAAATTAATGGCGCATTATCAGAAGAGCAATTGATTAATGAAGTAAAGGATGTTCATTTGCTTGGCATACGTTCCAAAACACAGGTTACCGCGAAGGTTTTAGATGCTGCAAAAAAATTGCAGGCGATAGGATGTTTTTGCATCGGCGTAAACCAGGTTGACCTGAAAAACGCTACCAGCCACGGTATCGCGGTTTTTAATGCGCCGTATTCAAACACGCGTTCTGTTGCAGAATTGGTAATTGGTTTATCAATAATGTTAATAAGAAGAATACCAGATAAAAATAAAGCAGCGCATGAAGGCGTGTGGTTGAAAGAAGCAAAAGGAAGTTATGAATTGCGCGGAAAAAAACGCTGGGCATTATTGGTTATGGAAATATCGGAACGCAGGTTAGCGTACTTGCTGAGGGGCTTGGAATGAAAGTTATTTTTTATGATGCCGTAACAAAATTGCCTTTGGGAAATGCAGTTGCAAAAAAATCTTTAAAGGAATTAGTGAGCGAAGCTGATATTATAACATTGCATGTTCCGGAAACCAATCAAACGAAAAACCTTATTAATAAAACTGTAATCAAACAATTTAAAAAAGGATCTATATTAATAAATTATGCACGCGGTGAAGTTGTGGATTTGGAAGCGCTTGCAAAAGCTTTGCAGGAAGGGCAATTAAGCGGCGCAGCCATTGATGTATATCCGTGGGAACCAGAAAAAAACGGGGATAAATTTCAGACACCGTTACAAAATTTGCCCAACGTTATATTAACGCCGCATATCGGTGGCTCTACTGAAGAAGCGCAAATGAATATTGGTGAAGATGTGAGCAATAAATTATTTCAATACCTTGAAATGGGCATCACCACTGGCTCTCACACGGTGCCGCATTTAAGTATGCCGCCGCAGGAAGGCACGCACCGCATTCTTCATATACATAAAAATGTGCCCGGTGTTTTGTCGGAAATAAATACGCAACTCAGCAAATACAACATTAATATCCTCGCACAATATTTGAAAACGAATGATGATATTGGTTATGTTGTTTTGGATGTAGATAAAAAATTATCCGACCAGGCTTTGCAGTTGTTGAAAGAAGTTAAGAATACGGTTAAGGTGAGGTTGTTATATTGATGAGATGCGTTATGCGATTCGAGATTCGGGATTCGGGATGTTAAGATATTAATAGAGAAAAATTTTTTATTCAAATATCCCGAAACACGTATCACGTCTGGACTCAATGAATTTTAAGGTAAAACAAACTTGATTAAAAATTTAGTATGAAAATTATTATCGCTGGTGCAGGTTTTGGTGGATTGAAATTAGCGCGGAGCCTTAATAATAAACCGGGTTTTGATGTGATATTATTAGATAAATTTAATTACCACCAGTTTCAACCTTTGTTTTACCAGGTTGCAACCGCCGGGCTTGATGCAAGCAATATTTCTTTTCCATTGAGAAAGATTTTTCAGAACAGTAAAAATGTAAATATTCGTTTGGGAAAATTGCAACAAATCATCACCAAAGAAAATAAAATTGTTACGGATATTGGTGAGATGAATTACGATGTACTTGTGCTTGCAACCGGCGCCGACACTAACTTTTTCGGCAACCAACAATTGATTGATAATACATTTCCGATGAAATCAACTTCGGAAGCGTTGCAATTGCGCCATCGTTTAATACAAAATTTTGAAGACGCCGTATTGGAAAAAAATCCGGAAGAACTGGAAAAAATTATTAACGATTGTACTTGTTGGCGGCGGCCCGACAGGCGTTGAATTAAGCGGCGCAATTGCTGAAATGAAATTGTACATTCTTCCGAAAGATTATCCTGAAATCGATTTTTCGAAAATGAAAATTTATTTGCTGGAAGGCTCGCCGGAAACGCTTGCTTCCATGAGCGATCAATCTTCTATTGACTCAAAAAAATATTTAGAAAAATTGGGCGTAACTGTAATAACAAATGCGCGCGTTCAAAATTATGATGGCAACATGGTAACGTTTGAAAACATGCAGCCAATTGGCAGCAGGTTAGTAATTTGGGCTGCGGGCATTAAAGGAAATATCCCTGCAGGAATTGATCCTTCATTAATCGTTCGTGGCAACCGCGTTAAAACAGATCGCTATAATAAAGTTATCGGCAGTGAAAATGTATATGCCATCGGTGATGTTGCTTATATGGAAACGCCGAAATATGTTCATGGACATCCGCAGGTTGCTTCGGTTTCTATTCAGCAGGGTAGCACACTTGCAAAAAATTTTATTAATGCTTTTAAAAATAAACCGCTGAAAGAATTTGAATATTTTGATAAAGGTTCCATGGCAACTGTTGGAAGAAATTTGGCAGTAGTTGATATACCAAAACCGAAATTACATTTCAAAGGATTTTTTGCGTGGATTATCTGGATGACGCTCCACTTAATGTTGATACTTGGCGTAAAAAACAGGCTGTTTGTATTTTTAAACTGGTTGTATAATTACTTCACGCACGATCAATCTTTGCGTTTATTATTCAGAGATTTTTATAAACCAAAATCATATGATGCTGGCGTAAAAAAAGCATCATAATTTTTGTTTATTAATGTTTGTCGACAGCCTTCAAAAATTTTTTTGATCTCGATTTGAACGCGGCTGTTTCGTGCTTCCATCTTTCTTCAATAATTAATTTTAATTCAGGAATTATTTCTGGATATAGTACAGAAAGGTTTTGCAAAATAGTTATTGAAAATGCTTTAACAGCAACAGGCGTTGTGTTCGATTGAATGAAGTCAAAACAAACACTCATTATTCTTCCATGAAATTTTTTTGGCAGCTCAACATCCTGTAGTAATCGTACAGTATTTCTGATTACAGCATCGTGAATTTTTTCTTTTGATAAATTATCGAGCAATAATTTAAAGTATGGTTTTATTAATGCCGGATGATTTCTTACACAATAACTTAATGGCTAGGCGGCGCGTTGTGTAATGCGGTATTCACCATTTAAAAAACAAGTTTATTAATGTTGCAAAACGTTCTTTATCATTGCCAATATAATCAACAATAATATCGCATTGTTTTTTGGAATTTTCTTTTAATAATGCTTCCGCAAGATTCATGCTTTTTTCAGGTAGTTCATCCCAAATTTAAATGCTTCTTTGTAAGAAAGTATAACGTATTTAAAAACATTCCGGAAGCTCACGTTCACTGTTTTTTTCATTACAAAATAAATAACAATATATGTGGGTATTATCGATGCAACTTCGCCATAAACGGCGCCCATAAAACCAAAATTTTTTAACCCCAAATAAATAAATCCAAGGCAAATAACCATGGCATAACAGTTTACCCAAAAATTATATTGTGGTTTGCCAATCGCATCCATCGTTGCGCCAAACTGGTAAGAAACCGGCCTTACAAAACTGAACAAAATAATACATTGCAAAACAGGCACAGCAGCGAGATATTCTTTGCTTGAAATTATTTGTATAACAAAACTGGGAAATATAAAAATAAACAAACTGATAGGCAATAAAATACTGATGATTGTTCCAACCATTCTTTCAAAATAATAACGCACGGTTTCTGTGCCGCTTTGCGCCATTGCTTCCACATTTTTTGGAAACAACACATCTGCAACTGCAACAGAAGGCACATCAATCATGGTAGTAATTCGTGATACCAAATTATAATACGACACCGGTTTTGGGCCAAGCAACGGTGAAGTAATAAACTGATCCGCTGCGCTTGTTAATGCCGCAAAAACATTGGTGCCAAAAATATATTTTCCAAAATGAAACATGCGCAACATTAATACTTTGTCGATATTAAAACCTTTTTTAAAATACATTCGGGCGCCAAAAAATAATGCAATGGTGCCCAATGTAAGCGACATAATCTGCAACTTTACCAGCATAACCAGCGTGATGGAACTTTTGAAAAAAAAGCAACAGAAAAATGATGCTGCTCACAAAAACACCTTGCCTTAATAAGTAGCCAATAAAAATATGTTTGAATTTAAAATTTGCCTGCAGCAAAACTTCAAAATGGTTAAAAGGAATTAGTAATAACAATAGTATCGTTCCCCACATAATCAGCGGGTACAATTGTGGCGATTTAAGAAATGTGGAAAACACTGCGCCGAAGCAAAGGATAAGCGTAACGATTATTAATGTGAAAATGATATTGGTTATTAATGAGGAACTTTGAACCTTATTTTTTTGATCCTGGTACGCAGGTTCGCTCAAAAATTTTATCATTGGGTTGCGCAATAAACCCTGTTTTATTACTTCTGTAAGAGAAATAATACTAAGGAATAATGACCAAACGCCCATTTCTGCGGGCGTGGGAAAAACTTTTTTAGCCAGCAGCATATATCCGACAAACCCAAAAATAATAAGGGAAAACCGGTTTAGCATGGTGAAAAAAAACGGAACGGAACCAAAATGAGTTTAAAATTTTCAGTTTCAAGGTTAAGGCAGCTTTTGCGCGTGAAAATAAGGGAAATATATTAACGGAAAATAATTTTTATGATTGCAGGAAATATATTTTTTATTAATGAAATTGAGGATTGGATTTTTATAATTATTAATGCAAGAAATCCAAAGTAAATAATTAATCTTATAATTAATATTATGTTAAGCAGAGGCACGCTCGATAAAAAAGGGAAAGAAATAAACAAGCCATCGCTTCTGGTTGGTAAGGAAATGTGAGATGGTGAAATGAAGTTGAGGAAAAATCAACAAGAATAAAAGTCTAAAAATGTCTTTTTTTATT
>JABDAZ010000086.1:1532-5458 GCA_013288945.1 Bacteroidota bacterium | reverse complement strand
TGAATTTTTAGAACATAAAAGTTTTTATGACAAATTTGAAATAACAAAAATTACCAAATTTTTCAAACCAGAATTGACTGAAAATGAAAACTCATAAATATTATTAAAAGATACATAGCATATAAAATGGATACCCCGAGTTTTAAAGAAGACCATATTAGCCAGATACCTGCTTTGCAATTATTGCAAAAGTTAGGATATATATATTTAAGCGAAGCCGAAGCAGAGAAATTACGTGGTGGAAAAACAAGCAATGTTTTACTTGATGATATTTTGCGTAAACAGTTAAAAGAAATTAACTCAGAAAAAAGAATCAGCTCAACAAAGACAACTTATATAAGCGATGCAAATATTGAAAATGGTATTCGCGCACTAAAAGATTTGCCAATGAATGAAGGATATATTGCTGCCTGCGAAACAGCCTATAACCTTATTACTTTAGGTAAAGCATTTGATCAAAGTTTTGATGGAGATAAAAAAAGTATAACACTTCAATACATCGACTGGAAAAATATTGAAAATAATGTTTTCCATGTAACAGAAGAATATAGTGTAATGCGAAGCACAAGTAAACAGCACTATATTCCTGATTTGATTTTATTCGTAAATGGAATTCCTCTTTGCATTATAGAATGCAAACGTCCGGATATGAAAGAGCCGCTTACACAAGCTATTAGTCAACACTTACGCAACCAGCAGGAAGATGGCATCCGTTCATTGTATGTATATGGACAAGTATTAATAAGCCTTGCAACTCAGGAAGCAGCTTACGCAACCAATGCAACCTCTGAAAAATTTTGGGCAAAATGGGAAGAAAAATTTACATCCGATGAAGAAGAAAAAAAATATAAAACCCATTTACAAGATTTAAAAAATCAACCATTATCAGTACAACAAAAAGAAAAACTATTCAGTGAAAGGTTTAAATATGTTCGCCAATATTTTGATGACTTAGAAATGGAAGATATTCTTCCTACAATTCAGGATGAATATTTATATGGATTATGCAGACCTGAAAGATTAATGGATATTATTTTCAACTTTATTTTATTTGATGATGGAGAAAAGAAAGTTGCACGATACCAGCAATTTTTTGCTGTTAAGAAGTCTATGCAACGCATCCTTAATATTGAGGGCGGAAAGCGAAAAGGCGGCGTAATCTGGCACACACAGGGAAGTGGAAAATCATTAACAATGGTAATGCTTGCCCAAGCGATTGCAATGGAAAAATCAATTCGCAATCCCAAAATAATTTTAGTTACAGACAGGACTGATCTTGATACTCAAATTACAGGGACATTTCGAAAATGCGGAAGGTTTGTTGAAAACGCAGCGACAGGACAACGTTTAGTTGAACTGCTCGAAAGCAAAAGTGATGCAGTTATTACGACAATTATCAACAAGTTTGTAGCTGCCATGAAAAAAATAGACAAGCCGTTAGAAAGCCATGATATTTTCGTATTAGTTGATGAAGGACACCGTACACAACATGGCACTTTTAATATTGAAATGCAAAAAACTTTGCCCAATGCCTGCTTCATTGCTATGACAGGAACACCGCTTTTCAAAAAAGATAAAAGTACAGCGGCTAAATTCGGAGGCATTATTGATGCCTACACAGTTAACCAGGCAGTTAACGATAAAGCCGTTGTGCCACTTTTATACGAAGGAAGAGTAGCCAAACAAACAGTAAATGAAAATCCGATTGATATTTTTTTTGGATTGGTTTCAGAACCATTAACAAGCTATCAAATAGCGGATTTAAAAAAGAAATTCAGCAGAGCTGATCAATTGAATGGAGCGGAACAAAAAATTTATGCAATAGCATGGAACATTAGTTTGCATTTTCGAGATAACTGGCAAGGCACCCCATTTAAAGCACAATTAGTTTGTGATAAAAAAATAAACGCTATTCGCTATAAAGAATTTTTAGATGAAATTGGTATTGTAAGCAGTGAAGTTTTAATTTCTTCCATTGATGAAAGAGAAGGTGAAGAAAGTGCTTATGAAAAATCAACTGAGAAAGAAAATCGTTTTTGGAAGAAGATGATGGATGAACATGGCAATTCTAAAAAATATGAGAAAAATATTATTAATCGATTTAAGAAAACTGATAAGCCAGAAATAATTATTGTGGTTGACAAATTGCTTACAGGTTTTGACGAACCCAAAAATACTGTTCTATATCTCACAAGGAATTTGCAGGGACACAAATTGTTGCAGGCAATTGCAAGAGTAAACCGCATTTTTCCAGATAAAGAATTTGGTTATATAATAGACTACTATGGCGTTATTGAAAATCTGGATGATGCATTGGAAATGTATTCTTCATTTGAGGATTTTGATGATGATGATTTAATAGGAACATTGACCAATATCACTGATGAAATAAGAAAACTGCCTCAGAAACATTCTGAGCTGTGGGATATTTTTAAAACAGTTTCTAATAAGAGAGACGCAGAAGCTTATCAATTACTCTTAAAAGATGAAGCTATCAGGGTTATTTTTTATGATAAACTTGCATCCTTTGCAAAAGGATTAAAGCTTGCTTTCTCATCTATCCAATTTTATAAAGAAGTTGAAGAAAAAACAATTGAAAGATATAAAGATGATTTAGCAATGTTCCTGAAACTGCGATTGGCAGTGATTGAACGCTATTCAGATAAAATCAATTATAAACAATACGAAGGGCAAATTCAAAAATTAATTGATACGCATATTACTACTGATAAAGTAGAAACTATAACCGAACTGGTAAATATTTTTGACAAAGAAAAATTTCAGCAGGAAGTTGAAAACACAATAGGCAAAGCAGCAAAGGCGGATAAAATTGCAAGCAGGACTTCAAAACATATTTCAGAAAAGATGGATGAAGACCCGGCTTTCTATAAAAAATTTTCACTGATGCTTATAGAAACAATTGCAGAGTATGAGGCAAAAAGAATAAATGAAGCTAAATACCTAAAGAAGGTTCAGGACATAATGAATAAAGTTTTGGCACACACTGATAATAATATTCCAGAAGCATTAAAAGATAAAGATGTTGCAAAAGCCTTTTATGGTTTGACTATTGAATCTTTGAATGAAAAAATTCAGGATGAAATAATTAAAAAAGAAATTTCAATACAAGCAGCTTTAAATATTGATGAAATAATCCAACATGCTGTTTTAGATAATGGGAAGCCAATAATTGACTGGCAATACAAAACTAATATTACAGGCAAATTACAAATTACAATTGGAGACTATCTAATTGATGAAGTGAGGGATCAATATAGTATTAATCTTTCTTTTGGTGAGTTAGATGAAATTGCAAATAAATGTATTGAGGTCGCAAAAATCCGTTACAAATAATGAAATCAGCTATTCAATTTGGTTCGCACAAAATTGATTTCAGTTTAAAATATTCTAACAGGAAATCATTAGGAATTACTGTTACACCGAAGTTAAGCGTTTTAGTAAAAGCACCAGTGAATACTTCGTTAGAAAAAGTAAAGGAAAAATTGCAAAAAAAAGCTCCGTGGATAATCCGGCAACAAAGTTTTTTTTTATCGTTTTATCCTAAACTCCCTGCAAGAAAATTTATTGGAGGTGAAACACATTTGTATTTAGGAAGACAATATCGTTTGAAAGTTATAGAAGGAAAAATTGAATCAGTTAAGCTGAAAGGCAAATTCATTGAAGTTACTTTACTTGATAAATCAAGAACGAAGCGATTAATCAACGCATGGTATTTGCAAAATGCAAAAACAAAACTTAATTCCATTGCCCAACCACTTATTAATAATTTCAATAAACACAAAGTAAAACCTACATCAATTGTTTTAAGAGAAATGCCTTCCCGTTGGGGAAGTTGCACTTCAAAAGGCAAAATAATTTTAAACCCTGAATTAATTAAAGCACCGAAAGGTTGCATTGAATATGTA
>JABDAZ010000086.1:0-1522 GCA_013288945.1 Bacteroidota bacterium | reverse complement strand
TTATTGAGTTGCAAACCAAAGAAATGAATGATTGGGAAAAATGGAAATTAAAATTAGAGCATTTGTTAGCATGAAAATAATTTCGTAACTTTTGTTCTGTTGATATTTTAAATTTATAAAGCAACAACATGCAAGACACACTTCCCGCTCAAACCTTGATTCAATCTTGGACTACCACAGGATTAATCTGCAATATGTCTCGTCATGTTATTGCAAGGTTTGATTACTCCACATTCGGAGACAAATAACAAAGAATTACTTCAAAAGAAAATAAAAAAACAACGGGCTAAACGCAAACCCAAAAAAGTTGCTGACTTAACGTTAGATCAACAGTTGGAATGTTTTGCTGAAATCGTTGTTGAACAATTTTTAACCGAATTTATAAACTATGAAAAGTAATAAGTTAGTATCGGGAGGGATTAATCCTTCCCTTTTGAGTTTTGTAAAAGGCTCAGCAAATAATCACGCTTTGCGTGAAACAAAAAATTGTGTAATCTATACACGTGTAAGCAGCCGGGAGCAAGCTGATAATAATACAAGCCTTACCAGTCAGAAAAGGTATTGTGAAGAATTTGCAATAAAGAAAGGATATACCATCAAAGAATATTTCGGTGGAACTCATGAATCAGCAAAGAATGATGAACGCATAGAATTTAAAAGGATGCTTGAATATGTAAGAAGGAACAAGCAAATTGAATTTATTGTAGTTTATTCTCTTGATCGTTTTTCACGCAGTGGAATGAACGCAGCTAATCTCAGTGAAGAATTGCAAAAGATTGGTGTTAAAGTCAGGGCTGCTTCTCAGGAAATTGATACGAGTTCCCCTTCGGGCAAACTACATAGAGACATGCTTTATTTATTCAGCCAATTTGATAATGAACTTAGAAAAGATAAAGTAGTAAAGGGGATGATCGAAAATTTAAGGCAGGGATATTGGGTTGCTGCAACTCCCTTCGTATATACAAATGAAAACAGGAAAGAAAAAGCAAAGAACCACAAGTATGTAATTAATGAAAATGGTGAATTGCTTAAAACTGGTTTTAAGCTGAAAGCAGAAGGCAAATTAAATAATAAGGAGATTGTTATTATGCTTCGCAAATTGGGCTGCAAAATCAATTACAAGAGCTTTGTACGAATAATACAAAACCCGTTCTATTGCGGACATATAACGCACTCATTAATACCCGGCGAAATTTACCGCGGCAAACACACGGCATTAGTGTCGGAAGAATTATTTTTTGCGGCAAATGCGGTTACCGCTTCGAAGCGCGCGCCGGCATCGCAAAGAAGTTTAAAATAGATGCTTTGCCGCTGAAAACATTTGCCCGCTCCGAACGCGAATCCGCTTTTCCGACATTATTCGAAGAAGCGGCAGCGTCGCTTAGTGCGGAAGCTGTCGGAGAACTCGGCGCACCGTTTACAGGTTACATTAAAAAAGGTATTTATTATTATAAAACGCGCGGCAAAGGAAAAGCTGTAAATATAAATGCTGCGCATTTAAATCAACTGTTTTCAGAACATC
>JABDAZ010000085.1 GCA_013288945.1 Bacteroidota bacterium | reverse complement strand
TTTGCAGCCCCGAATTTAAAAAACCTTCGGGTAATATGTATGTCAGAAAACAATATTGTTAACTCAAACGCTGAAGCACAGGAACCCACTGCCACTGCAGAGGTTGCAGCGACACCAAACGTACCTGTGGAAATTAAGCCGGAAGTGCCTGAGCGTGTTGTAACCGCTCATGATGATTTTGACTGGAGCATCGACAAAAGAAATGTTGCTGCTTACACAAAAGAAGAAAAAGAAAAATACGATGTGGTGTATGATAACACTTTCGTTGCTATTACTGATGGCGAACTGGTGAAAGGATTGGTAGTTGCTTTAACTAAAACAGATGTTGTTGTTAATATCGGTTTTAAAAGTGACGGCCTTGTTTCTTTAAATGAATTCCGCGATTTGCCGACATTAAAAACCGGTGATGAAGTGGAAGTGATGGTGGTGGAAAAAGAAGATCGCGAAGGCCATCTTCATTTAAGCCGCAAACAGGCGCGTACTACACGTGCTTGGGAAAGAATTGTTGAAGTGCACAAAACTGGTGAAGTGGTTACAGGTTCTGTTACAAGCAAAACCAAAGGCGGCTTAATCGTTGATGTATTCGGTATGGAAACTTTCTTGCCAGGATCTCAAATTGATGTGAAACCAGTTACTGATTACGATCAGTTTGTTGGTAAAACAATGGAGTTTAAAGTTGTGAAGATTAACGAAGCAATTAAGAATGCAGTTGTATCTCACAAGGCACTTATCGAAAGCGATATTGAAGCACAACGTGCAGAGATAATGAGCAAATTGGAAAAAGGACAAGTGCTTGAAGGAACGATTAAAAATATTACAGACTTTGGTGCATTTATGGATTTGGGTGGATTGGATGGTTTGTTATACATCACGGATATCAGCTGGGGCCGCATAAGCCATCCGAGCGAAGTGTTGAAACTGGATCAAAAACTGCGCGTTGTTGTGCTTGATTTTGATGATGGAAAAAAACGCATCAGCTTAGGTTTAAAACAACTGACTCCGCATCCTTGGGATGTGTTGCCTGATACCATTAAAGAAGGCGAAGTTGTGAAAGGTAAAGTAGTTAATATTGAAGACTACGGTGCTTTCTTAGAAATTATGCCAGGTGTTGAAGGCCTTGTTCACGTGAGTGAAATTACATGGGCTAACACACCGATTAATGCGAAAGAATTTTTCAAATTGGGCGACGAGCACCAGGCGAAAGTTGTTACGTTAGATAAAGAATCACGCAAGATGAGTTTATCTATTAAACAATTGAGCGAAGATCCTTGGAGCACAATTGAAGATAAATTTCCACAAGGCAGCAAACATACTGGCTTGGTAAAAAACATTACTCCTTACGGTGTATTTGTTGAATTATCTCCGGGCATTGGCGGTATGATTCACATCAGCGATTTAAGCTGGTTAAAACGTTTCAATCATCCTTCTGAATATACAAAAGTTGGACAGAATATTGACGTTGCCATTCTTGGTATTGATAAAGAAAACCGCAAGTTGCAATTAGGCCATAAACAATTGGAAGAAGATCCTTGGAATGCGCTTGAACAAACATTTGCAATCGGTACAATCCACGAAGGAACTGTAACGCGCAAAGATGATAAAGGCGCCATCGTTCAATTGCCTTACGGCCTGGAAGGTTTTGCACCTAACCGCCATCTAGCTAAAGAAGATGGTAAACAAATTGCTGCAGATGAAACAGCGCAGTTCATGGTGATTGAATTTGATCGCAATGAAAAACGCATTGTATTGTCACACGCACGCATTTGGGAACAGGCTAAAATTGAAGAGAAAGATGCAGCTAAAAAAGAAGCAAGAGTTGAAAATGAAAAAGCAACAAAAGCTGTGAAAAATATTCAGAGCAAAGTTGAAAAATCAACGCTTGGTGATTTGGGAAGCTTAGCAGAAATTAAGGAAAAATTAAAGCAGGAAGAAAAAGGAAATGATGCTCCGCCTGCCGCAACAACACCTGCTGAATAAGCAAGTTTGTTGATATAAAATTAAAGCGCCTCGATTATCGAGGCGCTTTTTTATTTGTAGAAGTTTGAATGAAAATTTATTATTAAAAATTTAATTAGTAATCAGTTTAGCTTTTATTTCGCAGCTTCATTTTTTTGTTTCTTTTTTATCAAAAAAAAGAAACATACATCTAAGATTTATTCATCATTCTCCCAAGCCAAACAAACACCAGCGATAATAAAAAGAAAAGAATAAACAACACGCTGCTGTTTAATAAAACTTTATTAATACCAAGTTTATCAACATCCACAAATGGATACGGATAATAATGAACAAAAGAGCCGCGTATTAATGTATACACCAAGTATAAAAACGGATAGATGAGCCACGGGAAAACATTCTTCCATTGCAAATTATTTTTCGGCGAAAATATAAACCAATACAAAACAAAATAAATCGGAACAACAACGTGCAATGATTCATCAACCAAGCGCTGTAAGCCTTGCGGCTGCCATATTCCACGCAAAATTATATTGTATGTCAATCCAACAACGAAAATATAAACAGCAACAGCAGCCTGCGTTTGCGCCTTTGAAAAAAAATTAGCCAATGATGAATTTGATTTTATTGCAAGCAACGTAAAACAAATGGCAACTAAAATATTTGTAAGAATTGTAAAGAAACTTACAAACCGCACAATCGTTTCTCCAAGCGAAACTTCACGATTAATAATAATCAAATACAACTGAAATAGCACAGCAAGCCATGCTACTAATGCACCAATAATTTCAGCAAGTTGTTTTGTTTTTAAAGGTTGATTGTCCATTACTGTGTTTTAATGAATAGCTGTAGTATGAACAAACAATCATTTAATTTAACCTGCCCAAACCTTCAATTTTCCTGTAAGGCTTTACAAAAAAATCATACACAGTTGCATTAAATTGGTCTTTATAAACGATAGGCGTTGAGTGGCCGGAGTTTGGCAATATCCATAAATATGATTTTGGAATTGATTCTGCAATGAGTAATGTATGCCTTGGCAACAACACATCATGATCGCCGCCAATTATTAATGCCGGGCATTTTATCTGGTGCAATTGTTCTATTGAAATATGTGGTTCATAAGATAATAAATGTGCAAGTTTTTTCTGCCTTTTTATTTCCGGCGTTTCTTTCATATTTGCCATCTGGCTGTTCATTGACATTGCCCATTTATAAATAAACGGATCTACTGCAGTGCTGTCTGGCGTTAGGTTTGCGCCAGTTACCGCTAATTTTTTTACTTTATCAGGATGGCGTATGGCGAGCAGCAAGCCATTAATGCCGCCATCGCTCCAGCCGATTACATAAGATGAATCAACATGCAAAGTATCGAGCAACGCATTCAAATCATCCGTCATCATTTCATAACTTAAGGAATCATTATTATCAATTGATTTTCCCTGCGCGCGGCTGTCGGCTAAAATCACTTTATAATGCTGCGCAAAAAATGGAATCTGGTACAAAAAATTACTTATCGAACCACCATTGCCATGTATTATTAATAATGGTTCGCCGCTGCCGTACGTTTCATAATACATATTAAATCCACGCGTTTTTACATAATGCCCGGCCTTTTCATTTTTGCCATACATTGTTGTATCAAATGGAGATTGTGCAAAGGAAAAATTGCAAATTAGTATTGCAGTGCATGCTAAAAAAGCACCGTGAAAATATTTCATAATAGTTATTTTGGTATGATAAATTGTAATGAAATTTTTATGATCAATCCAATAACAATTATTGATGATTATTAATAATTTCAAAACAAAAGTTAAGCTATTATTTTATTTTTTGTTTTAAAAAATCAAGACCAATAATTTTAATTTATTAATAAAATAAAAAAGGACAACATTGCTGTTATCCTTTTTTTCAATGCCTAATTTATTAATCTTTTAGTTTGAATCCTTTCTTGTCATTGTCATTTCGCCTTTCATTAAAATTTTTCCATTCCAATAAATTTTATCGCCTTCTTTTAATTTGATAACCTGACCATTTTTGCGTGTCACACTTCCATCTTGTTTCACTACTGATCCATCTTTTAATGTAAGCACATTTGTAAGTGCAATGCTATCTCCGTCTTTAAAAACCATTACGGTCATTCCTTTCATTGCAATATAATCAGTAGCACTGTAGGCTTTTGCAGAAGTATCTTGTTTTAAATACATCGTGTTGCTGTCTTGCGAAAATGCTCCAAAACCCGCAACAGCAAAGATTATTAGGATAATAATTTTTTTCATAGAAAATATTTATTAATAAAATAAAAGATAATTAATTAAAATTTTGCATCGCGCAAACTTTTAATTTTATCGTGAGATACTTTTAATATTTGTTGTTGTTTAATAATAATTGCACGTATATATGGAGGCAAATCATCAGACTGCAAGGCGTCTCGGTAAGCCTGTTGTGTTGAATCTTCACTGTGCTCGCAATTGCTTAAAATATTGTATTGATCCAATCCTGTAAAAACAGATCTTACATCAGACCATGCGCGATAAATTTTTCCAGAAACCGGCGTTCCTGTTTCAAATTCGCCACCCATATTTTGTACTTCTTCAGCAAGTGCAATGCGGATGAAACGGCTTTCAACAACCATGCTTCCAAATAATTCTTTTAATTCAGCATCACTGGTTTCTTCAATTGCATTTTCATAATTTTTTATTCTGTCATTATTAATAGCAACGAGGTCGTTTAAAATTTCAATTGTTTCTGTAGTTGTTTCCATAAAAATGTTTTATGCCTATTGCAAAAACAACTTCTGTGCCGCGTAAAAATTTAGACAAAAAATTATAGTAAAAAAAGAAAGCGGGAAATATTTCCCCCACTTTTATTAGTATCAATAAATATTGGGTAATTAATAGGATAGATTTATACTAGCATTTTAAATAACTTGCAACATGCTACATGTTTTTATATCCTCAATTATCTAATCAAAAAATTAAAAAAGATGAGTGTTAATATTGGTATTAATGAAGCGAACAGGCAAAGTGTTTCTGTTCAGCTTGCAAAATTATTAGCGGATGAATTTGTTTTGTATACAAAAACCCGCAACGCACATTGGAATGTTGAAGGCCCTGATTTTCATTCGATGCATTTGTTTTTTGAATCGCAGTATAATCAACTTGATGAAATTATGGATAGCGTTGCAGAACGCATCCGCACGATTGGACATTATGCGCCGGCAACTTTAAAAAGTTTTTTAAGCCTTACACATTTAACGGAGTATACTGAAAATAAAAATGACAGCTTTGGTTTTATTAAAGAGTTACTTGCAGATCATGAAAGTATCATTGAATTTATAAGAGGAAATATCAATTCATTTGCGAATGAATTTAATGATGCTGGCACGAGCGATTATGTCACCGGCTTAATGGAAACGCACGAAAAATTAGCATGGATGCTGCGCGCACATTTAAAATAAAATTTAAAGAAAATAAAAGTGCATTAATAAAAAATGGATTCGCATGTACGAATCCATTTTTATTT
>JABDAZ010000084.1:4699-5664 GCA_013288945.1 Bacteroidota bacterium | reverse complement strand
GCCAACGGCAATGGAATCTTATAAAAGAAATGGAAGGCCTTACCGCATAGAATATTTAGATGCAGTTTATGGCGATAAAAATATTTTTAGCACGGTGCGCGATTTATTGAAATGGGATCAGGCTTTGCGCAATGGAAAATTATTTAAGCAAACAACACTGGACAGCGCATACATGCCTTACAGTTTTGAAAAACCAGGCAAAAGAAATTATGGTTTGGGATGGCGCATGTTATTAATACCAAACGGAAAAAAATTAATTTACCACAACGGTTGGTGGCATGGAAACCGCACTGCATTTATACGCATGCTTGATGAAGGCGCAACAATAATTGCATTGAGCAATAATGATTATACAAGAGTTTATTCTTCAAAAAAACTCTGTGATCTTTTTGGTGATTATAAACAAGGCGCTGATAGTTTTGAAGAAAGCGAAATGGAACCGCCAGGCCGTGGTGGCGAACCTGCAGCACCTACCCGTCGCCGTAAAAAATAATTTCATTTTTTCCGGAACAGATTTTGTTTAAATTTCAGCATGCAAATTTTATCGGCTGAACAAATAAGATCGTGGGACAAATACACAATGGAACATGAGCCCATCACTTCTATAGATTTGATGGAACGCGCTGCCAGCAAGTGTTTCGAATGGATTAATGAAAAAGGTTATCAGCATAAACCATTCACTATTTTTTGTGGCAAAGGAAATAATGGCGGTGATGGCCTTGCGCTCGCGCGGATGCTGGGCATTAATAAATATAAAGTTGTTGTTTACATTTTAGAGTTTGGCCACAAAGGCACCGACGATTTCCAGGCAAACCTTGCAAAGCTTCATCAAACTTCTGTTGAAATTCTTTTCATTCAAACCATAGAAAATTTTCACCCGGTTCCGGAAGAAAATATTATTATAGATGCATTGTTTGGTTCCGGATTAAACCGCCCCGCTTGATGGCGTTACACAAAAGCTGGTT
>JABDAZ010000084.1:0-4689 GCA_013288945.1 Bacteroidota bacterium | reverse complement strand
ACAAAAGTTCCAAGGGAAATCCTGTTATTAATGCAAAACATACGTTGAGTTTTCAATGTTATAAACTCGCATTGTTGGTTGCAGAAAATGGAAAACATTGTGGTGAAGTGCACATATTGGATATCGGTTTGCACAAAGATTATTTAAATGATCTGAAAAATAAATTTACACTTGTTGATAAAGATTTGATCAAATCCATTTTTAAACCGCGCGATCAATTTGCAAACAAAGGAAATTTTGGCCACGCATTATTAATATGCGGAAGCTACGGAAAGATGGGCGCAGCGGCACTTTCAGCCAAAGCATGTTTGCGCAGCGGTGCAGGTTTATTAACCATTCACATACCAAAATGCGGTTATGAAATTATACAAATTTCTATACCGGAAGCAATGGCAAGCATTGATAAAAACGAACATATTAATGCAACCATTCCTGAAGAAATATCAAAATATACAACCATCGGAATTGGCCCCGGCATTGGAAAAGATGCAAAAACAAAAACATTATTAAGCGAAATTTTTCAGCAATTTAAAAAGCCAATGGTTGTTGATGCGGATGCATTAAATATTATTTCGGAGAATAATGAAATGCTGGATGAGCTTCCCTCCCACTCAATTATTACACCGCATCCAAAAGAATTTGAACGTTTGTTTGGCAAGTCAGAAAATGATTTTGATGCGATTGAAAAAGCGGTTGAAAAAGCTATTCAGTATAAAATTATAATTGTATTAAAAGGCCATCATACTTTTATTGCGCTGCCAGATGGCTGCGGTTTTTTTAATGCAACAGGAAACGCCGGCATGGCAAAAGGCGGAAGCGGCGATGTATTAACAGGCATAATTACCGCATTTGTTGCACAAAAATATTCTTCTGAAGATGCTGCTGTTTTAGCTGTTTATTTTCATGGCCTTGCTGGCGATTATGCTGCTTCTTATTATTCCATGGAAAGTATGCTGGCAACAGATATTACAGATTGCGTGGGTCAGGCAATTTTGTCTATTCAATAAGTTTGATAGATCATTTATTTTTCAAAAGTGATCTTCAAATCTTTCTTTATAAGCCACAAATTATTCACTGCGTTTTGCTATTCAATTATTTTATTAATAAAGCAAAACGAGTTTTCAAACCAATAGTAAAAAACAAAGTCCTTTGTAAAAACAAAGGACTTATCAAAAAAAGCCTCAATTAAAAACTCTCTAAAAAAACTCAAATACTAATCAGATAAAATCAAAATTGAAAACTTTTTATTAAATTTTACTTACACAATTGCAATAAAAAGTTACATCATTCACACATTTTGCCACCCTACCGATTAATAGGATTAGCTTACAAACAATTTTTTGTAATAAGCGTTTATATTAATAAATATTAACAGGGTAATTTGAAAGTGTATATCAAAAATATGGTTTGCATGAGGTGCAAAATGGTAGTGAAAGATGAGTTATCAAAATTGAAGATAAGTTACATAAGCGTTGAACTTGGTGAGGTTGAACTTGCGGATACCATTTCGTTGCAGAAAATGATTTTATTAAAAAACGCATTGCTAAACTCCGGCCTGGAGTTGATGGATGATAAAAAAAGTGTGCTCATTCAAAAAATAAAAAACGTTATTGTTGAATTGGTGCATTATTCTGAAGAGCCGTTAAATGTAAATTTCTCTGAGTTTTTAAGTAAAAAATTGAACCACGATTACACTTATCTCGCAAATCTTTTTTCAGAAGTACAGGGAACGACAATAGAAAAATTTATTATTTCCCACAAAATTGAACGTGTAAAAGAACTGCTTGTTTACAACGAACTTAATCTTACAGAAATCGCGTACCTGATGCATTACAGCAGCGTTGCACACCTTTCAACCCAATTTAAAAAAGTAACCGGCCTCACTCCTTCTCATTTCAAAAAACTGAAAGATAAACGCCGCTCCATGCTGGAAGATATGTGAACAGAAATGTTTGCTCAAAATGATATCTTCAATTGTAATTAAATAAGCGCAATTTTATAGAATAGTTGTATTATTATTTAATAAAAAATAGTAACCTTTTTAAATTACAGCATGAGCAAGATGAACCCCGGCAGGAAAATCAGATATCATTGAACTTGAAAAATCAATGCCACATATTATTGTGCAAATTATTGAGTACGTGCCCAACGCAGTTGTGAGTAAAACGATTATAAAAAAAACTACAGGAAATATTACGATATCATCTTTTGATATGGGCGAAGAACTTGCAGAAAAAACATCGCCCTTTGATAATTATATACAAATAATTGACGGCGCCGCAGCATTGTTTATTAATGACAAAGAATATAAATTAAAACTGGGTGAAGGCATTATTATTCCCGCACATGCAAAACAATGTTTTAATGCCAATGAAAAATTTAAAATGATTTGCACAATTATTAAAAGCGGTTATGAGTGAACAAATGTTCACTTATTAATAAAGTAATTGATAAATTCAATAATGCAGTTTTCCTAATTTTTCCAAACCATAAAAAAGTGCAGTTACATGCATGCTTTGTATAATCTGGTTTTCCTTTAATAATTGTTTTACTTCATCAACGGAAAATAAATACACTTCAATTTCTTCATTGTGATCGAGTTGCTGTTGCTGAATTAATCTTCCGCCGGTCGCTAAAAAAAAATATGCATCCAGTTATTATTGGTTGATGGATTGCAGGAAGTTTTTCCGAGATATTCATAATTATCAAATGCATATCCGGTTTCTTCAAGCAATTCCCGCGCAATGGCATCCTGAAAATTTGCATCTGTCGCATCAACACAACCGCCGGGCGTTTCATAATTGGTTTGCTGTAATCCGTGCCTGTATTGCCTTTCAAGAATTATCTTGCCATCTGTTGTAACGGCAACAGCAGTAACCCATGTTGGAAATTCATACACATAATAAGGCGTAATTATTTTTCCATCCTGCATTTCGCAAGTGTCTTTGCGAACCGTACACCACATTTCTTTAAATAAATATTCAGAAGATAAAATTTTCCAGCTCAGGTCTTTCATTGTTGTAGGGTTTCATAGTTGAGATTCATAACTGCAGTTAAAAGTCCATCATCAATTATTCACTTTTGCATTATGTCTTATTAATAACTCATAACCCATAACTCATAATTCATACTTTATAGCTCATACTTCATCACCATTTCATCCGCTCACGCAAATTAGTAATCTGCACTACGTGATGTTTTCCATGCCATGCATAAGTGCCTAAAAAATGCCACAGCGTTAAATCCTTTTTTTGATCAGGATGAAACACCGTTCGGTTCCATTGCTCTTCTGATAAATTTTTAATTGCTTCATACCAACGCGCGTGCAGCGCATGCAGCAATGTTAATGAAATATTTATAGGAAGTTTTTTTACATCATCCAATTCGGCCCACAATTTTTCCTGGTATGTTTTTATGGTTGGATTATCTTCTGTTAATCCCAATTTAAATCGCGTATAAGCATTCATATGGCTATCTGCAATATGATGCACGAGTTGATGAACTGTCCATCCGCCATTACGATAAGGCGTTTGCAATTGCGCTTCATCCAAATTGAGGATTGCATTTTCAACTGCAGCCGGTAAAAATTTTATATCATCAAGCCAGCGCAGTTTTTGATCTTCAGAAAAAGGCTGAGGTTCAAATTTACCAATCGGGTATTTTTCATCCATAAAATATTTTTGAAAACTATTTGTAAAAAATTATTCTTCGCGCAGAACGTGGCCTGTGATATTAATAAACACATCTTCGAGGTTCGCTTTTTTTACTTCCTTCGGGCGTTCAAAACCTGTTGCAACTAAATTGTCAATTAATTTATCCGGGCTATCCATTGCAATTATTTTTCCGGAGTCAATAATCGCGACACGATCACAAAGCACTTCGGCTTCATCCATATAATGCGTAGTAATAATAACGGTGGTTCCTTTATCGCGGATGTTGGTAATTAAATCCCACAAATTTCTGCGCGCTTGTGGATCAAGGCCAGTTGTTGGTTCATCCAAAAAAATAATTTTTGGTTGATTTATTAATGTGGTTGCAATAGAGAAACGTTGTTTTTGACCGCCGCTTAGCTCTTTATATTTTGCTTTTGCTTTATCGCGCAGGTTCACCAAATCCAATAGCTGCAAGGGTTCTACGGTTTGGTTGTATAAGCCGCCAAATAATTTTATCAATTCCGTTAAATTTAATCCGGGATAATAACCTGAAGTTTGCAACTGCACGCCGATGATTTTTTTAATTTCATCAGGGCCTTTATCCAAATCTATTTTGTCAACAAAAACTTCTCCACTTGTTTTGTCGCGAAGTGTTTCAATAATTTCAAGCGTGGTAGATTTGCCTGCACCATTTGGCCCGAGCAAACCAAATATTTCACCTTCATACACATCAAAACTTATTCCTTTTACCGCTTCAAAATCACCATATTTTTTGGTAAGATTTTTTACTGAAATGATTATTTCTTTTGCCATAGTAAAGCAATTTACGGCAGTTCTTTTTGCGGGCAAATTAAAATTGAAAAGATGTGAGATGCATGAATGTTGCTGCGGGATACGTGATGCGAGATATCTTTTATTCATTTCACGAATCTCGTATCTGGCATCTTTTTATCTCAAAAATCATTTTGTAAAAACCTGCGTATAATAAACCATTCCTTTTTTATCTTTTGCAACGCCAATTCCTGTTAATGTAAAA
>JABDAZ010000083.1:163-5688 GCA_013288945.1 Bacteroidota bacterium | reverse complement strand
AGCAAACATGTATTTTTTGGCTGATTATTATCTCACGCATTCTTTATCGAGTGAAAATTGTAAATGGCCAAACCTTCCGTTTCCTTATAACACATTTATTTATTCCGGCGTTTATGATGGCGATATGAAATCGGGAAAAGATATTTTGCAACCTGACAAAGCAGGGTCATTCGCGCTTGAACTTGTTCATCTTTATAAAATAAGTGAGAAGAAAATTTATCTTGATGCTGCTGTAAAAATTGCAAATACATTGGCTGCGCATATTAAAGATGGCAACATAAATTATTCGCCATTGCCTTTTAAAGTAAACCCTTTTACGGGAGCCGTAAAACCATTCAGCTATCATAAATCAACAGGAACATGGATTGATACCGCAGGCTACACGAGCAACTGGGCGCCAACAATGGAACTGTTTTTAAATTTAAATGCACTTAATGAAGGTGATACGATATCTTATAAATCTGGCTTTAATAAATTATTAATGTGGATGAAAAATGTTGCATTGAAAGAAAATAAATGGGGGCCATTTTTTGAAGATGTGGATGAATGGAGCCAGACACAAATTAATGCAATGACGTTTGCACGGTTTATTATGGAGCACCGCGAATATTTTCCGGAGTGGAAAAATGATGTACAAAAAATTATTAACTGGATTCATAAAAGTTTAGGAAATGATAACTGGAAAAAATATGGAGTGATTGTTACCAACGAGCAAAGTGTTTATCCAACGCCCGCCAACAGCCACTCTGCTCGGCAGGCTGCTGATGAATTGTTGTATGTAAGTTTAACAAACGATACTTCTTTATATGAAAATGCAGTGCGCGAATTGAACTGGGCAACATATATGGTTGATGTTGATGGAAGAAATAAATTTCCGACAGATGATGTGTGGTTGACTGATGGATATGGAGATTATGTAAGGCATTATTTGCGCGCGATGGATGCGTTTCCAGCACTTGCGCCGACGGATGAAGATCATATTATTTCGAGCACTTCTGTAATTCAGCAAGCTGATTATGCAGGCAATCTTACCAAGCCAACTTATTTAAATTTTGAAAATACAGACAGCAATAAAGTGCAGTTATTTTATCGTTGTTTTGATTCTGCTGGCACAGAAAAAATAAAATTAAAAAAGAAACCATCTGCAATTTTGGTTGATTATAAAATGATTAATGAAAACAAACCCGGCGAGGGTTTTGAATGGAAACAAACTGCCGGCGCGGGCTTATTAATAATTCATAGAAAGAATGGAAAAAAAGTTGTGATCCTTAAATAATTGTTTCATTTTTTGTTGTCGTTTAATAATAAAATGAAAGATTTTATGTTGATTTATAATTTCGTCGCAGCATTTTAGCAACTCGTCTCATTTGCCATTTTCACAAATAGTTGATTGATATTTTTACATCATTAATAAACTATTTATGAAATTCTCTTTATTATTTTTCGTTTGCATTTTTTTAGCAGCAACCACATTTTCACAAATGCCTGAAAACGGCAGAATGCAGGCTGCGCCTAACATCGGGCACATTTATGGAAAGCTTGTAGACAGCGCAAACAAACCGCTCAGCGATGTTTCTGTTTTATTAATGCAAACAAAATTTGATTCCCTTTCCAAAAAAAGAAAAGATATTTTATTAAAAGGGTTAACCACAAAAGCCGCCGGCGAATTTAGTTTTGAAGAGTTGCCGGTTATGGGAAATTTAAAGTTAAAAATATCTGCTACAGGCTATAAACCAGTTGAGCAAAATGTAAGTTTTCCAATGAATGGCGGCCCGGGAAATAAACCTGCGGATGGCCAACCGCAAGCAATGCCTTCGGCAAATTCTTTCGATAAAGATTTAGGAAATATAAAATTAAATGAAGATGCAAAACAATTGCAAACAGTAACAGTTACTGCAACAAAAGCTACGTTGAAAATGGACATTGATAAGAAAACTTACAACGTTGAAAAAGATATCGTAAACGCCGGCGGAACTGCGCTTGATGTAATGAAAAATGTTCCTTCTGTCAATGTTGATATTGATGGAAATGTAACATTAAGAAATGCCGCGCCATTAATTTATGTTGATGGAAGGCCAACTACATTAACGCTTGATCAGATACCTGCTGACGCGATTGAAAGTGTGGAAGTAATTACAAATCCATCTGCAAAATATGATGCATCCGGCGGTGGCGCTGGTATATTAAATATTGTTTTAAAGAAAAATAAAAAAACAGGTTACAATGGAAACCTACGTGCTGGCGTTGATAAATATGGTGCGGTAAATGGCGGCGGCGATTTTAGTGTTCGCCAGGGAAAATTTAATGTTTCTGCAAGTGCAATGATTAATCAAATGAATGGCAAAACAAATGGCGTTACCGATCGCTTAAGTTTAACTGATACGCCACAAACTTCTATTCATCAAACTGATTATGACAGAAACAAAGGCCAGTTTATGTTTGCAAGATTTGGTGTTGATTATTTTATAAGCAACCGCAATACTATTTCATTAACGGGTTTTAAAGTGCATGGAGAATTTAAACCAACATCTGTTCTTAATATAACAAATGATAGTTTGTACAATACTGGAACTGTTTCAGATTACAGCGAACGGTACACAAATACAAACAGGATTTTTAACGGGCAGGGTTTACAATTTGGTTTCAAACATCTCTTTCCAAAACAAGGTGAAGAGTTAACAGTTGATGCGAATTACTTTGAAGGAAAGAACAGCAACAATTCTTTTTATACAACTGATTATTATACAAACGGCGCTGGCAGCAGTATTGGCGGCGTTGGGCAACAAAAAATAATTGGTTATGGAAGCGATAAAAATTTTGTTATTCAAACAGATTATGTAAATCAAATAAGTGGCTTGGTTAAATTAGAAACAGGTTTGCGCGCTGCATTACGCAGCAGGATTACTAATGATAATAATTATTTGTATACTGGCGACAGTGCATATTTGGTTCCTGCAGCATCAACCAATTATACAAATTCTGATAATGTTTATGCCGCATATGTAAGCCTTACAGGAAGTGTAAAAAGCTTTGGTTATAAAATAGGATTGCGTGCAGAGAGTTCAAATTATTCTGGTGAGCTGACTGATTTAAAAACAAAATATGGCAACACATATCCTATCAGTTTATTTCCTTCCATTTTTTTAAGCCAAAAATTTGCAGGCAACAGTGAAGTACAATTTAGTGTAACGAGAAGGATTAACAGGCCCAATTTTTTCCAGTTAATTCCTTATACGGATTACTCCGACAGTTTGAATATAACGAGAGGAAACCCAGCGCTGGTGCCGGAATTCACGACATCATATGAAGCGTCTTATATAAAAACTTTCGGTGGAAACAATACTTTTCTTGCATCGCTTTATTACAAACAAACCAACAATTTAATAACACGTTTTTTAGATACAGGTTACAATGCGGTTTCTGGAAAACAGGATTATATTAATACCTATGTAAATGCAAACAACAGCAAAACGATCGGCGCAGAATTTACATCTCAAAACACATTAACGAAGTGGCTCGACATCAGTACGAACATTAATATTTACAATTCAAAAATAAATACGGATAATGTTATTGGCACTTCGCAAGATGCATTATGGAGTTGGTTTGGAAAATTTAATGGCAACTTTAAACTGCCTGCAAAGTTTACAATGCAGTTAACGGCAACGTATCAGTCAAAAACAAATTTGCCTGTAAACAGCGGTGGTGGCGGAATGGGCGGCCCGCCAAATATGCAAAGCCAGAGTTCATCGCAAGGTTATATCAAATCATTTTATGGAGTTGATATTGCAGTGAAGAAAACATTTTTGAAAAATGATGCAGCAGCAGTTTCATTAAGTTTTGGTGATATTTTCAGGACAAGAAGATCGGATCAATTTTCTTACAGCACTTTTTTTACACAGGAATATGATCGCCTGCGCGACCCGCAAATGGTGCGTTTAAATTTTTCTTACCGCTTTGGAAAAATGGATATTAATCTATTCAAAAGAAAAAGCCAGGGAACGAGCGATAATAGCAGCGATATGCAGTAAGGGTTCGTGAGTGGTCATTGGTGAATGGTCAATCGTGAATAAACTTATTAATACAAATATTCAATACTCAACATTCAATAATCAAATGATACCTGATGCTTATTAATAATTAATGTTCAATTTATAGTCGATATTAATTGCAATGATTTTTTTGACATTTATTAACGCCAATTATAAAAATTATCTTACTTGAATATTGATTATTGAATGTTGAATATTATCTCACTATTCACCATTCACCATTGACCATTCACCAAAATCATTCACTCAAAAACTTCAATGGTATCTCACTCAGCGTCTCAATCTTAATATCTTTATAATAAACTTCTGCCCCCTCCGATTGTATTTGCAGGCCGCCTTTTATTAATGGAATTATTTTTCCATTTTCCAATTGCCCGGAATGATAAAGTACCATCACAACTTTCCCATTAATCATGTGCACACTGGTATCGCCGTGAACAAATAAATCAACTATATTCCATTCACCGGAAGGTTTTTCTGCGTCAGTTTGTTTTATGCAATGCCTTCCTGTTTTACTTTTTTCACTGAATGTATTCCACGCCCCTGCCGGGTTGTAGACATATTCACTATCTGATTTTTTTATTGTTTTAATATCTTCCGCGCCACCGGCAACGCCCCAATAATCGCCGCAGTTCCCTTCTTCAATCTGAAATTCCTGCGAGCGCATCCAGAAACCAAAGTCAGCACCTTGCGCGCCAACAGAGTGATACAACAAACCACTGTCGCGCTTTTTATTTTTCTTTGCCCCCCATCTCAGTTGCCCCCATTTAAATTGTAATTGCAAATGATAATTTTCAAATTCTTTTTTTGTGGCAATGCCACCAAAATTTTCTCCGGAGATGCGGATAACTTTTTCTCCATTCAAATCAACAACTGTAAAAACATGATTGGGATCTTTATTTAATCCGATGGGATTATCATTTATTTTATTTCCAGAAGAATCAAACAGCGGGCCGAGATACGTGTCCCATCCCGTAAAATCTTTACCATTAAAAAGGGAAACCCACTTATCAATTTTTTTACCGGGAATAATAAATGCGAAAAATAAAATGCATGGCGCAACAAACAAAAAAAGAACCTTCATCTTTTTCATAATAAAAATTAATAAAGAGTATTAATAAATATGACAGCAGGTTGAAGGTAGTATTTTTTAAAGTCTCTAATATCGTGGTTTGCGATTAGTTTTTGCCCGTTAATGCATTAACGGCATCGCGATAACTTTCGCCAACAGGCAATTCCATCGTTCCGATAAACACACTGCTTTTGCGGATTGCAGTGATGGATTCAATGGCAATAATATATGACTTATGTATGCGCAAAAATTTTGAAGCCGGAAGCTGGTCTTCAATTACTTTCATTCCCATTCGCGTAATAACCGCTTTGGACGTGGATTTCAAGTGTATCTTAATATAATCTTTCAAACCTTCAATCCACATAATATCTGCAATTGTAATTTTTAAAAGACTGTAATCA
>JABDAZ010000083.1:0-153 GCA_013288945.1 Bacteroidota bacterium | reverse complement strand
TTTTTTATATGAATGCTTATGTACTTATTCCGTTGTTTATTTATACAAAAAAATAATCAGGTGTTGCAATATTGTTTTGGTTGATAGGATTTTTAAGTTGAAATAATTCCCATGCTTTGTTACATGCTTTTATAAAACGATCCAGCGGAACAG
>JABDAZ010000082.1 GCA_013288945.1 Bacteroidota bacterium | reverse complement strand
GGCCTTACAATACAAACATTATTACAAACAGAATTAAAAGGAGATATTTTATTAACCGGCGGGGATTTCGGTTTTGAAGGATCTTTTATAGATACATTAATAACAATCGCCGCAATTTTAATTATATACTTGGTTTACGAAAAGAAAGACAAAGAAGTTGTAAGTATGAAGTATGAAGTATGAACTATAAAGTAAAATCAAACTTCATAGTTCATACTTCATACCTCATACTTATATTAAGGCATTATAATTCTCGATTTTGGCGCTACAATTTCCACCAATTCCAAATCAAAAATTAGTGGTTCGCCAGCTAGCGGATGGTTGCCATCAAGCAACACGGTTTCATCTTTCACTTCAGCAATCACAACCGGAAAATTTTGTCCCTGTTCATTCGTCATCGTCAGTTGCATACCCGTTTCCGGCTTCATATCTTCCGGAAAACGATCAATCGGAAATTCCATAATCATATTTTCATCGCGCGGGCCATAAGCCTCGTCAACAGGAATATTGACTGTCTTTTTATCGCCCGCACTCATGCCCGTTACGCCATCGTCAAAGCCTTTAATAACCATTCCCGATCCCACTTCAAACTCAAGCGGGTCGCGGCCTTCAGACGAATCAAAAGTTGTTCCGTCAGTCAAACGGCCATGATAATGTACTTTCACTGTATCACCTTTTTTTACTTGTTCCATAACTTCAACTTCGGTTTTAATTAAAAAAAATTTTATGTACTAAGCGATAGAATTTCTATTAAGCTTTATTGGCGTCGCACACTTGTACCTTAGTTCTTTATTCAGCATTTTAAATTCCCAAAAATCGCACAATGTAACATTATTAATTTAAAATGGATTTTTTCGTAACCTAAAAAGAATGATTTTTGAGTAAGTTTATAACAACATAATACATACCAAAGAAAACAAACCATGAAAATAATTCAATCTTTTTTTTTCTTCTTATTAATCGTTTTTTCTAGCTTTTGTCAGACCAAACAAAACAATAAAGAAGTTGTTCAAACCAGTCGCATAATTCCGGCGGCAGAAAGAATGGATGTTTATCTTCCATTGCTGAAAGGCAAGTCTGTAGCGGTTTTTGCCAATCAAACTTCCGTTGTTGGCTCAAGCCATTTAATTGATACATTAATAAAACGTGGCGTGAATATTAAAAAAATATTTGCACCCGAACATGGTTTTCGAGGCACTGCAGATGCCGGCGAAAATGTAAATAGTTTGAAAGATGAAAAAACCGGAATTTCGATTGTTTCATTGTATGGAAGCAAACAAAAACCTTCCGACGAAGATTTAAAAGATGTTGATTTATTAATCTTCGATATACAAGATGTTGGCGTTCGTTTCTACACTTATATTTCTTCACTTCAAAAATTTATGGAAGCTGCTTTTGAAAACGGCAAACCATTAATGATTCTCGATCGCCCAAATCCAAATGGTTTTTATGTTGACGGGCCAATATTGGATATGAAATTTCAATCGTTTGTTGGCATGCAACCCATCCCAATCGTTTACGGAATGACGATGGGAGAATATGCTTTTATGATTGCCGGAGAAAAATGGCTAACAGAAAAAGCAAACGCGCGTTATGAATATTATAAAACCGTACAAAATTCTGCTGACACGCCTTTTCATTTCCAGGTTATTAAATGTGGAAATTATGATCACAACAGTAAATATAGTTTACCCGTTGCGCCTTCGCCGAATTTACCAAACATGCAATCTGTTTATTTGTATCCCTCAATATGTTTTTTTGAAGGAACATTAATAAGCCTGGGACGCGGCACCAGCAAGCCTTTCCAGCAATTTGGAAATCCTTTGTTTCCAAATAATTTATACAGTTTTACACCGCAAAGTGTTACCGGCGCAAAAAATCCACCATTGTTAAATCAGCTTTGTTATGGATTTGATTTAAGTAATATTAATGCTGTTGATGAAATCAATAATCATATTCAATTGAAATGGTTGTTGCAGGCTTTTCAGTTGTATCCTGATAAAGAAAAATTTTTTCTCGCAAACAATTATTTCAATACACTCGCAGGTTCTGACATATTAATGAAACAAATTAAAGATGGCTTGAGTGAAAATGAAATAAAAAAAAGCTGGCAACCAGGATTAACAGCTTTTAAAAGAATAAGAAAACAATATTTATTGTATAAAGATTTTGAATAAATAATTATTAATGAACAAAAATTCAGTTAAAGATTTAAGAATTGTTTTTATGGGAACGCCGGTATTTGCAGTTGCATCTTTGGATGCATTAGTAAATGAAGGATATAATATAGTTGGCGTAATAACCGCGCCAGATAAGCCTTCTGGCCGTGGCATGAAAATGAATGAAAGCGCTGTAAAAAAATTTGCCGTTGAAAAAGGTTTAAATATTTTACAACCTGAAAAATTAAAAAACCCTGATTTTATTAATGAATTAAAATCATTAAACGCTGATGTACAAATTGTAGTAGCCTTTAGAATGTTGCCGGAAATTGTGTGGAACATGCCACCAATGGGAACGATTAATTTGCATGGATCTTTATTACCGCAATACCGCGGAGCTGCGCCGATTAACTGGGCAATTATTAATGGAGAAAAAGAAACGGGTGTAACGACTTTTAAATTGCAACAAGAAATTGACACAGGAAATATTTTATTAAGCGAAAAAATCCCAATCGCTGAAAACGAGACTGCTGGCGAGTTGCACGATGTAATGAAAGAAGTTGGCGCAAAACTTTTAGTAAAAACATTGAATCAAATTATTAATGATTCATTAAAAGAAAATCCCCAGTCATCTGTCATCGGTCAACTGTCAACTGATTTAAAACATGCACCGAAAATATTTACAGAAACTTGTAAAATTGATTGGAATAAAACGTCTGATGAAATTCATAATTTAATTCGCGGGCTTTCTCCATTTCCTGCGGCATTTACTTTTTTGGATGGAAAAATGTTGAAGATTTTTCGTTCTGAAAAAGAAAAAACAAATGCAAATATTGATACAGGAAATTATGAAACAGATAAAAAAACATTTTTAAAATTTGCTTGCGCGGACGGTTATATTCATTTGTTGGAAATACAATTAGAAGGAAAAAAGAAAATGAATATTGAAGATTTTTTGAGAGGATATAGAATTTTATAGTCTCTTCTTTGCGTTCGTTGCGCTGTATTACTTTGTCTTTTTTTGCGGTTATTTTTTTAAAGCAAAGTGCCCAAAAGATTTGCAGAGAAAGTGATCAATAAAGAACAGATGTAAAAGTGTGCGACGCCAATGAAGATGACTGAAATTCAAATGCTGGTTACAAAATATTTAAAATTATTTACCACAAAGTGCACAAAGGTTTTACACAAAGTTTCATAAAGAATTTTTTAATTTTTGTTTTTGACTTTTTAATTTATTTCAGATGACATTCACTTCTCTTTCGAGCTGCACACCGAATTTATTTTTTACACTTTGTAAAATTTCTTCACTCAAATCATAAATTTCTTTTCCTGTTGCGTTGCCAAAATTTATTAATACGAGCGCTTGTTTATCATTGCAACCTGCATCGCCTTTGCGAAAACCTTTCCAACCGCATTGCTCAATAAGCCAGCCAGCAGCGAGTTTCACGGTTCCGTCATTATTTTCGTAACCAATAATGTTTGGAAATTTTATTTTTAAATCATCAAAAATAATTTTTGTAACAGATGGATTTTTAAAAAAACTTCCGGCATTTCCAATCTTTGCAGGGTCGGGAAGTTTTGACGTTCGGATATTAATAACTGCCTGCGAAACTGCTTGAATATTCAAATCGGGCACATTCATTTTTTCCAATTCTTCTTTAATGGCGCCGTAACTAATATTTAAAACTGGTTTTTTATGCAAGCGAAAAGTGACCGATAAAATGATAAACTTGTTTTTATATGTTGTTTTAAAAACACTTTCGCGATAACCAAATGCGCAATCATTTACACTGAATGTGTACACTTTTTGCTCATTAATATTTAGCGCTTCAAGTTCATAAAAAATTTCTTTTAACTCAACGCCATACGCACCAATATTTTGCATCGGGCTTGCACCAACATTGCCAGGAATCAATGAAAGATTTTCAGCGCCTGCAAAATTTCGTTGCAAGCAATATTGCACAAACCCGTGCCAGCTCTCGCCTGCGCCAGATTTTACATACACGTAATTTTCATCTTCTGTTATTAATTCTATTCCTTTTATTTCATTTTTTAAAACGAGTGCATCAATATTTTTCGTGAATAAAATATTACTTCCGCCGCCAAGAATTAATGGTGACTGATTGTTTGAAAGAGAATTATTATAACTGATTAATTCTTTCAGTTCATCAACATTTGCAAACGAAGAAAATTGTTTTGCAAATGCATAAATACCAAATGTGTTGAATTTTTTTAAAGAAATATTTTCCTGAATAATCATTGTGATAATTTTTAAATCGAATCAACATCAACAATAATCACAACACTTTTAAATTTATTATTGTTGTGCAAAATTGCTGTTTGCTGCTGAATTACAACTTTCGCAAAGTTTATTATTGATGTATCTTTTGGCAACTTTAATAATAGTTCCATTAAATATTGATTACGAATTCTATTCACTACAGGTTCTGCAGGGCCAACTATATATTTTCCAAAATCATTTTTAATATTGTTTGCAAACACGCGTGAAGCATCTTCAACAATATCTTTTATTTTGTGTTTGAAAGTAATCATTATTAACCGTGAAAAAGGCGGATAAAAAAATTGTTTGCGGCCTTCAATTTCATTTTTAAAAAATAATTTATAATCGTGCAACTGCACATAAGTCAACACCGGATGTTTTGTATTTGCAACTTGTATTAATACTTTTCCTTCGCCATCTTTTCTGCCAGCGCGTCCACTCACCTGCTCCATCAATTGAAATGCGCGTTCATTAACACGGAAATCTGCAAAGCTTAAAATGCTATCTGCATCTACAATTCCGACAAGGTTTACATTTTCAAAATCCAAACCTTTTACAACCATTTGTGTGCCGACTAAAATATTTACACGTTGTTGTTCGAAGAGTTGTATTAAACTATCGTGCGCAGTTTTTCCGCGAACACTATCAATATCCATGCGCGCAATTTTTGCAAGCGGAAAAATTTCTTCGAGATGTTCTTCAATTTTTTCCGTACCAAAATTGCGTTGAATAAAAACATGATTGCCGCAAGCTTCGCAAGTATTAACGGGCGGATAAACTGTGCCGCAATAATGACAATGCAATTTATTGGTGAGCTTATGATAGCTGAGTGAGACATCACAATTTTTACATTGCGGAATCCATCCGCAAATTTTACAAACCTGGTAAGGCGAGTAACCACGGCGGTTTTGAAATAGAATAACCTGCTTGTTTCTATTAAGTGATTGCTCAATTTCATTTTGCAATTCGGGAGAAAGAATTGTTTTATTATTTTCTTTATTAATGATTTTTTTTGTGTCGATTAATTCTATCAAAGGCATATTCACGTTTCCAAAACGCTCATTCAATTCAACCAAACCATATTTATTTGTTGATGCGTTATAATAACTTTCAACAGATGGCGTGGCGCTTCCCAATAAAACTTTTGCATGAAACAATGATGCATAATAAACTGCTGCATCGCGCGCATGATAGCGTGGCGCTGGCTCCTGTTGTTTGTAAGATGCGTCGTGCTCTTCATCAACTACGATTAATCCCAAATCTTCAAAAGGTAAAAACAAAGATGAACGCGCGCCAAGAACAATTTTTAATTCGCCATTTTTTATTTTGTTCCAAATTTCCAAACGTTCATTCTGGCTGAATTTGCTGTGATAAATTCCGAT
>JABDAZ010000081.1 GCA_013288945.1 Bacteroidota bacterium | reverse complement strand
TTACGCCAGCCCGGAACAAGGCGTGGTCGTCGGCGATAATTACTTTGATTGTTCCGTTGGTTCCTCTTGGGGAAACCGACACTAAAAATGATAAAAAAAGGTGACTGTTACTATAGGAAAACTACGAAATTAAACGATTTCGGATTATACTGAGGGGCAATTTTTACGTAGTTAAACTACGGGTAGCCATAGGAAAAGCACCGGGAGGGATCGAAAACCTACTATGGGAGCCGTAAATGCCGAATATCGAAAAACGAGAAAACCTGCTCTTTTTAGAAGAATATGTTAATTATACATTTGGTTTAAGTTGATTGACGGGAACGAGCAGAGTTAAATCCAATATCCAGAGAATTACCCGTCCATAAAGAGTTTCCAATATCCACCGAAAGACACGCGAAGTCCAATGTCAATCAACTTATTTTTTTAGATAGCCCGTTTTTTCCGATATACCCGGATCCGCCAAACCCGGTTGAAAAAGACGGCCTATGAAAAGCCGAAAGAACCAATCCAATCCTTCTGAAGACCTTCGTTAAGTTCTAGTTCATCATTTTACTGCCTGCTTTTTCGTGAGATCTTTATCTGCGGAAAAGCAGGTTTTTTTTGGAACGGGAAATCATCCCGAACAAATGGTTATCCATAGTACAATTTGATTTTTTGCTTTGTAATAATGATAAAACACAGCCGATTACAGTCCCGACTCTCCCTTCAAAACCATCTATTACTTTTCCTGTAATTGTTTCCATTGTCCGGATTTTTAATTTTTAAAAAATGAATAAATAATCAACAGCGGTCTATGCAATCTTCACCGAGGATTATTGAGAACATTATTCTTCGCAGCTAATCATCTCCGATGCCGGAAGCCCTGCTGACATGACAAAAATGAGGTTGTAGAAAAGTGAAATTTCAGAGTGCATGCAGATCCTCTGTGAAATAAATTTTTAAAACAACTGGCTGGGTATTTTTGATTTCATCGTACCCGATTCCTGTTTTTTTATTGTTTTCTTCGGGAGTTTTTCGGGAGCACTTCGGGAGCTCCCGAAGAACTCCCGAAGGATGTGTAAGAAACACCAAAACAGACACGAACGCAGAACGCTGAACGCCTAACCCTTCTTTTGTCCTCGTGAAAGGCCCACTTTTAGATCAAACGGCCAATTCATGTAAAAAATAAATTTCACAGAGGATCTGCATGCACTCTGCAATTTCCCTTTTCCACGATCTCATATTTGTGCATCAGGTGTTAATAAAATAAGTTTAGAAAGAAACAATGAATCGCTTAGAAAGGGGTTACGGATGCCTATTTGTTTTACAATTTGCAGGAAATAAAACATTTGGTAATCAAAGTGTTAAGAGGTCTACATCTGTTTAGGGCCCTCAAATCGCTATACTTTCTCTTGCCGGTTGACCTCAAATAATCCGTAACCTGGAATTGCTAAAAATGAAATCTACCATAATCCTATACGAAATTTATTCGATATTAAAAGGGGGTTATACCCTAACATTCTCAAAATATCTCCCTATATATTCGTTGGAAAGAAAAGAGTTAATATTTATGCATTTAGTTATGAATATCGCAGATTGGATTGCAATATTGTCAATGATCATTGCATTCATTTTTAGTATCAAATATCGAAGTAATAAAGCACTGCTACCAATTCAATTATATATTATTATTTCATTGGGTGTAAATATATTTTTAGAGATTTCTGAAAGTCTATGTAACTATGATTCTTCAGGAAGAATTTCAAGCGCTGTATACAATATATATTCCCTTGTAGAAATATCAATATTGTTATATTTTATCCACAGTAATTTAAAAAGAAAGGAATTTCGTCTCATTTTGAAAGTCCTTCTGTTGTTTTACTTTTCAATATGTATTCTGATTTGGACAAGTAAATATCAAGCACTTTTTTTTATAGTCCCTCATCTCTTTGGAATTGAGAATTTCTTAATCTCCATTTCCTCACTTTTTTATTTTTATGAAGTTATGAATTCCGAATTTGTTGTAAATTTTAAAACTGACGCCATTTTTATAGTTATATGTGGATCGCTATTTTATTCTAGTATAATGACTCCTCTTCAATTTAGTTATTTTATTTGGCTTTATACAGCTCCTGAATTAAATCAAATTATCCAAATTATGAATATGACCTTTTATGCGATATTTTTTATTTCATTAATGAAAGCTTATTTATGCCCATCTCCAAATCAGAAGCAATTGCAGTCTTTTGCTTTATAACCCTATTTATCCTAGTAGTAGTTAGTTTCATTATTATTATACTTTTCTTTATCAAGAAAAAACAAAAGGGATTCGCCCTTGATATGATTGCTGTTAAAATGGAACATGAAAGAGAATTATACAAAACAAAATTGGAAATTCAGGAACAAATTTCACAGGAAATTTCGAGAGAAATTCATGATAATGTAGGCCAGTCTATTTCTCTTGCCAAAATGATTTTAAATACTTTGGACACACATGAAAATTATGAAACTAAAGAAGGCATTAACGAAACTTCAGAGCTTTTGGAATTAACCCTTGACAATCTTCGCCATATAGGGAGGAAATTGAATTCTGAAATAATAAAGAATGGAGGTCTAAAAAAATCAATTGAAATGCAGGTTGGATATTTACGGAGAGGAGGAAAACTTAATACTCAATTAAATGTTATTGGTGATCATGTTACGTTAGATGAGACTAAAGAAATTTTTTTATTTCGCATTGCACAAGAGGCAGTTAATAATATTATACGACACGCAAACGCAACAGCCATAGGCATAAGTCTGAGTTATTCTAAAAATTCCTTAAAACTTCAGATCGAGGATAATGGGAATGGTTTCAATCTAAATGATCAAATATCCGGGCCTAATCATATTGGCGGAATATATAATATGCAAAATAGGGCCAAACAGATTGGAGCAGAAATTCATATTGATAGTACAATTGGAAATGGAACTACTATTATAGTGACAACACCTTTTTAATTAAAAATATTAATTCAAAATGATTCAGTCGCCTGTAAAAATCGGTTTGGTCGAAGATCATACTTTGATAAGAGACGTAATAGCATCTGTTATTAATTCATTTGATGGTTTCCTGGTTACTCTTGTTGCCGATAATGGTAAGCAATTCATTGAAAAAATAAATTCAGGTAACATTCCTGAAATACTTATTCTTGATCTTAGTATGCCTGAAATGGATGGTCATGAAACCCTTCATTGGATTTCAAAAAATCGTTCTGAAATCAAAATATTAATACTTACTATGTATGATGCAGAACCATTGATACATTTGATAAAATCAGGAGTTAGAGGGTTTTTAAAAAAGGATATTTCTCCGGGAGAATTGAAAAATGCACTTCAATGCGTTTTAAAAAACGGGATATACTGCTCACAATCCGTAACAGGACGTCTTTTTAATTTAATGAGGAACCATGGTACAAAAAATTCGCCTTGGGGAACTGTAATTTTGAATGAAAATGAAATTTCCTTTTTAAAATTAGTCTCTTCTGAACTTACTTATAAAGAGATTGCACAGAAAATGAAAATAAGCCCCAGAACCATCGATAACTATAGGGATGCGTTATTTCTTAAATTAAATGTGAAAAGTAGAGTAGGTCTTGCAATGTATGCAGTAAAGAGTGGGATCGTTACAATCAATTTTTGACTTAATCAATTAATTTATTTCGCATTCCATACATTATTAGGCCAGCTATCGTTTTGGCTCCTACCTTGGTCTTCATATTCTGGCGGATAGTTTCAATTGTGCGTGGACTCAAGAAAACTTCTTTAGAGATTTCTTCTGTCGTTTTATCCTGGGCAAGGAGCCTCAAAATTTTTACTTCTTTTTCAGAAAATTTAATGGGATCAGGGTAAAACTGTCGAACCTGACGCTTGGTCTGTAGTTTTGATAATACAGCCTTGTTCACCAGATCATTGAAATAAAAATCATCATTCATACAGGCGAGAATTGCCTGGTATATTTCTTCGGGGTCTGTCGTTTTAGTCAGGTAAGCATTAGCACCCATTTCCATCATTTTGGAAATCATCTCCTGGTCATCATACATGGTTAGTACAATGATCTTTACTTCTTCGTATTCCTTTCTTAATATACCAATTGCATTTATCCCATCAACTTCTGGCATCCGGATATCCATGAGTAAAACATCCGGTTTTTTCAAAAGCATTTTATGTACCAGGTCCCTCCCGTCTTCCGCTTCCCAGATGATCTTTAAATAATCCTTATCCTTCAAAGCCATCTTAATGCCATCCCTGAAAATCTTATGATCGTCAGCAATGGCCACTTTAATTACTAATTCCGCGCTCATAAGGGATTGGTTGTAAAATTGTTACTATGCGTTGAGTTTATGATGATTTATTATAATATGCTAAAATGCATGATTAAAGTATAGCAATTTTACGATGGATAAGGTATTTACCGAATAATTGAAAATGAGCATTACTGCTCTGGTTTAGTGATTTTGTTAAATGTACATTTGATTTAGAAAGTTGATTGATAGCGCCTTTGCCCGAACCATCCAATGTCCAAACTTACCGTCCAGTAAGATTTTCCAATTCCTTGAAAAACTATAAAGTCCGGTATCAGTCAACTTCTTTTCTTTTTCTCCAAATTAACGCGGAAACCCTTGATTAATTGTAATTTCCGCATTCCGCATTGACTGAATAAATACAAATCTCCCCGTTTTTAAATTTCTTTTCGACCTTCTAAGGGTTTCTACTTATCCACAATCCTTTTCGAATTGGGGATAACCTGCTTATTTTCAACACCCTTTTCTTAAAAAATCTAAAAAACCGACCGTATAAATACGATTCGGTTACAGGAACTTTACGCAACTTCTACTTGTGCTTTTTCTTCGTATATTTACGAAAAGCCTCTACTAGTCTGAATCTCAGGCAATTTAAGTGTTTTTAACCTGTATACTAAGCGTTGTTGAATCTTTTTTTTAGGGGTTAATTACGTAGTCTTTTGGGCAAAAAACTTTAAAACTCTGATTATGAACAAAGAATCACTCGTAAAGGAAAAGGTAGAATACCAAAGCGTTGGAGAACAGATTTCTCATGAATTGGCTGCTAAGATGGTCAAAGATCATCATGATAAGTATTCCGATGAATCAAAATCTTATGTCATTGGAAGAAAAATTATTGATGAAATATTAGCACAACCAGGTTGCGTTGGAGTCCGTTTTTTTGATGCAATAAATGAATCAGGTATTAAAACCTTGGTTTATATAGGCATTGATTCAAATGGAAAAAACATTCTTGAAATTACTACAGTCAATGATTACGGTAAATTAGCTGTAACTGAAGGAATGTCTGCTGATAGAGGTCAAACTAATCTTAACTGGTTTTCATAGTATATTACTCTAGTAAATCTGATTGTAACTTTCTATATTTGGGTAATCCTAAATAGAGTGGTTCCGAAAATCAGTTTGCTATCCTCGTTGTTACCCATAATTTTTTTTATATTGTGTTGTTCTAAAACACATATAAAGGGATTCTGGGTAATTTTTTTTTATAGTATTGCATCTTTATTATCGGACGGTTTCTTAGCAGCTTCTGAATGGGCCAACGAACACAAATTTTTTTTGTGGAATATATTTACGTTCGTTGAATATTCATTATTATCATATTTTTTTTATTTAACTATTAAGCTTCGTATCGTAAGATTGACAATTATAGTTATTTCTATCATTTTTTATATTGTTTTTTTTAGTTTAAATAGGACCAATCATAATCAATACAATTCCTTATTAAGTTTTATTAGCGAGGTTGTAATACTTGCATTGTGTTTAATATATTTCATTTCTAAAATGAAGCAACCCGTAGAAGACTCCATTAATATTTTTAATCCAGAATTTCTTATCGTAATTGCCCTCCTCCTTTACGTTGCATGTACATTATTTTTATTTATTATAGCTAATCATTTGTCTGTCAAGGAAATGGACGAATATTGGATTATTACAAATTACAGTAATATTTTGACTAATATTTTGTTTTCCACAGCGTTTTTATTATATCGATATCAGAATAAAAAATCCCCGACCCGTGAAAGCCATTCTGTTGATTATACCAGCCCCAATGACCGGTAAACAATCATCACTAAAACCCTGACCCTTCCTAATGGTACTACTGCAAGCCTTAAGCCCGGATAACAATATTTCAATGGTGCTGTTTTTCGGCACGATTGGTATGCTGGCCCTCACGATCGGGCTGATCGTATTCATCAGCTTCCACCAGCGCAAAGTGATCCGCTACCAGCAACAGCTGCAGCGCATGGAACAGGACCAGCAAAAGACTTTGCTGAATG
>JABDAZ010000080.1 GCA_013288945.1 Bacteroidota bacterium | reverse complement strand
TCTTAAACTTTCATTTAGCTAAAAGTTTCCTCGCTGCCCACGCACCCGTGCTCCATAAAGCCCATGCAATTAATACCGGTTGAAATAATAAACGTACTGCACGCCTTGTATCATTATCAAGCCCGAAAGCATCACGATGGTTTTCCAGTTGAGAAATATTTCCGGGGAAAATAAGGATAAAAAATATTGCTGCAAACCATCCCCAGAATACCCTTTTTTTTACCCAAAATGCCAGCGATGCACCAAGTGAAATTTCAAGAATGCCGGAAAGCACAACCGTTAAATCTTTACTTAACGGTACCCAATCGGGAACCTGCGCTTGAAAATCTTTTCGTGCGAACGTGAGGTGAGATGTGCCCGCAAGCATGAGCATAAAACCAAGTGCGTAGCGCGCGATGGTTTGCAAACGGCTAACAGGTTTGTCGGGAATGTTTAAAATATCCATACTTAATAAGTTTATTATTAATGGATGTTTCCAAAAGCCTGCCACAAAAAATATTTTTGTTTTGCGCAAATTTTAAAATGATAATTAAATTCTTGCTTGCAAAAAATATGATTAATAATGTGTTTTTGCGGATAAATAAAACAGGCAAAATTTGTAATTATCAAAACACTTTTTTACATTTGAAATAGTGCATAGCCCTTTGCACAATTACCTCCCTCCACAATAGATACCTATTTTTTAAACACCAAAAGCAACCCATATGGAAATCGTGGAAATGGTAAAGGAGAACAATGCTATTATGCAACTGCTCATGCAAAACCAGTGCTACCTGGAATTAATACTTGGAGATGTTACTGAAAAATTGAATGAGGATTTTGAAAACCATCCCGGCCAACTGCAAAACCTGTTGGAAATAAGAAGGCAGGTTGCAGAAACATATTATAAAGATTCCATGAAAAAACTAAAAGCAATTTTAGAAAAGCAATAATCTTTTATTAATAATTTTCTGTCGTTTTATTAAACAAAATTTTTTGCTACAATTAAAAATTTTGTTGCATCATGGTCGCAAGAAAAATATTTATACTATAATCGATTAATGATTTATAAAATTATTAATCGATTATTTTTTTACAGGTACTTCCAATGTGATTGTTATCATATCTCCAACAGAACCGCCGCTGTCACCAACTTTATAATCTTCACGTTTAATAGTAAACTCGCCTTTAAAAACTCCTGTTGCATCTTTTGAAGTAAATGTGAAAGGGATCTCAACTGGCTTTGTTATTCCTTTTAAAGTGAGTTCGCCAATAGCTTTAAAACCTTTATCTGTCTTTTCAATTTTTTTTGAATGATACGTTATTTGCGGAAATTTATCTGTATCAAGCCATTCTTCTTTACTACGCAAATGGTTGTTGCGAAGGCCCACGCCAGTGTTTACTGTTTTTGCATCAATGCTTGCTGTTATTGAACTTGCTGTTATATCTTTTTCATTAAAATCAATAGTTGCTTTTAATCCTGTAAAGCTGCCGTGAACCGTGCCGAACGGGCCTTTCACAGTAAAATTGATTTTTGCATTTACTGTATCAGGCGTCCAGTTTCCTGCAAATGGCAATGCAATTATTAATGCAATGGCCATTATCGTTTTAGTAATTTTCATAAAATATTTTTAATAGTGATTGATATTGTTATTTCTTTTTTTCAGGAATATAATAATGAATACCTGCGTAAAAATCTGCGCCTTCAAGGCTGTTTAATTTTAATAAACTTCCGGGCGCATCGCCTCCAATAAAAAAATAACGGTAACGTAATGCAATGCCTGCACGCGCCTTCCAGCGGTTATAATATAAAACCGATACAGGAATACTCACTTCAAAATTTTGTGTTTCATACCGGGGAGTAACAGAATAAACATCCGGCCTTATTACACCTTCACTGTTTCCATGATGAAGGCCTTTTATAATGGTTGCATTCGCAAAAAAGTTTTTATAAAAATTCCAATCAGCCTGCACACTTATTGCGGCAGGCATGCCCATATTAAAATGATTTGCCGTTAATGATTTTGACGAATCTCCGTTATAAAAAATAGCGCTCAATGTTTGATCAAGTTGCTTGTTGCCATTTACTTTTAACTGCCCCCAATTTGTAAAATCAGCAGCCACAGCCTGCAAGCGGTATGATTCAGAATTGCGGTTAAAATTTATAGAGCCTGCATCTATTAATGATATTCCTAAACGATAAACGTAACCTGTTTTTTCAGGTGCACTTTGTATATGAATATGCTCATCGTTATTTGTTGAATTTTCTTTAAGATGCACATATGTAAAACCAATATCGGCACCAAAACCATGGCCATGATTTAAATCGTGATAGCTGCTTATTTTTTTAAAATCATCAAAATCTGTTCTGCCATAATCAATCGTTGAGTTAGAAAAATTCAGGTTTGCAGAGTCGGAAATATTATATTTAACGTGTGTATTTTTTACATACGCCGCAGCAATGCCCTGCAGGTAATTGAAGCTGGCACCGGCTTTCAGTTCATTTCTTCCATGGCTGTAAATTACCGCAGCATAATGCAAACCATACTGCAACCAGCCCATTGAATTTACTCTAGTCGTATTATCCATCAACGGCTGGTTCCATAAATCTCTTTCCTGAAAATAGGCAAACGCATTTTGCGCCATGCCCCCCGGTATGCGGTCAACATTGCCATAAGCCCTACCGGCAATCGTTAATCCAATCTCATGTTTTTTTGCAACTTTTATAAAAAATGAAGGGCCAAGAATTTCAGTAGAAAATGTAACGCTGTATAATTTATTTATGTCCTGCGGACTGTAATGTGTGAAAAATAAATCCTCATTAATACTTCCTTTAATAATTTTTTGTATGCCAAAAAAACTCAGCGATTTTTTTGGTGCATATAAAAAATTATTATCAAAAACTTCATCCCCCGAAATAATATTAAGATCAAATTTCAACGGCGATCCGGCAATAGATGACGGATTTAATAATGCGCCTTGTATGCCTGCATAATTACTGTTTCTTATACCAAGATTTTGCTGTGCAGATACGCAAACAGACACAGATATGCCAATAAAAAAAGCTAAAAACTTTTTCATAGAAAAAATATTATTTTTAAATAGAACGGATTATTTAAGGAGAAAATGGATTAGTACAAAAGAAAACCAGAGTAATAAACGCCTGTAAATATTAAGGGGTTGCGTGGAAGCAAATTTTTTTTCAATATGTATTATAGAAATTGGAAAAGTTGCTTTTGCATGTTTAATCTTTTTAAAAACAATAGAGCTTAATGCAAGCCAAAAATGAAATCTTTTTTATTAATAAAAAAAGTAAGATTAATACGAGAAAATATTGCGAGCAAATTTGATAATATTAACAATCGCTGCATTAATGAAGGGGGCAAGAAAATTATTACAAAAATTTCCGCAGTAAAATTTTATTCTGAATAATCATTGTCGATATAAGTATGTGCTTTTACAACCTTTCCATTTTTAATATAGGCTGGCAACCCATAATACACGCGGCTTGTCTTCGAATCATTATAAGAAACAATTTTTCCCTGTTGGCGAAATTTGTTCATATGCTTGCTGAACCTGCGTTTTATTTCTTCCGGTTTACTGTTGGGCTCGCGCTTTTTAAACTGTTCGGCTATTTCACGTATACTAATAAAACGTTTTGATTCGCTTATAAAAAAAATCAATTTTTCCAAAATAGTTCCGTCTTTCGGATAACTGCCCGGCACTAATGACGCTGATTTTTTTATACTTTTTTTTGAGGGGGCAACTTTATTTTTTGCAATAATTTTTTTTCGAAGAGTTACTTTTTGGGGGGCAGCATTTTTTGCATTTGCTGCTGAAAATGTAAGTTGTTTTATTGCTGCCTCATAACCGGCTATCGAATCATCAAAAAGTTTTGATGTATTTCGTATTGCAGCAGCGCGGTTTTTTTCTGCGGTTTCCTTCGCGCGTTTTATTAAAGTAAGCGGGTTAGTTGCCATAAAGCAAATTTAATATAAACACTTATTTGAAATAAAATTATTTTAGGGGGCAAGAATTTGAATATAAAATATTGAATCAATGCATTAATAAAAATCGATTGTTGTTCTGTTATAAAATATGTCTTATTAATAAGCACGTTAAGTTTTGCCCTCTAAAAAATAAGATTGTTATAACTTCCATATCATACTTGATAAATGTATTTACCTTACAATTATAAATTATAACATGAAAAAATTATTCTTTTTGATCCCTATTCTTCTTATCATTTTTTCTTTTGCAAAAAAAGAAATTACATGGGTGGCAATAGGCGATTCCATCACGTATTTAAATGATCACGCAGATGAAACCGGCAACAGAATTACTTCCGGGTATATGACAAGGGTTACCAACAAATTGTCGAACATTCATTTTATTAACCAGGGCCACAATGGTTGGACTGCAAGCCGTATTGCAGACAGTATTGAAAATTTAGGATTGATTAAAGCTGATGTATATTCAGTTTTTTTAGGAACCAACGATTGGTGGAGTTCCAATTCTGTCGGGCATTTCAGCGATTATAGAAATAATACGGGCAGCAAAACTTTGTATGGCTCTTTCCGGATTATTATTAATAAAATAAAAAGCCTGAATGCAAATGCAAAAATAATTTTGATTACGCCAATGCAGCGATCCGATTTTGTTTACATTAATGATGCAAGAAATAATGCATATGGTTCATACAAAGAAAAGAGCGGACAAAATTTAGAACAATTTGCCATAGCCATCGATAGCATTGCGCATTATGAAAATATAAAACTGGTAGATTTATACCATAAAAAAGGAATGGCTATAAAAGATTTAGTGAAGTATAAAAGATTGAAAGATCCCACCACAGGCGAATATAAAAATTATCAATATCCTGGTTATACTACCATTCCATTCAACCCGGAAAAAGACGAATATCCTTATCCTGCAGATGCAGCTAATATTACTTATGATGGCTTGCACCCTTCAGATAAAGGCAACCAAATGATTGCAGATATGCTGATACCAATTATGAAAAATTATTAATCTTGCCCCCTTGTTTATTTTTTTGAAATAAAAATTTTTATTAATTTTTCTTCACCCATCCATTGTCCTTCATCCAGTCAACCATGCGCTGCGGCCAGGTTTGCAACGTTACAAATTCAGAACGTGTGCCCATATTAAAAGCATGTGCCCCCTTCTGATACAAGTGCATTTCAACCGGCACTTTTGCTTTGCGGTGCATCTGCACCAGTTTAATAATCGGTTCCGAACAACAATCATCGCCATTGGCTGCCAATAAAAAAGTAGGGGGCGCATTATGCGAAACAGAATCAGGCACTGCAAGCGGCCCGGGATAAATTAATATTTGAAAAGACGGCCGCGCATCCATTTTATCAATCGCATCTGGATTAATAATTTCTTTTTGAGGAAAGTTATAAGATACCCAACCAGAAACTTCTCCACCGGCTGAAAAGCCCATCACGCCCAGCTTTGCGGTATCTATATTAAATTCTTTCGCGCGGCTGCGTACCAATCGCATCGCACGAAAAATATCCTGCAACGGATGCTCTTGTTTGTACGGAGAATTTTCCATGCGGAACAAACGATACTTCAAAACAAACGCCGCAACACCAATGCTGTTAAAATATTTTGCCGCATCTCTTCCTTCGGCATTATAAACAATATTCAAAAACCCGCCCCCCCGGGCAAATCACAACTGCAGTTCCATTCGCAATTTCTTTAGGGGGCAGGTAAACTGTTATCGAAGGATTATTAATGTTGCGCACATACCAGTCTTTAGCAACTTCCGGTTCATCTTTTAATTTTTCAAAACCGGGGGCACCATTTTTCCATAAGCGAATTACCGGCACACTGTCTTGCGCAAAAATATTTATCGATGTAATTATCGAAATACAAAACAGCAAAAAACTTTTTTTAGAAATAAAATTATATATCATCATTACTAATTTTTTATTATTAATATTTTTTACCAATCAGTTGTATTTCTATCAAGCTTCATTGGCGTCGCACTCTTGTACAGTTGATATTCTATTCAGCTTTTGCCACAGAGTTTCGCAAAGTTTTCACAGGGAAACACAAAAATTATTAATCAATCTTACAAAGCAAATCAATCTCCTAAAATCTATATTGAGATTATTTTATCTTTTTAAAAAATTCAAATATTTTTTCTTCTGCCCTGAAATCTTTGCTTGCATTTCCTATAACCATCTTTGGCAAATATTGTATGCCCCCCGGCCAGGTGTGCCCCCCATTAATCACTTTTATAAATTCAACTTCATTATCACCGCAAGTATAATTGTACTCCACAGAAGTGCAATCATCATTTGGATCTGTATCAGGTAAATTGGTAACTATTGCTTTCGCTTCACAATTATTCAACTTCAAAATTTTATTAACGAGCGTTTCCGTTGGCAGCATGTTTGCATTTTGGCTTTCTGCATTGCGGCCATTCATTTTTCCTGGGCCGCCATTATAATTTATTAATGGATCTTCCGTACCGTTTATTAATAAAACCGGCGTTGCATGTTTGAATGAATATTCACCTGCAATAGCCTGCGGAATACTTGCACACACAGGCGCAATCGCCGCAATGCAATCAGACAATTGCCATGCAAGAAATAAACTAAACACGCCTCCGCGCGAAATGCCTGTGCAAAAAATATGTTTGCTGTCCGCTTTATAATCTGCAATTAAATTATCTATTAATGTCGAAATAAATTTTACATCATCAACATTGTTGTCAATATTTTTTACACGGCTGCTCACGCCGCTCATGCTCCACGCTTTATTAATAGCATTTGGATACACAATGATGTAGCCATTTTCATCAGCCAGGTTATTTAAATTATAATAACGGATTATTTTTTTATACTCGCCACCACC
>JABDAZ010000079.1:68-6997 GCA_013288945.1 Bacteroidota bacterium | reverse complement strand
ACAGCCGTATGATGGTTGTTCACCGCAAAACAGGACAAATTGAAAACAAACATTTCCGCGACATCCTGGAATATTTTGATGATAAAGATGCCTTTGTAGTTAATAATACAAAAGTTTTTCCCGCGCGCATGTATGGCCGCAAAGAAAAAACCGGCGCAAAAATAGAAGTGTTTTTGCTTCGCGAATTAAACCGCCCAAACAGGCTTTGGGATGTAATTGTTGATCCTGCAAGAAAAATCCGTGTAGGCAATAAATTATATTTTGGAGATAATGATGAATTGGTTGCAGAAGTAATTGACAACACAACAAGCCGGGGCCGCACGATCCGTTTTTTGTGGGATACGAGCGATGAAGAATTTCGCCAGATGCTTGAATTTTTAGGAGAAACGCCTTTGCCAAAATACATTAAGCGCAAACCTGACGAAGAAGATAAAGAACGTTATCAAACTGTTTATGCAAAACATGAAGGCGCCGTTGCCGCACCAACTGCAGGAATGCACTTTAGCAAAGAGTTGATTAAGCGTTTGGAAATAAAAGGCATTCGCTTCGCAGAAGTTACGTTGCATACGGGTTTGGGAACTTTTCGCCCGATTGAAGTAGAAGATTTGAGCAAACATAAAATGGATGCCGAATATTATAATATTGATGAAGAAGCTTGCCGAATTGTAAATAAAGCACGCGCAGGAAATCACCGCATTTGTTCTGTTGGAACAACAACCATGCGCGCAATGGAATCATCTTTTACTGCAGAAAAATTATTAAAGCCTTCTGAAGGCTGGACCAATACGTTCATCCATCCTCCATATACTTTTAATATTGCAGATGCATTAATAACCAATTTTCATTTGCCAAAAACAAGTTTATTAATAATGACCTGCGCATTTGCCGGCTATGATTTGGCAATGGAAGCTTACAAAAAAGCAATTAAAGATAAATACCGTTTCTTCAGTTACGGAGATGCCATGCTGGTTATTTGATTTTTATAATGCAATTTTTATTAATAAAAATACAAAGCGCTTTGTTGAAAGACGAAGCGCTTTTTTATTATTAAGTAAGCTTGCATTAATAATAAAAAAATTACGCAAAGCCATATTTGCAATGTGGCAGTAAAAAATTAAATTTGTATCAAACAGAAATTGTTATGACTGCAATATCAATAAGGCAAAAATTATATGATTATATACGCGTGGCCGAAGACAGGAAAGTAAAAGCCATTTATACAATTTTGGAAGAAGAAATTAATGAAGCAAATGACCATTGGAATGATAAAAATTTCCTGGCAGAATTAGATAAGCGCGCTGCTGATTATAAAAGCGGCAAAGTAAAAGGTATACCTTGGGAAAAAGCAAAAACTCAAATCTTAAATTCAACCAAAAGAAAAAAGAAATGAGTTTTGCAGTTGAACTTCATCCAAAAGTTACTGAAGAGTTACAAGAATCATATGAATGGTATGAAGAGCGTTTGGAAGGCTTAGGTTTGAGACTTATAACATCTGTAAATAAACGATTATCTGATATTGCAGAACACCCTGAACGATACCCAAAGAAAAATAAAAATTATCACCAGACGACAGTCTATGATTTTCCCTATGTAATTATTTATCAGATTTTGAAACAAAAAAAAATCGTTTTCGTAGTACATATCTTGCACGTTAAAAAAAATCCTGCGTCCAGGTATAAGCAATAATTTCTCCGCAAATTCGCGGATTATTAAATCCTTTTTTTTACAATTATAATTCCCTCATTTCGTTAATTGTACTAAACCTTAACCAACAAGAAAAAAAATTTCCATGAACACAAACCATAAAATAAAAATACTCGAAACGATTCGGCAGGGGCAAATTGGCGGCGGTGAAAGCCATTTATTAAGCCTTGTAGAAAACCTGGATAAAACAAAATTTGAACCTGTTGTATTATCTTTTACAGAAGGCCCGATGGTTGATCGCTTAAAAGAAATGGGCATAAAAACACATGTACTTTATACGGAAAGAGCTTTTGATTTTGGCAAATGGAAAAAAGTAAAACAATTAATAGCCGACGAAAAAATCGAACTCGTTCACACACATGGAACGCGTGCAAATTCAAATGTTTTTTGGGCTGCAAAAAAATTAAAATTGCCGTTGGTTTATACCATTCATGGTTGGTCGTTTCATGAAGATCAAAATCCAATTGTAAAAAAAATAAGGATACTTGGCGAAAAATTATTAACAAAAAAATCAGACACAAATATTTCTGTTTCCTTATCAAACCAACAAACCGGAAAAAAATATTTTGACGGATTTCAATCCGTTGTTATTAATAATGGAATTGATCAGAAAAAATTTGATCCGCAAAGAAAATTAAAAGATATACGTGCAGAATTAAATATCCCGAAGGAAAACATTGTTGTAGTTTTTATCGCGCGTTTTATTCACCAGAAACAACCACTGAAACTGATTTCATCATTTGCAAAAGCTGCGCAAAAATTATCCAATCTTACTTTATTAATGGTTGGCGATGGCGATCAAAAACCGGAAGCATTAACGCTCGTTGATCAATTAAATATAAAAGACAGAATCATTTTTCAACCCTTCCGACAAGACATTCCTGATTTACTTGCAGCGGCTGATATCTACGCCCTGCCTTCACTGTGGGAAGGTTTGCCAATTGGTTTACTCGAAGCCATGTCGATGGAAAAAGCAATAATCGGAACGATGGTTGATGGAACTTCAGAAGTTTTACAAGATCGAAAAAATGGTTTATTAATACCAGTTGAAAATCTTGAAAACAATTTGGCTGATGCAATAATTTTGCTTGCAGAAAATAAAACATTAAGGCAACAACTGGGAGAAAAAGCGAAAGCAACCATCAGTGAAAAATACAGTGCAGAAAATATGACAAGAGAAGTGGAAAAAATATATTTTGATCTGCTGAAAAAATAGCAATTCACTGTATAGAAAAATTTACATTTGATGAGCAACATTTATTATTATGAAACAACTATTTTTTCTTTTCATCTTTTGTAATTTTTTTATAATGAGTTTTTCGCAAACAATAATGCCTTTGTATAAAGACAGTATTCCAAATTCAAAACCTTCTGCAGATAAAGAAACTTCAAGAACTGAAGGTGAAAATAAAATTTTAATAATAGACAAAGTTTCCAAGCCAACATTAACTGCTTATTTTCCATCCAAAGAAATTGCGAATGGAACCGCCGTGATAATCTGTCCTGGCGGCGGTTACGGCGTTTTGGCCGCAAGCCACGAAGGTTCTGATGTAGCAAAAAAGTTTAATGAAATAGGCGTTGCCGCATTTGTGTTGAAGTATAGATTGCCTGATGACTCTATAATGATTGATAAAGAAATCGGCCCGCTGCAAGATGCGCAACGCGCTATACAAATGGTGCGCGAAAATGCAAACGAATGGAATATTAATTTAAGCAAAATCGGCATTATGGGTTTTTCTGCCGGCGGCCATTTGGCTTCAACTGCTGGCACACATTTTATGCATGCAGTTATTAATAACAAAAATAATATCAGCCTTCGCCCCGATTTTTTAATATTGATTTATCCGGTAATTAGTTTTACAGATTTAACCGGGCATCTTGGATCGCGCGATAATTTGATTGGCAAAAATCCTTCTGCAGAAAAAATAAAAGAATATTCAAACGAACTACAGGTAACAATTCAAACGCCAAAAACATTTTTAGTACATGCTGAAAATGATGATGCAGTTGATGTAAAAAACAGCATTGATTTTTTTGAAGCGTTGCAAAAAAACCATGTGCTTGCAGAAATGCATATCTATCCAAAAGGTGGCCACGGTTTTGGAATGAATAATCCATCCACAAAAGATAAATGGATGGATCGTTTGCAAAACTGGATGGATTCAAATGGCTGGCTGAAGAAGTAAATTTTTATTCCAATCCAAACAAACCTTTATTCAACAACTGCAGTGTTTGTATTTTATAAGATGATGGAACAAGCAATGAAACATTGTGTTTGCTTCCGCCATAACTTACCATGCGCACAGGAATTGGTATTAATGATTCAAACAGTTTGCTTAATATATCTTTTGTTTCTGCAATTTCATTTCCAACAATAGAAACGATCGTGTGGTTATCTTCTGTTTCAACAGTGCCGAAAGGTTCGAGTTCTTTTAATATATCTTTTAAATGTTCAATGCTGTCGATGGTTACAGATACCGCAACTTCTGATGTTGTAATCATATCAATTGACGTGCGGTATTTTTCAAACACTTCAAATATTTTACGTAAAAAACCATAAGCCAGCAACATGCGGCTGCTGCGGATGTGAATTGCAATAATACCATCTTTCGCAGCAATTGCTTTTACGCCTGAAGATCCGGCTTCCTCTGTAATCAGCGTCCCGTGCGCTTCTGGCTTCATGGTGTTTAACAATTTCACGGGCACTTTATAAAATTGAGCTGGCCAAATAGAAGCAGGATGTAAAATTTTTGCACCAAAATAGGCAAGCTCCGCAGCTTCTTCAAAACTCAGTTGTTCTATCGCAACAGTTTTTTTAACAACACGCGGATCATTATTATGCATGCCATCAATATCAGTCCATATTTCACAAACAGATGCATTAATAGCAGCAGCTATTAATGATGCACTGTAATCGCTTCCGCCGCGTTTTAAATTATCCACTTCTCCCCTTGCGTTGCGGCAAATATATCCTTGTGTTATAAAAATTTTTGTATCACTATGTTGCTGCAGTAACTGGCTCAATTTTACTTTTATGCTTCCAATCTGCGGTTCATCGTTTGCATCAATGCTCATAAATTCCAATGCTGGCAACAACAAATGATCAACTCCTTTTTCTTCAAGATAAACACTGAATAATTTTGTTGATAATAATTCGCCCTGAGCCAGAATATCTTTATTTAATGCTTCACTAAAAGATATCTTTAAAATGATTGTCAAAAATTCGAAATGCTCTGCAACAATTGCTTTTGCTTTTGCAAAAGTTTTTTCTTCCTTCACCAAATCTTTAATAAAAGATTGATAGTGCGCTTCCAGTTTATTAATCTGCGCGCGCGCTTGTTCACGTTCGCCAGTTGCAATGGAATGCCCGATTTCAACCAGCGAATTGGTTGTTCCGCTCAGTGCGCTCAGCACAACTATTTTCGGTTCTTCTTCTTTTGTTATTAATGCCGTCACCTGCTGCATGCGCTCCGGTTTGCCAACTGACGTACCTCCGAATTTCATTACTTTCATTACACTAAAATTTTAGGATGGCAAAGATAAGAAGTTGTAAGTTTTAAGTGATAAGTTATAAGTGAGATGTAAAAAGATGCGATAGCTGAGATGCGTGATATAAGATTTTGGATAAATTATTATTAATAAAATATTGATTCAGGCTTTATCAAAAATTATTAATAACCACAAAAAATAGTATTAATAAAAAATAATTATTAACCCGGCATATGTATTTCAATTAAGCTTCATTGGCGTCGCACTCTTGTACTTTTTGTTCATTATTGATCATTGCATTGTTGTCAATACAGAATTATAATCGGTTAACTCTTTTAGCCACAGAGAACCACAGAAAAACAGAGAACCTCTGAGAAACTCTTTAACTCTGCGGCTCTCTGTGGCCAGAAAAAAAATGCTGAATAAAGTACTAATGTAAAAGTGTGCGACGCCACCAATGATCATTAATGAACAAATGATCACTTAATAATTTTAATGTGAAAATTTGAAAATGTGGCAAATGTGAAAATTGAATTTATAATCTAATTATTAATAATCAAAAAAATCACAAGCATTATTAATTATCAATTATTAATTATCAATTCAACATTTTACATTCACAATTCTACGCCAAACCGATTTCCCAAATATTTCAAATCCTCTGAAACCGAGTGCAGCAGCGGGATTCCGCGTATTAATCTTTCCGTTTCCATTTCACGTTCCGGATCGCCGGGAATTAAAACCTGTTCTTCGCCTTCCACAGTTTTTGCACTGCGAAAACGCTTTATCCATTGATCCATATTCTTTTTAAAATCATCCGCCGGGCGAAAAGCATCAATGCGCATCGCACCAAAAAAATGTCCAATTCCTTTTCCCGGCATATCTGTCGGCATCGCCACATACGCAGGAAACGGCGGCACCCACGGTCCATAATTTGCGCCGCTTAATACGGCTGAAAAAATATCTACAATCGCGCCAAGCGCATAACCTTTATGGCTTCCATGTTCGCGATCGCCACCGAGCGGCAACAACGCGCCGCCAGATTTTAACTCATGCGGATTGGTGGAAATATTTCCATCTTTATCTTGTATCCAACCTTCCGGCGCTTTCTGGTTTTTGCGTTGCAAAATTTCTAACTTTCCATTTGCAGCAGTTGTTGTTGCAAGGTCTGCAACAAACGCAGGCTCGCTGCCAGCGGGCACTGCAACGCAAATCGGGTTTGTTCCCAATAAACGTTCAACAGAAAAAGTTGGCGCCACCAATGCACTTGCATTCGTCATCGCAATACCAATCATATCATGTTCCAACGCTTTCATAGCATGATAACCTGCAATGCCAAAATGATTTGAATTTTGCACGCTCACCCAACCGGTACCAACATTTTTTGCTTTATTAATCGCAACCTGCATCGCATAAGGAGCAACTACCAAACCTAATCCGCTATTACCATCAACAACTGCAGTCGATGGTGTTTCATGAATAATTTTTATATGCGGTTTTGTGTTTGCACGCTTCGCTTCCCACAAACGCACATAACCTGTAAGCCTTGCCACACCATGCGAATCAATTCCGCGCAGATCCGCGCTCAGCAAAGCTTTTGCAGCAGTCTCCGCATCTTCTTCTGAGCAATTAATTTTTATAAAAATATTTTTTGTAAACGATAAAAGCTGTTCGTATTTATATAAATGTTCCATTAATAAACTATTGAATTTTATAAAGGGCGTAAGATAATAACT
>JABDAZ010000078.1 GCA_013288945.1 Bacteroidota bacterium | reverse complement strand
GTACTTTTTCACCAATTTTTGCAATCTGATCATTAATTTTATCAGATACTGTTGCGCCATCTAATTTGGCAGCAAGCAATTCATCCAAAGTTTTTATATCGTTGCTTACAGCAATATCCATAATGCTTTGTGCAAAGGCGATAAAATCAGCATTTTTTGCCACGAAATCAGTTTCACAAGCTAATGTAATAATAAAACCAGTTTTATTATCAGCAGTAGTTTTTGCAATAATAACGCCTTCTTTCGCATCACGATCGCTGCGGAGTGCGGCAACTTTTTGTCCTTTTTTGCGCAAATAATCAATGGCTTTTTCAAAATCGCCATCACTTTCTACCAATGCCTTGCGGCAATCCATCATACCTGCACCAGTGGTCTGGCGCAATTTATTAATATCTGCTGCGGTAATAGTTGCAGTTGACATATCATTAAAATTTGAAAATTAAAAAATCAGAAAATGATTATTCAAAACAACACAACCAAAGTTGAAATGTTCATTGAATTTTTTAAAAAATCATTTTCAATTAAAATCATTAATAACGAAAAATTATCTTGGCCCGCCAGTTGTGCGCCTTGGTGAATTTGGAACCCTGCGTTTTGGTGCGTTTCCGCCTTTTACTTTTTCACCACGTGCGCGTGCTGCTTCAGCCTCCGCTTCTGCCTGCAAACGGCTTGCTTTTTTCTCGTTTTCATCTGTTGCTACTTCTTCAACATCATCATCTTTTGCAGCTTGCCTTTCAGCCAAACCTTCTGCAATAGCAGCAGTAATATAGTTAGCAATTATTGCGATTGATTTTGTTGCATCATCATTTGCAGGAATTGCAAAATCAACTTTATTCGGGTCGCAATTCGTATCAACCATTCCTAAAGTGGTAATGCCAAGGCGTTTTGCTTCAGCCAATGCAATATGTTCATGCCCGATATCAATAATAAATAATGCAGCAGGAACGCGGCCCAATTGCGCGATACCACCAAGCACTTTTTCCATTTTATCTTTATCGCGTGCAAGTGTTAAGCGTTCTTTTTTTGTAATGCTGTCAAAGGTGCCATCAGTAAGCATTTTATCAATGCTCTGCATTTTTTTTACGCTCTTGCGAACAGTGTTGAAATTGGTTAACATACCACCAAGCCAACGCTCAGTTACAAAAGGCATGTTTACTTTTTTCGCACATTCGGTAACTATTTCTTTCGCCTGCTTTTTGGTGCCAACGAACATAATTTTTTTACCGCTTTTTGCAATCTGTTTCAAAGCTGCAGCAGCTTCTTGCAAGCTTTCTGTAGTTTTATTCAGATCAATAATATGGATACCTTTTTTCTCAGCAAAAATGTAAGGAAGCATTTTCGGGTTCCACTTTTTGCGGAGATGGCCAAAATGCACACCAGCTTCTAATAATTGTTGCTGTAATGAAGTATTATTTTCCATTGTTAACTTTAAGCTTTTTGCTATTAGCGATTAGCTTTTAGCAGTTATTAAAAATTTAATTTTATTTCTTCTTTACTATATTGCCAATAGCTATCAGCTAAAGGCTAACAGCCATAGATTAACGTTTGCTGAACTGGTAGCTTCTTCTTGCTTTCTTACGTCCTGGTTTTTTACGCTCAACAGAACGTGGATCACGACGCAATAAACCAGCAGCTTTTAACTGCGGTCGCAATTCTGCATTTACCAAAAGCAAAGCGCGTGCAATACCTAGTTTTGCAGCTTCTGCCTGTCCTTTCATACCGCCACCGGCAGCATTAATTTTTACATCAAATTTATCTCCGCCTTCAATTGTTTTTAAAGGAAGCACAACCTGGTTTTGCAGGTAATCCAATGAAAAATAATCTTTATAATCTTTACCGTTGATTGTAATTTTTCCATCACCCTTGCTAAGAAAAACGCGGGTAACAGCTTCTTTACGACGGCCTATTGCATTTTTTTGCTTTTCCATATTTTGAAAAATTAAAAAGTTAATGGTTTAGGTTGCTGTGCAGTGTGCTGGTGCGCTGCGCCTGCATACACAAATAATTTTTTGTACATTTTGCGACCCAGGCGGTTTTTAGGCAACATGCCTTTTACAGCTCTTTCAATCACAGCTTCCGGACGGCGCTTTAATAAACTTTTTGCAACTTCTTCTTTTTTACCACCTGGGTAACCAGAGAAGTTGATGTAAATTTTGTCTTCTAATTTGTTTCCTGTAAAAACAACTTTATCGGCATTAATAACTATTATAAAATCCCCGCAATCAACATGGGGCGTATAATAAGCTTTGTTTTTGCCACGCAATATGGCTGCAATTCTTGCACACATACGGCCAACGGTTTGATTAGTACCGTCCACAACATACCAGTCGCGTTTTACGGTAGCCTCGTTCGCATGTTTGGTTGTAAAATGTAATTTGCTCATTGTATTTAATTTTAAATGATGCTGTCGCTATCCCGCCAGCGTAATAAAAATTGGAGTGCAAAGGTACGGGGTTGTATTATTATTTTCCAAGAAAATAGAAACTAATTTTTTACGGCACCTTTATAAAGCTGTGATAATCAATAAAAAATTTTACATTTATTTTTCATCGATACTCCAAATGCAGTAAAATCGGGCTTTTTTCTTTATTAATAAGAAAAAAGGACTTCATTTTTTTATAAAAACCGGTTTCTCTTTTTACTATATTCATATTAATAAACTGAATAAAAATTATGGCCGACAGCATTTATTTATTGAATAGAAACACTTTTGGAACAATTGAAAACGCCGGAAATTTATTAACGATTGAAGAAGCAACAACATTATTAAATGATTGGGTCGATAATGATCGCCTGCGTTTGCACATGCGGCAGGTTGCAGCATTAATGAAAGCGTGGGCAATTGAAAAAGAAAATGCGGATGAAAAAACGGCATTGAAATGGGAAATCGCAGGATTGCTTCATGATGCAGATTGGGAAAAAAATCCGAACTATCATTGCCGCATTATTATTGAAAAATTAGAAAAATTAAATATCGATCCGGAAGTTATTCATTGCATTGCATCTCACGGGCCAAAATATTTTGGTGTGGAACCAGAAAACGAAATGGATAAGATGATTTATATGTTTGATGAATTATCTGGTTTCATTCACGCAGCGGCATTAATAAGGCCAACGCGTTATGAAGGAATGGATGTAAAAAGTATTACCAAAAAACTAAAAACATTGTCTTTCGCAGCGCAGGTAAACCGCGATGATATTAATGACGCAGTCAGCCGGATTAATTATTCTTTAGAAGAAATTATTCAATTTATTATTGATCATCAACCAGCCGTTAAATAGTTTTTATTAATAAATTATTTTGCTTTTGATTTCTTTTTAAAAACGCCAAGATTTTCATTATTAATAGCCACTAAAATATATTCATTGCCATTTTGTGTTTTGATTTTTGCAATATCTCTTGCTTCGCCTTTAATGAATAATCCGCTTTTTGCTGGTTCAATATAATTGTAATTGTGATTTATATCGCCCAAAAAAGTAGTTCCATAATTTGCATCAAAGCGGCCTGTTTGCGGTTTCACTCCAAAGAAATTTCCGGCAAGAAATAAATCTTTAATTCCATCTCCATTAATGTCTTCTGCAAAAATGCCAAAAACCGGCGAAAACTGCGCGCGTACTGGTAAAGGCTTCATTGTAAAATTTCCTTTTCCATCATTAATAAATTTGCATGTTTGCGCTTGTGTAACTGTTAATACAGTCGCATGTTTCAATTGATCTTCTGTAAAAACATCTTCAATTCCTTTGCCTGCATATGCATTGAATTTTAAAAATTTCTTTTTTAATGATGGCATTTCTGCATCCATTTCTCCCTTTAAAAAATAAGGATATGCTTTGCCATCTTTTTTATAATAAACAGGCACACATTCGATGCTTCCGTTTTTATCAAAATCATCCACATACAATTTGGCAGGATGAATGCTGTCTGTTTTTATTCTTGAATTCAATCCCCAATTACCTGCAATTAAATCCGGAAATCCATCACCATTAATATCAGCAACGGTTAAACAATTCCACCAGCCGGATGAATTTTTTATTGCATTTATTTTTTTAAGTTGCCCATTAATAAATTTTAAAATAGTAACCGGCATCCAATCTCCAACAACAATTAATTCCAATTTTCCATCGCCATCAATATCTGCCCATTGTGCATCTGTAACCATTCCGAGTTTTAATAAGTCGGGAGCAATTGTTTTTGTAACATCCGTAAAATTTCCATTGCCATTATTTTTTAATAAAATACTTGAAGGAGCTACACCATAACTGCCAGGAATATTTCGTGCACCAATAAAAATATCTTTCTTGCCATCGCCATCAAAATCGCCAACTTTTACACACGATGCATTCACAGGAATTAAGGGCCAACCATTTTCTGCGCGTGTAAAATTTCCTTTGCCATCATTAATATATAAACGTGTATATAAATACGGAGAACCTTGCCTGGCCTGGTTTCCACCGGATGCAACAATCAAATCCAAATCGCCATCGCCATCTGCATCAAAAAAAACAGCGCCGATATTTTCATAATATTTATCCTTAATAAAAGCTTCTTGTTGCTTCTGAATAAAATGCCCGTCTGGTTGTTGTAAAAATATTTTTGCAGTATCACCAATGGCGCTTCCCATATAAAAATCTTGCAAACCATCGCCATTAATATCGCCCACAGCAAGTTTCGGGCCTTGTGTAGAAAGCATTTTTGGAATTAATTTTTCTTCATTAAAATCTATAAAATCATTTTCACGATGGCGCGTGTTTCCTGTGATTGCAGTTTTTGAAACATCAGTATAAAGTGCATTAATAATTTCCTTTTTTTGCAATGGAAAAAGCGTTGCATCTTTTTGATTTAATACAAGTGTTGTATCTCCTTTTATATTTTTAATTACTTGCGTTTTTTCTCCCGACCAACGGATCATTAAACTGTCAATAATATTTACATCACCCAACCCGAAATTTAAAACTGGATCAACACTGCTTTCAAATCCGCGGCTTGGCATTTGCTCAAGCACTTGTTTATTATTGTTTGAAAAAATAGTTATGCGCGCGCCAAGCCCAAAATTATTTGGAGAAATTCCATTCAATTTTATTTTTAAATAATGATGGTGCAATTTTTCTGAAGCCATATTTCTATAGACAAAAGCTTCTGAATTTTCATTATTAATAACCAAATCCAAATCGCCGTCGCCATCTAAATCTGCGTATGCAGCACCGTTGCTAAAACTTGGAACAGTGAAGCCAATTTTTTCAGCTTCATTTTTAAACGTGAGGTTTTTTTGATTTACAAAAGCATATTTTAATAATGGAACCGATGGCATTTTCTTTAATAAATTTTTATAGTCGATGCCTTTTTGTTTTACTTCTTCCATCATTTCCTGGCTGCCAAAAAATTCTAAAAAATCCTGATCAGTTAAGTCTTTGCTGATGCCGTTACAAACAAATAAATCTTTCCAGCCATCATTATCAAAATCAAAACTTAATGCGCCCCAGCTCCAGCCGGTTGCATCTATTCCTGAGAGTTGCGCAATTTCACTAAATGTGCCATCATTATTATTTAATTGCAAACAATTGCTTGTAAACTGGTGTTGGAAACCAACTACACTTTTTTGATTTATCACTTCATAATCATCAAACTTCATCGTTGTTTTTAAACGATAATCTGTTTCGGGAAGCATTTCTGTTGTAAAAATATCCAGGTTGCCATCGTTATTAATATCAGCCATATCCGATCCCATCGACCCCTGGCTAATGTGGCCCATCGCATCATTAATCACTTCTTTAAAAGTTCCATCATGCTGGTTAATGTATAAATAATCGCGTTCAAAAAAATCGTTTGATACATACATATCTTCCCATCCGTCATTGTTTACATCGCCAACTGTAACGCCAAGCCCGAAGCCGATTTCGCTTCCGTAAATTCGGGCTTCTTCACTTACGTCGGTAAATTTTCCGCCATCATTTCTGTATAATCTATCTCCATTTTTTTTATCCCGAATATTTCTCAAACTACTGCTGAATCCAAAACTTTCAACCGAACGATTGCTGTTGTTTAAAACAAAACAATCCAAATCACCATCATGGTCATAATCAAAAAAAATAGCTTGTGTAGATTCGCCTTTATCATCCAAACCATATTGATGCGCTTCTTCTTTAAACGTTCCGTCTTTCTGATTAATGTACAATTCATTCGCACGATCATCGCCGGGAATTTCGCCACTGTTGCACACATAAATATCCAGCCAGCCATCGCCATTAATATCAACCATCGTTACACCAGTATGCCATTTATGATTGCTTATTAATCCGACTTTTTCAGTTACGTCTTCAAATTTCCAATCGCCTTTATTAATGTATAATTTATTTTCATGCTGGTTGGATGTAAAAAAAATATCTGGTCTTCCATCATTGTTTACATCGCCAATGGCAACGCCCGCGCCATTATAAAAATTACGGTATTTAAAAATGTTGAAGTCTTTTGTATCTTCTACTTTATTATTAAAACCAATGCCTGTTAATGAAGAAGGTTGTAATTGAAATAAAGCATCCTGCTGCTGCAACTGGTCTTTGTTTGAATGGCAGGAAAAAAAAAGAGATAAAATACTAATGATAATAATAGCAGAATGAAACCTGTTTGGCATTGATGGCAAAAGTTAGCGTGTAATTTTTATACTAAATATTTTATAAATATATTATAAAAACCATACGAATAATAATTTAACCTAAAAGTTGTTACATGCTTTTTCGGCTTATTAAAATCTTACTTAAATTATGATTTCATATTTGCTAATTTTGCATCAAAAATTGGATGGTTGGCTTTACAAAACGGATTGTTCTTTTCTCCATAGTAATTTTTGCGCTGCTTTTATTTTTTATCTACTTTTTTATTCCCGGCAATCTTGTTGTGTCAAAAGTGATTGCTGTTGATTGCACGTTTAATGGCGCATACAGAAAAATTATAACTGATACCAACTGGCAAAAAAAATGGAAAAATATTTCTGATATCAATATAGATTCTTCTTCAATTACAGAGCCTTTCAATTACAGTATTAATAAAAAACTTTTGAATGGCGCAGATTTATTGATTGAAAACAAAAATATTAAACTGCCTGCAAACATCAACCTAATATCAAAGGGAATCGATTCAACAGTTGTTCAATTGATTTGTAATATTTCTACAAGCAATAATCCCATTACAAAAATTTTAAGGTATAACGAAGCTGTCAAGGTTAAAAAAAGCATCGATACTATTATCGCGAATATGCATTTATTTTTACAAAACCCGGATAACGTTTATGGAATACAAATCAAAAAATCTTTTGTAACAGACAGTTTTTTGATTGCAAAAAA
>JABDAZ010000077.1:159-7528 GCA_013288945.1 Bacteroidota bacterium | reverse complement strand
AAAAAACATTTTTGAATGCGTCTAATGTTATTTCATAAACATGTTGTTGCTCAGCAATTGAATTAATTATTCCATACTTTTGTAAGAGATGAGAATTAATTGCAGATTCGTTACAATTCGTATATAAACATTTCCTGGGCGCACCGTATGAACGTTTTTGCAGTGTGAAAATCAAATTTTTTATTTCTTTATCATCCATTTATTTATGATTTTGAACCATTAATAATTTATCAAAATTATCTTATAAATTTTTTTCCATACAGAATATAACATTTCAACTTCATTGGCGTCGCACTCTTGTACAGAAGTAATTCTATTGAGCAATTTCTCTGATTGAAAAAAACAAAATAACTCTTCAAAGTTAAGTGCCGACGCAACATTCACCATAGCGGCGAGAGCCAAAAGACTACGGCATAAAAAGCACAAAACCATCTCTCAAAACCCATCATTTTTATTCCGTTTCCTTTTGGCTACTGATGGCGGCACTTACCATTAATACGTCATTTTATTTTTTTCATTTTTAAATCTTCTGTTATGAAAATTTAGTTTCGGCATTTGCCAGTTCTTCATTCTTATTATTGGTTGCATTTAGGTTGCCGCGTTATAGTTTATCAGTTGCCTTGTCGTTCATATGTTCATTATATTCCAAGCCTTCAATGCTTCCATGCTTTATCAGATCCCTTTTAGGGGCTTTTTTTACAATTACTTGCTAACTTTAAAATATGTAGAGATGATTTTAGTTCACAATTAAAAACAAGTAGATTGGATTTTTGTACTTCTCATTTTGGCAAATCGCTTGCGGATATGTCGATTTCTGATATTGAATCTTATTTCTTGAATGAAAGAATAGAAACAGATCAATTAGAATTTAAATCTATCAATCCGAATGGTAATATTGAAGAAAAATTTTCTGGAATCCAACGTTCAATAAGTGGATTTTTAAATTCAAGTGGTGGTTTAATAATTTGGGGTGCACCACAAGGACAAAAGATTTCGGGGCGGAAAGAGAAAATTTATAAAGGAGGCTTAACTTTTTTTAATCAAATTTTTGAAAAAGATTTCATCATTAGCAAAATTTCAGATTCAATTATCCCAATGCCAAATAACATTAGAGTTAAAACTCTCGATGATGGGAATAAATGTCTAATAGTTTTAGAAATTGATATTAGTGAATATTCTCCACATCAATTTTCGAATACTTACTACATGCGCATTGATGGGCAGACAAGACCTGCGCCACACCATTATATAGAAGCTTTATTTAAAAAAATAAAATATCCAAACATTGAAGCTTTTTTATCAATTAAAGACATGAAAATTCAAGGTGGTAATGTTATAATTAAAATATTGGTTGCTTTTTTTAATTGGTCAGCATTGCAAAATGAAGAACAATTAGCATTTAGAATTTTCACTAACGGAATTTTTCATGGTTCTTCATTTCAAGTGAATTTTAATCGTTACTCTAATGAAGGGCATGAATTTTTTAAAACGAATGCAAAAGATGTTGTTTATTACGGAGAACCTATTTATGAAGTTGAAACTATAATATTTGACTTAGGTGATTTTTTAGAAAATAATAGTAAGGCAAAAATTGATATTTCATTCGGAGGAAAATTTTCTCCCAGGAAAAACTGTCAATATGAAATAAATCTTCGAGGATCTGGCATGGAAGATTATGATGCTGCTGTAACAATTATAAATGAAAATATTCTTTCAATAGATTTAATTGAACAAAAAGGTCAAACTAAAGAGTCAATTATTAAATCATTAAAAAATGTGAAATTGAAACAATAGTAAAAATTGCCTTTTTCATTCACAACACTCACTTCGCTGTGCTGCGTTCATCCTGTTCATCCAAAAAGCAATTTCTTAACAGTTATAAAATTCTAACAGATCAACGTCGATTACATTTTTCATTTGCTCGTTCATTTCAAAGAGAAATTCTGCCAACGCTTCCAAATCAGGAAAAGCGGTGTTCGGTCTCGCGGCTCGAATGAAAAACTACGCCAAGCTTGATAAACCCGAAGAAAAAGTTGACGAAGGATTCAAGGATATTCTCAACATACTTACAAAAGATAAAAAGAAATAAAAAACACCATCACTTTGATGAGGTTTTCAAATATTTGGGTTTGTCCCAGAATATAAATAGAACCATAATTTTACAGGCTTTTGTGCTACGGAGAAAATTTTTTAATAAATTATCTGTAAGTCTGCAGGACGGAGAATCTTTGTAAAGTTATCAACAAGTGCATCTAGTTTTACAAAGGCTGATTCATCATATTCCACCATTTCCCTAAGCAGGGTTTCCATTTCATTACGTTCCTGGTATCCCAAATCAAACCAATTCATTGCTGCGTAGCTTTTATCCAGCAGCATCCGTAAATCGGTAAACTGAACTCTGGACAATGCATAGACAATATTATCCAGTTTATTATCATATAAAAAACAACAAAGTTTGATAATATTTGTGTCTGCAATGATTATAGATTTCAGTTCTGGCCGGATGCCCGTGTATATTTTTTTTTCACGATTGATGGAGCGGCCAGTGTAAAAATAATATTTTTTATCCTTCTCATAAGTCTTTCGCGAAAACCATAAACGGTTCGTATCATACAGATTTCTTTTCCATTTACCCCACGCCGCAGGAAGTTCTGCACCGGTGGCATTTGCATACGAGATAAATTCGTCTATAAATTCAAAAGCTTCAGAGCTGTAACAATAAAAAAGATGGTACAGCATGCAGAGTGACAATCCCGCTGTCTGTATATTCACAACAATTAGGTTCAAATGACGGAAACGGAAGAGGCTTTCCAGATACTCGGTATTTGAATAGCTGTCAATGCGGATGGTTCGTATTTTGAAAAAAGAAGTTATGGTTAATGCAGTGAGCTGCATTTTCTGATCATTCTGGTAAAAAGACCCTTCGCTGGTTTCAATCAATTTACGTACACCGGTAAAAAAATAATGTTCGTTCAGAAAATGATTTGCCATATCGTAGCGGCGGTCATTACGCAAAGAATTGTGAATGGACCGGTCTTTAATGGCGAGCTTTGCTATTAGAAATTCATACACAGATTTGTGAGCAAATTTGATGTTTCCGTTATTTTCCCGGTTCAGGAGGGTACGAACCTTTATAAAATCAAGCCTAATCCCATATTTAGCCGCTATTTCTTCAATTTCATTGTGCGTTAAATACAATACTTCCTCAGTATGAAAATGACTAAAACTAGCCCTGGCAAGGTCAAGCATCAAAGGTAGGGCCGCTTTGCTATATTTTTCCCGTTCTTCGGGGTTACTGAATATTTTCAGGTCCCGTTCAATCCAGTTACGGACAAGAATTTCATAAACTTTAAAGGAATATAATTCCGTATTTTTTATTTCCGGGGAGCCAATAAGATATTCAATATTTTTAATGATAAAAGGCCTTACCATCAGGTTAGGTGCGTGTTTTACAATGTCCTTGGCTTCTATTCTTTTGTTCCATTTGTAAAACGGAAAAATCTTGCGGATTAGGCGTTTTACATCTTTATCGGAAAAAGGCGCGACATAATATTTTTGAAATTTTTTATACCCGTTAATGGTGATATCCGGAAATGTAGTCAGGTCCGGTTCTTTTTTCTGGGATTCGAAAAACTGAGTCCTGCAGGTCAGTATAACCATGCGGAACCGGGGAGTCATCTGCACAAGGTCATTCAGGGTTGTTTTATTTTCTCCGGCCTGTTTTAATTCATCAAAAGCATCTAGCAGTAATATGGTATTTTCGCCAGTTGGTTCGAGCTTTTTGATCTCATCAATGGCGAGGGGGTTGTCCAGCGGAATGAGTTTTATTTTATATTCTTTTTTGCGGAGATCATTGAAACGTTCAAAGGTTTTGGCGAGCAGGGTGGTTTTGCCCGCGCCTGAATCGCCGAGTATGGCAAAATACTGTTGATCATTTTCCACATCCCGAATCTCCCTTAAGAAATTGTCAAAGGAGGTTGTATTTTTCTTTGTCAGTAGCCTAGTAATCTGGGCAGGTTCGTTAAAATTGCCCAGGGATGTGTGGACAAGGCGCTGGTTGATATAATAGCTGGTTATATAACGGAGCGCCTTTGCTGATAAAAACGGATGAAGGTTACGATCCAGTTTTCTGTTTTTTCTTTTTTGCCGGAAACCTTCTATTCTTTTTACTAACCACGTAACAGCGCCCCCCGCTCCTGTTAGATAACCCAGCATTTCTTTGGGGTGTGCTATAAACAGTGTACGCAGATATTCATATTTAGCCAGTATCCATTGAATCAAAGCAGGAGTTTTTGGTCAGGGGTATCGAAAATACAGTAAAAAATAATTTAAAATAACCTCTTTGTTAATTTTTCCAGGAGTTAGTGGGAAACAATTATGTAATTATATACCGGAAAGCGTTCCTTAAAAAAGCATTAGTAGGGGCGAGTTACGAATTTGCTTCATCGTGAATATTTTTTGATTGTGAACTGATGAAGTAAAAATAGTTCTTATCCGGCGCATGGCTGGATGAGCCGATGAGATTGATCACTTAAAGCCGGAGGGGATAGAACACCATATTATTTTTGGAGTCTGGCCAAAGATATTATAGCACAATACTTAAGATGGGCAAATTATTCCGTCAGATATTGGTTAATGCAAATTGGCAAAATATGGTCAAAGAGACTGGGCGCTTGCTGGTATATCTATTTGTATCCGTTAATTTTTTCAAAAAACAATTCTGGTAAAATAATTTTAATCTCTTTTTCTTCATCGGCTTTTTTCCAATAAAGTATGAAATTGGCTTTTACTTCTTTGAGTTCATATCCTTTTATTTTATGTAAGTTTATAACTTCCATAAATTTTTTTGAGAATTTCAATACTACATCGCCATTTGAATTTGCATATCCCTGAGCTGTCGCAGCTAATAAACTTCCACTTAAAATGGTATTTAATCTGTGTTGAACATATTCAAAGTAGCCAAGATATACATCTTCATGTGCCAGATACATTGCTAAATGAGTTGGTTGTAAATATTCTTTGGCATCTTCAACTCTTTCTAAATTATCTGCCGTTATGTTGTCGAGATAATTCCCATTTAAGTGAATTGTTAAGTTTTGTTTTGCCCTTGTCATCGCAACATATAGTTGGCGTTTGGCTTCATCAGTTGAAAGGCTGTAATTTTCAAGCAAAATATAAATATTATCAAACTCTTTTCCTTTTGCTTTATGAATTGTGGAAACAAAAACTGTTTCTCCCTTTTCATTGCAGAAATCTTCAAGTTTTGATTCTCTGATGAAAACTTCGAAATCTGATTTGTATTTCTTTTTTGAATTGCTGTCTTCAAATTGTTTAATTAAATTATTGCATATTTCGAGTTTTGAACTTAGTTGAAATTTTTTTATTAATTGATTTTTTGCGTTATCCCAAACCTCGTCGCTTATTACTCTGACATCATCACTACTGTTTATTTCATTCAAAAAAAAGCGAATTTCAACGAGATTGTACAAACTGAAATTACTATTGCTTTGAATTAACTTTGCTTGTATCCCATTTTTCAAAAGCAACCCCGTAATCTGTAAAGCCTCATCATTTGTTTTTGTTAGTATACAAGTAGTCCCTGAAAGTTCTGTTGAAAGTATATCCAGCACCAAAGGAGAAATAAGATTTCCGTTTTGATAATGCACCAGTTTTATGGTGCCATTATCAGGTTGCTTAGCGATAATAGTCGTTGCTTTCAAACGGTGATGAATCCTTTTCAAAAACCCGTTTGTAAATTCAACTAAGTTTTTTTTGCTCCTGTAATTTTCTATTAACTCATGTTTAGCTGCTTTTCTTTCTATCATGAATTGCTCTAAATATTTTGAATTTGCCCCCCTGAATTCATAAATATTCTGGTCGTCGTCTCCGACCGCTATCACGCTCATTTCCTCGTTTTGTTCGATTAACGTGTTTATTAATGCAAACTCATCGGCATTCATATCTTGTGCTTCATCAATTACTAAAACGGTCTTTGTAATCCGGTTGGATTCAACCTCTCCATTTTTAATTTTTTCAATCGTATTTTTCAAAATGGCGTCTGACTTTTCCAGGCTTCCAACCTTACCTAACAAATCAAAGCAATACGAATGAAAAGTTTTTATCTCAATGTAATGTGCTGCGTTTCCAATGAGTGCGAGCAATCTTTTTTTAAATTCCGTGGCTGCTGCTCTTGAAAAGGTTACCATAAGTAACTGCTCATGCTTAACATCTTCCATTAGAAGCAATGATGCTAATTTGTGGACCAGTACTTTTGTTTTTCCACTACCGGGCCCGGCCAGGACTGCAATGTGCTTTGTTTCATTCTCTTTTATAATTTCTAATTGTGTTGGCGATAATGAACCAAACAATTCCCGGAATTTTGCCGGAGTTATATTTCTTTTGATTTCATTTTGTCTGCTACCCTTGAAATATTTATTGAGAAAAGATGAATAGTTCAACTGGAAATAATCATCAACAAATTGCAAAGCTCCCTTGTAATCACCGATCATTTTTTTTGCGTACTCACCGACAATATGAATTTGCTGAATTTTATTTTCGTAAAACTGATTTAGCTTTTGATAGTCGTCATTCTTATATCTTCTTTTATTGTCTTGTTCAATTCTATCAATGGTAAGCCGGTTATACACAACCAGAAATCCGCCTTCAATTTTTATTGCATCAATTCTTGAAAGGTAAAACAGCGTATCCTCAATATCTTCAATTGAAACTTTCATGTCGAAAAGTTTCTGTCTTTTCTCAAATTCGTCCTTTAATTCGTGAACAGAAAATTCTACTAATATTTCCTCTTTTTCTTTTTCATCTTGTGCACTATCTATATTGCTTTTATCATATAAAAATTCAACAATAAACTTTGCTAATGAATGCCTTTTTTCTAATTTTTCCTTTAAAGTATTTTTTGGTTGAATACAAAGGATAACAATATGACTTTTTGAATATTTTTCATTTTGTCTTTTAATCCAATTCTTGATCGCCCAAAAATTAATCACAGTTTTAATCTTGTTTGGCGTTACATCTTTGCACCCATTTCTTTCAGCATCTTCATTTAGCTCTTTTATATGAAAAGCTTTTTCATCCTCAGTAAATATTGGCAAAAGAAAATTTTCAATCCGGCTGAATGTTTCTACAATCTTAAATGACCGGTTTATGTTTTCGCCTTTTTTTATGAATGCATTTAAATCTTTTGCATCTGCTAAAATATTTTCTTCACGAAGAAGATTGATGATGTTTATTACTTCTTCTTTTACAATTCCCAAATGGTCAGAGATATAATCTATTCTTGATTCTGCCGGTTCATCATTAGTTTGTTTTCTGCTTTTACTTGAAAAAAGTTTCTTAATTATTCTAATGC
>JABDAZ010000077.1:0-149 GCA_013288945.1 Bacteroidota bacterium | reverse complement strand
GTATTACAGGTTGTATATATTGCAATAATGCGTTGAATATTCATAAAGGGCTAAAAACATATTTTGACCCCGTTTCAAGTAGCCAGCATCTTCAAGCGCTGCAATCGCTGTTGTTACTCTTGTTTCAATCTCAACGACATTATCATCCC
>JABDAZ010000076.1 GCA_013288945.1 Bacteroidota bacterium | reverse complement strand
TGCCATAAATAAAAATTGCTTAAGCCATAAAATTGATTGCTATATGAAGAGCCAAATACTTTTCCGGACGTCTGCCAGAATTTTCGATTTCAATATTTTCAGCCTTCTTTATTTTCATCACACAAGGGCTTCTCCAAACAAACTTCTGCATTTACTTAATCATTAACGCAAATAATCAATTGAATTAATTACCAATTATATTATCATCTTTTTCTTACAATTTTTTTTAACTGCTTTAAACAACTAAAACTTATTAAATGCCCGGCAAATTTGTTCACCTCAAATTTTATAAAATGAAGAAAAACTTACTGCTTTATGAAAATGGAATAAGAATACTTTTTTTATTCCTGGTTGCTTTTTTAGCCTGCACCGCAGGTTTTGCACAAACAAAACAAATCACAGGTAAAATTGTGGCCAATGAAAATGACAGTTCTTTAAAAGGTGTAACCGTGCGCGTAAAAGGTGCCGCAACAAGCACCATCACAAACACAGATGGATCGTTTACTATTAATGCACCAGCAAATGCAACATTAATAATAAGCACCATCGGCTACGCAACGCAGGAAATAGCAGTAAATAACCGGACTAATGTTTCAATAAGATTAGTATCAGAGGCAATGGCATTACAACAGGTAGTTGTAATAGGTTATGGAACTGTAAAACGCCAGGATGTAACTGGCGCAATAAGCAGCGTAACAGCAGAGCAAATTGCAAAAGTTCCGGTTACTACGTTAGACCAGGCTTTGCAAGGAAGATCTGCCGGTGTTGAAGTTACAAATAATGATGGCGCGCCAGGCGGCGGCGTACAAGTGCAGATAAGAGGTGTGGGAAGCTTAGGTTCAAATGATCCATTATATGTTGTTGATGGTTACCCGATAAGTGGCGGCCTTAATACATTAAACCCAAGCGATATCGCTTCCATTGATATCTTAAAAGATGCGTCTGCAACTGCTATTTATGGTAACAGGGCGGCGAACGGTGTTGTAATCATTTCAACAAAAAGAGGAAGGAAAAATGGTGTACAAATTTCTGTAGATGCTAATACGGCTATACAGGGAAAACCAAAAGAATACAAAGTATTAAATGCACAACAATGGGGTGCACTTGCTTATGCGCATGCATCAATAGATGGCTATACTGCATTAGCAAATTGGGCAGATGCGGACACATTGCATGAAGCTGATTGGCAGAATGCGGTTTACAGAACCGGGCTTAAACAAAATTATAATGTTGCCATCCGCGGTGGTTCTGATAAAGTGCAAACAGCATTTTCGGCAGGATATTTTGACCAAAAAGGTATTGTGCTTGGTTCTGATTTTAAAAGGTATAATTTAAGCGCCAACATAGATTATCAACCTCAAAAATGGTTGAAGTCAGTGTCAAGCTTTAAATATACAAGAGGCGATGCACAAATTGCTTTTGGTACAGGCGGCCAGGGTGCAAGTGCAGGTATTGGTTATCTTACCAAATTGCCCCCAACATTAGATGGCGGTAATTTATTAACAAGTAAAATTAAAGACGCGCTTGGTAATTATGGTTATTTTAATCCCAATAATCAATCTGTAAGAAACTGGGGCGATGGGCCGGTTTATAATACAGAAACACAGGATCAAAAAAACTTAACCAATTATTTTTTAGGATCCACTTCATTAGAAGTTACAATTCTTCCTGGGCTTAGAGTTAAAACGAATGTTGGCGTTAATACAAATGATTATTCGGGCTATTATTTCACGCCAACTGATACACGCCAATTAGCGCAATATGGTGTGGGAACTACATCAACAGAAAATTTTTATTCTCAGTCTGCAAACAATACGTTTGAATGGCTTTGGGAAAATACAGTTGCTTATACAAAAACTTTTGGTGTGCATAGTTTGGATGCTGTTGCTGGTTATTCAGCGCAGGAAAATACATTCCGCCAGATTGGTGCCCAGGGAAATAATTTAGTAAGTAATACATTAAGAGATTTGCAGGATTTGCCTGCATTAACAAACTATTATGGAAATCAGACAACTATTTCCCTTGCTTCTCAGTTTGGCAGAATAAACTACAGTTACATGGATAAATATCTGATAACAGGAACTGTAAGAAGAGACGGTTCATCAAGGTTTGCGCCGGGCCATCAATATGGTGTGTTCCCTTCCGGTTCAGTAGCATGGAGGGCAAAACAGGAATCCTTTTTGAAGGACGTTAATGCGATATCAGATTTAAAGATTAGAGCAAGCTATGGTGAAATTGGTAACCAGGCCAATGCTGGTGCGTTTCAATATTTAGCTCAATATACATCTGGGCCAGGCGCTAATAATTCAGCAAATAATGGTTATCCTTTTAATAAAGTTTATCAGCCAGGTTTAGTGTTAACTTCTTTGCCTAATCCTGATTTGAAATGGGAAACTTCTGATCAAACGGACATCGGTATTGATGCGTCTTTCTTAAATAATGCTTTAACTTTTACAGCAGATTATTATAAAAAGAAATCAAGAAATTTCTTGTTGAATATTCCTGTGCCTGCTCAGTCAGGGTTTGTTAATGCGTATCAAAACGTAGGCAGCATAAGCAACAGTGGCATTGAGCTTGGGTTAAATTACGGGCATACTGCATCAAACGGTTTTCATTATAATATCGGCCTGAACATTACAACCGTTAATAACAAATTGCTTAGCCTTACAAGCGGGCTTGATTATGTAAATAATCTTTCAAGCTTAGGCTTTTCAACAACAGGTAGCAATAACTGGGGCACATATAGTATAACAAAAGTAGGAGGCCCGGTTGGTGAATTTTATGGTTATAAATCAGCAGGCATTTTTCAAACACAGGCAGAAATTGACGCGTTGAATGCAAACGCTGTTGCAAAAAATGGCCCTGGTATTAATTACGAATCTACCAGCGGCCCTAAAGGGAGTGCAGTACCGGGAGATCGTAAATTTGTTGATATTAATGGTGATGGCGTTGTTAATGCGAGCGACCAGGTTGCATTGGGAAGCCCGCTTCCTAAATTTTATGGTGGCGTAACATTTGATGGTTCTTATAAAAACTTCGATATAAGTTTATTTTTCTACGGTACTTACGGCAATAAAATTTTCGATTACCAGGAAAGGACATTGGAAAGTTTTGGTAGCTCAACCGGTTCTGTAGGCCTCGAAAACATTGGCGAAAAATATTATCAGAATGCATGGACGCCGGAAAATCATTCAAACCGGTATGCGAAAATTGATGCAAATGAATTTAACGCAAACACACGCCCATCTGATGTATATGTTGAAAACGGAAGTTACTTGCGTTTAAGAAATGCAACAATTGGTTATACATTGCCAATGAAATTTATGGCTGGTGGTTCTTCAATTAAAATCAGGATTTATTTTACAGGACAAAATTTATTCACCATAACAAAATACTCAGGGTTAGATCCGGAAATTGGCATACCGCAAGGAACAGATCCAATAACTGGCGCAACTGTTCGTAATGTAACAGCTTCCGGTGTTGACGTTGGTACTTATCCTTCCTCAAGATTTTACACATTTGGTTTAAATGTGACTTTTTAATTAAAGAAGAAAAAAATAAAAATATGAAAAATAAAAAATTTATTTATCTCGTGGCGCTGGGGCTTTTGCTGATTCCTCTTGCTTGCTCAAAAAACTTTTTGAATAAAACAGATACGCAGGCGACTGGTGCGCAGGCATTGTTTCATACACCGCAGGATGGTATAAGTTTGGTGAATTCTATCTATGATGGATTTCAGCACGACAATCAAAATTTCTTATTAAAAGCACTTTGGTACAATGCCAATTATTGCTCTCAGGATTTCTTTAACTGGGGCGCTGATGTATCTTATAATACTTATTTGTTCCCGGTAGATTTTGCATCGCTTGCCGTTTATTGGAACGATTCTTACCAAGGTATTTCAAGAGCCAACTCTGCATTGCCAATTATTGCACAAATGCATACCCAAGGCATATTAACAGATTCGTTGGCTAATTTTTTAACAGGCCAGGCTTATTTTTTAAGGGGTGTTTATTATTACTATATGGCTTGCGCTTTTGGTGGCGTGCCATTAGAATTAAATGTAGTAACAAACGGGCTCCATCCGCGTGCAAGCCAGGATTCGGTGTTCATGCAGGTTGCATCGGATATGACAACGGCAGCAAATTTATTACCTTGGCCACAACAACTTGCACCTGCAGATTTGGGTAGGGCAACTAAAGGAGCAGCACTTGGCTATCTTGGCAGCGCAAAAATGTGGTTAAAACAATATGACTCTGCAGTAACAATATTTAAACAAATACTTCCTCATTATACGTTGCTTCCAAATTACATGAGCATCGCGGAGTATAATAATCAGAACAATGCAGAATCTATTTTTGAAGTTCAATTTCAACTGCCTGGTGGCACAACACCAGACTGGAGTTATAATAATAACGAAGTAACATGGATGTCATCTTTCATGTGGCCTTGGGAAACTTCAAACTTTGGTTACACATACGCAAACAAATTATTATACACTTCTTTTGAACCTGGCGATACACGCAAACCTGCAACTATAATTGGGCCTGATGATACTATTGCAAGTCCAGGTATTGTTGCTATCGGCGGTATAAAAAATTACTCACAGGTAATACAAGGTTTCAACGGAAAATTATCATTGCCTGCATCGCACTTCACAGGAACTGATGGAAAAATAATTAATACCTGCGGAAAAACTGGTGATTTATGGACAGGCGATCAACCAGGCCAGCCACGTTCCGGATATTATGGAATGAAACAATGGCGCGATCCAAATGTATCGGGTAACGATCCAAGTGCTATTGATGGAGCTACTCATATTTTCGGTGATCAAAACGTAACATTATTACGTTTGGGGGAAATTTATTTGAGCCTTGCCGAAGCTGAGTTTCAAACAGGTGATGTAGCAAGTGCTGCAGCAAATATGGCTATTATAAGAAACCGTGCATGGGGAAATACAACTGCGCCTGCATCTGCATATGGCCCGGATTTTATGCAAAGCATGTTGCAAGAATATCGTCATGAACTTGGCGGTGAAGTATCATTATGGTATAATCTTAGAAGAACAGGGTTACACTTGGCATACATTCAAAATAATTTTGGAATTGCAATTCCGACAGGACATGATTTGTTGCCGATTCCGCAAACGGCTATTGCAGTAAACCCGTTCCTGAAACAGAATCCTAACTATTAATATATCAAAATAGTTATTTAAAAATGAAGGCCTGCATTATGCAGTGCCTTCATTTCTTGCTTATGCATGTTTCTAAATGTTTTCAGCTATTTTTATTTGTATGAAAAGATTTCGATTTTTATTAATGCCCTTGTTTGCTATTTTATTATTTTCTTGCAATCAGAAACAATCTTTATTTCAAAAAATTTCTTCATCACATTCTGGTATCACTTTCAATAATGCGATTGTTGAGAATGATTCTATCAACCCATTAAAAGTTGTAAATACTTACAATGGCGGCGGCGTTGGGATTGGCGATTTTAATAATGATGGCTTGCAGGATATTTTTTTTGCGGGCAATATGGTCCCATGCAAATTATATCTCAACAAAGGCAATTTTAAATTTGAAGACATCACCGAGAAAGCAGGCGTGGCAGGCGCTGGCAGATGGGCACGAGGGATTTCTGTTATCGATATTAATAATGATGGCCTGATGGATATATATATTTCCAACACTATTTATAGGGATTCATTGCAACGAAGAAATATTTTATACATTAACCAGGGCTTTGATAAAAATGGTATTCCGCATTTTAAAGACATGGCAGCAGAATATGGATTGGATATTAATGTGCAATCAACTATGGCCAGTTTTTTTGATTATGATAATGACGGCGATTTAGATATGTACCTCACCGTTAATGAAGCATCAAATGGAACAAACCCTTCTGTTTTTTTGCAACGCAACCGCAGGGCAATGAATGCAAGTTTTGGAAGATTATACCGCAATGATATGGATAGTGCACTTGGCCATCCGGTTTTTCATGATGTATCAAAACAAGCAGGAATAAAATATGATGGGTATGGCCATTCCGCAACAATTTGTGATATTAATAATGATGGATGGAAAGATATTTATGTGTCTGATGATTTCTTATCAAACAATATTTTATACATTAATAATCATGATGGCACATTTACAAATCATATAAAAGATTATTTCAAACATACATCTTACAATTCGATGGGGCAGGATGTTGTTGATATTAATAACGACGGCTTATCAGACGTTGTGGAATTGGATATGAACCCCGAAGATAACTTTCGAAAAAAGATGATGCTTGCTTCAAATAATTATCTTACCTATCAAAATTTCGACATTAATAATTACGAATACCAATATGTGCGCAACACGCTGCAACTCAATCAGGGCGCGCGTCTTGGAGAAAATGATTCTGTTGGCGCGCCTGCATTTAGCGAAATTGGTTTTATGAGCGGCGTTGCGCAAACTGATTGGAGCTGGTCGCCCTTAGTAGTTGATTTTGACAATGACAGCTATCGTGATTTAATTATTACAAACGGTTTTCCGCGCGACGTTTCTGATCATGATTTTATGAACTATCGCGATCGCACAAAAGGGTTAATAAGTGATATCGATATCCTCCAACAAATACCCAAAGTAAAAATTCATAACTATGCTTTTAAAAATAAAGGTGATCTCACATTTGCAGATAAAACTACTGATTGGGGGCTAACAGTTCCAACGTTTTCAAATGGAATTGCTTATGCAGATTTTGATAATGATGGCGCAATGGATATGGTGATGAATAATATTAATGACGAAGCTTTACTATATAAAAATACAACGCGCGAAAAAGATACATCATCAAAAAATTATTTGCAGGTAAAATTTAAAGGCGATAAGCAAAACATCAATGGCATCGGCGCTTTCGCGAGAATTTATTATGATAAAAATAAACAACAGGTATATGAAAATAATCCCTACCGCGGATATTTATCAAGCATGCAACTGATTGCACATTTTGGTTTGGGAAAAATCAATTCTGTTGATTCATTAGTAATTCAATGGTATAATGGCAAACAGCAAACGATTAAAAATGTTAAAGCAAACCAAGTTATTACTGTAGACATTAATGATGCAAAAAACAATTATTCTCTACAACAAAACCCTGTTGCAGAAAATACTTTGTTTAAAGAAATAACAACGGAAGCAGGCATCAATTATCGCCATCACGATTATGATGTGATTGATTTTGATATTCAGAATTTATTGCCGCATAAGTTTTCAGAGTATTGCCCGGCGCTTGCTGCAGGCGATTTAGATGGAAATGGATTTGATGATTTAATTATCGGTGGCAATGGTGCATATAGTACTAAATTATTGATGCAGCAACCTAATGGAAAATTTTTGCAGCGTGATTTGGCAGCAAATAGTAATAATCCATTGAGTTATTGCAAAGATGAAGGCATATTAATTTTTGATGCAAACGGCGATGGCAAGCCTGATGTATATATTGCCAGCGGAGGTTATAAAGAAAATTCCGGCAGCGTTAATTATGAAGACAAATTATTTATTAATGAAGGCAAAGGAAATTTTAAAAAAGATTCGCTTGCATTGCCGGTAAATTATACAAGCAAAATTTGCGTGCGCGCGTTCGATTTTAATAAAGATGGAAAGATGGATTTGTTTGTATCTGGCCGTGTAGAACCGGGCAATTATCCGAAGCCTGTTGGCAGTTTTATTTATAGAAATGATTCTGAAAATGGCCATGCAAAATTTACAGATGTAACAAATGAAGTAGCGCCGGATCTGAAAAATATTGGAATGATATGCGATGCATTGTTTACAGATTTTGATGGCGACGGGCAAACAGATTTAATAGTTGTTGGTGAATGGATGCCTGTAACTTTTTTTAAAAATGTAAATGGAAGATTTAAAAATGTAACGCCTGCAACAGGCATTCAAAATAAAACAGGCTGGTGGAACTCAATAGCGGCGGGCGATTTCAGGCATACGGGAAGAACAGATTATATTATCGGCAATGTTGGACGCAACACATTGTACCAGGCAAGCGACAGTATGCCTGTATATATCACTGCAAAAGATTTTGACGGCAATGGAAGATATATTGCCATCCCATCTTTATTTCTTCCAGATCAAAATGGAGTAAAAAAAGAATTTCCTGCACAAGGGCGTGATGATATTGCTTCGCAAATGCCGGGCATAAAAAAACGTTTTGCAACATACAAACCTTTTGCGCTTGCAACGATGAATGATTTACTAACACCTGAACAACGCAACGGCGCATTACGATTAAACGCAACAATGCTTAAATCATGCTTTTTAAGAAATGATGGCGG
>JABDAZ010000075.1 GCA_013288945.1 Bacteroidota bacterium | reverse complement strand
GTTAATGATGCGTATAATGGTTATTTATTAACGCTTAAAAAAATTGATGTTTATAATAAAGCAATAGATCAATCGCAGGAAAATTATAAGATAACAAAAAATAAATATGATAATAGCCTTGCTACATTAACAGATTTATTAGAAGCAGATGTGGCGCGGTTGCAGGCAAAATTAAATTTTGCTTTTGCAAAAGCAGATGCAGTTGGTGCATATAATAAATTGATGCAATCTGCAGGGCTTTTAAACGATCAAACAACATCAAAATAAAAATATTACTGCGAATAAAACATAACAGGATTTTATGGAAACAACACAGGAAAATAAACAACAAGCCCCGGCATCGCCAAAAAAAACAAACAAAACTTTTATTATTGTTTTGATATTGCTTGTTATTGGCGGAGCAACTTTTGGCATTACAAAATATATACACGCACAACATCATGAAGAAACGGATGATGCGCAAATTGAAGCAAACATAAGCCCGGTAATTCCACGTGTGTCGGGATATATTACACGTGTTGCGGTAAGCGATAACCAAAAAGTAAAAAAAGGCGATACGCTTTTGGTGCTTGATGATCGTGATTTAAAAATAAAATTGGAACAGGCAGAAGCTGCGCTGGCAACGGCCCAGAGCAATCTCGGCGCAGCAAAAGCAACAACAACTGCGGCTGATTTAAATATCGCTTCATCGCAAGCCAACATCTCAACCATTGATGCACAAATAGAAACTGCAAAAATAAATGTGTGGCGCACAACGCAGGATTATAACCGATATGCCAACTTAATAAAAGATCATTCCATTACGCAACAACAATTTGAACAGGTTGATGCTGCAAAGCAAACTGCAGAAAAACAATTGCAGGTTTTGGTTGAACAAAAAAACCAGGCAGCGCGCCAAACAAATGCAGTTGCTTCGCAAAGCCATGCAACATCGCAACAGGTTTCTATTGCAGGTTCAACAATAAAACAAAGACAGGTTGATGTAGATGATGCTAAATTAAATATTTCATACACTGTTATTACTGCGCCTGAAGATGGTTTGGTATCAAAAGTAAATGTGCAGGAAGGGCAATTTATTACTGCGGGACAATCTTTGTTCAGCATCGTTCTTGATCAGGATGTGTGGGTTGTTGCGAACTTTAAAGAAACGCAAATGGACAAAATGAAAATTGGCCAAAAAGTGATGGTGCATGTAGATGCATTTCCCAATCATGATTTTGAAGCGCAGTTAAGTTCGTTTGCAGCCGCTACTGGCGCGCGTTTCGCGTTGTTGCCTCCGGATAATTCCAGCGGCAACTTTGTAAAAGTTGTTCAGCGTTTACCAGTTAAAATAGAATTTAAACAACCTTCAGATTCTTTGGTAAAACAATTACGCGCAGGATTAAATGTTACAGTTGATGTTCATCTCGATTAATAAAAGATGAATTATTAATAAGAAAATTATCAGCAAAAATTTATGATGCAGCCGCAACAGCAGAATTCGATGGTGGTTTATGGTGCAGCAAGAGTTATTATTACGCTTACTGCCATCATGTGTGCGTTATTGGAAATAGTTGATACAACGATTGTGAACGTTGCATTAAACGATATGAAGGGAAACCTCGGCGCAAGTACAACGGAAGTTGGTTGGGTTGTTACATCATATGCAATCGGCAATGTTATTATTATACCGATGACGAGCTGGCTTTCGCAACAATTTGGAAGGCGCAATTATTTTGCTGCTTCTATTATGCTTTTCACGCTATGTTCTTTTTTATGCGGCAATGCAAATGGCATTTGGGAACTGGTTGTTTTTCGTTTTATACAAGGCGCTGGCGGTGGTGCATTATTAGTAACTTCACAAACAATTATTACTGAAAGTTATCCCCCGGAAAAACGTGGAATGGCACAGGCCATTTACGGCTTGGGTGTTATTATCGGGCCAACTTTAGGCCCGCCGCTTGGTGGTTATATTGTAGATCATTTTTCATGGCCTTATATTTTTTACATTAATATTCCAATTGGTGTTATTGCAACTTTATTAACGCTGCAATACGTGCGCAGCCCGAAATACGGAGAGAAAAGTTCTATTGGTGATGTTGATTTTCTTGGCATTGGTTTGCTCGCCATTTTTGTAGGCTCGCTGCAATATGTTTTAGAAAAAGGACAGGATGATGATTGGTTTAATGACAGGACAATTACCATTTTAGCATGCACTGCGTTTTTTGGTTTTTTCTTTTTTATCTGGCGTGAGTTGACTTATAAAAAACCAATTGTTGAATTGCGCGTTTTGAAAAACGGCAACCTGCGTGTTGGTACAATTTTATCTTTTATAATGGGATTTGGATTATACAGTTCAACATTTGTAATTCCATTATACACACAATCTACATTAGGCTGGACCGCGCAACAAGCCGGCATGTTAATGATTCCTGCAGCCATTACAACGGCTGTGATGATGCCATTAATAGGACAGCTTTTGCAAAAAGGCGTGCCGCAACAATACCTTGTTGCATTAGGCATGTTGTTGTTTTTTGTTTATTCATTTTGGGGTTATAAAATTCTTACACCAGACACCGGCGCACCAAATTTTTTCTGGATGCTTATTGTGCGCGGAATTGGTTTAGGCATGCTGTTTATACCGATAACCACACTTTCTTTGTCAACATTAAAAGGCCAGCAAATCGGCCAGGGCGCTTCGTTTACGGGGATGATGCGGCAACTCGGTGGTTCATTCGGTGTTGCATTGGTAACTACTTTTATGGCGCGCCAAAATATGATCCACAGAAGTGCATTGGTTAATAAATTAGATATTAATAATCCTGCAGTTCAGCAGCGTGTTACGGGTATACAACATAGTTTTATGGCCAAAGGCCAGCCGTTTAATATTGCATTGCAAAGCAGTTATCAAACGTTGGAATATTCCATCAGCAAGCAAGCCGCTGTACTTTCATACATGGATGTGTTTTTATATTTAGGTGTGATGTTTTTGATTTGTGTTCCTTTTGTTTTATTGGTAAAAGGAAATAAAAAGAAGAAAATAGATTTGGCCGAAGCAATGCATTGATTAAATAAAAATTAATTAAATTTTATTATTCTTTCGATGTTAGAAAGATTTCTGAGATTTTCAATAAATAAAAACTTGTTATAGATTGCGTCCTGTTAATCTGTTATCTCAAAAAATAATTTAGCAGGTTAAAAAATTTTATTACTCCTTAGATTAATGAGAAAAAAAATTGCGTGCTTAATTAAATATGAAGTCAAAATATTGACTATCATTTTCTTTATAATAAAAAGCAATTACTGTTTCGGTCAAAAAAATAAGGATACAATTCCAAATTTTCATCCATCGAATTTTAATCAACATTTTTTTTATTCGCAAAGAAAAATTACTACAGATACTGTTTTTTTCAACACAAGAAACAATATCGTGAGTAAAATTAAATATCCAAAATTAACTTCGTTTATAGCTGATAGTATCAATAAAAACGCAAATAAAAAATTATCGATTACTGAAAATACTTTTTCCGTAACGGGAGCTTTTACTATTTCTGTTGTATCAACAAATACAACTTGCAATAATAGTAACGGAACTTTTACAATTAATGTTTCAGGTGGAGTAGCGCCTTATACATTTTCAGAAAATGGCTATCCTTATCAATCGTCTAATTATTTTTTTGGCAAATCAGCTGGTGTTTATAATATTATCGTTAAGGATGCTATTGGCTCAACTACAAGTACAACCATTACGCTCACAAATACATTTACGCCACCAACCTTAAATGTTGAAAGTTATACCAACGCAATGGCCTGCACAGGAATGAATGGAAGTATAACATTGATTGCAACGGGGGGCACCCCACCTTATTCGTTTACCGATGATGGCTTAACATATCAAAGTAGTAATGTTTTTAATAATTTATCACGGGGCTATTTTTCTTTTTTAGTATATGATGTAAATGGATGTGAAGCCCCGGTCGTTGGTGGTTTTTTTTATGGTTTGGATTGTACTTTATTTAGTTATGGATTAAGTTATTCTGCATATACATGTATTAGTGATGGCGCTATCAGTGTTTCAGGCCTTACGGGAGGAACACCTCCTTATCAGTTTTCGATTGATGGAATCAACTATCAAAGTTCACCAGACTTTACAAATCTTAAAGCAGGGATTTATCATTTGTATTTGAAAGATGCTGCTGGTAATGAAGATATACATGACGTCCAGATATTTGAAGGATGTCCGCTCGATTTATTGGCAAACGTTACAGATGTAACATGTGGCAAAAATGATGGTTCGATTTCTATTACAGCAAACAATGGAACTATACCGTATTCATATTCAATAGATGGCATAAATTTTCAAAACGGTAATACTTTCAGCAACCTTTCTCCTGGTATTTATTCTGTTACAGTAAGAGATGCGGATGGCGCTTATGGATATATAAATTCAGTTAATGTTAATTCAAATTGTTTACAATTAACGCTGCAAAATACAAATACTACATGTGGCAGTAATAATGGAAGTATTACTGCAAATGCGTCTGGCGGAACTTCGCCTTATCAATATTCACTTATGCAGACATCTGGATTTGTTTCAAGCAATTTATTTACTGGCCTTACAGCTGGCACGTATACTATTTTCGCAAAAGATGCAAATGGAATTACTACAAACGCTAACGTAACTATTACAGATGCAGCCTCCCCAAATATTAATATTGCTTTAACGCCAGCATCATGCACGAACACGAATGGTTCAATAAATATTACGGCAAATGGCGGCACCTCTCCATTTGAATTTAGCATTAATAATGGAAATACTTTTCAATCGTCCAATGTTTTTAATAACCTGGATTCCGCGCAATACATTGCATTAATAAAAGATGCAAATGGATGTATTGTTAGTGATACTGTCCAACTTACGGCCCTTGCAACTCCTGCTTTTTCGATCGGTAATGACACAATTTTATGCAATGGCGAAACGCTGTTATTAAGTGCACCGCAGGTTGCGGGCTATCAATACTTGTGGCAAGATAATAGTACATTAAATAATTTTAATGTAACAACGCAGGGAAGTTATACTGTAAAAATCACCAATCAGTTTAATTGTTCTGCAAGTTCTACTATAAATGTAAAGTTTAACGGGGTTCCAAATTTTAGTCTCGGACCGGATACCACCATCTGTAATTCGAAAACAATTTTATTACAGCCCGTAGGTGTTTTATCGCAGGTAAATTATTTGTGGAATACTGGAGCAACATCTTCTTCAATAAATACAAATGTGGCAGGATTATACTGGCTTCAAATTACAAATGACGGTTGTGCGAAACGCGATTCTATTATAATAATTTCAAAACCTAATCCGATAATAAATTTAGGTGATGACACAACTTTATGTGCAGGGCAAACAATTTTATTAAATGCAAGCAATAATAATGCAGTGTATACCTGGCAAGATGGCTCAAGCGGGCCTACTTTTGAAGTGAATAAAGCAGGCAGTTATACTGTAGATGTAAAAGAAAATGGTTGCGATACATCAGGAAAGATTACAATAAATTATATTAATAAACCTATTATCAATATTGGCAAAGACACTTCTATTTGTATTACTGAAAAATTATTGCTTGATGCAACTTATCCATCATCAATATATATTTGGCAAGATGGTTCAACCAATGCACAGTTTACTGTAACACAGCCAGGCAATTATGCTGTTGATGTTAGCAACGTTTGTGGTGATACAAAAGATTCTATTAATGTGATGTATGAAAATTGCGCCTGCAAATTTTATATGCCCTCAGCTTTTACTCCCAATACTGATGGCAGAAATGACGTTTTTATTCCAAAATATCAATGCCAGCTAAGTAATTATGAATTAAAAATTTTTAATCGCTGGGGGCAATTGGTGTTCAATTCTATTAATATATCCAATGGTTGGGATGGCAACTTTAATAACCGGCAACAACCAATAGGTACGTACATTTGGAAGGTGAGTTATAAAGATAACATTACAGGCATCGCAATCCATAAAAATGGAACAGTTGTTTTAATAAGATAGTTCATGTGCATTAAAACATTGTTTGGATGATGCAAATAATTTTGCTGATTTTTGTATTTGAATTTTTCATTTGAAAAACACCCGGTAAAACCCGAAAACTTTCCGGAAACCTTATTAATAAATGACCAGGCCCGTTTATTTTTTTTCAGTACTTCATCATTTTTTCCGCACCTTTTTATTGTTAACAGGATGCCTGTTTTTTATTTTTCAAACTTCTGCGCAGCAAATTATACACGGAAACAAACCAAAACCGCTGGGCGCAATCATTGTTACCCCAACAATAATTTTACCGACCTGTAATTTTTACAACGGTGCAATAATTTTAAAAGCATCTGGTGGAACACCTCCTTATATTTATAATTATGAAGCTGCGCCTTTTGCTAATGGTTATTTTCCCGGCTTGCGCGATGGCAGGTATTATTTTTATGTTAGCGATGCGACAGGCGCAACTGTTACAACATTTGTAACAATTCCACCAAACCCAAATCTTTTAACGGTAGCAGTTGTTTCTTCCACCGATCCAACTGGTTGCGGAAAAACAGATGGCACGGTAACGCTGGCCGTTACTGGCGGAACACCACCTTATCAATACAGTTCTGACAATATAAATTTTCAGTCAAGTAATATTCTTACCAATCTTCCAGCAACTCCTGGTAATATAACAACATTTACTTATCCTCTTTATGTTGTTGATGCAAATGGTTGCACCGCATCCACCGCAGCCCCCGCGCTTGCAGAAAATTGCAGCATAAATGTGAACGGTGTAGATTATACAAGTTCATTTGGCTGCAATATGCTTGGGAGAATAACAGTTACAGATGTAAACGGAGGTGTTAATGCTTACACTTATTCTATTGATGGAATTAATTTTCAGCAAAGTAGTACATTCGATAACCTGCAGCCTGGTTTTTATAAATTATATATAAAAAATTCTAGCGGAGTTATTGATATAAAAGGATTTTCAATACTCTCGGATTGTCCGCAAAAAATAATTGCGACAGCAACAAATAATATATGCGGGCAAAATTCTGGTTCAATAACAGTCACATCTGCACTTGGAATTGCACCATATACTTATTCAATTGATGGCATAAATTTTCAAACAAGTAATGTATTTAATAACCTCGCAGGCGGATATTATAATGTTGCAGTTAGAGATATTGCGGGCAATATAAACTTTGCAGTAGTTTTGGTAACCAGTAATTGCCCGGTTGTTACCGCAACAGAAACAGACGCAGCATGTAATCAAAATACTGGCACAATAACAGCAACAGGAAGCAATGGCACCGCGCCTTATCAATATTCAATTGATGGAATAAATTTTCAGTCAAGCAATGTTTTTAACAATCTTTCTGCAGGAAATTATACTGTAACTATTAAAGATGCAGGAAATTTTACGACAACATATCCTATAACTATTAATAACAATTGTTTGCAATTGGCATTTGCAGATATTAATACAATATGCAGCAGCAACAACGGAAGCATTACTGCTACTGCATCTGGCGGCATTGCACCTTATACTTATTCAATTGATGGAATAAATTTTCAAACCAATAATGTATTTAATAATCTTACTGCAGGCAATTATTCAATTACTGTAAAAGATGCAAATAATGTTACCGCTGCTTCTCCCACAATTATTAATGATGCAGCTGCTCCAAAAATAAATGTTGCTGTAACGCAGGCTTCTTGCAGCAACATAAATGGTGCAATAAATATTACTGCAACCGGCGGCACATCGCCGTTGCAATTCAGCATTAATAATGGCGCAAGTTTTCAATCAAATAATATTTTTAATAATCTCGATTCTGCACAATACATCGCATTAATAAAAGATGCGAATGGCTGCACGGTTAGCGATACGGTTCAACTTACTGCACCGCCAACACCTGTTGTTTTTATTGGAAATGATACAACGCTTTGCACCAACGCAACACTTTTATTAAGCGCGCCGCAGGTTGCAGGCTATCAATATTTGTGGCAGGATAACAGCACGGCAAATAGCTTTAAAGTAGCGACTGCAGGAACTTACATAGTAAAAGTTACCAATCAATTTAATTGTTCTGCAACTGCTTCTGTTAATGTAAATTTTATGCCAGTGCCAAATTTTAATCTTGGTGTAGATACAAGTTTGTGCAATGGAAAAACTATTCTTTTACAACCGACTGTTGTTTTATTACAAGCCAGTTATTTGTGGAACACAGGAGCCACTTCATTTTCAATTCATACAAATAATCCGGGCACATATTGGCTGCAGGTTTCCAATGGTGGCTGCGCGAAAAGAGATAGTATAATCATCAGCTCAAAACCGAATCCATTAATAAATTTTGGAAGCGACACCACACTCTGCGAAGGGCAAACATTGTTATTGGATGCAACAAATAACAATGCGACTTATACATGGCAGGATGGATCAACCGGGCCAACATTTAATGTAAACAGTGCCGGAACTTATTCAGTAGATGTTGCTGCAAATGGATGTGATACAGTTGGAAAAATAAATGTTGTGTACACCACAAAGCCCATTATAAATTTAGGAAATGACACTTCCATTTGCATCACGCAAAGTTTATTATTAAATGCATCGTATCCGCAGTCAACATATGTTTGGCAGGATGGATCAACGCAACCTCAGTTCAATGTAACCCAGGCTGGCACTTATTCTGCGGATGTTACCAATGCCTGCGGCGATACCAAAGATTCTATTAATGTTGTGTTTGAAAATTGTGCATGCAGGTTTTATGTGCCTTCGGCTTTTTCGCCAAACAGCGATGGAAAAAATGATGTATTTACTCCCAAATATCAATGCGCATTCAGCAATTATGAATTGAAAATTTTTAACCGCTGGGGCCAACTTGTTTTCAATTCAAACAATGTTGCCAATGGCTGGGATGGAAATTTTAATAACCAGCAACAACCAACCGGCTCATATGTTTGGGAACTAAATTACAAAGACAATTTAACCGGCAAGCAAATGCATAAAAACGGAACGCTTGTTTTGGTAAGATAATAATTGTGAGATGATTTATCTTGCGCACTAATATTCGTAAAAAGTAAAAAGTAAAAAGTAAAAATCAAGACTTAAGAATTTCGAACTTCAGAAGCAAATCTTAAATCAC
>JABDAZ010000074.1 GCA_013288945.1 Bacteroidota bacterium | reverse complement strand
CGGTAAGATTGGCTGCATTAGTTATTGGAGAATTGAACCTATAATCGGTTTTTGTTAATGCTGTTACTAAAAGACTTGCACTTGAATTACCAGTTGTTGCCCCCGTTAAATTTTTGCCCCCTCCGCCACGAAATCCTGATGCTGCAGCAGTCACAGTCCCGTTTAAAGTTACAGTATTCGCTGCTTCAATAACTATGACCCCTCCGGTAGATCCATTCCATGAAGGCGTAGTAACAGAAACACCACTTGGTATTGAAAGATCATAATATCTTGGCACACGAATAACCTGGTAAGACTGTATTGCCGTTAATGTTGAATATGCAGTTGTAAAATACTGGTTCACTAAGGGATTAGACAAGGTTATTATTGAACCCAATACGCCGGCAACATTACCATATTCATAATTTCCAGCTTTGAGGTTTGTAGTTAAATATCCGCTTGCAGGTGCAACGCTGCCCCCTGCACCATATGCAACCGTATTGGTAGTATTAATGTCTGCCCCCTGAACTTGAATGATAAAAATAAGATCCCCCGCTGCAATTGGTGTACTTGCCCCCCTTGAGTCTAATGTACCCAGTGTTATTAATGTCGAGCCTGCAACGGGACTTCCTGTTCCTGGATAATAAGAATTTATTGGGCCAGTAGCTAAAGTTGTGCTACCACTTGTTGGCGGCGTTCCGCACTGGGCCGTGGTTTTAATTGGAGCTATTGCAAAAAATATAATTGCAATAATAATAAAACTCAAAGGGTAAAAAATAGTTTTCATACTTACTTTTAAAACACAAAGGATATTGGTTAACAGGAAAAAATTTGCTGATCATTATTTTTAGAAAATAAAAAATGATATTATTGTTACAAAACAATTAGATCAACATAAGTATAATCCGAAGAAGTAAACGGAGTGCAATATTTAATATTGCTTGCATAAATATGCGCGGATTTTCAATTTGATTTTTTACAAAAAATGTGTTTTTTAAAAATACATGTGAGATACAAATTTCCCCCTGAAATGTATGTTGAAACTATTAAATTTTCAAAATGCATATATAAAAACGATTAGTTTGTACTAATCATTATAAGTTGCTTTGTAAATGCTTTTTATCATTCAAAATAACTGCGCTAAAATGACGTTTGAATTCATGAAGTATTTAATAATTCTTTGTGAATCCAATTCTTTGTGAAAAACTATCTGAAAATTTTATTATTGGCTGGCCTTGTGGTTTTGAATGTTCATGATATTCTTGCACAGAACTTAATTGTAAACCCAAGCGCAGAAACAGGCCCACCTTCACTTGCAGGCGGCGGCTGGACAGCGGTTAACATCGGAACAACCGGAACTACTTGCTTCAACGCAAGTGGATGGCGCATCATACAAAGTTTAAATGGTTATCCTGCAGCTCAATCTGGCCACTATTTTTTTATGCCTGGCTGTTCAAGCGTTTCCGGAACTTCTTATGAATTGCGCCAGGATATTAATGTATCATTAAATGCGGGAGTTATTGATGCCGGTTACAATGCTTTTACTTTTTCGGGTTATATGCAAGTATTTAATCAAACGCCTACCGACCAATCACAGATGGTTGTTGAATATAGGAACGCTGCAAACACGGCTGTGCTTACATCTTATAATACAGGCCTTCAAACTAATAAAGGTGTTTGGACCAATTATTTTAAAACTACAACTGCACCTGCAGGCACACGATGGATAAGGATACGTTTAATTGGTGTAGTTCATAATGGGCCTTCTATTGATACCTATTTTGACAATTTATCGCTCACTACAAATATTGCATTGCCAATTGTATTAACTGATTTTAATGCTGTTCCACAAAACAGTATTGTAAAACTTACTTGGACTACTTCCTCTGAAACTGGCAATAGTTTTTATACTGTGCAGAGGTCTACCAATGGAACTACATGGGAAGATTTAGAAAAAATAAATGGTAGTGGTACGAGTGTAACAACTTTAAATTATACTGCGTATGATAATGCGCCTGCTGATGGATTATCATACTACAGGATTAAACAAACTGATTATAGCGGAACATCTACTTACTCAGAAATTAAGTTTGTTGACTTCTCAAAAAAATTTACCGACGTTTCAATATATCCAAATCCGGCAAATACTATTTTTTCTGTTGAAGGTGATAATGTAACCAATGCACAAATAAGTATTTATAACAGCATCGGACAGTTGATGAATTTGCCTGTTTTGAATAAAGATAAAAAAACAACTTTCGGTGTTTCCGGTATTGCGAAAGGAATTTATTTTGTACGCATCAGCAACGGAACGAGTACCGTAATTAAAAAAATAATTCTGCAATAATTAAAACAAATCTGTTATTAATAGTTGTGAATTATTAAACAAAAAATAATCCCCTTTTGCTTTATGCATTAATAATTTCGCCAGCGGCGAATGTGGCGAAAGAAAGACAATTTTATTTTCACCAACAACTTGTTTGCCTAAACCTGCAGCAAAAAAAAAAAGAAACAGCATTACACGCCAAATACGCGCCGGCACAGGCTTCTGTGTAAATTTTATTTGTATTAATAGAATGAAGCGTTGACAATTCTTTCATGTTTTCAGATAACTGGCGGGAATGCATGTCTTTTTCTAAATGGCCCATTGCGCGCGACGTTTCATACTTATCAACTGCAGAACTTTTCTCTTCATTATTGGCTGCTTGTTGTGCATTATCAATAATTAATTTTGCTGCCTGAATGCGTTCATTAATAACTGAAGCTGCATGCGTTTTCAATTTATTTTTAAACGATATTTTTTCTAAATCTGTCATTTCAATTTTTATTTGCAGATTGTAGTTTCAATATAATGTTGCAATTTTTTTACCACAAAGTACTCAAAGATGAAAGCGCGAAGTTGCACCAAGTGATTTTTAATTTTTACTTTTTATTTTTTACTTATTAATGCCCAATAAAAAATCCACATTACAAGAGTGCGACGCCAATGAAGATGATTAATGATATTATGCCGGCTACAAAAACTAAAAATTTATTAATAACACACTTTAAAAAATCTATCAGGAATTGTTGTAGACTTTTATAATTGTTTCGCGCAAAGGATTTCCTTTTTCTGAAGTTATTAATTCGAGTATATCTGCAATTTGTTCGGGCTTAACCCAGTTATCAAAATTTTCATTGGGCATTGCTCCGCGGTTTATTTGTGTATCAATTGTTCCGGGCACAACGACTGATGCAACGATGTTTTTTTCTTGAGCTTCTGCATTAATAAAATCTGCGAATTTAAAAAGCAATGATTTTGATAATGAATAAGCAAGTAAATTTTTTCCTTGTTCGGCAAGCAGCGCAGGCTTTGCACCAATAAATATTAATCGCCCGAAACTGTTTGCCAGCATGTGTTTCAGCAAAGGGCGCGCAATAAAATATGCACTTTTAAAATTGAGCGAAAACATTTTATCAATATCAGCTTCGCTGGTAATTTCTATATTTCCCGGATTGAATGCGCCGACTAGCATTATTGCTGCATCAATTTTTTTATGCTTTGTAATGGTGTTATTAATAAAAATTGTTGTTTCATTTTCATTAATAAGATTCACTTTTGCAAATTCAAAATTTGCATTGTTCAATGCAAAATCGAGTTGCTTGTTGTCGCCGCCAACAGCTATTACTTTATAATTTTCACTGAGGAATTTTTTTACAGTTGCAGTTCCGAGATTGCCGTTTGCGCCAGTTATAATAATTGTTTTCATACTTAAAATGATTTATAAATTATGTATGTGATGAAGGCAAAAATGTTTTGCTGTTTTTATTTTATTTCTTCTTTCAATTTTAAATCGGGAAGCACAGAAGCGAGCAACATTATAAATGGAGCGATTAATACGATGAAAATTCCTGCCCGTTTTTCGGGGCAAATTCCCTGGTAACAAGATGTAAACAAAACAAAACTTCTTATTGCGAAAGCGAGCGCCAGCACGGTTATCAGCATGTTTAACCGCTTTGCCCAAATGCGCGGTGTAACAAAAAGAACGATGGCTATAATTGCAAAAAAGATAAACACTTTTCCCGGGCGGCCGTATTTATTTCCTTCGGAAAAAAAGCCGGAAAATGTTTTGTTTAAATCAGGATAATATGTCCATGGAAAAAAACATGCTGCTATTAATAAAAGTGCAGCCACAATGCCAATCCAGTTTGAATATTTCATAGCTGCAAGGTTATAAATGAAAAAGTAAAAAACAAAAATTAAAAAAACTGTATTGATGCGATGAATAAATAACTAATGTACAAGAGTGCGACGCCAATGAAGCTTAATAGATATTCAACTGCTGGGTTAATAATTTTTTGTATTAATGATTTGAAAAAATGTTGCTTATAAAAAAAGCTGATCAAATAATTTGATCAGCTTTTTAAAAGTTTATTAATGAGAAAATTTTTATTGTTTTATAAGATATCCAAACAAACCATCGCCTTCTTTATTTGGGCCGGCTGTAAAATATAAACGGTTAGGATCCACTGTGGTAGCGGTTGTTGGCGCAAAAGACAAAGCCCACAAACCATCAATAGCAATAGTATGTTTGTTGGTTTGCAACTGGCCTTTATAATTTCCATCCATCGTGTACACATTAATGTGGCCATCACCAAAATTGCCAACTAAAATAAGTGGCTGGTTGTTATTGTTATTATCATTATCATCATTGCCATCGTGTGAGCCGCTGTTGTTTCCTGAATTGTTATGATCGTTATCATCGCCCATATCATTCGTTTGTAAAAAATTTGCAGGTGTTTCCACAACGCCCCATGGAGCGTTTAATGTTCCTTTTGATGCAAACCTTTTTATAAAAGATCCATCGGTATTAAAAATATCAACATAGCCCAAACCCGCGCCAGCAACGTCTCTGCCATCGGTTCCAACTTTTGCATATTCAACAAAAAGCCACGAGCCGATTGCCTGGATATTAAAAGGAGAAAAACCTGATGGCAACTGCCCATCATGAAAAGGCATTGATACAGCAGAAAAAGTTGTGTCCCACACATCAATTTTTCCTGTTTTAAAATTAGCTGCATATAAAAAATGCGCGCCGTTATTTGTTGCAATAGCAAGCCCGGTATAACTTGAGGTTGAAGAATTATTTGCAATCAATTGCGCATTGTTTCCATCAGCGCCATTCCATCCGGAAAAAATTCCATCAACACCAACAAAAAAGAAAAGGCCAGCTTGTTTATTGGCAAGCGTAAAACCTGCGCCACCTGCAAAAACAACACCTGTTGGCAAGCCGCCAATGGTATCTGCTGGTGAAGGAATATTTACGCCTGGCCTTACCAGCGCGCCTTCTGCAGTATACAATTCACTAACGTGGCCACCCAAAGAATTTACCCATGCAATGCCTGTTGGCGACCATGCCAAACCCCATGCATTAAGCAAGGTCGGGTCTACAAGTGCCGGCGAATATGCCGCACTGTTTGCTACTAAATTTACCTGCTGAAAATTTTTTAAATCATTGTTATTAACGACTTGCTTATGGCATGCAACGGAGAGTGCAACGCAAGCAGCAATGAGGAATAAACTGTTGACAGGCTTAAGCCTGTTATTAATAGGTGCAATCTTATTCATAATAGCGTTTTTTAAATTGGATATGTAAATAATATGCAAGTGCCCGCAATTTTTTTTCAGGCATTATTGCTTGTTATAAAAATTTATTTTTTCATTTCCGTGCGCACAGAAATGATTAATATAAACCGGCTCTTTCTACGGAGTTTTTTGGGAACCAATGTTTGCAAACTATTAATACAAACGCCGCTTGATTATAAGAGGTTGCTTTAAATGAAATGATTTTATAATAAGAATTTGATTGAAATTAAAAAGCAGACTATTAACAAAAAATCAATCTGAGAAATTGCGCATTAATAATTGTTTTATAAAATTTCTTAAAAATAAATTGATTTTTTTTGAAGAAAATTTTTCTTATAAAAATAAAAACCTGCTGATAAAATCAACAGGTTTTTTATTTTTTAAGAAGAGGTTCCGAGCAGATTCGAACTGCTGTAGAAGCTTTTGCAGAGCTTTGCCTAACCGCTCGGCCACGGAACCATTGAGAGGTGCAAATGTAGTATATTCGGCGTAAATTTTTACAACCATTTCATTTTTTTATGCAACGCATTGCAGAAAGCGAATTGATTATTAATAACCGCGGCGCAATTTATCATTTGGATTTGCGGCCAGAAGAATTAGCCCACACTATTATCACCGTTGGTGATCCTGATCGCGTTGCAACTGTTAGCAAATATTTTGATAAGATTGAATTGAAAAAAAACCACCGGGAATTTGTTACGCACACGGGGTATATTGGTAACAAAAAAATTTCAGTTGTATCAACAGGAATTGGTACAGATAATATTGATATTGTTTTTAATGAACTTGATGCGCTCGTGAATATTGATTTTGAAACGCGCATGGTTAAAAATAATCTTACATCTTTAAATATAATTCGCATCGGCACTGCAGGTTCTTTGCAGTCAACTATTCCGGTTGATAGTTTTGTAGTTTCCACGCACGGTTTGGGAATTGACAACCTGATGAATTTTTATCGCCACGAACAAAATGAAGAAGATGCAGCTTTGCTACATGCATTTGTAACGCACACACAATTGCATAACCGTTTTTCTTATCCTTATGTAAGTGGTGCGGGCAGCACATTAATAAAATATTTTACCGAAGGTTATCACCAAGGCGTAACCGTTACCTGCCCTGGTTTTTACGGCCCGCAAGGGCGTGTTTTGCGGCTTGGTTTAAGCAATCCGAATCTTATAGATCGTTTAACGCAATTTAATTTTGGCCGCCACATTATTGCAAATTTTGAAATGGAAACTGCTGGCATTTATGGCCTCGGAAAAATTATGGGCCATCAATGTCTCAGCATCAGCGCGATTGTTACAAACCGTGTTACGAAACAATTTTCCGCCGACGGAAATTTATTAATAGAAAACATGATCAAAAAAACATTACCGGTAATTTCCGGATTGTAGTTTGTTATTATTTTTGAGCCAGCATTTGAATCGTTATGGATCATCGTTGTGTCACTCACTTCAACGTTTTGTTCATTACTCATCAAAAAAAAGAGAAGATTATTATTATGAAAATTCATTTTTACAAATACCAGGGAACAGGAAACGATTTCATTATTATTGATAACCGCAACGCAATAATAACCACTTTAAAAACTGAGAAAGTAAAACATTTATGTGAGCGCCGTTTTGGAATTGGCGCAGATGGATTAATGTTACTGAATACAAAACCAGGTTTTGATTTTGATATGAAATATTATAATGCAGATGGCCGCGAAGGCAGCATGTGTGGAAACGGCGGGCGTTGCATGGTTAAGTTTGCATACAACATGGGCTTGCATAAAAACAAATATCATTTTACAGCCGTTGATGGCGAACATGAAGCAGAAATAAATGATGACGGCATTGTACGCTTAAAAATGAAAGATGTAAATGAGATACAGGATTTTCATGGCGATTTTATTTTAAACACAGGCTCGCCGCACTATGTAAAATTAGTTGGCGATGCAATGGATTATGATGTGTACCGAAAAGGCATGGATATCCGCTACAGCAGCGACTTTGCAAAGGAAGGCATTAATGTAAATTTTGTAGAACAAACACAGCCTGATGAAATAATTGTGCGCACGTACGAACGCGGCGTGGAAGATGAAACACTTTCTTGCGGCACAGGCGTTACTGCGAGTGCGCTTGCATTATATCATAATGATGTTGGTTATAATGATGTAACTGTAACTACAAAAGGCGGCAAACTAACTGTTGAATATGATCGCATGGATGATGGATCATACAACAATATCTGGCTCTGCGGCCCCGCAGAAAAAGCGTTTGAAGGAGAGTTTGAATTGTAATTCAAAAAAAGATAACGGATGACAATTGACAGATAACGGAGTTTATTTTCCCAAATAAAAATTAATTGAGAAATTGCGAAGCAAAATATTAATTAATTATCAATTATCAATTATCAATTATCAATTATCAATTATCAATTATCAATTATTAATTAAAAAAAATGAGCCTTTTCAACGTTCGTGTTTATGGAATTTTATTGGGAAAAAATAAAGAAGTATTGGTGAGCGATGAATTTATCCGCGGCGATTATTTTACAAAATTTCCCGGTGGCGGATTGGAGTTTGGCGAAGGCACGCGCGATTGTTTGAAAAGAGAATTTAAAGAAGAAATGGATTTGGAAGTAAAAGTTACTGACCATATTTATACAACAGATTTTTTTCAGATGTCGGCTTTTAATCCTGAGCACCAGATTATTTCTATCTATTATTTTGTGGAAGCTTTGGAAGAAATTAAAGTTCCGTTACGTACTGTTCCTTTTGACTTTGATGAACAGCAATTAAAAATTTACGAAGAAAAAAAAGAGACAGAAACTTTTCGTTTTATTAGCTGGAATATATTTTCTGCAGAAATAGTTTCGTTGCCAATCGATAAAGTTGTAGCAGGAATTTTAAAAGAAAAATTTTAACCGCATTAATACTTATAATTCATTAGGGTGTTGCGGCGTTTCTAAAATCAATTCTAAAAATTTTAAATCAAGCCATCGGCCAAATTTGTAACCGACTTGTTTAAAGTGCGCCACTTCTTCAAAGCCGAAAGATGTATGTAATTTCAAACTCGCCTCATTGGTTGCATCGATGCCGGCAATGATGGCGTGCATGTTTTTTTCTTTCGCAGTTTTTATTAATGGTTCTAATAATAATCTTCCAATGCCTTTGCAACGCTGCGTTGCAGCAACATACACAGAATTTTCAATTGTATATTTATAAGCCTGCCACGCGCGGAAAGGGCCGAAAGTACTGAAGCCAATAATCACATTATTTTCTTCGGCAACAAAAACCGGAATGCCATCTTTTACTTTTGAATCGTACCAGGCTTTTCGCATTTCAAATGTATGCGGCTCATATTGATACACAGCAGTTGTATTAATAATTATATCGTTATAAATTATTAATAACTGCGGCAAATCATTTTCGTTTGCAAGCCTGATGGTTACCATAAAACTTTAATGTTTTACTTTTAATTTTTCAATCATTTCATCACTCACTGCATCTGCTGAAATTCCAAAACCATTTACCAAAACTCCTTTCTGCCCGTGCTTTGATTCTATTGCATAAACAACGGCTTCATCACTGGGATCGCTGTCGCCTTCAAAGCGATAAACTTCTGTTATTTCAAATTCAGATGGTTTTAATGGCGTTGGTAATTCGTGGGAATTTATGCAATCAAATTCCAAATTAAAATCGATATTATA
>JABDAZ010000073.1 GCA_013288945.1 Bacteroidota bacterium | reverse complement strand
AAGTTGCCTTCAATGAAGCAATAAATTTTTCATCCATCGGCAATGGAAAAATTTGCCAATCCATTAATGTCATCCCATTTAATATAACGCGATCGGTTATGCCTTTTCTGTCAACCATGTATTGCGCAAAATTGATGTGGCCCATTGCTTCAACAAATATTTCGAGCACCGGATCTTTCACATCAGTTTTTGGTAAATCAATCGTCCACTTTCCACCATCACGAAAAATAGTATCAATCAATTTTCCATTTAAAAAAACCAGCGCATAATCATGCGGTTCAGTAATAGTGAGCTTGCCACTTTTATGTCCGATCAATTTTGTTTTATATAAAATGAACCCGCTTTTCTGATTAAAATCTTCCATTGGTTTTGGCTGCGCAGATGCAATTGGTTTTGGCAAATTTTTCCATACAGTTGTAAAAGCAGTTAATGAAAACGCGGGAATCTCAATTGCCGGAATTGCCTTCGGCACATCAGGAATTTTATATGAAACATACTTGCTTATTAAATCTCTTAATGCAAAATATTTTTCTGTTGGCTGTCCTTGTTCATTAATCGGCGCATCATAATCATAACTCGTAATATCAGGCTGGTACTGGGTTGCAGAGAATGCGTTTGCTCCGGCAGTAAACCCAAAATTTGTTCCGCCATGGATAACATATAAATTAAAAGACTTTTTATGATCCAATAAATAGGTCAATTCTTTTACAACGTCAGCAGTACTTGTCTTTGCATATTTTTCTTTCCAGTGCGTTAGCCAGCCCGGATAAGTTTCGCTGCTGAACGATGGCACGTTTGGATTTTTTAGTGTTGCCTGCGCAAAATCATCATCGCTTCCGCCACTATCCAAACCAATGGCAGCGCTATCAATACTCCCTGCCTCAAGCATGTAAGGCGTTGGCCCGTCAGCAGTATAAAACGGAACTGTAATTTTATTTTGTCGCCATAATTTTTTTAGCGTAAGTATATATTTTCTATCATTTGCATAACTGCCGTATTCATTTTCTATTTGCACCATTAATATCGGGCCGCCATTAATACATTGCAACGGCGCAACTTCTTTTGATAACCGGTTTACATATCTGGTTACAGCAGACATATATCTACTATCCATGCAACGCAATTTTATATCAGGAATTTTTAAAAGATACGAAGGCAATCCACCGAAATCCCATTCGGCGCAAACATATGGACCGGGACGTAACAGCACCCACATTTTTTCTTCTTTACAAATACGAATGAATTCTGCAATGTTCCTGTTCTCAGAAGTAAAATCAAAAACGCCGGGTGATGTTTCTAAATAATTCCAAAAAATATATGCAGCAATTGTATTGCAACCCATCGCTTTTGCCATTTGAATTCTGTGCCGCCAATACTGCTTTGGAATCCGCGCCGGGTGCATCTCTCCGCTGATTATCTGCAAAGGTTTTCCATCTAATAAAAAATCATTTTTACTTAATGTGAAGACATGTTTTTCCTGCGCAACAATTGCTTGCGGAAAATTTATTATTAATAAAAAGAGGATTAATGAAATAATATGAAGCAGATAATTTTTCATTGTTTAAAAATAAGATGAGATGGTTGTACTAATTTTTTATCATTAAAATAATCAACAAACGATTGCATGAATTTGAATTCATTAATTTTTATTTTATTGATGACATTAGGTTATTATACAAACTTTCAGCAATCTAAATTCAAATCAGCGCATAATAAAGAGTTTTTAAAATAAATTTCCTTAAGAACTATTTTTCTCTATAAAAGATTACTTTCAGATAATTTTTTCTATGGAAACTAATCAGTAATTGAATGTTATACGTTTTAGATTTTAGAATGCCCGCTTATATAAAATCATTTTATAAAAATTAATTAAAAAAAGTTATTCGAATAAATTAATTCTTTCTTCCATAAAATCGCAACCAATAATTTTTATGAAAAAAAATGTGACGCTGTTTTTTGTTTTATTAATAATTTCTTTTTGCTCTTTTTCGCAAACTGTTTTGCCATATAAAAATGCTTCGCTTTCAATTGATGAAAGGGTGAAAGATTTATTAATGCGCATGACGATCGAGGAAAAATTCTGGCAACTATTTATGATTCCCGGCGATGTACAAAATGGCGAAGAAGAAAAATATAAAAATGGAATTTTTGGTTTCCAGGTAAGCGCTGCTTCTGCAAACGGAGATGCTTCGCAACAAATGCTTCATTATAAAACAACGGAAGATGGATTATTACTTGCAAAAAAAATAAACGCGATACAAAAAATATTTGTTGAAAAAACAAGATTAGGAATTCCCATCATCGCTTTCGATGAAGGCTTGCACGGTTTGGTAAGAAGCGGCGCCACGGCCTTTCCGCAATCCATCGCACTTGCTGCAACATTTGATACTTCATTAATGCACAGCGTTGCAAATGCTATTGCAACGGAAGCAAAAATCCGCGGCATACGACAAATACTTTCGCCGGTTATTAATATTGCATCTGATGTTCGCTGGGGAAGAACGGAAGAAACCTATGGCGAAGATCCATTTCTTACAAGTGAAATGGGCGTTGCATTTATAAGCGCTTTTGAACAAATGAATATCATCAGTACACCAAAACATTTTATTGCAAATGTTGGCGATGGCGGCCGCGACAGTTATCCAATTCATTATGATGAAAGATTGCTTGATGAAATTTATTTGCCACCTTTTAAAGCCGTTATTGAAAGAGCTGGCGCAAGATCAATTATGACTGCATACAATTCTTTAAATGGCGTTCCGTGTAGCGCGAATGATTGGTTATTAAATAAAAAATTAAAAGGCGAATGGAATTTTAAAGGCTTTGTAATTTCCGATGCAAGTGCGGTTGGCGGCGCAGAAGTTTTGCATTACACTGCGAAGGATTATCCAACATCAGGCCAGCAGGCAATTACGGGCGGATTGGATGTAATTTTTCAAACAGCTTACGAACATTATAAATTATTTATTCCGCCATTTTTAAATGGAGATATTAATATAAAAAGAATTGATGATGCTGTATCTCGCGTGCTTCGCGCAAAGTTTGAATTGGGTTTATTTGAACATCCTTATGTAAATGAAAATGACATTTTAAAATTTGCAAATAATAAAACACATAAAGCCATTGCAAAAAAAGCTGCGCTTGAATCAATTGTTTTAATAAAAAATGAAAAACAAATTTTACCGATTAATAAAAAGATAAAATCTATTGCAGTCATCGGCGTTGATGCAACAGAAGCCAGGCTGGGCGGTTATTCCGGGCCGGGAAATGGAAAAATAAATATGCTTGATGGCATAAAAAACCGCGCTGGTAATGCTGTAAAAATTTCTTATGCGCCGGGCTGCGGAAGAATTAGCAATGAATGGGAAATTATTCCTTCAACTTATTTGAGCAGCGTTATTAATGATAAAAAATCAGTTGGTTTAAAAGGAGAATATTTTACCAACATAACATTATCGGGCGTTCCAAAGATTACAAGGCTTGATGCAAATATTAATTTCCAATGGACATTATCATCGCCTGACAGATCTATTAATAAAGATTTTTATTCAGCAAAATGGACGGGAAAAATTCATTCGCCAAAAACAGGTAATTATAAAATCGGGCTTGATGGAAATGATGGTTATCGGTTATACATTAATAATAAATTATTAATCGACAATTGGAAAAAACAAACATACTCAACCGTGCTTGCCGATTTTTTATTTGAAGAAAATAAAGAGTATGATATAACTGTAGAATTTTTTGAACCGATTGGAAATGCGCACATAAAATTAATCTGGAACGTTGGAGTAGAAAATGACTGGAACAAAAAAATAAATGACGCTGTTAATGCTGCGCAACAATCAGACATGGCGATAATTGTTGTTGGTGTTGAAGAAGGCGAATTCCGCGACAGGGCAATGATTAATTTGCCAGGCCACCAGGAAGAAATGATTAATAAAATTGCAGCAACTGGAAAACCAGTTGTTGTATTAATAGTTGGCGGAAGCGCGGTGACGATGAATAATTGGTTGAACAAAGTTGATGGCGTTGTGGATGTTTGGTATCCCGGGGAAGAAGGCGGAACTGCCATTGCAGCAATTTTATTTGGCGATGAAAACCCTGCAGGCCGCTTGCCTGTTACGTTTCCGGTTTCTGAAGCGCAGTTGCCTTTAGTGTATAATCATAAACCAACTGGCCGCGGAGATGATTATAATAATCTTAGCGGCTTGCCACTTTTTCCATTTGGTTTTGGATTGAGCTATACAAATTTTGATTACAGTGATATGAAATTTGATAAAAATAATATTGCAACAACTGATTCAACAATTGTAAAATGCACTGTAAAAAATACGGGCGCAGTTGCCGGCGACGAAGTGGTGCAATTGTATATTAATGATATTCTCGCATCTGTTGCGAGGCCTGTTATGGAGTTGAAAGGGTTTCAACGCATCCATCTTGCAGCAGGAGAAAGCAAAGAAATTTCGTTTGCCATTACGCCATCATTATTAAGCATGCTCGATGAAAAAATGAATACAGTTGTTGAGCCCGGCGATTTCAGAATTATGATTGGCGCATCATCAAGAGATATTCGTTTAAAAGAAACGCTGACGGTGGTGAATGGTCAATAGTGAAAGGTAAATGATGAATTGTGAATAGTTATACGAATGCTATATTAATGATCATTTGATAAACATTAATCTACAAATCGAATATTGATAATTTGTTTCCCTTAATATTGAATGTTGATTATTGAATGTTGAATATTAAAATTATTAATCGTCATCCAATTCACCATTGCCCATTCATCATTCACCTCATTCCCACCAACGCGGAAAAATTTCATTGACATTTAAATCAACAGCTTCACCAATCATTGGATGAATGATTGGGAAATTTTTTCTTTCGGCTTCTGCAGTTACTCTGTTAATCGGTTCATCCCAATCGTGCAGCGACAAAGAAAATTTTGCCCAATGAGCCGGCAACAATTTTTTTGCCTGTAAATCCTGCGCAGCCTGCACCGTTTCTTCCGGCATCATATGAATGTATTTCCAGTTTTTATTGTATTGACCGCATTCTAAAATTGCCAAATCAAATGGACCGAAATTTTTTCCAATCTCTGCAAAGTGAGTATCGTAGCCACTATCACCACCAATAAAAATTTTCATGGTTGGTGTTTTTAAAACAAAAGACATCCATAATGATTGCTGCCTTTTAAATGTTCTTCCAGAAAAATGGCGGCAGGGTGTTGTGTTTACACTAAATCCATTATCTAAAATAATTTCTTCATTCCAGTCTTTTTCTATAATAATATTTTTGTCAAAATTCCATCTTTCCAAATGCGGGGAAACGCCGAGCGCAGTTATTATTTTTTTAATTTTTGGCTGCAATTTTAATACAGTTTTATAATCCAAATGATCCCAATGATCATGCGATATAAATAAATAATCAATCACCGGAAAATCATCCGTTGTATACACATCACTTCCTGCAAAACTTTTTACAGAATTTGGCAACGGAGAAGCCGAACCGCTAAAAACCGGATCAACCAAAAATTTTTTGCCATCAATTTGCATAAAATAAGATGAATGGCCGAACCAAACCAGCACGTTTTTATTTGGATCAAGATTAAGCAAATCTGTTTTTTTTGATGGCAATTTTGTTGCAGGTTTATCACGTTTACTTTTGCCAAAAATAAATTCGCGCAATACCGTAAACATCGTTACGCCTTCAGCTAAATCCGGAGTGTTGCTTATGTTTTGAAATTTGCCGCCTTTATAATTCGGTGATGTTTTAATTCTTTCGAAATATGCGCCAGACGGGAGTTTGCCGAATTGCGGCTGGTTCATAAAAATATAAATTCCGGCAACTACAACTACGATTATTAAAAAAAAGATGAGCATTAAATTGGTTTGTTTTTATAATAAATATTTTTTCTTTTATTAATAAATTATTTAAGTGCATTTAAATAATTTGCTAAAGCGTTTATATGATCTGTATTAATAAAATCAACCTGCAAATGCATAAATGTTTTCCATGCAAATTCATTATCAGGCGCGTTCCAAAAACGCACAGGTTTATGTAACTTGTGCGCTTTATTAATGATTGTTTCTAAAACGCTTTCGTCTGTTTCCTGCAAATTATCTATTCCGTTCCAAGCACTATATCTTTTAAAATTATCACTCATCATCACAATTTTATTAAGCGCATGCGCACTATAATTTTTATACAATTCGCCATCAAACATTATAAACGACGGGTAATTATTAAACAAACTTTCATCAGGCCGGTTGCCAGTTATAACCCATGAAATATTTTTTATTAATGCAGGATATTTTTTTAATAAAACAACAAGCTGATCAATTGTATTAACAGAATTTGTTTTTATATCAATCAGCATTTGCAATTTTTTTGTGGTATCGGCAAATGCAAATCCGTATTGTTTTTTACTTCTGTTAATAATGGTTTTAAATATTCATCTTCCAGCTTTATTTTTCTTTTGAGTTCAGATGTATCGTGTGCAACAAAAAGCGTTTCGCCAATCAAAAAAATATCTGCTTCTATAGAACCGAAACCCGCGCTGTAAGCCGTTTTAAAAGGAATTGGCTGTTCATAATCATTATGCGAATGTGCGTTGGCGACTGTGTATTTTAAAGGCTGTGCATTAACGATTAATAAAGCGAATATGCCTGTTATAAAAAGCAAAAATTTCTGCATTATTAAATTTTATTTTTCTTTTTATATTGAAATTAAAATCAAAAACAATTGCTTAACTGCTGCTAATTTTTTGATTGAAAAAAATGTTTTGTATAAATAACAATTTCATCAACAGTTAAAACCTGCGGCGGAACTTCATGCGTATTTCCCTGCGCATCAGTTGCAGAAAGCACATCATCATTTCTTATAAAAGAAAGGAAATTTTTAAACTCCGGATCGATATAACAATACAACCAACCTCGGCCAACAAAAAAACGTTTTAGCAAAAGTTCCGGCGTTATCGTTTCAATATCTGAAACATCTGTAATTAAAAATTCAAAAATAAAATCATTAATAGATGCATGGTTACTCACGAGGTTAATAATAATATTTTCTTCAAATTCATAATCTTGCGGCGGCGGGCCGGATACAAGCACAGAGCCATTTTCGCCATCATATTCCAATTCGCAATCCGATTCGTTATAATATGGATTGGCACTGGTTTTAAAAAAATCTTCCAGTTGCATTGTTATCAATTGCATACTAATTTTTTTAATAAATTCTTATTAATAAAATTCAAAATAATCAAAGTTCATCTGGCCATGTTCAACAATGTGCAAGGTAAGCACATGAATTCCTTTTGTAAGATTAATTGATGTTAATGAATTGGTTTTATTCCAATGGTGCCATTGCCGCCATGCAACAGTATCTGCATCATCGTGCGTGGAAATAATTTTTAAAGAACCTGTAACTGCTTTGCCATCTACATCAAAAGCAATCGCGCCGCCGCCATTGCAAGTGTATATGGCTGCGATATTATACAAACCCGATTTGTTTACTTTAACTGTATAATTAACCCATTCGCCAGGTTCCGTCCAGCCAAGATATAATTGATTAAGTTCGGGCTTTGTTTTGCTAAAAAAATTATCATCAATGCCGCCGGATTTTGTGTAAGAAATATCCGCGCCTTCTTTCATCCTGAATTCATTAAAAAAATTTCCATTAGCAGGGTTTAGTTTTCCGCTACCATTATTAATACTATCCGCATCATGATAAGCAATGGATTCGCCGCCTTTATCATAAAATTCGCATTCAATTTTACCGGGAATATTTTGGGTTTTCCATTCGGTGCCTTTGTATGTTAATGGCGCATAATTATGGATGCATGACAAACTGCAAACTACCATTGCTGTTAATAAAAATCTCTTCATATACAGGTAAAATTTATGGTAAACTATCTTTTTTATTTAAAATAAAATTTTTAAAAAAAATTTTACGATTTGAAAACCGCACGGGTAGTATAATACGTAACTAATTTTTATTGGAAACCCGTTGACAGAAACTATTTAAAAACGTGCAATTATTACACATAGTTGTCCATTGAAATAGACATGTAAAATGGAGTTTTTCCTATTTTTTTATAAAACTTATCCGAAAAATTATTAATGATCAACAAAAGATATACTCGTTCAAACTAAATCATAAAAATCTGAAGCAGGTATATAATTTGAAACTCTTTTAAAAAATTTTAATCATGGATAGCATTAATAAAAATCAACCCGAAAAAAATCACAAAGATCTTGTAAGCAAAGAAGCTGTAGAAAAAATTAAAGAACTTATTGAAAAAGCACCTTCATGTTTTTTTTGTACAAACATTAAAACAAGCGATAGTTTTTCAACACGTCCAATGTCTGTTCAAAAAACAGATGACAATGGAAATTTATTTTTTCTGAGTGCATCTGACAGTCACAAAAATAAAGCGATTAAAGAAGAATCATCGTCTGTTCGTTTGCTTTTTCAGGGTTCAGAATTTTCGAACTTTTTAGATATTTATGGCGACGCGGAAATAAGCACAGACAAAGCGCTTATTAAAGATTTGTGGCAACCCATTTTAAAAACCTGGTTTACCGAAGGTGAAAACGATCCGAGAATTACGGTTATTAAAGTTGCGCCGCAAGAAGGTTATTATTGGGATACGAAACACGGCGCAATGGTTTCATTTATTAAAAAAATTGCCGGTGCATTAACCGGGCAAACGCTTGATGATTCTATTGAAGGAAAAATTTTAGTTTAAAATATTTTCAACAATGTTTAAAAAATAAAGCCTTTTTATAAGGCTTTAATTTTTTAATAACGTTAATAATTTTTGTAGAAATTTTTTCGCTTGCAAGTAAATTTACAATCAAATCAGATTAATAAATAAAGCTATAAAGCTTATTAATCCTGATTATTTATACAAGGCATTTTAAAAGTGAAGCGTGTTTCACTGTCTGTAGAAATCACATCAAGCCGGCCATTATGTGCAAGCGCAATTTCTGAAGCAATGTATAAACCAAGCCCCAAGCCTTGCCTTCCGGGATTTATTTCGCCACGGTAAAATGGTTGAAAAATCCGCTCCAACACATTATCGGGAATTTTTTTGCATGCATTTGCAACTGATAAAATAAATTCTCCATTGCAACTTATGGCTTCCACTTTCACTGGCATATTTACTTCACCATATTTAAAAGCATTTCCTAAAAGATTGGAAAAAAGTTGTGCAATCCTGTTTCCATCGCACGCAACTGGTTCATCTAAATCCAATAATATTTCAATTGGCCTGTGCTGCCAAATTGTTTTTAATTCGGTAATAACCTGGTTCAATATTTTTACAAGCGGCTCGTTTGGTTTGTAATTCAATTTTATTCCGCCGCCCAATCTTCCCGTTGCAAAATCCAATATATTTTCAATCATGGAAAGCATGCGGAAAGAACTGTTTTTAATAACATTTGCAAGCCTGTTGATACTTTCATCACCCGACAAACGCAGCAAAAGTTCCGAACTATTTGAAATGGCATTAACAGGATTTTTTAAATCGTGCCCAAGCACTGCAATAAACTGTTCGCGCAGTTCACCAATTTCATGTTCTTCCGATAACTTTTTTTCAGTCGATGTCAGTTTATCCATCGTACTTAAATGAAAAGATATCAGCTCTGCAAACATTTTAAAAACGCCATTTATTTTAGGATTGTTTATTTGTGCAGGCTTTGGATCAATGGCGCAAAGCGTCCCAAAAAATTCACCATTTTGTAAAAAAATCGGGAAAGAAATATAACTTCTAAAGCCATACATTTTCGGCGTGTGGTGATCACGAAATACCGGATCGATTGATACGTCATCAATAA
>JABDAZ010000072.1 GCA_013288945.1 Bacteroidota bacterium | reverse complement strand
TAGCAAATTTGTTTTCGAGAATAATTGCAGCCACAGATGATATCGGGTCGCGTTCTTTATATTCTTCCACTTCTTCTTTAGTCCTGTACTTCTGCGGATCGGAAATGGAATGGCCTTTATAACGATATGTTTTTATTTCCAATAATGTCGGGCCGCCACCTTCTCTCGCTCTTTTTACGGCACGTGCAACGCCTTCATGCACTGCTTCTGCACTCATGCCATCGATAGTATCACCCGGCATTTCGTAGGCATCTGCGAGTTTATAAATATCAACTACATTAGAAGTTCTTTCAACAGAAGTTCCCATCGCGTAATTATTATTTTCGCAAATAAAAATTACTGGTAATTTCCAAAGCATGGCGAGGTTAAATGTTTCATGCAACATACCCTGCCGTGCAGCGCCATCACCAAAAAATGCGAGGCAAACATTATCTGTGCCTTTATATTTTTCAGCAAAAGCCAAACCTGCGCCGGTTCCAATTTGTGCACCCACAATTCCGTGGCCGCCGAAAAAATTTTACATCTACTCCAAAAAAGTGCATGCTTCCACCTTTGCCTTTTGCGGCGCCGGTTGCTTTTCCATACAACTCCGCCATACATGCATTTGCACTCACGCCTTTTGATAATGCAAGGCCGTGATCGCGGTAACCTGTAATAAACGGATCATCTGGTTTGGTGGCAGTCATACAACCCGCAGCAATAGCTTCCTGGCCGATATAGGCATGAAAAAAGCCGCGGATTTTTCCATCCATTTTATATTTTTCTTCTGCCATTAACTCAAACTGGCGGATGAGCTGCATCAGCTCGTACCAATACAAATAAGTTTCTTTAGAAAATTTAGTGGCCACGTTGCAAAAATTTGAGGTGCAAAGATAAGGGGGAAAACACAAAGGTGTTAAGTTAAAAGTAAAAAACAAAAAGGAAAAAAATGGGCGTGAAAAACCCGTATTTCTTTTTACTTTTTGTTTTCTACTTTTTATTATTAATTATGGCAAAAGCCCATCAAAAATAAATTTGTTTGGTGCGTCTAAAGGTTTGCGTGGAATTTTTTCTGAACGCATAGCAGTATTATAAACGAATGACGCAACAATAACCGCAGCCTGCTGCAAATCAGGAATCGACAAATGATCATACGTATCAAAATTGGAATGGTGCGTGCGCGTTTCATAATCAATAGGATCTTGCACAAACTGAAATCCTGGAATTCCAACTGCATCGAAAGATAAATGATCTGTTGAACCTGTGTTATGCATCGTAACAGTTGTTGCGCCTAAATCTTTAAACGGTTCAAGCCATTTTGTAAAAATCGGAACAACTTTTTCATTTCCCTGCGTGTAAATGCCGCGGATTTTTCCAGTGCCATTATCTAAATTATAATACGCAGAAATTTTTGATTGCTCCGGTTTCAGTTTCATATCAATCGGGTTGCCGTAATGATTTTTTACATAACCAAAAGAACCTAGCAAACCTTGTTCTTCGCCATCCCACAAACTGATGCGGATTGTTCTTTTTAGTTTAATACCAAGCGTTTTTAAAATGCGGATGGCTTCCATCATCACGATACAACCAGCGCCATTATCAGTCGCGCCAGTCGCGCTTTGCCAGGAATCTAAATGCCCGCCAATCATTACCACTTCTGCTTTTAATGTTGGATCAGTTCCGGGAATTTCTGCAATCAAATTATGGCCTTGTAAATCCTGGTCGTATAATTTTGCTTTAATATCCAAATCCAATTTCACTTCTGTTCCGCCTCCAACCAATCTTTCTATTTTTAAAAAATCTTCTTTTTCCATAACCAACCAAGGAACCATTGGCTGATCATCTTTTTTATAACCACCAAAACCATCAACAAACACAGTGCCGTCGCCTGCTTCACCACTTATTTCAATAAATGCTGCAGGGTTACATTGCTTAATCAATTTTGAAAGGCTCTTCATTTTTAATAATTGCGGCACAAACATTTTTACCATTTCCGGCGTAACCATATAATCATCTTTCAGGTTGGCAAGTGCGCTGTCTGTATAACGCATGCTTTCAGGTTTAAAAGAAGATTTAATAGCTGTATCGCGGCTTTTAAACATCACGATATTCCCTTTAATTTTATCTGCATTTTGAACGATATATGCAGAATCCATTTTCTCCATCAAAAAAATTTTTGCATTAATAAGGCCGTTGGTACTTCCGCTCCATGGTTTTGGATAAGCAATAATATTTGAATAATAAGGCGATTGAATAGCAGCATAAGATTTTTCAACAGACCACCCATAACCAAATTCTCCCCATGGTTCCAGTTTTGCATCGCTCAGCCCCCATTGTTTTAAGGTAGTAATAATCCAGTCTGCAGCGCGGCGAAAGCCCGGTGAATTTGTTAGCCGCGAACCGGATACATCAGTAATATTATGCGCGATAAAACGTATTTGCGAACGGTTCAATTCTTCATCGCGGATTTTATTAATGATTGACGTATCAACAGTTTCCTGCGCAAATAAAACGGAAGAAGAAAAAATTATTAATAAAGAAAGTATGATAACCCTTTTCATAAATTAGTTTTTGGTATTAATAATTAAAAATAAAAGATACATTTTTATTAATAAAAAATTACGGGAAATATATTCATTAATAAAAATCAACCGACGCACGATTTCATTGCAATAAAAAAGCTTGCTTTATATTGCATGCTTATCTTTTATTTTGCTGCGCATAAAAAACATATCGCCTTTTCAATTTAAAAACTACAAACAAGCATCGTTTTCTTTTACAGAAAAAATTGTTGGCATTTGCGGTAATAATGGTATTGGTAAAACAAATTTGCTCGATGCCGTTTATTATTTATGTTTTACCAAAAGTTATTTTTCAAAATCTGATCAGCTCAATATTTCCAATGGCAGCGCAGGTTTCAGGATAGAAGGAAATTTTGATTTGAATAATAAAGAAGAACATGTTGTGTGCATTTTGCGTGAAACAGGAAAAAAAGAATTTTCCGTTAATGATGAATTGTATGAAAAATTTTCTGCGCACATCGGTAAGTTTCCATGTGTAATTATTACTCCGGACGACGTGCAAATCATAACCGGCGGAAGTGAAGAACGGCGCAGGTTTACAGACACATTGCTTTGCCAGGTTGATAATAAATATTTACAACAGTTAATTGATTATAACAAAATTTTACAACAACGAAACAGTTTATTAAAATCACTTGCAGAAAACAGGAACCGCAATAATAATTTATTGGAAGTTTATGATGAGCAATTAATAAAACCGGGCAATTATATTTATGAACAACGAAAAAAATTTCTGCAAAATTTATTGCCATTAATAAAAAAATTATACACAGAAATTGCCGGCCGCGAAGAAAATATAGAACTGGCATACAGCAGCCAATTGCATCAAACTTCATTTGAAAATTTATTGCATCAATTTCGTGATAAAGATTTTTTATTGCAAAGAACAAACACGGGAATTCATAAAGATGATATTGAAATTACTTTGAGCCAGCAGCCTTTTAAAAACAGTGCTTCGCAAGGCCAACGAAAAAGTTTATTATTCGCGATGAAGCTTGCAGAATTTGAAACATTAAAAAATGAAAAAGGCTTCTCTCCCATTTTATTATTAGATGATGTGTTTGAAAAATTAGATGAAAACAGGATGTATAATTTATTGGATCGCGTATGTGTACAAAACGATGGGCAAATTTTTATAACAGATACACACAGTGAAAGAATCAGCACGCATTTTGAAAAACTGAAAGTAAAGTATCAACTCATTAATTTGTAACTTTGAAATTATGAGTGAGTATTCCATGGCAGATGCAATGAAGCAATTCCTTAACCAGAGCAGGTTGAAGGGTTATATTCAGGCTTTTCAAATTGAAGAAGCGTGGGAAAAAATTATGGGAAAAACGATTGCGAAGTACACAGAAAAAATTCAGATACACGGACACACATTATATATTAATACAACCGTCGCTCCATTAAAACAGGAACTCTCCTACCAAAAAGAAAAAATAATCCAGCGCGTTAATGAAGCACTTGGTGAGAAAGTGATTAAGGAAGTTGTTATTAAATAAATAAATCAAGATTCAAGGTACAAGGAACAAGAGACAAGCTTACAAGATTGTTTGTTGATTTATCTAAATTATTTTCATTTATATTTCATGCGCATTGTTGTAAAAAACTTGTGCCTTAATTCTTGTTCCTTGAATCTTGTCTCTCGTATCTTATTAATGTATTTCACTAAAAGCAATAATTGCATTTTCAAAATCAGCATAGCTCCATTTATTAATTATCACGCCGTTTCTTATCAAATACATCGTAGGATTTGCGCGGGCTGCGGTTTTGATGGCAGTTGCATCACATTTCAAAACACCAATCGTATTTTGCAAAGCATTTTTTTCAAGAAAAGCAACCACCTGATCTGCACTTGATGTAATCATGTAAACAGGGATATTTTTTAGTTTACAAAAAGTAATAATCAAATTAAATTCTTTATTCCAGGATGGATTTAGGTCAGGCATTTCTTTCGCAAAAATAAAAATGCTGTAACCTTTTCGCGTAAGCAAATCTTGCGTCGTATCGTTTCCTGAAAGTGTGGTTAAACTAAAATCTTTTATCGGCGGCGTATTATTTCCTGCGCGAATTATTTTATCATTCCTGCTTATTAATTTATAAGAATCATCAAAATCGTTTGGAAAATTATTATTAACGATTTCAATTTGTTTTCCATTTTTATTGTATAAAAAAGTGGTGACAACACTATCGGGTTTTGATCCCGGCGGCGATTGCATCTTATCTAAAATGTTTGCGCCAACTTTATATGGAAGGCAATCAATCATCGGCAAATGATCCAACACAAACCATTGCATGGAAAAAGATAAAACAGTGACAGCCAGCAAAACCACGATGCTGGCGGCTTGCGGAAGAACGGGAACAATTTTTTCTTTATAAATAAAAAGAAAAATGATTAATGCAAGCAGGATCAAATCCTTTGTAAATGATTGTCCGGCAGTTAAAGGAATGCAATCTCCAAAGCAACCACACTCGCGCACTTTGCCGGATAAATAGGCATAACCTGTAAGAAACGTAAAAAAGATAATGAGCAATAATAACAACCAACTGAATAATTTCATTTTCCATCCGAGCAAAATGGCAACGCCCGCAACAATTTCAAAAATGATCATGATGACAGAAAACGCCAATGTATAATTATCCAGCCAATGAAATTTCCACACTTCAAAAAACTCCTGCATTTTATAACTTAATCCAAGCGGATCATTCGCTTTTATTAATCCGGAAAAAATAAAAAGAATGCCGACAAATGATCTTGATATGGCGATAAGAAATTTCATCATGTTTGATTTATAAGATACGGGTTTCGTGATACGCGATTTTAGATATGAGATATTATTTTGGGCTCATATGCTTTTCTTCAACTGCGTGAATAAAACTATTTAGCATCCTGCCTAATTTATTTAATTTTTCACGTAAATTATTAAATGTTTGTTGGTCTGTTAATGAACCTGTTTCAAATAATTTTTTTAAAATGATCAATTGTTTCGTCATTGGCAGCATGGGCATACATCAAAAATTTAATAAAATCATTTTTATACATTCTCCTTCCATAACCTTCAACAATAGTTGATTTAACAGATTTTGCCGATCGCCTTATTTGCTGGCCTTCTTCAAACAATTCAAATTTTGGAAGCTGCAAACTCATTTTATGAATATCAATAACAACTTCTCTTGAAAGTTTCCAAATTTCAAGTTTGCGATAACTCATAATTTTTAGATAAGGTTTAATATTTATTCGGTCTCAACATATGATAATCCAGAATCCCGAATCACGAATCACGCATCACGCACCTATTCACTATGCTTACCTTCATTAATCAATATCAACGCAAACACGGAGTAATTTATAATGTCAATAAAGTTTGCATCAATGCCTTCGCTGATTAGAGTTTTTCCATCATTAACCAATATTTGTTTTACACGCAAAAGTTTCATTAATATCAAATCAACAAAACTTTCCTGGCTCATGTCGCGCCAGGCTTCGCCGTAGTCGTGGTTTTTATCGTGCATTGTTTTTTGCGCAATTTCTATTTTAATATTGTACCAGTTTTCAACTTTATCTACAGGCAAATCTTCAACGGATTCTCTTTTTAAATCGAGTTGTATTAATCCAATAACGCCATAATTTACCATGCCTTTAAATTCACTATTAATATCATCGCTCACCAATTGGTTGCCGGTTTGCTGAATATTTTTTATGCGTTGCGCTTTAATAAAAATCTGATCAATAATTGAAATAGTCCGCAACACGCGCCATGATGTTCCGTAATCTTTTGTTTTCTTAATAAAAATTTCTTTACACAATTGAATGGCTTCGTTGTATTGCTGGTTGGTTGTGCTCATTACCGGAATTTCTGCTATTTTCAATTTTAATTGTTCAATTTTACCGTTCAAATGTAAAGATAACAACGCAATGTTTATCCTCAATTGCAAAGGCAAATTATTAGTAAGCGAAAATGCGCTGGTGATGGGCATTATTAATGCAACGCCAGATTCATTTTATGAAGCGAGCAGGTTTATTAATGATAAAGAAATTTTACAGCAGGTTGAAAAAATGCTGAAAGATGGCGCAGATATTTTAGATATCGGCGGGCAAAGCACGCGTCCGAAAAGCAAGCAAATTGGTGAAGAAGAAGAATTGAAAAGAGTTGTGCATGTAATTGAATTTGTACATAAAAATTTTCCTGAAGCAATTATTTCTGTTGATACTTATCATGCAAAAGTTGCGAAAGAATCTGTTGATGCAGGCGCTTCAATTATTAATGATATCAGCGGTGGAAATGCAGATGACGAAATGATTAATACAGTTGGAAAATTAAATGTTCCATACATCTGCATGCATATAAAAGCCGATGTAGAAACAATGCATAAAAATCATTCATATGAAAATGTGATAAAAGAATTGCTTGATTTTTTTATTAATAAAATAACTGAATGTAAAAATGCAGGTATTAACGATGTAATTATTGATCCGGGATTTGGATTTAGCAAAATGGTTGCGCAAAATTTTGAAATACTGAAAAATCTTGCTGTATTTAAAATGCTCGAAAAGCCAGTATTAATAGGCGTTTCAAGAAAATCTACGATTTATAAAACGCTTGGCGTTACTGCGGATGAAGCACTAAACGGAACAACTGTATTAAATACCATCGCGCTTATTAATGGGGCAAATATTCTTCGCGTGCATGATGTAAAAGAAGCGAAAGAAGCTGTTCGTTTGTTTACAGAATATGCAAAATAAAAAAGCAGCTTCATAATGAAACTGCTTTTTTTTTATTAATAAAATCTTTACCTATTTTTTTGGCGCTGCCTGCTGTTGTTGTTGCATTTGCTGCATACGTTGTTGCATTCCCGGAGGCAATCCTTTTGGAAAAGCCGGCTGCGGTGCTGCATCTTTTACATCAACAATTTCTAAATCGAAAATCAAATTTGCAAATGGTTTAATAACGCCGCCGCCTGCGCCTTGCGGGCCATAACCAAGCATAGAAGGAACATATATTTTTACTTTATCGCCTTTCTTAAAATAAGGCATTACTTCAACCATTCCTGGTATTGCGCCAGAAACGCCTGATGTAAATTCAAACGGCGTTAGCGGATGTTTTTGAATTTGTTTTGTACTGTCAACATTTGAATCGAAAGGTTTGCCGTCAGTTGTATAGCCTGTATATAAAACGGAAACGCTTTTGCCAGAATCTGCTTTAATACCATTAGTTGTAGAAAGTATCTGGTAGTAAACGCCGTTCTTTGTTTTTTGCGTGTTCGTGATATTATTTTTCGCTAAATAATCTTCGATTTCTTTTATCTCTTTGTCTTTTTCAACAGCCAAATATTTTTCACGATCCTGTCTTACCAAACTATCATTTGCAATAATATCAAGCACTCTTATGCCCAATGTAATCTTATCTTTCTTTTTTAAGAACGGAGGAAGATTGCCATGAGATTTTGCAAGCAATGTATCAACCTGCATGATGATCATAACACTGTCGCCTTTGCGCAACATGCCAAATACTTCTGCAGGATTATAGGTTGCACCAACGCTATCAACAGGAATATAAGTTGGCAAAGTATTGCCCGCAGGGCTCAAAGTTGAGTCCTTGCTTCCGCTTAATTTTTGAACATAATTAAATTTTAAAAACTGTCCTTTCTTAACAACATCTCCGCTGCCATCATGGATAATTTTATACTGCAAACCGCTTTTGGTTTTTTTAAACCCTTCATTGGCGCAGGAAACAGCAGCCATTACAGCAACTGCAAGCAATACATACGACGTGATTTTTTTCATTATTAATTATTGTAGTTGTGACGAATTTTCTTTTACTGCCTCCAGGAAACGCTGGATGGTTTTTTCAAGCGTGTCTTTACTTCTTCCGCCGGCTGCATTAAAATGGCCGCCGCCTTCAAAATATTTTCGCGCAAAAGTATTAACATCAAAGTTGCCTTTGCTGCGAAATGAACATCTTATTTCTTCTTCCCTGTCAATAATAAGCGCGGCAAGTTTTATTCCTTTTATTGAAAATGGAAAATTAACCAAACCCTCTGTGTCGCCGGTTTTTATTTCATACTTCACCAAATCTTTCCACGGCACAGAAATCATTGCGGTGTTATGTTCATAATAAACATCCATCCTGTTTTGCAAAACATATCCTGTAAAACGCAAACGGTTTTCTAAAAAATTATCAAATAAATTTTCATGTATTTGCGAATGCTGCAAGCCGCGGTGTTTTAAATCTGCAACCATGCTGTGTACATTTGCGCTGGCAGATGGAAAACGGAATGAGCCTGTATCAGTCATTACACCGGCATATAAGCATTCAGCAATATCATTATTGATTTTATCTGCATGGCCAGATGCATTAATAAAATCGTAAATCATTTCGCAGGTAGAACTTTTGCTCGTGTCGCTTATCCCATAGGTAAAACTTTCAACAGCTGGTTGCTGGTGATGATCAATTAAAATTTTTACGCAGGACAATTTCGCGAGCTTATCGGCCATATTCCGCGTGCGCAATAATGTATTAAAATCAAGGCAAAATAACCATTCAGCTTCATTTAGAATAATGGCTGCTTTGTCTTTATTATAATCAAAATCGATAACGGTATTTGCGCCGGGCATCCATTTCAACCAATCGGCCCAGTTTGTCGGAGAAATTACGGTAACAGAATGGCCGAGTTGTTTTAATAAATGATATAAACCAAGTGAAGAACCCATTGCATCCGCATCGGGTTTCTGGTGCATGGTAATAACCACTTTTTTTGGCTGCGCTGTTAGTAAAGGGAATATTTCCTGTATTGTTTTCATCAAAATGGCTGCAAAGTTGCGGAAATAAAACGCAAACGCCAAATTAGTTCGCAGATGGCGGTTGATTGTTGGCATGAAGCGGAAAACGATCATCGTTGGCCGTTGGCGGATGGCCGATTTTTTTATAAATTCCATTAAGATCAGTGTCAGTCATTGGTCATCAAATAACCTTTTCATCATCTGTCATCTGTCATCTGTCAACTGTCATCTGTAATCTGTCATCCAGCTCGGTCATCCGCCATCGCCCATCGACCAACTTCCGTCTCTGCGAACAATTACCAACATCTGCTATAAACTTTCATTCCGATACATTACCTTCGCATCCCAAAAAGACAGAATATGAGCAACAGAACTTTTACCATGATTAAACCGGATGCTTTTTCTAAAGGACATTCTGGTGCAATTATCGACATGATTATTAAAGATGGTTTTCGCGTGGTGGCTTTAAAACTGATGAAGCTTTCTCCCGAAAAAGCCGGCGAATTTTATGCAGTGCATAGTGCAAGGCCGTTTTACGGAGAGCTTGTAGAATTTATGGGCAGCGGGCCGATTATTGCCGCAATATTGGAAAAAGAAAATGCAGTGGCAGATTTTCGCAAACTGATTGGCGCAACAAACCCTGCAAATGCAGACGAAGGAACGATAAGAAAATTATATGCTGCTTCGGTTGGTGAAAACGCAATCCACGGAAGTGACAGTGATGAAAATGCAAAAATCGAATCTGACTTTTTCTTTAGCGGATTAGAAAGATTTTAATCTTATTAATAAAATTTCCAGTAAAACCTTGAAGATTTTATCCCGTTAATTTTTATTAATGATGATAATAAATTCAAGGTTTTTTTATTTAATTTTTTATTGGCGTAACTGTATAACCACTTTTTCTCAAAAGATTAATAACACCTTT
>JABDAZ010000071.1 GCA_013288945.1 Bacteroidota bacterium | reverse complement strand
TCTGTATCAGAAATGAGCCTGTCTGTTTTCGTTTTTGGGTTAATCATATTTTCTTTTGCCGGGTTCGACGGATAACCTGAAAAATCTTCATTAATTTTTTTATCGTTACTTTCTGCAACATCTTTTTTGTCAGTCATTGGTTTCTTAGCAACGTCTTTATTTTTATTCATGTTATTTTTTATCATTAAAATTCAATTGATATGCCAATAAACTTAGCTGAATAAAATGGCGGAACAATTTTTAATAATAGAATAATATGGAAAACAATTACGAAGTAATAATAGTGGGCGCTGGCGCATCAGGATTAATAGCAGCGTATGAAATAGCTGCAGCAGGAAAAAAAGTTTTGATACTCGAAGCGAGAAACCGTATTGGCGGCCGCGCGCATACTATTAAAAGCGGCGAACTTTTTTTGGAAGCAGGAGCCGAGTTTGTTCATGGAGATTTGCCAGTTACACTCGGTTTGTTGGATGAAGCAAAAATAAAATATCATAAGATAAAAGGTAAAATGCGCCGCTCAGAAAACGGCCGATGGGTTGATGATGAGTTTATAGAAAATTGGGATGAACTGATTGAGAAAATGGGCAACCTTAAAAACGATTTACCATTTGCTGTTTTCTTAGAAAAATATTTTTCAGGCGATAATAATAGTGAATTGCGATCATCTGCAACCCGCTATGCGCAAGGGTTTGACTTGGTTGATACCAATAAAGCAAGCACAAAAGAATTATATAAAGAATGGAGAAATGAAGACGAAAACCAATACAGAATTAAAAAAGGTTATGCAGAATTGATGAATTATTTATACAAAAAAATTGTAAAGAGAGGTGGCGTAATATTAACGGATAAAATGGTAAAAGAAGTTGAATGGAAAAAAAATAAAGTGAACATATTAAGTAACACAAATGAAAAGTTTACTGCAAAAAAATTATTAATAACCATTCCTGTTTCATTAATGCAAAATAAAAATCTAAATGGTTCAATAAATTGTAAACCGGCTATTAATGAAACAGTAAATACTTTTCAGCAAATTGGCTTTGGTGCAGTAATAAAAATTTTATTAGAATTTAAAGAAGCATTCTGGCAAAATAAAAAAAGAAATATCAGCATGATTTTAAGCGAACAAAAAATACCAACCTGGTGGGCGCAATTGCCGGAGAAAAATAATTTATTAACGGGTTGGCTTGGTGGACCAAACGCAGAAGAATATAGTGAGTTAAACGATAATGAAATTTTACACATTGCATTAAAATCTTTGTCGGTAATTTTTAATTTATCCATAGAAAATTTGCAGGAACAATTAAATGCTGCGTATATTTTTAAATGGCACACAGAACCATTTTCAAATGGCGCTTATACTTATCCGATGCCTGGTTCAAAAGAAGCACGAAAAAAATTGAACGAACCTGTTGATGATACTTTATTTTTTGCAGGCGAAGGTTTGTATAATGGCAACGCGCCGGGCACTGTTGAAGCTGCATTAATAAGCGGGAAAAAAACAGCTTCTAAAATTTTAAATAGCCTAAAAAAATAATTGCTTTCCAATCTTATTAATAAAACAATCAACAAGCAATTTGATTATTAATATAATCTATCAACCATTTTGAATTATGCAATGCAGCAACTCCAAATGTATTATTGAAATATAAATAAGCAGTTTTTACTTTTTTATTTTCAGAAATTTCATCGGCAATTTTTTTTAGAAAATCATTTTCGTATGCTGATTTATAAATTACCGGCACACCGTGAAAACGGTAATAAACAACATCGTTATTAATAATTAAATCATTTGCAAGTTTTGGATGGCTCACGCCGCAAAAGGTGATTTTATGTTCAGCAAGTTTTTCAAACACTTCTTTTTTCCACCACGTGGCGCTGCGAAATTCAATCACATTATTAAATCCATCTTGCATGCTGTTAATAATTTTTTGCAGCATGTCTTCGCTGTAATGCAGTTGTGGCGGCAGTTGAAAAAGAACTGCGCCGGTTTTATTTGAAAGGCCTTCTTTAACTGTTGCATAAAAATCTGCTAGCAAATTTTCTGTTTCGTTAAACTTTTTATAGTGCGTAATCAGCCGCGGAACTTTTAATGAAAAAACAAAATCATCAGGGCTTGTAGCGTTCCATTTTTGCAAAGTCGTTAACCTTGGAAAATGATAAAAAGTTGAATTTAATTCGAGCGTATTAAAATGTTTGCAATAAAAATCAAACCACAAACGCTGCGGGATTTTTGCAGGATAAAAAACATCTTTCCATTCTTTATAATGAAAACCTGAGCAACCAATACGCCAGTTTATTTTTTGATGCATGTATTATTTTATTCAAAAATGAAACCACTTGTAATAAAATAAAATAGCGGTATATGATTTGTTTTGAAAGCAAATATGCCAGAAGGTCCTTCCATAATTATTTTAAAAGAAGCGGTTAGTATTTTTAAAAACAAAAAAGTGTTGCATGCAAATGGCAATGCAAAAATTGATTTTAAAAAAATTAATAATAAAACAATTAACGATTTTAAAAGTTGGGGAAAACATACGCTGATTTGTTTTGATGGGTTTTTTATTCGCATTCATTTATTAATGTTTGGCACTTACCGCGTAAATGAAAAAAAAGATGCGAAGCCAAAATTGCATCTTGCATTTAAAAAAGGCGAACTGAATTTTTATACTTGCTCCGTTCAGTTGATTGAAAAAAATGTTGATGAAGTGTATGACTGGAGCGCAGATATAATGAATGATAAATGGGATGAAAAAAAAGCGGTGAAAAAATTAAAAGAAATTCCTGATACATTAATATGCGATGCATTGCTTGATCAGGATATTTTTTCGGGGCTTGGAAATATTATGAAAAATGAAGTGCTGTTCCGCACGCGCATTCATCCAAAAAGTGAAGTTGGAAAACTGCCATTGAAAAAACGACGGGAATTATTAAAAGAAGTTGTGCAATATGCTTTCGATTTTTTAAAATGGAAAAAAGCTGGTGTATTAAAAAAACACTGGCTTGCGTATTCTAAAAAGATTTGCCCGCGTTGCAATATTCCTTTGCAAAAAGAATATTTAGGCAAAGGAAAGCGAAGTACTTTTTTTTGTGACAATTGCCAGGAGCTTTATGGAAGCTGAAAGCCTAAAGCTTAAAGCTCAAAGCTAATGGCTGAACGATTATTACATGCTAATTATACTCAAGACAAAAGTTTATTAATAACTGAAGTACAAGTGTGCGACGCAACTGATGCTTAATTGGAATTATATGCTGGCTACAAAAAACTTTTGTTTCAATTACGCTCACAGTCACCTTATTGATGAGCCTACATGTTTACTTTATTTTTGAAAAAATGGTGAGGTGAATTTTGACCAAAGAATGAAATCTTCGGGTAATTAAATGCTCATGTGCTGGCGGCGCATCCTCAATATTTAAAGGACTAAAATTTGATTTATATTTTATATATAAATTAGTTATGAGCAAGAAAATTGTTGTGGCGGACGATCAAAATGATATACTGTGGATGGTTAAATCCGTTTTATCAAAACAAGGTTACGAAGTGAAAACTGACGCTACAGGAAGTTTATTGGATGAAATCGATGGCGTGCATCCTGATTTAATTATACTCGATATAAACCTTGGAGACCGCGATGGTGGCGAGATTTGTAAGAAATTGAAGGGCCAGGAAATTTCAAAACATATTCCTGTAATATTAATAAGCGCTATTATGGATTTGAGTGAAATTTCAAAAAACTGTGGCGCTGATGATTATTTGGCAAAGCCTTTTCGCCTTTCTGATTTGGTAAATAAAGTGCAGCAAAATTTGATTGCCGCATAATTTATTGTGCATTAATAAATCCGGCACTCTTTTTTAAATGATTATTCCGGTACTATTTATTAATGTAAAAACCCAAACAACCATGTCTGTAAAAAATGTTTTATTTCTTTTTATAACTGCACTATTTTTTAGCTCTTGCGCGGTGCAAGCCGGTGGTGGCGGAGGTTATATGCAACCAGTTTATTATGGGCCCGGAATTGGATTAGGAACGCTGATAGCCGTGCTTGTTTCTTGGAACCGCAATAAATCTATTTTGCTTGCAATTATACACGGCATTTTAGGATGGTTGTATGTTATTTATGCGATTATAGTTCCGAAGAAATAAATGGTGCGTTGGATGCGAGATGTGTGATAAAAAATGTAAAATGATCACGTAAATAAAGTTTTTAATTCTTAATTATTTCACTATAAAATTTGAAATCATGGAAACGAAAAATCAAACAAAGAACAGCGGAAAAAATAATGAAAAAAAACCGGGTGCAAAAAAACAAGGTGCGCCGGTTAATATTGAACAAAGATCTGCAACGGATAAAGTAAATCCAAAAGCAGGCAAAGGTTTAAAAAACGACGGAACAAATTTTACGTATGAAGAAGATATAAGAAATTGATTTTTCTTACTCATTAATAAAAAAGCCTGCAAAATCAATTGCAGGCTTTTTTATTCTTATCTAATTTTTACGCTCTATTAATAATTTTGAATAACGCCCAAACCCAGGCTGTCAGTACCATTTACGCCATTTACATAACCTTTAGAATAAATAGTATAAATTTTACCTGAAGTAAATGTTACGGTATTTGTGCTATTGGTTGCAAATAAATTTTGTAAAGTATTGGCAGAATTAAAATAAACATTGTAAGTGCCTGGCGTAATTGTTTTAAACGCAGACAATGAATCTGTATTAATAGTTGAACTGCCAACGTAACCAATATTATTCAATGCAGTTGTATCTTTCATTGTTGTATCAGCATTAATAAGCCAAACATTAAGTGCTGATGAATTTGGTGAAAGATTTACAAACCGCACTTCAGCATTTCCATTTGCAGGCACGGAAAGATTATCATTTAATACCAAAGTTTTTAAATTGCCACTTCCAACTGCAGTATCATATGCAAATACAGAATAGTAACTGTTTGCATTTAAATTAAGTGTAGTATCTAAAGGGTAAGTTGTTCCATTTGATGACAACTTAATTGCATGGCTTCCTGATGTAACAACTTCATAAGGGCTACCGCCGTTAACGCCTGTTGCGCCACCATAAGAAATTGTATTGCCAGAATAAATGTTTGATGTGTCTGAATAAACACTGTACATCGATGATGTTGGCGATGCATTAATAACTGCCACGTTTGCATAACCGGTCGGCGTTACCGTTGTACCGTTATTACTTTTTGAGCACGCTGCAATAATTAATATTGCTGACAAAATTAATAAGCGTGGGATGTTGAAGAGTTGGCGTAAAGCCCATTTGTTCGTTTTCATAATTGTCTTTTTTTGAAATGAATTATTATTTTAAATATCCAGTTCAATAAAAATGCCTTGCGGGTAATCGCTTTTATTATGAAAAAATTGTAGAAAAAAATAGGCAAATGTTAAGGGAGAATTGAAATTATTTACACGAATGTTAATCAATTGTAAATCAATATTAATCGTGAACAATTTTGAAATTTATTAATGAAAATTTTTCTGGTTTATCTGGTTAATAATTTCATCAACAAAATCTTTATCGTGTGCGTGTGCAGGTTCCTGAAATTTATTAGCATCATTTTCATCAGCAGATTTTAATAATTTCATTTCGCCTTTTTCATTGGGAGAAAAATATTCAATGCTGTAATATTCGCCACCAGTTCCAGTCCATTCGGTTACTTGTGCGATGTATAAAACATTTTTGAAGTTGAATGACAATTCAAATTCTGTTGTTTTTTTATTATCATTCATAGTTGTAGATTTTTATTTTATCACGAAGCTTTTTTCTTTTTAGTACCAAGGCTGGCTTTTAACTGTTCCATTAAATCCCTTGTTTTTGAATGGACAACTTTTAGCGGCGCAGGCGCAGTTTTTTTGCCTGCAGCTTTTGCTTTTATCAGTTTCATCAACTTATCCGTGTAAGTATCTTTGTAAGCTTCAATATTAAATGGCTCTGATAACTGGTCTATTAATGAGAGCGCCATCTTCAATTCTGCTGGTTTTGGCGCTGCTTTCGAAACATCGATTTCATCTGTTTTTCTCAACTCCTGGCTAAAACGTAAACGATGTAATATTAATAAATCATCTTTTGCTTTTATCAAACACAAATGTTCTTTATTACGCAACACAAATGAACCAAGCCCCGCTTTTTTTGATTTTGCCAATGCAGTTGCCAATAATGAATATGCGCGCTTGCCTTGCTTTTCAGCTTCCAGGTAATAAGGCATTTCATATAGCATTGGATCTATTTCATCTTCTTTTACAAATGCAGAAATGTCAATTGATTTTGTTTTTTCCGGCATTGCCTGTTCAAAATCTTTATCATCAAGCACCACATATTTTCCGTCCATGTTATATGCACGAACAATATTGTCCCAACTCACTTCTTTACCTGTATTTTCATTAACGCGTTTGAACTTGATATTTGCATGATCTTTTTTATCAAGCATATCCAAATCAAGGCTACTATCTTCAATGGCACTAAATAATTTGATCGGAATATTTACCAATCCAAAACCAATAGCACCTGTCCAGATAGAGCGCATATATTAATGAATTAATTTTGTAAAAAAATCATCATAGCAATAATTCAGAGAGAATATATCTTTTGTTTCTATTGTAGTTTTTCTTTGTACTGCAGGCGCACAACCATTAAGGTGATGCGTTTTATTGTTCGCAAACATTTTATCGATGTTGCTTTTTGCAACACTATTTACCTGCTGTGTTTTTTTTATATTCGATTTCATACATAAAAATTTTATGCTGTTAATGAATTATAAATCATATTCAATTTTTAATTTCATATCATCATTTCTTGCAACTTCCAGTTGGCCAGTTGTAAGGATTAATGCCTTCACATTGATTGTTGTGTCTTCCTGAAGCTTATTTAAAATCACAGCTATTTCCTGTTCTGCAACGGCTACTTTTTCTTTAACTTCTGCAATTGTAATCGTGTCGCTCATATAATTTTTTTAAGAATTTTTAAAATCATTCTTATTAATATTTTCCATTACCATGCCAGCATTAATTAGAAAAAATATTTGGAAGATGAACAAGGTTTTGCAAAGAAATTTTCTTTGATGCTGCTTCATAATTTCCTGTTTGCTGATGGCTGAACCATTTATAAAACTGGTTTTTTATTTTAGGTAAACTATACTCCGGTTCAGGTATATTTTTTTCAAAATATTCTGCGTTTTGAATATGCAGTTTCATTAAAACGATTTTACCATTTCTTATTCTTTGTTTAATGTCTTCCGGTACAATTGCAAGATTGTTCAACTCTTCCGGATCGTTTACTACAAAGGCTTTTCCTGTAATTTTTAAAAAGAAATCAGCTTCTTTTTTGAAAAAATCGAGTTGTGCAGGAAATGCTTTATCAAATTCATACATCGATTGAAATGGTGGCGGAATGCAAAACCAAACCTGCCCAAGTTCATCAGCATACAATGCATTAATAACCTGATTAGGAATTTTTAAAACGGAATTGGAACAATTAAAAAAAAGTGCGGATTGTAGTTGCAATATTTTATCCCTGATAAATAATGCAGATAAATATGAAGTCATAGAGATTTTTTCTAAGTATATCCAAATTGAATACCGCTTTTAAAAATCTGTTAAAACCCGCTCCTGTAGCCTGTTTACTAAGTAATTATTTTCCCCGTCTTTAATTTAAATAGAATTATTTGTGCAAAATTTTCCACGAAGTTTATTAATCAGCAAAGTGATTTCAGTATTTTCAATAATAATTTTTCAACACCTGTGTAACCAGAATCATCCGTTGCAGTTTCAATTTCATTCAACTCACTTAAATATGCAGAAAGCTTTTTTTCTTCATACAATTTTAAAAGGCCTGGATGCACATAGTATTTTTTACAAACTGTTCTTGTATTGCCTAAGTGTTTGCTTACGGTATCTAAAACTGAAACAATATTCTTTTTGCATTCGCTATCTGTAAGCGCATCACCAATTGACTGAAACGCAAGCAATGCTTGAATAGAACCAGCCCACGTACGAAAATCTTTTGCCGTGAAATCCATGCCAGCTGCGGCTTTGATGTAATTATTAACAAGGCCGGAATCAATAGATTTCCTGCTTCCATCAACATCATAATATTGAAATAATTCTTTACCGGGAATATCCCTGCATGCCTGAACAGTTCTCGCCAACTTTTTATTTTTCAAACTAATGTTGTGATGAATTCCTTTTTTTCCTTTGAAAGAAAAAACCATTTTATCACCATTAATAGAAACATGTTTGTCTTTTAATGTTGTTAATCCATACGATCCGTATAATTTTTCATAGCCTGCATTTCCAACTCTTATATAAGTATGTTCCATTAAACTGATTACTGTTGCTAAAACTTTTTGTTGTGTAAGTTCTTTGCCTACTAAATCTTTTTCTAATTGTTCTCTTATTTGCGGAAGCATTTTTCCAAATTCATACAAGCGATGAAATTTAGTTTCATTGCGAAGCACATTCCATAATGTATGATATCGATATTGTTTGCGGCGGCGCAAATCCAGTCCTGTAGCTTGTATGTGGCCGTTTTCCAATTGGCAAATCCAAACATTTTCCCAAGCTGGCGGGATTGCTAATTTACTTATGCGTTTGATTTCGTCTTTTTCTTTGAGCGGTTTATCGTTTAAGATATAGGTAAAGCCTTTTCCTTTTTTTATCCTATTAATGCCCGGCTCACCATCTTTTACATAAACAAGATTTACAACAGATGCAGCTCTTTCATAATCATGATCTGCTTTTAAGAATTGTTTGTGCGATAAATGAGGAACAACATCTTCTGCCATATTAATCAGTTTAAAATTTTTATTGTCATTTATTATTAATAAAATTTTGTACCACAATTTTTATCCGGCATTCATTAATAAAATTTCTTCGGTTTTTAATTCAAAAAATTTTGAGGCATTTTATTTGAATTGAATTTTGCATGAAAAATAATATTGCCATCAAATATTTGTGTTTGATTTTATTAATGCTATCATGCAACACAAAAAAATTAAATAAAGGATCTTACAGTGGGTCTGTAAATACAAGTGGTTACCAGGATGACTCATTGCCTGAACCGTATGCAACAAAATCTGTAAAAAATTTTAGCCTCGTACAAGGTTGGAAAGATGACCGCAAACCTGTTGCCCCGGCGGGTTTCAGCGTTACGCGTTTTGCAGATAAACTCGATCATCCAAGATGGATTTATGTTGCTGACAACGGCGATGTTTTTGTTGCGGAATCGAATACAGTATTAAAAGGTGTTTTAAAAGTTGGTGCAAAAATTTCGCGTAAAATAAAAACAGAACATGAAGGAACAAGTGCAAATAAAATTATTTTATTAAGAGATGAAGATAAAAATGGCGTGTACGAAAAGCAATATGTTTTTATGGAAGGCTTGAATCAGCCTTTCGGAATGTTGATAATCGGAAATCATTTTTACGTTGGCAATACCGATGGATTAATGAAGTATGATTATACGCTTGGAGATACATCAATTACAAAAGCAGGAAAACAAATTGTTTCGTTGCCAGCGGGAAAATATAACAGGCACTGGACGAGAAATATAATTACAAATGCTGCGAAAGATAAAATTTATATCGGTGTTGGTTCGGGAACCAATGTGGCTGAACAAGGTTTGGCAAATGAAGTAAGGCGCGCAAATATTATTGAAGTCAACCTCGATGGGAGCGATGAAAAGATTTATGCTGCCGGCTTAAGAAACCCTGTGGGCATGGGTTGGGCACCAGGAACAAAAACATTGTGGGCCGCAGTGAATGAGCGCGATGAATTGGGTGATGAACTTGTACCGGATTATTTAACAGGCGTAAAAGAAAATGGTTTTTATGGCTGGCCATATTCGTATTACGGGCAACATGAAGATCCGCGGATGAAAGATAATATGAATGAAGCATTGGTAAAATCTGCCATTGTTCCAGATGTGCCATTGGGCGCACATACTGCATCGCTTGGATTGGTTTTTTATGATAAAAAATCTTTTCCAAAAAAATATCATAATGGTGCATTTATAACACAACATGGATCATGGAACAGATCTGTTTTATCTGGCTATAAAGTAATATTTGTTCCCTTTGATAATGGAAAGCCGTCGGGAAAGCCGGAAGATTTTTTAAGCGGTTTTGTAAGTGATTTATCAAAAAGCGAAGTGCTTGGAAGGCCTGTTGGCATTGCAGTATTAGAAGATGGATCAATGCTTGTGGCTGATGATGCAAGCAATATTATATGGCGCGTGCAAGCGGATTAAAATTGTTTTAAGTAAAAATTCTTATAATTATTTATCGCGATTATACTTATTAATAAATTATAGAAATTTATTAATGACAATTTCTACACAACTAAAGTATGTTGTTCAATTTTTTTAAGCAAATCTTTTAACTCAAATGGTTTTGCTAAAAAATCATTTGCACCGGCTTCCATTGCGGAGCGTTCTATTTCACGGCTTGCGGATATCAATACAATCGGAATATTACTGGTGAGCTGTTGCTTTTTTAAATACTTGCAAATATCCCTTCCATCGGTTCCCGACATCCAAATATCTAATAATAATAAATCGGGAAAACCTGTTTCCATAGTAAGCAGCGATGTTGCATCTGGTGTTGTTTGCACTTCGTAACCTTCAAATTCAAGCAACAAGCCAACTGAATCCAATATCGCAGGATCATCATCAGCAATCATAATTTTTTTTGCAGTATTCATTTTTTTCAAATTGATCTAAAG
>JABDAZ010000070.1 GCA_013288945.1 Bacteroidota bacterium | reverse complement strand
ATAGCATTAATTCTGTTGGGTAAAAAATAAACTGATTTTATTATTAATAAAGATTGAATAATTTTTTGTTACCAGCATTTGTTTTTCATAGCATCATCGTTGCGTCGCACCATTCATCTTTAAGTTATATATTGATCTTTGGGTTTAATTTTTGATCAAACTAATAAACAACTGCTTTCAAAATAAATAATCATTATGAGAATTTTTAGATTGACTTTATTAATCGTTTTTATTTCATTAAAACTTGCTGCACAAACTTATCAGCCGACATGGGAATCGCTTGATACGCGGCCTGTTCCGCAATGGTATAAAGATGTGAAGTTTGGAATTTTTATTCATTGGGGCGTGTATGCTGTGCCTGCGTTTGGCGTTAAAGGAACATACTCGGAATGGTATGAACATGCGATGAACAGCGGCGATACAGCAACAATAAATTATCATAAAAAAAAGTTTGGTGATAAAATATATTATCAGCTGGTTGATAATTTTAAAGCAGAATTATTTAACCCGGATGAGTGGGCGCAGGTGTTTGAAAAGTCTGGCGCAAAATATATTGTCCTCACTTCAAAACATCATGATGGCTTTGCAAACTGGCCAAGTAAAGAAGCGAGCCGCGATTGGGGATTTCCCTGGAATGCAGCAGAGGCGGGCCCTCACAGAGATTTGCTCGGCGACTTATTTACAGCCGTTCGCAAAATAAGTGTGCATGCGGGCATGTATTATTCGTTGTACGAATGGTATAATCCGTTGTGGTTGAAGGATAGAAAAAATTATTCGGAAGCGCACATGTGGCCGCAAATAAAAGATCTCATTAATACTTATAAGCCCGATGTTTTTTGGACAGATGGCGATTGGGATGCAAGCGATAGTTTATGGAAGAGCAAAGAAATTTTAGCGTGGATGTATAATGAAAGCCCCGTGAAAGATAAAGTTGTAACGTATGATCGTTGGGGAAGTGGTATTCGTTTTCATCATGGCGGTGTTTACACGCCGGAGTATCAGCCTGATTTGGATTTTGAAGATCATTATTGGGAAGAAAGCCGTGGCATGGGCTATTCGTATGGTTATAACCGTGAAGAAGATGCGTGGGATTATAATTCTGCGCAATCACTCGTGTTGCAATTGATTGACAAAGTTAGCCGCGGTGGAAATTTTTTATTAGATATTGGCCCTGATGAACATGGAAAAATTCCACCAATAATGCAAGAGCGTTTGTTGCAAATTGGCGACTGGTTAAAAATAAATGGCGAAGCAATTTATAATACAAGAAGATGGAGAACAGCATCGCAATGGAGTGATGGAAAAAAAGATTATAAACCAAAAGATGGCGGCGGAGATATTCTTTTAAAATTAACGATTGATCCAGACCCTGGTTATGCTGTTAAGGAATGTTTTTTTACATATAATGCAACTTTAAATAATTTGTATGCGATACTTCCGCAATGGCCATCGAACGGAAAATTTATTATTCATGATTTGCCATTGAAAGCTGATACAAAAATTGAATTGCTTGAAACGCATGAAACTTTGCAATGGAAACAAGAAGGCAATGATATTGTAATTCAACTACCTGTTTTTAATCCGAATAAAATAAAAGGCAACTATGCATATGCGCTGAAATTCAGTAATACCGGCGCTTTTGCGGCAAAGCCAAAGATTAATGTAAGTTATACCGATCATGGAATGAAGCCTGTTATTAATATTACGTCAAATGATGAAAGTGAAATTTATTATACGTTGGATGGAACTGTTCCAACAAAAAATTCAACACGTTATATAAAACCTTTTACTGCAAATTCTTCGGGCACACTTTCTGTCCGTGCATTTAAAAATAATGTGCTGGATGGAAATATTTCAACAACACCTATTCATGTGTACGACTGGAAAAAAAGTATTAATGCAGAAAATGTGCAGCAGGGATTGCAATTAAAAAAATTCAATTTGCAATCTCCACGATCAACTGATGAAATGAAAAATGCAGTTGCTGATAAAACAATTATCGCATCAAACATTTCTATTAATGATACGCTGCACAGAGAAAATACCGGATTAATGTACGACGGTTATATAAAAATTCCTGCCGATGGCATGTACATTTTTTATTTATCGTCAGATGATGGAAGTAAATTATTAATCGACAAAGAAACAGTAATTAATAACGATGGTTTACACGGCGGCGATGAAGCGAACGGAAAAATTGCTTTGAAAAAAGGGTATCATCATATAAAACTTTTGTACTTCAATGCCACTGGTGGCGCGGGTTTGCAACTGTTATATGGTTTGGAAGGAAGCGAAAAGAAAGAAATTCCACCAACTTTATTTTATCATTAATGTCGTGAATGATGAATCGTGAATCGTGAAAGCTTATTGATTCATCATAATTTATTTCACCATTCACCACTGACCATTCACCATTCAACCATTCACGAAAAACAAACATTATGAAAAAATTATTTCTCGGCTTATCGGCTATATTAATAAATTATTTTGTTGTTGCACAAACGGCTGTTAATATTATTCCGCAGCCAAATGAGATGGTTATTAATAAAGGCAATTTTATTTTCTCATCATGCACGCGTTTACAATTTGATGTTTCTTTAAAAGATGCAGTGGAACCATTAATAACGAAACTTTCAAATGCCGCTGGAATTGATTTGTTATCGAAATCAAACTGCACTAAAAAAACATTAATAGCAATCGCAATTGATAAAACAATTTTGAATGATGAAGGTTATCAATTGAATATAATTGCCAATGAAATTTCTTTAAAAGCAAAAACTGCTGCCGGTATTTTTTATGGTGTGCAAACGATTTTACAATTATTGCCAGCAGCAATTGAAAGTGACTCTTTGCAAAAAAATATGCAATGGTCAGTTCCATGTGTTGCCATAAAAGACCAGCCACGCTTCGGTTACAGGGGAATTATGCTTGACGTTGCACGAAATTACATGCCTTTGGAATTTATAAAAAAGCTGGTCGATTTATTATCAATGCAAAAAATGAACCGCCTGCATTTACATTTAACCGACGGGCAAGGCTGGCGTTTTGAAAGTAAAAAATATCCTGAATTAAATAAAATCGGATCATACAGAAAAGGCACTTCGCTCAATACAACATACGATTATAACTCACGCCCGGCAGATACTTTAAATGGCGGTTATTACACGCAGGAGCAATTAAAAGAATTGGTAAAATATGCATCATCAAAATTTATAACCATCATCCCTGAAATTGAAATGCCCGCGCATAGCGAGGCTGCGCTTGCTTCTTATCCGCAGCTTGCATGTTTGGACAGCAACGGAAATGCATTTCCTTATCCGCAAAAAATACAAAATGAATATTGCACAAAAGATGAAACGTTTAAATTTTTAGAAGATATTCTGGAAGAAGTAATGGATGTTTTTCCATCAAAATATATTCACATTGCGGGCGACGAAGCATCAAAAGAAAACTGGAAAAAATGCAAGTATGATCAGCAACGGATGAAAGAAGAAGGATTAAAAAATGTGGATGAATTGCAAAGTTATTTTATAAAACGCATCGAAAAATTTGTAAACAACAAAGGCCGGTTTATTATTGGATGGGATGAAATCCTGCAGGGTGGCCTCGCTCCGAATGCAACAGTAATGAGCTGGACAGGAATTGATGGTGGCATAAAAGCTGCGCAACAACATCACAATGTTATTATGACGCCCGAAGCATATTGCTATTTCGATCGCTATCAATCTGATGCGCCCGGCGAGCAAGTTGCATTTTGTTGCATGGTAACATTGCCGAAAGTATATAGTTATGATCCGGTTCCTGCTGAGTTGAAGGACGATGAAAAAAAATACATTCAGGGTGCGCAGGGAAATTTATGGACAGAATATATTCCTGTTCCATCAAAAGCGGAGTATATGATTTTTCCGCGCGCAGTGGCGCTTGCAGAGGTTGACTGGACGGAAACCTCAAACAAAAATTACGAAGCATTTACAGAAAGGCTGATACATTATTTGCAACGGTTAAATTATTATCACGTCAATTATAGCAGGCATTTGTTTGATATAAAACTCAGCACTTCTTTAATTAATAAAAAGGTGGTGGTTGTGCTTGGCGGAGTTCCAAAAAATCATATTATACATTATACGTTGGATGGAAGTACGCCAACGGAACAATCACCGGTTTATACAAAACCAATTTCCATTAATGAAAGTGCAACTATTATTGCAGCTGTTTTACAAAACGGAACAGTGCTTGATCAACTAAAAAAATCATTCAATTTGCATAAAGCAGTTGGCATGCCTGTAACGCTGCAAGCCGCGCCGGATAAGGATTACAACAAAGGCGGCAATAGCGCGTGGGTAAATGGTTGCCTTGGCAATGATGAACAATTCAGTGATGATGAATGGCTTGGTTGGGAAGGAAAACCATTTGACGGAACAATCGATTTTGGAACTGCAACAACAACAGATTCTTTGCAAACACGTTTTTTCCAAAAGGCAAACAGTTGGGTTTGGGTTGCAAAAAAAGTAACTGTTCAAACTTCTGATGATGGAAAAATTTTTAAAACCATTGCTGAAAAAAATGTTCCCATTCCATCACATGATAACGCTGCGCCGTTTAGTATTTCATGGCCAAAAAATACGTCAAGATATTTAAGAGTTATTGCAGAACCGTTGGGAAAAATCCCCGCAGGCAATACCGGCGCTGGCGATGAAGCGTGGTTGTTTGTTGATGAAGTAAGTGTGTATTAAATTTTTGTACTTAGCATTTGTTTATTAATTAAACATCGTTGCGTCGCACACTTGTACGTCCGGTTCTTTATTCATCTTTTTATTAATAAACTATTTGCAGCAAAAATTTTCCATAAGTTTTTTAATAAGAAAATGATTAATAAAATCATTAATAATGTTTTCAGTAATTGTTATTAATAACTATGCTGAATTAATTTTTTATTAATTAATTATTACAGAAAAATTCAGGTCATTTCATTAATAGCGAAATCATTAATAAAATTTTTCAATCAATTTATTAATTGAAAAATGATTAATAAAATATTCAATCAGCATTATTAATAATCATACTGCCTTCTGAAAATATTCAATCTTACTCCTAATGTAAACAGCCCGGAAGAGTTCACAACTGATGTTGGTGAATGCATATATTTTACAGCATAATAACGGTATTGCGCAGATGCATCAATGTATAAATTTTCTTTTATTTCATAAGAAACATTAGCGGACATATTAATGCAGTTTGCCAAATTTCCGGAACCAATTTTATAACCATAATCGCCAGCAGAGCGGGTTTCGTAGTTTAAAAAAATGTTGCTGCCATAATTTTGGCCGGCAGAATCAATGCCTTGCCTGTAATAAATCAGCTTGCCTTCAATGTTCCATTTTGGTGATGGCTGATAACGGCCAATAACAATCAATTCATCAAAATTTGCCCCGAGTGGGTGCGCCATCGGCTGATTATAATTTGAATAGTTTGAAACCGTATCATTATGCGAATATGTAAACGGTCGCACAATATTTCCTTCAATTTGGAAGTCAAGATTTTTTACATCAAACGCATTAATATATTTCAAGCCCAATTGCAGGCCTTGTTTATTTGCCCAAAACCCGCGGCCATAATGGAGCACCTGATTGGTGATAAATTCATTAATAAGAATTTGTCCGTAAAACTGAACTGCATGCCCGATGTTCGCTTTAAAATCAAAACCAACAGTTGTTTTATCCGGGCTGCCATTTTGTTGCTGCGCAGAAACTAAAAATATTACAGGATTTAAATAAGAAAAATCATAATGATCTGCACGGCTAAACATTACATTTTCATACAAACCAAGATTAATTGACGGCGTTACATTTACACTTAAATGATGAATAACCGCATATTTTTTCGGGTATTTATAATCGCCCGTTGCATGCTGATTCACCAGTTCCATGTATATGTTTTGGTAATTTAATTTCCAGATGCGCGTATTAAATTTCAAAAATAAATACGGCGCAGAATAATCACTTAAAAATAAACTGCGGTAACCATTGCCAATAAAATTTTTATCATAACCAAATTGAAAATCGAAATATTTCCACGCATTAAAATAAATGGAAGCGCGGTTTTCAAAATAATCAAACGCCGTTTTTTTAAAAGATTTATAATAACCAAATCCCGGAACAGCTTTGAAACCGCTGTTGGCAACCCTGTCCTGAAAGTAAGTTGGGCCACGTTCCTGGTTGTCTGTTAATAATGCAGAGAAACCCAATTTCCCGGCAATCATCCCGCGCATCGTTAATCCTTTTGAATTTAAAAAAACGCGTTCGCTGTTGCCGCTTTCAATAGATTGCGTTTGTTGAATCACGGGATCAATTGCAAGAAAAAAATCTTTTTCATTTACTTCATAAAAATTTGCTTTGTGTTTATAAAAAGTTTTCAGCAACGATTTTTTGCTAAGAAAACTATCTGTATTTCCATGAACCCATTCAATATTGTTCATTAATAAATCATTCAGATTGTATTGATCAATTTTTGAAAGGCGATAATAATAATCGTACGGATAAAATTTATGCAGCGAATCAGATAGTTCTGCAACGCCAACTGCAATTTTTCTGCTAAGCGGTTTAATGGTTTCAATATTTAAATCAGGATTTGTTTGCAGCAAAATTTCCATGCGCTCCAAAAAATGTTCAGACTTGGAACCTTCAGGTAAAAAAGTAGATTGAGAAAAACTGATTGCAGGAATAAATAAAATAATCGAAAGCCTTATAATGATTTTAATAAATTGCGACATGTTAGTGTTTTTGGTTCTCAATTTTAAACTATGCAAACATACCTGATAAAAAATATTTCCATCGTTAATGAAGGCCGCACAATTGCTGGCGACGTGCTTATCAAAAACGGGCGGATTGAAAAAGTTGCGGCAAATATACAACCTGCCATGTTTGCTAACGAACTGAACGGAGAAGGCCTGCATTTATTGCCCGGCGCGATAGATGATCAGGTACATTTTCGCGAACCGGGATTAACGCACAAAGCAACAATTTATACAGAAGCAAAAGCCGCAATTGCAGGCGGGGTCACGAGTTTCATGGAAATGCCCAATACTGTTCCGCCGGCTTTTACGCAGGAATTGTTGGAAAATAAATATAAGATTGCGGCAAAAAGTTCGCTCGCAAATTATTCTTTTTACATGGGCACATCCAATGATAATGCGGATGAAGTTTTAAAAACAAATGACAAGAAAAATGAAGTTTGCGGGATAAAAATTTTTATGGGTTCATCAACCGGAAATTTATTGGTTGATAATTATTTGACGCTCGATAAATTATTTCGCGAATGCGAATTATTAATCGCCACACATTGTGAAGATGAAAAAATTATAAAAAGAAATTTAGAAATTTTACAACAACAAAACCGCGAATTGGTTCCTTCTGATCATCCGATTATACGAAATGATGAAGCCTGTTTTGAATCGTCTTTAAAAGCAATTCAATTTGCGCAAAAACATAATAGCAGGCTGCATGTTTTTCATTTATCTACAGAAAAAGAAATGCAGTTGTTCAGTAATATGGTCCCTTTAAAAGATAAAAGAATTACCACCGAAGTTTGCGTTCATCATTTGCATTTCACAAGCAATGATTATGCGCAATTGGGAAATTTAATAAAATGCAACCCGGCCATTAAAGCGCCACACAACCGCGAAGCATTGTGGAAAGCCTTGCTGGACGACCGTTTGGACTTAATAGCAACAGACCACGCGCCGCACACATGGGCAGAAAAAGATGAACCTTATATAAAAGCGCATGCAGGTTTGCCATTGGTACAGCATTCTGTTTTATTAATGCTGCATTATGTAAAAGAGAAAAAAATTACGATAGAAAAAATGGTTGAAAAAATGAGCCACGCAGTAGCAACCTGTTTTCAAATTACAGAAAGAGGTTTTATACGCGAAGGTTATTTTGCCGATTTGGTAATGGTTGATTTGAATGAAAAAACAACTGTTTCAAAAGAAAACATTTTATACAAATGCGGCTGGAGCCCGCTTGAAAATTTCACATTTCCCGCGTCCATAAAAAATACTTTTGTAAATGGCCATTTGGTTTATGGAAATGGTGTGTTTGATGAATCTCAGTTTGGACAAAGATTGTTATTCAACCGTTAGTTTATTAAAATCCAATGTCCAAAAAACAAAATCCAATAAGGAACAAGGGACAAGATTCAAGGAACAAGAAACAAGAATGAAATCCGAATTTTAAAAACAAAATAAAAAACAAGAGACAAGAAATAATAAAAAATCAATTATTAAAAATCACAAACATCACTATTAATAAACAGCTTAAAACTTATCACTTAAAACTTATAACTTATAACTTATAACTCATCACCCATAACTCATAACTTTTCCCATCTTGCAAATCGACAAAACCACATACGACGATCTTTCGCTTTTCAGCCGTGAAGAAGAATATTCTATTTTTCATAAAATAAATTTTACGCGCACGCGCATTGGGCGCGATTGGTTGCTGGAATATTTTAATAAACCGTTCAGCGATTTAAAATCTATTAATGAAACGCAAAAAATTTTGTCGCTCATTTTGCAGCATGAAGAAAAATGGCCGAACGCAATAAGCAACGGAACCATCATGGTGATGGAACGTTTTTATGAAACAGCGCTTGATGAAATTCCTGCTGATTCGAACGTTATTAATGCAAATGTTTACAGAATTTTTCATAATCCCGATTATTCAATTATCAGGTATTCGGTTCAGCATTTTTCGGACTTTATTAATGGGATGAATATTATTATCGACTTGTTTGATAAAGACGATTGCCCGGAATTATTACAGTCATTATTGGATCGCGCAAAGTTTTTATTAAGCCATGAAGTTGCACAATCATTAAACAAAAAAAAATCAAACCTTAAAAGTTTAAGTGCGCAGGTAGTTTATTATGGCTATTATCTGCGCAACCGTTTTAAAAGTTTTGCACTCGAGTTGATTAATATTTATGGAATGCTTGATGCCTGGTATTCTATGGCCGTTGCTACAAAAAAATTACGATTTACATTTCCAATTTTTTCAGATCAAAAGCAACCTGTTGTTGATGCAAAATCTTTGTATCATATTTTATTGCCAACGCCAATTGCGTATGATGTGCAAATGAATGAACAAACAAATTTTATTTTTTTAACCGGCGCAAATATGGGCGGCAAAAGCACTTTCATTAAAGCCGTTGGTGTTTCTGTTTTTCTCGCGCATCTGGGAATGGGCGTTCCTGCAAAGCAAATGCGGTTGAGTTTGTTTGATGGAATATTGAGCAACATTAATGTGGTTGATAATATTTCAAAAGGAGAAAGTTATTTTTTTAATGAAGTGCAACGCATAAAAAATACGATTTTAAAAATTGATGATGGCCGCAAATGGTTGGTATTAATAGATGAATTATTTAAAGGAACCAATGTGCAGGACGCGATGAAATGCTCGTCGACAGTGATAAAGGGATTAATAAAAATTCACAGTTCTTTGTTTATTCTTTCCACGCATTTGTATGAAATTGGTGAAGAGCTGAAACAATATCCAAACATTTCTTTCAAATATTTTGAAACGGAAGTAAAAGATGATCAGCTTGAATTTAGTTATCAATTAAAAGATGGCATTAGCAATGATCGCCTCGGTTATTTAATTTTGAAAAGAGAGAAAGTGGTTGAAATGCTGGAGAAACTTTAAAACAAACTGATTTGCTCCGGTTTCTTATTTTTATTTGCAGCTTCAAGCGCCTGTTTTCTTTGTTCGGCAATTTGCGCTTGGTACATGCGTTCCCATTCTTCCACATTTATTTCGTTGATAATATACCATCCCCATTCACCATAATTTTTTTTGAAATCACTTGCATATTCAGCAATATGCAATTTTATAAAATGTACAAAATGTTCGTCTGTTTCATATTGCAAAACCCTTTCCATCGGCACGTAATTGTAACCATATGGAATTCCATCTTCGGGCATCACGCCATACTTTGGGCCTGTGCGCGTGGTGGATTCAAAAACAAAACGTGCGGTTGATTCTGTGTCGTATAAAAGAAGATAATGATTAGGAAATTCAATATTGCGGAAAATAAATAAAAAATATTTTGCCCTGTTGTTAACTAAATCCATGATGCTGTTTTTTTATCAACGATTTCCATTTGATGCAACGTGAATTGCAGGCTTTGTATGATGAAACATATGTGATAAATTTCGTTGCTGATGCTTCGGCCTTTCCTGTCTTTTAAAAATTTATCCAAGACCTGATAACCACCGATGTAAAATTCGTAAACTTCTTTTGATACCGGCTCAAACCATTGTGTTTTATTAATAAAAAGTTTTCCACTTGTCCACACCAGTTTATCAACTATTTCATCTCCATTTCCTTTTAAATCAATTTTTGCGCGGTCTTTTAAATCATCATTCTTCAGTAAATGCGCCTCAATTAATTTATTGCCAATATCACTTAATTCTTCAAATATTTTTTTATCAGGAGTGAATGGGATTCGTGGAAAATCCATTTTTAAAAATTCTGCATATTTCTTTCGATAAATTGTGCAATGTAAAATCGCATAAATATATCCCAGGATTTTTTCTAGAGAATATTTATTCTTATAAAGGTCATTAATAAATTCGCGAAATTTATTTGAATAATTTTCAACTTTCATTTCATTATAAAGAAATAATGGAAAGCATGCATTATTTCCTCTTCTGAATAAATTATAATCTTCTATTTTATCCCCACAAAAAATAAGTGTCCATTCTTCATCTCCTAATGCCAGCCCTTGTCTTCCTATAAACAATGCAATATTGGGTTTGAGCATATGGCGCATTATTTCTGTTCTTGGCATGCTATGAAATCCTTTTGTAATACCCGTGTAATAAGTATATCTAAAATCAAAAGGGCGATATAAATAGGATATGATATTTGTTTCACCCGCATTAATTTTCCGGATATCTTCCTGAGCTAATTTTATTTTCCAATCTCTGCTATCAGGACCCAAATTAAAATGTATTCTTGCATCTTCTTCAGTTAATGAAGTGAATTTTTTAATACGTTCAACTAAATTTTTCTTATCGAAACTTATACTTAGATCATCCCTGCTTGTAGCAACTCCTACACCTTGATTTATAAAAACATCCTGTATTTTAAATCCAGTTTCATATTTGCTTTTTAAAAAA
>JABDAZ010000069.1 GCA_013288945.1 Bacteroidota bacterium | reverse complement strand
ACCCAAAAATTATTGTTTTCATACCAACTTTTTACACAAACATGAAATTAACACAAAAAATCGCAATCAATTATACCGTCTCACGGTTGCACATTTTAGCGCTTGTTTCAAAAAGAAAAGCGGCTAAAGAAGCGCTCGAAATTTTTTTTACGCCCCGTTTGCGATCAACAAAAAAGCCTTCAGCAATATTTGACAAAGGAGAAAAATTATCTTTTAAAATAAACAGGAATACCATTCGCGGTTACCGATGGATGCCGCAAGGTGTGCAAGCCGGCGCTGCAAAAAAAATATTAATACTTCACGGGTTTGAATCGAGCATAAAAAAGTTTGATCAGTACATTAATAACTTTGTAAAAAAAGGTTATGAGGTACTTGCATTCGATGCGCCGGGACATGGAGAATCTGGCGGCAAGCGCATCACCATTCCGTTGTATGTTGATATGATAAAATATATTTTTACAACCTACGGGCCAATACAATCTTTCTTATCGCATTCGCTCGGCAGCATATCTGTTGCGCATTTTTTAGAATCGGTAAAACATGATAAAGAAACAAAACTGGTATTAATAGCGCCTGCCACAGAAACCGTTACCAGCGTGGATCGCTTCTTCGAATATTTGCAGTTGGATGATGAAGTAAGAAAAGAATTTGATGGTTTGATTTATGAAAAAACAGGCTACAGAACGGAATATTATTCCATGAAAAGAGCAGCAAAAAAAATCAAAGCTTCGGTATTATGGTTTCATGATGAAGAAGATGCCGTGACGCCAATTGGTGATGTTATAAAAGTAAAAGAAGACAATCACAAAAACATAGATTATATTTTTACAAAAGGCCTCGGCCACAGAAATATTTACAGAGACAGCAAGGTGATGAAACAGGTTGTTGAGTTTTTGTAAAAAAAAATTATCCTGGTTTTTGATTTGAGATTTGATATTCGGTATTTGGATAGTGTGATATTTTACTTGCTTCTTGAATCTTGTTTCTTGTTCCTTGGTTTATTAATTGCGTCCTTCCATCATTGGAACAAAAGAAAAATTATCAAAAACTTCTTCAGTTATTAATCCATCTTTTTGTTTTGTAAGGCGCAGCATGCGCTGCACATTTCCTTCACCAACCGGTATTACCATTTTTCCGCCGGGTTTTAATTGTTCAACCAATTTTGGTGGAATAAATGGCGCGGCGGCGGTTACAATTATTTTATCAAACGGACCGTAAGTTGGCAAACCTTCAAAGCCATCGCCGAAAAAAAATTTCAGGTTTGGATATTTTTTCAAGTAAGAAAAATCTTTATTAATATCAAACAATTTGCGTTGCCTTTCAATGGTAAAAACCTGCGCTTCCATTTCTGCTAAAACACTTGCCTGGTAAGCGCTTCCGGTTCCTATCTCTAAAATTTTTTCGTAAGGTTTTATATCAAGCAATTGTGTTTGGTAAGCAACTGTGTAAGGTTGTGAAATGGTTTGTTCTTCTGCAATCGGGAACGCGCGATCTTCATACGCAATTTTATCAAATGCAGAATCCATAAAAAAATGGCGCGGCACATTTGCAATTGCTTCCAGCACGCGTTCATCAGAAATTCCTTTTTTACGAACGATTTCCGTTAATTGTTTGCGCATGCCTTTGTGCCGGTACGTATCTTCGAATAATCTCATAAGCAGGTGCAAGATAATGGTTGTAAGAAATATTTAGCAGGTACATTTTTCTTTTGTAAATTTTCAGCTTGAAACTTATTATTAATATAAAAGAAACAAGTTATAAGGAACAAGAATCAAGAAAACAAGAATCAATATCGAAATATCTAATACCAAATTAACCAAAACAAAAAGTTTCAGAAATAAATATTCATTATCAATTATCAGTTATTCATTATTAAATTATCAATTAATCTTTCAGCATGAAATTAACAACAGGAGTTCAATTGTCCGTGATGATGTTTTTAGAATATTTTATTTGGGGCGCGTGGTACGTAACAATGGGAACGTATATGGGCGAACACTTGCATGCTTCAGGATTGCAGATTGGCGCGGCTTACAGCGCTTTGGCCATTGCAACAATGATCTCTCCATTTTTTGTAGGCATGATTGCTGATCGGTTTTTTGCAGCGCAACGCATTATGGGCGTGCTGCATATTGTTGGCGCATTATTGTTATTTCTTGCAACAAGAATTGTTGACAATACAGCTTTTTATTGGGTGATTTTATTTTACTCATTATTATATATGCCAACAATTGCGTTATCAAACAGCGTGGCATTTAATCAAATGACAGATCCGGGAAAACAATTTCCATGGATAAGAGTTTTTGGAACATTGGGTTGGATTGTTGCCGGATTAATAATTGGTTATAGCGGCATTGAAAAAACTTCCACAACGTTTTATATCGCGGCAGGCGTTTCTGCATTATTGGGATTGTATAGTTTTGTTTTACCAAACACACCACCGAAAGTAGATACCAGCGCGGGTTCTGCGTCAAAGGCTTTGGGAACAGAAGCTTTTGTTTTGTTTAAATATAAACCCTATCTCATCTTTTTTATTGCAGCAGTTTTAGTTTGTATTCCGTTATCATTTTATTACGGATTTGCAAATCCTTTTTTAAATGAATTGGGCATGCATAATGCTGCAAGCAAAATGATTTTAGGACAAGTTTCTGAAGCCGTTTTTATTCTTGCCATTCCGTTTTTATTTACAAATATTGGTGTGAAGAATATGTTGCTGCTCGGTATGACTGCATGGATTTTGCGTTACGTTTGTTTTGCTTATGGAAACATTGGATCAAACGAATGGATGTTATATGCAGGAATAATTCTTCACGGCGTTTGTTACGATTTCTTTTTTGTAACCGGTTATATGTACACAGAGAAAAAAGCCGGGGAAAAAATAAAAAATGCTGCGCAGGGATTATTCACTTTTGCAACTTATGGCGTTGGTATGTTTATCGGAACATGGTTTAGTGGTTATATTGTTGACAAACATATTATAACTCCTGAAACCCACGACTGGAAAGCAATCTGGTTTGTGCCCGCATTAATAGCTTGCGGAGTTTTAGTTTATTTCATTTTATTTTTCAGGGAGAAAAAAGAAATTGCGCAAACGGTGTGATGCTGAATGCGAGATTCGCAATGCGGGATTCGTGATGCGAGATGCGAGATGCGAGATGCGAGTTAAAAAATATGTTCTATAGAATTTATTGAACTTCAATCTCAGATTATTTATCAAATATCTCGTATCCCGAATCACATATCTCGAATCGCGAATCACGAATCTTAAACCATCAACCTAATCATTAATAAAAAATAAAGATCATCATGAAAAAAATTGCGATGCTTGGCTCTGGTTTTATCGGAAGGTTTTATGCAGATTCATTACAAGGGCAAAGAAGTAAAGATAAAATTATAAGCGTTTATTCTCGTCGTGAAGAGAGTGCGAAAAAATTTGCAGCAGATTATAATTGCGAACAATGGACTATTAATATGGAAGAAGCAATTGCTAATCTGGATGTAGATGTAGTATGTATTTCATTGCCAAATAATATTCATGAAGCGGCTGTAATGCTTTGTTGTAAATATAAAAAAGCTGTCATCACAACAAAGCCTTTGGGAAGAAATGCAGCAGAAGCAAAACGCATGTTATTAGCTGTTGAAGAAGCAGGAATTTTTAATGGTTATCTCGAAGATTTAGTATACACACCAAAATTTTTAAAGGCACATGAGAGTGTAAAAAGTGGCGCCCTCGGAAGAATTCTTTGGGCTAAGTCGAGAGAAACACATCCTGGCCCGCACAGCGATTGGTTTTGGGATATTGAACAAGCTGGAGGTGGTTGCATTTTAGATCTCGGTTGCCATTGCGTAGAGATCGCGCGAAGTTTTATTGGTAAAGATATTAAGCCTGTTGAAGTAATGTGTTGGGCAGATACACAAGTAAAACCGATTGATGCAGAAGATCACGCAATTGCTTTGGTGAAATATGAAAATGGTGCAATTGGACAATTTGAAGTGAGCTGGACTTTTCGTGGCGGACTGGATTTGCGCGATGAAGTAATGGGCACTGAAGGAACGATTTGGATTAATAATTTTTTGCGCACAGGTTTGGAAATGTTTACCACAGGAAAAGGCGCAGACTATGTTGCTGAAAAGGCTGAAAGCAATACTGGCTGGCTGTTTCCGGTTGGTGATGAGATGAATGATTTGGGATACAACCACATGTTTGCTGATATGTTTAATGCCATGGAAAAAGGAATCGATCCTAAAGAAACTTTTTATGATGGATATGTTGTGAATGCGGTTTTAGATGCTGCATATAAATCCGCAAAAACAAAATTGTGGGAACCTGTTAATCTTGAAATATGGAGAGGAAAAGTTGGCGTTGGCAAAGACAGTCATTTGGTAGAATATGATGAAGAAAATTATTTAGTGAAAGAGGAGATGACACATTACGGTGCAAAAAAAGTTATTATTAAAAATAAAAAATCGGGAAAGATTACAGAAAAAATTATAGAATAAATTATTAATAAACCGGTTTCATTTAGAGCCGGTTTTTTTTCAACCAAACAATTGCTTGTGTATGTTTAAAAATAGTTATTGCTTTTTATTAATAGCAATTTTCATTTTATTAAATGCGTGTTTGTCAAAAAATAATACCAGCAATTATAATGACTGGAAAGTTTTTGGTGGAACAAAAGAAAACACACATTATTCTTCATTAAAAGAAATAGACACTTCAAACGTAGGCCAGTTAAAGGTTTCGTGGGTTTATCATACCGGCGATGCAGATACTATTAATCATTCGCAAATACAATGCAACCCAATTATTATTGATGGAATTATGTATGCAACTTCTCCATCATTAAAATTATTTGCGCTTGATGCATTAACAGGGAAATCAAAATGGGTTTTTAATCCGAAGGAAAGAAACAAATCAGGAATGGATTTTATACTTAATAATAATCGTGGTGTAACTTATTGGCAAGATGGAAATGACAAGCGCATTTTTTATACAGCCGGTTCTTTTTTATTTGCCATTAATGCAAGCGATGGAAAAATAATTTCTTCATTTGGTAATGATGGAAAAATAGATTTGCATGATGGCCTCGGAAAAGATGTAAAAAATGCATACATCGCTGCCACTTCGCCTGGAATTATTTTTAATGATCTTATTATTATTGGTTCGCGCGTGTCTGAAGAAAGTGATGCTGCGCCGGGACATATCCGCGCATATAATGTAAAGACAGGAAAACAAGAATGGATTTTTCATACCATTCCCCAACCTGGTGAAATTGGATTTGACAGTTGGGAAGATACTGTTGCATACAAACATATTGGTGGTGCCAATTGCTGGTCGGGTTTTGCGCTTGATGAAAAGCGCGGAATTTTATATGCGCCAATCGGTTCTGCATCGTATGATTTTTACGGCGGAAAAAGAAAAGGCAACGGATTGTTTTCAGATTGTTTGGTTGCGCTGGATGCAGCCATAGGCAAGTATAAATGGCACTTTCAGGATGTGCACCATGATGTGTGGGACAAAGATTTGCCAACGCCACCAGCACTCGTTTCTGTAATGCATGATGGAAAAAAAATTGATGCGGTTGCGCAACCAACAAAAACTGGTTTCGTTTTTTTATTGGATCGCGAAACTGGCAAACCAATTTTTCCTGTTGAAGAAAAAAACGTTCCGCAGAATTCTGAATTGATTGGAGAAAAATTATCGCTAACGCAGCCGATTCCAACCTTACCAAAATCTTTTATGCGGCAGGGATTTAATGACAGTGACATTAATAATTTATTGCCCGATTCATCCTATCAGGATATTAAAAAAAGATTGGCAAGCTATCATTCTGATAATGTTTTTAATCCACTTTCAAAAGAAGGCACTGTAGTTTTTCCAGGATTGGATGGTGGCGCAGAATGGGGCGGCGCAGCGTTTGATCCTGCAACTGGTTTGTTGTATGTAAATGCAAATGAAATGCCTTGGGTATTAACGATTATTGATCGCAAAACAGGAACTCCAAAAACAGAAAAATATTTAGATGCGGGCACACGTTTGTATATGCAAAATTGCGTTTCTTGTCACGGGCCGGATAGAAAAGGTTCAGGCAATTATCCATCATTAATAGATGTTTCAAAAAAATATAATGAGCAAAGTTTTGCAGAACTCATTTCCACAGGACGCAGGATGATGCCGGCTTTCAAACAATTATCTGATGAAGAAAAAAAAGCAATTGCATCTTTTGTACTAAATATAAAATCATTGCAACAAAATAATTTCGTATCAAAACAAGAACCCGTTGATACATTTAGAAACCTGCCTTACACTATTACCGGTTACAATAAATTTTTAAGCAAAGAAGGATATCCAGCTATTAAACCACCTTGGGGAACTCTGAATGCAATTGATTTAAACACAGGAGAAATTGCATGGGAAATTCCGCTGGGAGAATATCCTGAATTCAAGCAAAAAGGAATTATTACCGGCACTGAAAATTACGGCGGCCCAATTGTAACAGCAGGCGGATTAATATTTATCGCAGCAACGCGAGATGGAAAATTTCGTGCATTTAATAAACGAACCGGTAAATTATTATTTGAAACTGATTTGCCTGCAGCAGGATTTGCAACGCCATCGATGTATAATATTAATGGCAAACAATTTATTGTAATTGCATGTGGCGGTGGAAAATTAAAGACAAAATCAGGAGATGCTTATGTAGCATTTGCGTTGCCTTAACGTTTGAAATTTGCAAGACTTTGTTGAATAAAACCTTCAAGGTTTGGGCAACTTCTTGCAATTTAAAATCAACTTTTTGTTTCGTAAAAACGAACCATTTTAAATTTATAACCAGCATCACCAGAGCCGGTAATTTGATATTGAATTACCCTTGTTCCACCAGTTGGTTTGTCCTTATCATCACCTGGTTTATAAATTGGAAATTTTTGCATCAGCATTCCTTCAAGCAATGAAAACTGATCGTGGCCTTTGTAACCTTCTTTTATTTTTCCATCAAGCTGCACATCGGGCAAGGCTGTTGCTGTTATTGATTTATTTTCAACAGACATGAATGCGTAAACCATTCCAATCACGCCTTCGTCGCCGGTATACAAATACACAATCAAATCAGGATATCCATCATTATTCAAATCATCAATTTCAACTTTTGCAATTCTACCTTTTACAAAAAAATCCAATGGCCGCGCCGTGTTATCAAAACCTTCGGGCTTAACTGCCAATTCATTTTTATCTAATGTTTTATTAAAACATCTTATGTGATAACCAACTTTGCCAATTTTTAAACTCGTATCAATCTTTCTAAATTGCTCATTAATATTTTGTGCATTAATAGTATTAAAGGCAAAAACAAAAAATAAAAAAATCGAAAAATATTTCATGTTATTAATAAATGTTCAGGACGGAAAATTAGTTATAAATGCGCTTCTTACTTTTTAAATATTTATCCCTTATAATTTCACTCACCGTTTTTCCATACAAATTACTTTCAACCCAGGAAATAATATCAAGGTAAGCGAATGCGCGAGTTTCAAAACGGCTTTTTTCATACTGCTTTATCTTTTGTAAAAATTTTTCAAATTCAGGCTTTAATTTAAACCTTGAAATATGAAATGACTTACGCAAAAATTTAAACATTTCTTCTTCAATAACAGTGAGGTTTTCCATTTTTGCCATAAAGCGATAAACCGATCTGCTCAGCGATTCAATGATTTCAAAATTGCCGAGTTCATAATGCGCCATTAAATGCAGCAAGCGCGCGTAACATTGTAAATCGTTTCGCAGCTCCACATTATCATTAATAATGCGCTGCAAATAATCAATACATTTTTCATAATCGCCACTGCCAAAATAAAGCGTTGCAATTTTATAATTAAATACAAGCACACGGTGCGTGTCAATAAACAATGCATACTCTTCCAGTTTTTCTTCAATAAAAGGAACGAGCGAAAGGCCTTCTTTAAAAGTGCCTAAAATAAAATGCTGGTTTATTTTTGCGCCGCTGATGTAAATAAAAGCCTGTATGCGAAAGTTGTCGTGATCTTTAACACGATCCGTTTGTGCAAATGCTTCAAACTTTTTTAGTGTGATTTCAAATTTTTGATAATTGCGTAAATCAAAATGCGCATTAAGTAAGTTGTGCATCGCCTTAATATAATGCCCCGTTTCCACACGAATCATTAATGGCTGGTTATCAAAAAGGTTTACCCATTTTTGCGAGTAACGATAATACATTAAAAAATCCTGGCGTATAAAAGCGTACCAGGTATAACTCTGGTACAAATACAACCTCTCGTAAAAACCAGTTTGTTCATTGGCATTTGCGGGCAGGCTTTTTTTCAAAAAATCTATAATGCCTGCTTCATCTTTTTCATTGCGCGCGTGCCCATTTTTAATATACCAGCTATACAATTGCAACGAAAGATTTGAAAGCCGCGTAAGCATATCAATCTTTGTACTTATTTCTATGGCTTCGCCTGATAATATTTCCGCGCGGCTTTGCATGCCACGCGTTACGTGCAAACTTTCTATTCTTTTTTCGAGCGCAAGAACCTGTACTAAAAAATTAAATTTCTGATTTACACGCGCAGTTTCTTTTGCGCGGTCCAACAAGCGAAGGCTTTGTAAAAACAATCCTTTTTTGTACAAGATGTGTGCATAGTCAAATTGCTCGTTGAGCTGCAAATCAATGCTGTCGGCGCTTTTAAGCAAACGCAGGCTTGCCAAAATTTGTTTGTATAAATGTGTTTTAAGATTATACAACTGCGGCTTCTCAGTTCCTGTTAGTTTTTTGAGCAGCAATTTTTCGTCATAATCATTCATTGCAGAAAGTGCATCGAAAAGCTGAACGATTTTGAGGTTTTCTTTAGCGGAACTTCTTTTTATATATAGTTTGAAATGCCTTTTTTCAGATTTCTCCAAAGAATGAATCAACTGAAATAAAGTATCTGTAAAACGGTTGGACATAATGATGTAATTATTCTAAAAATCAATGCTGGACAGCGTTTCATTAACAAAAAAAACGCTTTGGCGTAATTAAATCACTAATAAGTTGATTTTACCGGCATGATGGAGCAACGTAAATTTGTTATAACAAAATGAGTTAATCATATAGCAAGCAATCGTTAAAGAAAGAATCGTTAGAGGCTCATTTGAAAAGAAGCTGTGAATCAGCACAAACGCTACTTTTAAGAATTTTCATATGGCAAGCAATCGTTAGAGGTCAGTCCGTTTCTACGGAAGGACCCTTTTTTTTTGCCCTGCAATGTACGGAAATTGTAACAGATCATAAATTTTTTACTTAATTATTTTCTTCTTCGCTATTAATAGTTTTTTTCAAATTTTTATATTAATAAAAAAAGCCCCGAATAAATTTCAGGGCTTTCGTATTTTATTAATGAAATTTTATTTCAATTTCATATCTGTAATAATATTTTGAATGCGTGCATCAAGTTCTGTTTTTACTTTTTCATAATCTGCAATGCTATTCAATTTTGTATTAACACTAAAGTAGAATTTAATTTTTGGTTCAGTGCCGGACGGGCGCGCGGAGATTTTACTTTCATCTTCCAAAATAAATTGAAGCACGTTTGATTGTGGCAGTTTTATCTCCCAGGTTTCCCCGGTGCGCAAGTTTTTTCCCGTTCTTAATTCATAATCCAACAAGTGGATAACTGGTGAATTATTAATTTGTTGCGGCGGGTTATTGCGATACGTTTCCATCATATCTGCAATTTCTTTCTGTCCGTTCATTCCTTTTTTGGTGATGGAAATCAAATTTTCTTTGTAAAATCCGTGTTGCAAATAAATATCAAGCAGCTTATCAAATAATGATTTGCCTTTATTTTTTTCGTAGGCGGCCATTTCACATAATAATGCTACAGCGCTTACTGCGTCTTTATCGCGGAGCTTTGCACCAATCATTAATCCATAACTTTCTTCGCCGCCGATTACATAGTTTTCGGTAGCTTCTTTTTCCTTTATTAATTCGGCAATCCATTTAAAACCAGTAAGCACGTTGTAACAATTAATACCACTTTGTTTTGCAATGGAATCAATCATATCGCTGGTAACAATTGTCTTTACAACAAAATCATTTGCTTGCGCAATGCCTTTTACTTTTCTTGCTTCAATCATATAATTAAAGGCAAGCGAAGCGGTTTGATTTCCATTCATTAATACCCAGTTGCCGCCTTTATCTTTAATAGCAATACCAACACGATCAGCATCCGGATCCGTTCCCAATAAAATATCTGCATCAAGTTCTTTTGCTTTTTTCAAACCAATGCTCATGGCTTCTGCTTCTTCAGGGTTTGGATAAACAACTGTTGGAAAATTTCCATCTGGCGTTGCCTGTTCATCAACAACATGCACGTTGCTAAATCCGAAACGCTGCAAAACTTCCGGCACCAGTTTAATTCCTGTTCCGTGAATTGGTGTATAAATAATGCGCAGGTTATGTTGCTTTTCAATTATTTCAGGATACACAGATAAACTTTTTACCATGCCCATATAAGCTTCATCCAAATCTTTTCCAACCATCGAAATATTCGATTCGCCACCACCCCATTTTACATCATCAACAGAAGCAATTTTTTCCACTTCTTTCATCACATTAATATCATGCGGCGGCACAAGCTGGCCGCCATCATCCCAATATGCTTTATAACCATTATATTCTTTAGGATTGTGAGATGCCGTGCAAACAACGCCACCCTGGCAACCCAAGTGGCGAATGGTGAAACTCAGTTCAGGCGTGGGCCGCAGCGATTGAAACAAAAAAACACGAATGCCATTTGCAGCAAAAACTTTAGCTGTTATTTCTGCAAAAAGCGGGCTGTTGTTGCGGCTGTCGTAAGCAATGGCAACTTTTACCTGCTGGTTGGGAAAAGATTTTTTAAGATAATTTGCATATCCCTGCGTGGCCATTCCGATTGTATATTTATTCATCCGGTTTGTGCCAACGCCCATAATGCCGCGAAGGCCGCCGGTACCAAATTCCAGGCTGCGGTAAAAACTTTCTGTCAGTTCATCGGGATTTTCTTTTTCGAGGCGGGAGATTTCGTTCTTCGTTTCCTGGTCATAATTTCCGGTCAACCATTCGTTTACTTTTTGCTGAATAGCGGCGTCCATAAATAAGATTTAATTTTTTTTGAGCAATAAGGCACCTAATATCGGTAACATTAATAATATTAGCAAATTTGCATGCAGTATCTATCTTATTCCAAATCAATAAATTCATTTGCTATAAAGGGTTTTACGTAAAAACTTAAAACCAGAATCAATTAAGTTAAGATATTACCAACTGCACTTTTTATCACCGGAAATTATTATTTTTGATATAGCTCAAACCCCAATCCCTTGTTATAACTAAGCTTTCACAAAAGCAGGTTTTAAATTTGATATCTAATTATCCGGCACCCCGAAAATTATTACTACACCTCTTTAATGTACAACGGATGGCTACTTATTTATTATTGCGCGATAATAAGCAAAACGGCCCTT
>JABDAZ010000068.1:9926-12227 GCA_013288945.1 Bacteroidota bacterium | reverse complement strand
ACACCTGTTAATTCAGCAAATTCACCGAAAAGAAATTTGTATGAAGATTTATTATTATTATTCTTTATTAGCCAATTGACCGCACGCAGCGTCAATGTCTTTGCCACGGCTTCTTCGCAGGCGCGCATTAACTTTATGCTTTTCGAGATAGCGCATAAATTCATTCACCGTTTCTTCTTCCGGTTTTTGAAATTGCGCAGCATCGATGGGATTGTATTCAATAATATTTACCAAATCTGCAGGCACTTGCCGGTACATTTTTATCAACTCATCTGCATCTTTTAAAGAGTCGTTGAAATCTTTAAACAAAATATATTCAAACGTGATTTGATTTTCTGTTTGCTTATAAAAATAATTCAGTGCATCTATTAATGACGCTATATTATTGGTATCATTAATCGGCATTATTTCGTGTCGCTTTCTGTCGTTGGCAGCATGCAATGATAATGCGAGTTTAAATTTTACTTTATCATCGCCGAGTTGTTTTATCATTTTTGCAACGCCTGCAGTTGACACTGTAATCCTTCGCGGGCTCATGCCCAAACCTTCCGGCGATGAAATGCGTTCGATGGCTTTTAATACATTTTTATAATTGAGCAATGGTTCGCCCATGCCCATAAAAACAATGTTGGATAATTTTTTTTGATAAACTTTTTCTGACTGCTGGTTTAATAAAACTACTTCATCATAAATTTCATCATAATCTAAATTTCGTTTGCGATCCATATAACCGGTTGCGCAAAATTTGCAACTTAATGAGCAACCAATTTGTGAAGAAACGCAAGCTGTTTTGCGTTCGTCGGTTGGTATTAATACCCCTTCTACAAAATGATTGTCAAAAGTTTTGAAGCGGCTTTTTACAGTTCCGTCTTCACTGATTTGTGTGGTGTCAACTATTAATGCTGGTAAAGAAAAATTTTCTGCAAGATGGCTGCGCAATTCTTTGCTGAGGTTTGTCATTGCTTCAAAATTATGCGCGTGTTTTAACCAAAGCCATTCCCACACTTGCTTTACGCGGAATTTTTTTTCGCCAATTTGTTCAAAATATTGTTCAATCTGATCAACAGAAAGATGGCGGATATTTTTTTTCTCTGAATTTTTATCTTGTTTCATTATTGTGCGAAGATAGACAGAATAAAGTTTTTGAATTGTGCAGTCTTTTTTAACAGCAAAGTGCGCAAAGAAACGCAGCGATAATCTTTGCGAAACTTTGCGAAAAACTTTCCTCTGTTTGCAGTAAAAATCGCTGAATAAAAAACAAAAGTACAAGTGTGCGACGCCACTGAAGCTGAGTAGAAATTCTGTCGCTTGGTACATAAAAAATAATTTCTACAGAACAGATTTATATTTGTGCCAATATTTTTTTATGAAAAATTGTTATGTTATCGATGCAGTGCGCACGCCGATTGGAAAATATGGTGGCGCTTTGAGTTCGATTCGGCCGGATGATTTATTGGCGCATGTAATAAAATCATTAATAATTCGAAATCCCGGAATTGACATTAATGCGATAGAAGATGTGATTGCCGGCGATGCAAACCAGGCAGGCGAAGATACGCGCAATGTGGCGCGCATGGCGGCTTTGCTTGCAGGCTTGCCGGTGACGGTTGCGGGCAATACGGTGAACCGGTTGTGCGCTTCCGGGTTGCAGGCGATTATGGATGCGGCGCGATCATTAATGTGCAATGAAGGCGAAATATATATTGCCGGCGGCGTGGAAAGCATGACGCGCGCGCCTTTCGTGATGGCGAAATCTTCGCATGCATTTAATAGAAATACAGAGCTGTTTGATTCAACAATTGGCTGGCGCTTTATTAATAAAAAATTGAGTGATTTATATTATCCATTTTCTATGGGAGAAACGGCAGAAAATGTGGCGAAGCAATGGGGAATTTCTCGGCATGCGCAGGATGAATTTGCATTGGAATCTCAAGAGAAATATTTTAATGCTTTATCAAAAAATTTATGGAAAGATGAAATTGCAGCGATAGAAATTTTTGGTGGAAAAAATGAAAAAACATTTTTTGATAAAGATGAACATCCGCGAAAAACGTCAATGGAAAAGCTTGCTGCATTAAAACCAGCATTCGAAAAAAACGGAACTGTAACTGCTGGAAATTCATCCGGTATTAATGATGGTGCGGCTGCATTATTACTAGCAAGTGAAGAAGCTGTTGTGAAATATAATTTGAAACCAATGGCAAAAATTATTTCGATGGCCGTTGCAGGAGTTGATCCATCAATAATGGGAATCGGCCCTGTGCCTGCAACAAAAAAAGTATTGCAACGTGCGGGATTAAA
>JABDAZ010000068.1:8792-9916 GCA_013288945.1 Bacteroidota bacterium | reverse complement strand
ATTGGTGCGGGCCCAATCAGTGCGGAACGTGCATTGAATTGAATGAAGCATTTGCATCGCAATCAATTGCATGTATTCATGATTTGGGATTGGATTTGGAAAAAGTAAATGTAAATGGCGGATCAATTGCAATCGGCCATCCGCTTGGTTGTAGCGGCGCACGCATTTCAACCACATTATTACATGAAATGAAAAGGCGCGGATCAAAATACGGATTGGCTGCAATGTGTGTGGGTGTTGGACAAGGCGCGGCGGTTGTTTATCAGAACTGTGAGTGATGTGATTTTAATGATTGATAAGCTTAATCAAAGACCTTATATTTGATAAAACCGAAAACTATGGGACTGGTATATGCCGATATTGAAATCTTTAATTATGCAGATGAAACTTTGCATGAAGATGGATATTTGCCTAAAGAAAAAATAAGAAATATTAAAGTATCTGCGATGGCAGATTCTGGTGCCATCAGGCTGTCTATTAATGAAACCATAAAACAACATTTGGGGTTGCGTGTAAGACAGCAATTAAATATTTCACTTGCAGACGGAACAAAAAGAACACTTGATGTGGCGGGGCCAATACGATTAAAATTCGGCGACAGGGATTGTATTACAGACGCATTTGTTTTACCTGGAAATGAAGAACCATTAATTGGTGCAGTGCCAATGGAGTTAATGGATCTTGTAATTATTCCTTCGGAAAACAGGTTAATTTATAATCCCGAACATCCGGATGGGCCTTTATATTCTCTAAAATAATTTATTGAAAAATATAATTAACCAACTCCGATTGATTAATCGTTTGCTGTTCTCCGGTTTTTAGATTTTTGATATTGCAGGTTTTTTCTTCGAGCTCTTTGTTGCCAATAATAATTGCGTAAGGAATATTTTTTTTATCTGCGTATTTAAACTGCTTATCAAACTTTGCATTTTCGTGAAATAACTCGCAGGCAATATTATTATTTCTTAATTGCTGCATTAATAAAAATGCAGTTTTGCTTTCTGCTTCGCCGAGATTGAAGAATAAAATTTTTGTTCCTGCATAAATATTTTCTGGAAACAATTTCAGCTCTTCCATTACATCATAAATCCTGTCGACACCAAATGAAATGCCCACGCCTGCTA
>JABDAZ010000068.1:0-8782 GCA_013288945.1 Bacteroidota bacterium | reverse complement strand
CTGCTACGTTTGGAACGCCAAATAATCCGGTGAGATCATCATACCTTCCGCCGCCGCCGATGCTTCCTATTTGAACATTTTTTGCTTTCACTTCAAAGATTATTCCGGTGTAATAATTTAGTCCGCGTGCGAGCGTGAAGTCTGCGATTAGTTGTGAGTTATAAGTTGTAAGTTTTAAGTTTAGTACATATTCAAGTTCTTCAATTCCTTTTTTGCCGGTTTCATTTTCTCCGATTAATTTTTTTAATGCTATTAATCTTTTTTCATTTGTTCCATTTATCAGCAAATATTTTTCTATTAATAAAACCTGGTTGTCATTCAAACCTCTTTGTACCAATTCTTCTTTTACTTTTTCAATGCCTATTTTATCAAACTTATCAATGGCTACAGTTATGTCAATTAATTTATCACTGCTTCCGCAAACTTCTGCAAGCGCTGATAATATTTTTCTATTGTTGATTTTTATTTCAACATCAATTTTTAATTTATTAAAAACGTCAGCATATAAGTTTGCAAATTCCAAATCGTTTAATAAAGAATTGCTTCCAACCAAATCTGCATCGCATTGATAGAACTCGCGGTAGCGGCCTTTTTGCGGGCGATCGGCGCGCCACACAGGCTGCATTTGGTAACGCTTGTATGGCATTGTTAACTGTCCAAAATTCATCGCAACATATCTTGCAAATGGAATGGTGAGATCGTATCTCAATGCGCGTTCGGTTATATTTTTATCACTTTTTCCATGTAAAATATTTTCAAAAGCAAGTTTTGATTTGTCGATATTTTTTGGATCGTTTAATCCGTTATTTAAAATTTTAAAAATTAATTTATCTCCTTCATCTCCATATTTTCCCATTAATGTTTCCAGGTTTTCCATGGCTGGTGTTTCCAATGGTTCAAATCCATACAATTCAAAAACAGTTCTTATGGTATTGAAAATATAATTCCGTTTGCGGATTGTTTCTGCATTAAAATCTCTTGTTCCCTGCGGTATTGTTGGTTTGGGCATTTTACTTTTTTTGATTCGGGTTACGGGTTTCGGGATGTGTGATTCGAGATAATGGATATAAATTTATTAATTACGAAACGCACATCGCGTATCGCATCACGCTTCTTTTTTTATAATCGCATCGCACGCTTCATCAATCATGGTGTATACAATATGATAACCAGATTCCGGGCCCGACCATGGATCAGGAACATCTTTATTTTTTCCCGGATGTAATTCGTTCATCAGCAATTCCACTTTGTCTGGATCAAATTTATTTTTTGCGATGCGTTGCATTTCTACAACCACATCTGCGGCCATTGCATATATTTTATCGAACTTTTCAAAATCGTTTGCAACAAAGTGCCGCGCTCTTTGATGGCTGATTTCAATGCCGTGAAGACGCGCTACTTTTTGCGATAATTTATGCGGCCCTTCACCAACATGATAACCGTTTGTGCCGGCGCTGTCTACTTCCCAATCGAGGTTGTGTTTTTTTATTTTATCCTGCAAAATTGCTTCTGCCAGCGGGCTTCTGCAAATATTACCAAGACAAACCATTAGAATTTTCATGGGTGCAAAAATAAGGAACAAGGCGCAAGGCACAAGATTTCAAGATTCAAGAAACAAGGTTTAAGAAACGATTACGCAATATTCAAGTTTCTTGTGCCTTGATTCTTGTGCCTTGATTCTTGTGCCTTGATTCTTGTGCCTCGAACCTTGCGCCTTGAACCTTGCGCCCCGCATTCTTTAAAAAACGTTTATGGAATAATTCGAAAGCAGGCATCTTACTAACAGACTTGCGCAAGTTCATCTTCAATATTTTTTATTAATCATTTAAAACAAAGTAAGATGAAACCTGAATTAATTTTACATGCGGATATGCTGGATATTCTTTTTGAAAACCGCAATAAAGAATACGGCGCGTATGAATTGCGCAGGCAATACGATAACCGTTTAATAAAATCATTAACGTTTATTTTTTTGATTTTAATAGCTTCGGTTTCTTTTTCATTTATAAAAAATTATTTTTTTCCGCATACTACAAAACCGCTTGATCGTATTATTGAAGTCCCAATAGCGAAGCTTGAAAATGTTGTTTGCGTAAAGCCGGATATTATTCTTAAGCAAATTCAAAAAACACAAAAAGCATTTGCGCAAACAAATAATTCAACGCCAATTATAACGAGGCTTGCTATTAAAGATACTTTGCCAACACAAAAAGATTTGGATGAAAAAATAATTTCTAACCAAAATATTGCAGGAGAAAACCTTAAACCAAACGACGCAATTGTTGTTAATACTACAAGCCCGCAGGGAACCGGCACACAACCTCAACAACCCGAAGCAGAAGAAAATAAAATTTATGAAATAGCTGAATACATGCCAGAATTTCCTGGCGGATTACCAGCGTTGCAACGATTTTTATCACGAAATTTAAAAACGCCGAAAGATGATATGGAAGCCTGTTCTAAAATAAAAGTGCTCGTGAAATTTGTAGTTGATAAAGATGGTTCGATAACCGGTATTGATGTAGAACAAAGTGGCGGCAATGTGTTTGATGAAGAAGTAATCCGTGTAATGAAAAAAATGCCGGCATGGAAACCAGCTTCGCAAAATGGAAGGCATGTTGCCGTTTATTTTAAAATACCCGTGGTGTTTCAGTCGGGTGAATAAAATTAAATTTATTATTAAATTATTTTTCAAAAAGTTGCGCGTGATTTTTTTCAACCTTAATTCAGTAATTTGCCCATTCCATATTTAAATAATGATTAATGAAAAATGAAGAACCTGACAGGCGTGAAAAAGGCTATATATTAATGCGCACCATTTTAGATTTTGGAATGGGGTTTATGATTTTAGGGTTTGGTATATTTTTTATTCTTGCACCAAGATTTGGTTTTGTAGTAAACGGTGGCGACACGTTCAGGTATTTTTTTGCGGGCCTCTGTATTGTGTATGGCGGATGGCGCGTGTACCGCGGATTTAAAAAAAATTATTTTCATTAATGTCATTTCTCAAAATAAAAAAATTGAAATTTTTCTATAGTTGCGCTGCGGTTATTTTTTCATTCCTTATTTTTTCCTGCGGAAATAATAATGGTATTAAAAAGCCCGAAGAAACGCCGACAAACGGCACTATTAATATAAGTGTCGATGAATCTTTTAAACCTGTTATTGATGCACAGATAAAAGTTTTTGAAGCCTCTTATCCGAACGCGAAAATTAATGTTCGCTACAAACCTGAAGCTGCATGCTTCCGCGATTTGAGTAATAAAGACAGTGCCCGATTAATAATTGTAACGCGCGAACTCAGTAAAAAAGAACAGGATTTTTATGCAGATTCTTTTCATTTTGTACCACGGTTTGATGTGCTGGCTTATGATGCTGTTGCCATAATCGTTAATAACAAATCGAAGGATACGATTCTTACAATGAATGATGTTCGCGCCATGTTAAGCAGCAGCGATAAAGATAAACCGCAGATTGTAATGGATGGCGTTTCTGCAACAAGTACCGTGCGTTATGCAATTGATTCGGTGCTGCGCGGAAAGCCGCTTGGAAAAAATGTGGTTGCGGCGCAATCGAGTGAAGATGTTATTAATTATGTAGCCGATCATCCGAACAGTGTTGGGTTTATTGGCGTGAGCTGGATTGGCGATCAGGAAGATGCAACGCAGTTAAAGTTTTTACAAAAAGTAAAAGTTGCGGCAGTCCAGTGCGTGAGTTGCCTTGGCGAAACTTATGTGCAGCCTTACCAGGCAAATATTGCATTGAACCGCTATCCTATGGTACGGGAATTGTATTATATTATTAATGAAGATTTCGCAGGCGTTGGTAATAATTTCATCAATTTTTTACAGTACGAAAGAGGGCAGTTAATTTTCCGGAGAGCATATTTGGTTCCGGGAAAAATGTCGTTCGAAATCAGGGATACTAAATTGTCGGATTAATAATTTATTTCTATAAATTTACTCACTTAAAAATAGTAATTGTACATGAAGAAGATCCATTTCAGTTTACTGGCAGCCATTGTGATGGTGAGCAATGTTGTATCTGCGCAAGCAGTTGATCAGGGAAAGAAATTTTTATATTATCAGCGCTACAAAAGCGCAAGGGAAACTTTTGAAAAAGTACTCGCATCAAATCCAAATGATATTAATGCGGTATATTGGTTAGGCCAGGCAATGTTGCAAGCTCCTTCAGATTTAAGAGATTCTGTTGGTGCAAAAGCTTTATATCAGAAAGCGCTGCAAACCAATGGCAGTGCGCCTTTGCTGTTAGCCGGCATTGGCAATATAGAATTGCGTGAAGGCAAAGAAACTGATGCGCGCCAGCATTTTGAAACTGCATTTAGTTTAAGTAAAGGAAAAGATATTGCAGTTCTTAATGCTATCGGCCAGGCAAATGCAGACTTCGATATTAAAGCCGGCGATCCTGCTTATGGTATCGAAAAATTAAATTTGGCTACGCAGATAAAAGGTTTCAATAATCCTGAAACTTATATAATAATGGGCGATGCATACCGCAAATTAATTGATGGTGGAAATGCAGTTCAGTCGTATCAAAAAGCATTAACGCTCGATCCAAAATATGCAGCGGCAAAATACAAAATCGGTAAAGTATATCTTACCCAAAATAATAAAGAATATTTTTTATCAGCGTTTGAAGATGCAATACAATTAGATCCTTCTTACGCACCGGCTTATTATGAATTATATTATTACTGGTATTTTCATGGCGATGTTGATAAATCAATTACATATTTTGATAAATATCTTGCCGTAACAGATCCTAAACCGAGCGATGATTATGATAAAATCGGTAATCTTTATGCAGCAAAAAAATATCCGGAAACCATTGCTGCATCTCAGCAAAAAATAGCCACGCTTGGTGACAAAGCTGATCCGCGTTATTATAAATTGATTGCGTACGCATACAATGATCAGGGCGATTCTGCAAATGCAAAAAAATATTTGGATCAGTATTTCACAAAACAAAAACCAGAAGGTTACGTAACGCGGGATTATTCTTTTTACGCGCAGGTTTTAAGCAAATTTCCCGGTAACGATTCTCTCGTTTCTGTAAATTATCAAACAGCAATTGATAAGGATACTGTTGTAGAAAACAAAGTGGCTTTTGCAAAAGAAGCTTCTGATGTTGCAAAAAAATCGGGCAATAAAGTTGCCAGTGCAAAATGGCAGGGTGTATTGTATAATTTAAAGAAAAATCCATCCAATACAGATTTGTATAACTGGGGAATTTCTAATTATCAGGCTGGTTTGTATAAAACTTCTGATAGCATTTTTTGCGGAATTTATGAATCAAAATATCCAACTGAAATTTTCGGGTTTCTCTGGTGTGCAAGAAGCAAACGTGCAGAAGATGATTCAACAGGTTCACAAGGTTTAGCAGTAGATGCTTACGAAAAACTGGCAGCATTTGCAAGAAGCAGCCCTGATTCTGCAAAATACAAATCACAAATTTTGGATTCGTATTTTTATCTCGCAGGATATTCCAACGACGTTAAAAAAGATAAAGCTGCGGCTTTAAGTTATCTTAATAAAATTTTGGAAGTGGATCCAACAAATGCGACCGCTTTGCAGTATATTTCCATATTAAATAGGCCTGCGAAACAACCTGCACAAAAACCGAAAACAGGTAAATCTTCTTAATCATATTTCGATTAATAAATAAGAAAGCCTCGTTGCAATTGCAGCGGGGCTTTCTTATTTTAAAGATTTTATTTTTTATAAATGGTTAATTGGTGTTGCTGCCTTATTTTTGCTGCTAAAGTAACATCTTGAAAATGGATTTATTTTTTTTACAGGCCAACCCCGTTTCTGCTGCATCTAATGTAAATAGCGCCCTCAACTACTTTCCAATCGGCATACAGTTTTTATTTGCAATCGGTTTTGTTGCCACCGTTCTTGGCGTTACGCACTTGCTCGGGCCGGCAAGAAAGACTTCAGATAAATTACAAAACTTTGAAAGTGGTATTGAAGCCGTCGGCAATGCACGCCAGCCAATGGCCATTAAATATTTTTTGGTCGCCATATTATTTGTGTTGTTTGATGTGGAAGTCATCTTTTTTTATCCGTATGCAGTAAACTTCCGTTTGTTGGGCTGGGCGGGCTTTTCGTCGGTGTTATTGTTTGTCGCTTCTTTTTTGGTTGGCTTTATTTATATCATTAAAAAAGGCGCTTTAAATTGGGAAGATTAATTAATGTGATAAATGAAAAATGTGAAGATGTGAAAATGAGGTATAAATTGATTGACTCAGTTATTAAGTTATTAATGGCGAGAAACAGCGAGATAATTATTAATAATATTTTGTACCAAACAGTAGATTAATAATTAAGATTTATTGGCGTCGCACTCTTGTACAGTTGATTATATATTGAGCAAATAGATAAAACGTAAAAACAAATAATAAAAGATTTTAGCGATTAATAAAAGTTTTTAAAAGCAAAATGAAAATCGATTAATCCTTAAATCTAAAAGCTCAGAACAAGGAACAAAAAGTACAAGTGTGCGACGCAACTGGTGATGATTAATGAACTAAAAGATCGGACAATAAATATAAAGTGACAAAGCGTTAATGTGCTGGTAAGAAATGTGAAAATGACAAAGAAAAAAAACAATTTATTAATGTGGTTGTTTTTATTAATGAGCATTTTCATTAGTAGATTTTTCAAATTTCAAAGTAAAAATTATGGCACGTCCTGTACGGTTTAATATTCATCCGATTGAAGCTGATATCAAAAACAATATCAGCCTTGTTGATATGCCGGAAGGTTATTCCGGCGATGGTTTTTTTACGGCCAAACTGAGCGATGTGGTTGGGCTGGCAAGAAAAAATTCTATGTGGCCAATGCCTTTTGCAACGTCTTGCTGCGGTATTGAATTTATGGCAACGATGGGTTCTCATTATGATTTTGCGCGCTTTGGTGCAGAGCGTTTAGGTTTTTCTCCGCGCCAGTGCGATTTATTAATGGTGATGGGAACGATTGCAAAAAAAATGGGCCCGATTGTAAAACAGGTTTACCTGCAAATGGCAGAACCACGCTGGGTTATGGCCGTTGGCGCATGTGCATCAAGCGGCGGAATTTTTGATACTTATTCTGTGCTGCAAGGCATCGACCAGGTTGTGCCGGTAGATGTTTATGTGCCGGGCTGCCCGCCAAGGCCAGAAGCAATTCTGGATGGTTTTATGCGCATCCAGGATTTGGTTGGACAGGAAAGTATTCGCAGGAGAACAAGTGATCATTATAAAGCATTATTGGGAAGTTACGGAATACAATAGAGCTGTTATCTGTTAGCCGTTATAGGTTGACAGGGCAGTTAGTTTTAATATGCCTTTGCTAAAAGCAAAAGGCCAAAAGCTAAAAGCTACATGGGATTGACCAACGAAATAATAAAAACCAAACTAACAGAGAAATTTGGCGAACAGGTTTCAAATTTTGAAGAACCTTATGGCATGCTTTCTTTTGAAGCGCCAAAAGATTTCAATTTGAAAGTGCTGCAGTTTTTATTTGATGATGCAGAATTGCGTTTTCAATTTTTAACTGATTTATGCGCGGTTCATTATCCTGATCAAAAAGGGCGTGAGTTGGCTGTTGTTTATCACTTGCATAATTTGGTTGATAATATCCGCATTCGTTTTAAAGTTTTTACAGCTATTGAAACGCCTGATATTTTTACAGCAACACAATTATACTCAACCGCCAATTGGATGGAACGCGAAACTTATGATTTTTACGGTGTAAATTTTGTTGGCCATCCAAACCTGATACGTATTTTAAATGTAGACGAAATGGATTATTTTCCGGCAAATAATATTCGGGAACGTCGGCATGATAAACTCCAGATTCCGTTCCTTTAAATTCCTGCACTTTTTTATAAGCCTGTTCAATAAGATGAAGCGATTGCCACATTTCTTCATTACGAACTAAAAAGCGATCATAACAATCACCAGTTTTACCAATGGGAACGGTGAAATCAAAATCTTCATAACTTGAATATGGCGTATGAACGCGCACATCATAATCAACGCCGGCAGCACGCAAATTCGGCCCGGTAAAACCATAATTCAATGCACGTTCCGCACTGATTGGGCCCGCACCAATTGTGCGTTCCATAAAAATGCGGTTGCGGCTAAACAGCCTTTGAAATTCTTTTAAAACTTCCGGATATTCTTTTAAAAATTTTTCCAATTTCTCAAAAGCAACATTGGTAAAATCTCTTTCAAAACCACCAATACGGCCAATGTTTGTTGTTAACCTGCTGCCGCAGATTTCTTCATAAATTTCATAAATCAATTCGCGGTATTGCATCACATATAAAAAACCGGTGTAAGCGCCAGAATCGACACCAACAACAGAATTGCAAATCAAGTGATCTGAAATTCTTGCAAGCTCCATAATAATAATGCGGAGATAATCAACACGCTTCGGCGTTTTTACACCAAGCAATTTTTCGCAGGTTAAATGCCAGCCCATATTATTAATGGGAGAGGAGCAATAATTTAAACGATCCGTAAGTGTTGTAATCTGGTATAAAGGCCTGCGCTCAGCAAGTTTTTCGAACGCGCGGTGAATATATCCTACCGTTTGAACGGCGCCAACAATCCTTTCGCCATCAAGCTCGAGTATATTTTGAAACACGCCATGCGTAGCCGGGTGCGTTGGCCCGAGGTTAAGCGTGGTAGTGGTTTTTTCAATACTTCCTTCCGGTAATTTTATGTGATTTTCAATCATAACTTTTTTAATTTCTCAATGTGAAAATTTCTCAA
>JABDAZ010000067.1 GCA_013288945.1 Bacteroidota bacterium | reverse complement strand
AAAAAGTATTTTCCTGATATTTCCTGTTAAGCTCATGGCTTTGTTTGATTATTTATTTTCTATACTATTTTTTATTGGCTGCACCAATGTGTCAATATCTCCAGCGCCTGCGGTTATTAATAAACCTGTTTCATTTTCACCAATCCATTTCAATGTTTCTTCTTTGCTCAGCAAATATTTTTTTTCTTTTTTCATTTTATTAATAAGCATTTCACTTGTTACTCCTTGCATTGGTAATTCTCTTGCCGGGTAAATTGGTAAAAGAATTATTTCATCTGCCAAATCAAGGCTCATCGCAAATTCATTAGCAAAATCTCTTGTTCTTGAAAATAAATGCGGCTGAAAAACAACCGTACATTTTAAATCAGGAAACAAATTTTTTGCACTGCTTATTAATGCTTTCAACTCTTCCGGATGATGTGCGTAATCATCTATATAAACCTGTTTTTTATTTTTAACGATGTACTCAAACCTGCGCTTCACACCTTTAAAATCTGCAACTGCTTTTTTTATTTTATCATCTTCTATTGCTAAATAATGTGCTGCAGTTATTGCTGCTGTTACATTTTCAACGTTGTGCATGCCACCCATATTCAACACCACATTTTCAAGTTTCCAATCTTTTAGTATCACATCAAATGCATAACTGCCAAAATCCGTTTTTATATTTTCAGCATATGCATCTGCGTTATGGCTTTGCAAACTGTATTTAATATGCTTATCCCCTTTCAATTCTTTTTCTCTTTTCAACCCTAGTTTATTTATTAATAAACCACCCGGTTTTACTTTGCCAGAAAATTCTATAAAAGCATTTTCAACTTCTTCGGCTGTTCCATAGATGTCAAGATGATCCGCATCCATCGCGGTTATCACGGCTACATCCGGATTTAATTTCAAAAAACTTCTGTCGTATTCATCCGCTTCAACTACGCAAACATTTCTTTCATTGCTCCAAAAATTGCTGTTATAATTCACTGCAATTCCACCGAGAAAAGCATTGCAACCATAACCGCTATGTCGCAGAATATGCGCAATCATTGTGGTGATTGTTGTTTTCCCATGCGTTCCTGCAACACAGATATTAAAAGAACTTTTTGTTATCAAACCCAGCACGTCACTTCTCTTTAAAATTGTATAACCATGCTGCTGATAATAATTTATTTCTTTATGATCTTTCGGCACTGCAGGCGTGTAAACCACTACCTGCGCATCTTTCATTAATAAATCAACATTGTCTTCATAATGCACTTCAATTCCTTCGCTCACCAATTGTTTCGTTAATACCGTTTCTGTTTTATCATAACCACTCACCTCTTTTCCATGAAATTTAAAATACCTCGCAAGCGCACTCATTCCGATTCCACCAATACCTATAAAATATATTTTCTGTATTTCTTTAATGTCAATCATTTCGTCAATGGTCAATCGTGAATGGTGAATTTTTATTTATTAATCGCTTGTAAAATTTCTTTCGCCACAACTACATCTGCATTTATTATCGCCAACTTTCCAATATTTTCTTTTAATGCCATTTGCTTGTTTTCATCTTTTGATAAATCAATAATTGCAGCCACTAATTTTTCTTTTGCTTCATTATCCTTAATCATTAATCCTGCATTTTTATCAACCAAACTTTTTGCATTTGCTGTTTGATGATCTTCTGCTGCAAATGGAAATGGCACAAACACAACTGGTTTTTTCACCACACACAATTCCGCAATTGACATTGCCCCTGATCTAGAAATCACAACATCCGCAGCAGCAAAAGCATATTCCATCTTTGTTATAAAATCATTCGTCCACACATTTTTTTTTCCTGCAGAAATTTGCTTTGCTTTATCAGCATATAATTTTCCGGTTTGCCAAATCAGTTGTAAATCATTTTTTTCAAATTCATTAATGTGTTCGCCAACTGCTTCATTAATATTTTTTGCACCCAAACTTCCACCAGTTACTAACACCGTTTTTTTTGCAGGATCTAATCCGAAAAATTTTATCCCTTCATCGCGCGAAATTGAATTGCTTACAATGCCCGCCCGCACCGGGTTTCCGGTGATCATTATTTTATCTTCCGGAAAAAATTTTTGCATGCCATCACTTGCCACAAAAATTTTTGTTGCTTTTTTTCCCAACATCATATTCGATTTTCCTGCAAACGAATTTGATTCGTGAATAAATGTTGGAATATTTTTTGCCTGCGCAAATCGCAAAACCGGGAAGCTCGAATAACCGCCAACGCCAATCACCGCATCAGGTTGAAAAGATTTTATAATCCGTTTCACCTGCAAAAAACTCTTCACCAGTTTAAATGGCAAACCAATATTTTTTATCAAAGAACTTCTGTTGAAACCCGCGATATCAATGCCTTCTATCTGATAACCTGCTTGCGGAATTTTTTCCATTTCCATTTTTCCCTTCGCACCAACAAACAATATTTCTATCCCTGGTTCAATCTTTTTTAATGCATTTGCAATTGCCACCGCAGGAAAAATATGCCCACCCGTTCCGCCACCTGCTATGATTATTTTTTTATTCAATTCAACTAAATATTTTATTAATCATCCTCCGCATTCTCCGCCATAAATGACAGAGCTAATCAGCATTTTTTTATTAATAATCATTTCAATTATCCATTATCAATTAAAAAATTATCAATTAAAATTTTTTACTTTTTTGAACTAGACATTTTATCATTAATCATCTTCATTGGCGTCGCACTCTTGTACATTTGTTCTTTACTGATCATTTTTCTCTTTATCACATCGTACATCAATCATCTTACATCTCACATCAAATCACATCGCCAATTCTACTTCATTTATTTCTTCTATCTCTTCATCAATTACATCAGGTTCTTCACTAATTGTTTTTTCGCCTTCAGTTTGTTCTACGTTTCTTGCAACACTTAAAATAATCCCAATCGCCAAACAAGTAAACAAAAATGAACTTCCACCCATGCTCACCAATGGAAGCGTTACGCCTGTTACGGGAAACAGATTTACATTAACAGCCATGTTCGCAAGTGCTTGTATCATCAACGTGAAACTCAAGCCCAGCGCGAGAAACGCGCCGAATGCAAATGGGCATTTTTTAAAAATCCGTATACTTCTAAAAAGAAAAACCAAATAAATAAACACGATGAATGCACCACCAATTAATCCATATTCTTCAATAATAATTGCATAAATAAAATCCGAATACGGATGCGGTAAAAAATTTCGCTGCTGGCTATTGCCCGGACCAAGACCAATAAATCCACCTTTTGCAATCGCAATCTTCGCCTGGTTTACCTGGTAATTATTATCATCATTATTTTCTTTACCACCATATATAAAAGTTTCCACGCGGTTAATCCATGTATCTACGCGAACCAATAACCGATGTTTGTTTTCTGTTTTTGTTTTATCTGCAACAACAGATCCGTCGCTTGTTTTATGCCTTATTAATGCAGCCATTATTAATATCACAACAGGAATCATCACCACACCAATCGTCATTAATAAATGTTTAGCGCTTACTCTTCCAATAAACATCAGCATCAGACTTGTTGCGCCGATTAATAATGCCGTTGATAAATTTGCCGGCGCAATTAATATGCACACAATGGCAACCGGCGTGATTACAGGAAGAAAACCTTTTTTAAAATCTTTGATAACATCTTGTTTTTTGCTGAGCAAACGACTGAGGTACATAAACAATGCAAGCTTCGCCAGGTCTGATGTTTGAAAGGTTAAGTTTATTATCGGCAAGCGAATCCAACGGCTTCCTTCATTTAATTTTACACCAAAAAATAATGTGTAAAACAACAGTGGAATAGAGATAATAAAAAGTATCCGCGCCACTTTTGAATAGATGGTATAATTAACCATGTGCGCGAAATAAATTATTAATACACCCAGAATTATAAAAGCAAATTGTTTGAACAAATAAATTTCCGTGTTGCCTTTATACATTTTGTATGCGAGCAAACCTGTTGAACTATACACTGCAAGCAATGAAACCAATGCAAGCAATACTACGGTTGCCCAAATCACTTTATCACCTTTGGTTCGTGAACCAAGATTTTTTAAATGATTTTTTGGTATGGTTGTAAAGTCGTTCATTGTTTGTTGTGAATGGTCAATGATGAATCGTGAATATTTTTCTAATAACTTATTACTTAACACTTATCACTTAATACTCTTTACAGATCTCTCACTGCTTCTTTAAACTGATTTCCGCGATCTTCATAATTTTTAAACAAATCAAAACTTGCACACGCAGGGCTTAATAAAACAACATCGCCTTTTGTTGCAAAATGATATGCGGCTTTCACGGCTTCCTGTGCGCTTGCTGTATTAACAATCACCGGAACATCATCTTGAAATGCTTCATGAATTTTTGCGTTGTCAGTTCCCATGCACACAATCGCTTTTACTTTTTCTTTTATTAATTCGCGCAGCAAACCATAATCATTTCCTTTATCGATGCCGCCCAATATTAATATGGTTGGCTTCTCCATACTTTCAAGCGCATACCATGTACTGTTTACATTGGTGGCTTTGCTGTCATTAATAAAATCAACGCCGCGCACAGTAAGCACAAACTCCATGCGGTGTTCAAGCGCTTCAAAGCTTTGAATTGCTTCGCGGATCTTTTGCTTTCGGATTCCGGCTGTTGCCGCTGCAATGCCCGCCGCCATTGTGTTGTATTGATTATGAATACCTTTCAATGCAAAATCATAAATACTCATTTGCATTTTTTCGCTGCCCGCGACGACAGTCATTTGCCCGTTTTTGATGAAGCCACCTTTGTTTAGTTCGTGTTGCATAGTGAATGGTAATGGGTTAGTATGGATTGAATTCAGAGTAAGAAATTGTTTTGTCACCGGGTCATCTTCACAATAAATAAAATAGTCTTCATCAGTTTGATTCATTACAATGCGGAACTTGCTATTAATATAATTTTCAAATTTGTAATCGTACCGATCCAAATGATCTTCCGTAATATTTGTGAGTATCGCAATGTCCGGACGAAATGTTTTTATATCATCCAATTGAAAACTGCTTATCTCTGCGATGTACCACTGCTTTGGTTCTTCAGCCACTTGCTTCGCAAATGAGTAACCGATATTGCCAACCAACGCACAATCCAAACCCCCATGTTTGCAAATATGATAGGTCATTGAAGTAGTGGTTGTTTTTCCATTACTACCAGTTATACCAATAATTTTTGCATCGCCTTTATATCTGTATGCCAATTCAATTTCACTGATAACCGATATTCCTTTTGCACGAATTTTTTTTACCATGTCATTTTTTTCAGGAATGCCCGGGCTCTTCATCACTTCATCTGCACCAAGAATTTTTTCTTCTGAATGTTTGCCTTCTTCAAAAGCAATTTCATGTTGCTGCAATTCATTTTTATAATTTGATTTTAATAATCCACCATCAGAAACGAATACATTATAGCCTTGCTGTTTTGCCAGCAAAGCCGCGCCCACGCCGCTTTCCCCACCACCTAATATGACAATTCGTTTACTCATAGATCTAATAAAAAAGAATACGATCAACCACTTAAATAAAAACGGATTTTAGGGGGTTCTTCAAAAGCATTGGATAATTATACTACTGCACCACAATTATTTTCGTCAATGATCAATGGTCAATTGTGAATGGTGAATGGCTAATAACCAAATCATTTTTTACTTTTGTTTCTTACTTTTTACTTTTTTAACTCATCGGATTTTAAGCGTCACAATTGCAAACACCACACACATAATTGTTACGATCCAAAACCTTGTTACAATTTTACTTTCGTTATATCCCAGCTTTTGATAATGGTGATGCAAAGGGCTCATTAAAAAAATCCTTTTGCCTTCACCATATTTTTTCTTTGTGTATTTGAAATAAGAAACCTGCAAAACCACGCTCACATTTTCTACTAAAAACACTCCGCAGAAAATCGGTATTAATAATTCTTTTCTTACAATAATAGCAAGCGCCGCAATGATGCCGCCCAACGTTAAACTTCCTGTATCACCCATGAAAACCTGCGCTGGGTAAGCATTATACCATAAGAAGCCAACGCACGCACCTATTAATGCGCCAATAAAAATAGACAGCTCGCCAAGGTTTGGGATGTACATAATATTCAGGTATTCTGCAAAGCGGAAGTTGCCACTTGTATATGCAAAAATGCCGAGACAAGTTCCAATAATCGCGCTCACTCCTGTCGCTAAACCATCCAATCCATCAGTAATATTTGCACCATTTGAAACTGCCGTGATAATAAAAATTACGATGATGGTATACAACACCCACGTATAATCTCTCAATGCTTCCGGCAATAATTTTGAATAATTAAACTCATGTGTTTTTACAAATGGAATAGTTGTTATCGGCGTTTTTACATTATAATATTTATGCGAAACGCCATCGATCATTTTCATTGCGGTGTCGCCAACTATTTTTTCTTTTTCATTTAATACAATCGGTCCGTAAGCTTCTCTTTGCACAACCACATTTTTATTAAAGTATAAAGTGTACGCTACAACCACGCCCAGCACCACTTGCCCAAGGATTTTAAACCATCCGGCCAATCCATCTTTATCGCCTTTTTTATATTTTATGCCTTGCTGTTGTGCAATTTGTTTTGCGCGGAGTTTTAAATAGTCATCAATAAAACCAATCATGCCAAGCCAAATCGTACTGAAAATCATTAAACGGATATAGGCTTTATTCAAATTCGCGAGCAACAATGTTGGAATCAAAATCGCCAATATAATAATGATTCCGCCCATTGTTGGCGTGCCTTTCTTTTGTTGTTCGCCAGCCAAACCAAGGTCACGAACACTTTCGCCAACTTGTTTTTTTAATAAATAATTTATTAACCGTTTTCCAAAAACCATTGTTATTAATAACGACAGCAACACAGCCAGCATCACACGAAAAGTGATGAACGAGAACAACGCCCCGCCCGGCACTTTTACGCCATTCTGTTTTAGCCAGTCAAATAAATGATAGAGCATGCTGGTTTTTTGTTTGCAGTTTTCTGTTATTAATAAATATTATTTTGTATCCGTCAGTATATCTTTATTCATCTTCAGTTGCGTCGCACACTTGTACATTTTGTTATTTGCTTAGCAATTTCCATCTCCGCATTCTCCACCATAAATGACGGAGCTAGTCAATTTTATTTTTCCTTTTTATTTTTTAATTTTTACTTTTATTTGCCCAGCATATCAAACACTTCTTTCAAAACCTGCTTATCATCAAAAGGATATTTTACACCTTTTATATCCTGGTATTTTTCATGCCCTTTTCCTGCTATTAATAAAATATCATCTGGCTTAGTCAGGCTCACAGCGGTTTTTATCGCTTCTCTCCTGTCAACAATGGAAATATATTTTCGCTTCGCCGCTGTGTTCAAACCAACTTCTATATCTTTCAAAATTTGTTCAGGCACTTCGCTTCTTGGATTATCAGAAGTAAAAATTACACGGTCACTATACTCGCACGCAGCTTCACCCATGATTGGCCTTTTTGTTTTGTCTCTATCGCCGCCGCAACCAACAACTGTTATAATTTGCTCATGCCCTTTTCTTAATTTTTGAATTGTTTCCAAAACATTTATTAATGCATCAGGCGTGTGCGCATAATCTACAATGCCAATTATTTTTTCATTCACAGAAACGATATAATCAAACCTTCCTTCAGCACCGCTTAATAAACTGAGGCAACGTAAAATTTCCTGCTTGTCTTCACCAAGGCAAATCGCTGCACCGTACACTGCCAGCAGGTTGTACGCATTAAATTCACCAATCAACCGAAAATGAACTTCCTGATCATTAACCGTCATTATTAATCCGGTCAGGTTATTTTCTAAAATTTTCCCTTTGAATTCAGCCAGCGTTTTTAAACTGTAGAAATATTTTTTTGCATTTGTATTTTGTAACATCACTGCGCCACGTTTGTCATCTGCATTGCTAATTGCAAAAGCATTTGATGGCAATGAATCAAAAAAAGATTTCTTCACTCGTATGTATTCATCAAACGTTTTATGATAATCCAAATGATCATGCGTGATGTTGCTAAAAATTCCGCCAGCATATTGCAAACCAGCAATACGATGCTGGTGAATTGCATGCGAACTTGTTTCCATAAACACATGCGTGCAGCCTTCATCAACCATTTGTTTAAGCAACGCATTTAAACTAATTGCATCAGGCGTTGTATGTGTTGCCGGTAAAATTTTATCACCAACATGATTTTGAACTGTGCTTAATAAACCACATTTATAATCAAGTACAGTAAACAGTTTGTATAATAATGTTGCGATGGTTGTTTTGCCATTTGTTCCTGTTACGCCAACTAATTTTATTTTTTCAGAAGGTTGACCATAAAAATTATGCGCAATAAAACCCGCTGCTATTGAGCTGTCTTCAACTTGTATAAAAGTCACTGCATCATTAATAGTTAAAGGAAGCACTTCGCAAACAATTACTGTTGCGCCTTTTTCTATCACATTATTAATAAACTGGTGCCCGTCAGCACTTACACCTTTCACTGCAATGAATAATGAACCTTTGTTCACTTTACGTGAATCAACCTGCAAATCATTAACAGCAACATTTAAGTTTCCGTGAACGGATCTGATACTTACCTTGTATAATATGTCCTGCAATTGGTTCATCAGTTCAGTTCCAATTTTATATTTTGATTTTTATTTAATGCCGTTCCAGGTTCTATACTTTGCATTTTTACTTTGCCTTTTCCGCGCGCGGCAACTTTCATATTCATGTTCTCGAGCAGGTACAGCGCATCTTTCAGGCCCATACCTTTTACATCAGGCATTACTTGTTTATTAACTATTTCTTTATTTAATACTGTTGAATTATATCCGGTATATAATCTTGCATAACTATTTTTTGCAGAAGAATCTGTATAATCAAGCTGAAGCGTTTGCATCACTTTCTTTATATCATTTGAAGAACCAGCATAATAAAATTGCGCACTGTCTCTTTTTAAATTCACACTATTAATGTTTGAATTGTGCGTTGCATTTTGAGCAAAAAGTTTATCCGCGATTTCTCTAAACACTGGCGCAGAAACTTCTCCACCCATATGAAATTTTGGATGTGGTTTTGTTTTGATAACAACAATGCAACTATACTGTGGCTTATCAAAAGGAAAGTATCCGGCAAATGAAGCTTGGTACACACCATCGTGATAACCGATTTTGTTTCCGTTATTGTCACGGCCTGCAACATGCGCTGTGCCTGTCTTTCCGGCTACATTATAAAGCGCACCTTTAAAAGCTTTTTTTCCTGTGCCATCTGTTGTTACAGCAAGCATACATTCCTGCGCAGCTTTTATAACATTTGGATCTGCAACTTTTTCTTCCATCACATGCGGCTCAACAAGCTTAACAGTTTGACCAAAGTTTTGAACTCGATCAACCAAATAAGGCCGCATCATCTTTCCATTATTTGCAATAGCGTTATAAAGCGACAATGTTTGCAATGGAGTTATTTGTATAGCATATCCGAAACTCATCGTTACCATTGCATTCAAACCTTCGCTATTGCGTTTTACTTTTAATAAAACCGGCCGCCCTTCGCCCATTAAATCAATTCCTGTTTTTGCATCTAAATGATATTTATGGAGATAGCTTAAATATTTATCGGGCTGCTCTGCAAAAGTTTTGTAAGCAATTTTGCTCATACCAACATTGGAGCTATGCATGAAACATTCTTTCACTGACATCACTGGTTTTGGTGCGCGCTCTGCGTCATTCACATTTCTTACACCAACCCAATCGTGGCCAGCAGAGCCAACTTCAACCATATCGTTGAGTGTAATTTTTCCTTCGCTTAATACAGATAGAAGTGTTGCTAATTTTATTGTGGAACCAGGTTCGGTTGCGTTTAATGCATAATTATAATCTTCAGAATAATTTCCATCATGCTGGCGGCCAAGATTTGCAATGGCTTTTATTTTTCCTGTTGCCACTTCCATCACAATGCACGTTCCATGGTCAGCTTCATTTTCAACCATCGATTTCAACAAAGCATTTTCTGCGATATCCTGGATATTTACATCAAGCGTTGTGATAATATCTTTTCCATTTTCAGGTTCAATCTCTGTTCCTTCAACAGGAATGTAAGCGCCTGCGGCCATATACCTTACCAAATGTTTTCCATCTTCGCCTTTTAATAAAGTGTCGTAAGTCCGCTCCAGGCCTACGTTTTGCGCGTTCTCTCTCGCTAAGCCAATTGTGCGGTTTGCTAAAAGCCCGAACGGATTTAATCTTTTACTAACTACTTGAGTGATGAATCCACTTTTGTTTCTTCCCAAGCGAACGAGTGGAAAGGAACGCAACGCTTTATATTGATCGAAGGAAATATTTGATTGCAATTCGAGGTAACGATCTACATCTTTATAACCTTGCAACAATTCTTTTTTGTATGCAGCAACACTTTGATCTTTAAATAAATTTGCGAGACAATATGATAATGAATCTACATTTTCTTTAAAACGTTTTCCATTTTTTTCGCGCAAACCGTCTGCACCAAAATCTATATAAATATTAAAATAAGGAACGGAAGAACTTAACATATTTCCATCACTGCCATAAATAGTTCCGCGGTCGGCAGGAAGCTTAACAAATTTTTCATGCAAACTATCACTCAGCTTTCTCCAATAACTTCCCTGCACACGCTGGATGTACACTGCTTTTCCCAGTATGCACAAACATATTATTACCATGCCGATAAAGCATAAATAAACCCGCCATAATATGTCTTTTCTAACTTCCACTTTTTGTTTTATTAATAATTTTTAACCTCGATTTTTTAATTTTTACTTTTTAATTTTTACTTACTTCTCTCGCACTATCATTCAACAACACTGGCGGCACTATTAATTCCTTTAATCCAAATGGCTCAACAGCTTTTGCGAGTTCGCTTTGTTTGCTGCGGAACATTACTTCACTTCTTAATGTTTTGTATTCGTATTGCAACTCTTTTAAATCGTTATTTACTTTATTAATGTCGCGCGCAGTTTTATCTGCATAATGCCCATTATATATATAAATAACTGCAAGGCCTGTTATAAAAAGAAAAAAAGGAATATTTTTTACAATCCATTTATGGCTGAAAAAATTTTTCCAGCTTTTTTTTGGTTCTATATTTTCTTTTATTTCATCCATTTTATTTGCAATTATTTTCAGATGATTATTAATGTTTGATAAAAATTTTTCTCTTACAATTTTTCTGCAATCCGCAATTTTGCGCTGCGCGATCTTGGATTTATTTTTAATTCTTTATCGCCGGCAACGATTGGTTTTTTTGTTATTATTTTAAAAACTGGTTCTATCATATTTTTCCCAAAAGGATTTGATTGATCTTCTTCTTCAAATGATCCTTTCTTAAAAAATTGTTTTACAATTCTGTCTTCCAAAGAATGAAATGTGATGAAAACCGCTCTGCCAGACGGTTTCAACAAATCTGGCAATTGCATTAATAAGTCTTTCAGCGCGCCCAGTTCATCATTCACTTCAATTCTTAATGCCTGAAAAACCTGCGCGAAATATTTATTCGGATTTCCTTTTACCAAAGCATTCAATGAACTTTTAAAATTTTGAATCGTTTTAAGCGACACATTATTTCTTATTTCAACAATTGTTTTTGCCAGCGTTTTTGAATTGGTTACTTCACCATAATGCTCAAACATTTTATGCAATCGCAATTCGGTATAAGTATTAATTACATCAAAAGCCGTTAATGATTGCCGTGCATCCATCCGCATATCCATATCGCCATCATATCGAATTGAAAAACCACGCTCTGCAGAATCAAACTGGTGGCTGCTTACACCGAGATCAGCCAACAAGCCATCTATCTTCACAATTTTATTAACCCGTAAAAAGCGTTGAATGTGGCGAAAGTTGCTTGCTACAAAAATTACACGCTCATCATCCGGCACATTTTTTTTTGCATCTGCATCCTGATCAAACACAATCAGTTTTCCATTTTCACCAAGCTGTTTCAAAATTTCTTTTGAATGGCCGCCGCCGCCAAATGTGCAATCCACATACACACCGTTACTTTTAATTTGCAAACCTTCCAGCACATCATGCAATAAAACCGAAACGTGATAATCAGATTCACTTGCTGGTTGTATTTTTTTATTTTCATTCATACACAACCAATCAACTAATAATTATATCGTTGCCGTCTTTCATTACTTCATCTGCAAGGCTGCTGAATGCTTCTGATGAAAAATTTTCAAAGAGCTGTTTATATTTATTTATATCCCAGATTTCAATTTTATTAACTGCGGAAACCAACACGATATCTTTTTCCAAACCTGCATGTTCTTTTAAATTTTGCGGTATTAATAACCTGCCTGCAGAATCGGGTTCCGTCATTGTGGCTCCGTTAAAAAATTGTCTCCTGAATTCCCGAACTTTGGGGTTAAAATCATTGAGTTTGCTAATCTTGTCAAATAATGGCTGCCAGTTTTGGATTGGATATAATGTCAGGCATTTTTCCAGCCCGCGGTTTATTACGAACTGGGCAGTAGTTTCTTCAGGCAACTGTTTTTTAAAGCCAACCGGCAGCAAAAAACGTCCCTTGGAATCTATTGTAGCCTCATATTCGCCAAGAAAACCAATCATTTATAAAATTTGAAATAGAAAAAGACACTAATCAACACAAAATAACTCTTTTTCACACTCTTTAAAC
>JABDAZ010000066.1:1291-12855 GCA_013288945.1 Bacteroidota bacterium | reverse complement strand
ATATAAAATATACATACGAATTAAAAAATATTCCTGCTTTTAAAAAAGAATATCATTCACCAAATTGGGCGAAAGCTTATCCGCACATTATTGTTGTCAGCAAAAGTTATACAAGCAACGGACAGAAAAAAGTGTTGTTTGAATCCGTGAAAGATTTGTATGCTTGGTATCATTCGCTTTGCAAAGAAATTGGAAACAACAGTGATGATTTAAAACCGATTGTTACGCAACTTACGAAAGATAAAAAATCTGACGTTGAAAAAATAGAAGCGTTGTATTATTACGTGCAAGATAAAGTGCGTTACATCGCGTTTGAAAATGGCATCATGGGTTTTAAGCCAGAACCAGCGCAAAATGTTTTTAAAAACAAATACGGCGATTGCAAAGGCAAAGCAAATTTATTAACGCAGATGCTGCGCGTTGCGGGCTACGATGCACGCCTGACGTGGATTGGAACTTCTGATCTGCCTTATGATTATACATTGCCTTCGCTTGCAGTGGATAATCATATGATATCAACTTTGGTAATGAATGGCAAACATTATTTTTTGGATGGAACAGAAGAAGACATTGCTTTTAATGATTACGCGAGCCGTATACAAGGCAAACAGGTTTTAATAGAAGATGGAAATAATTATATGCTTGATCGCATTCCTGAATTTAATGCGGATAGAAATAAAGTTGAAAGCATTTTAAAATTAAAAATTGAAGATGCGGCATTAATTGGAACATGTACGTCAACTTATAATGGAGAGTCAAAAATAAGTTTGGTTGGCGCATTTAATGCGTTGCGAAGCGAGAAGAAAAAAGACGCGCTTGAAAATTATTTGCGTTCGGGCAATTCAAATATTCTTATTACTAACATTCATAATCCTGATTGGGACGACAGGCAAAAACCTTTGCAAATAAGTTTTGATATAAAAGCAAATACACAAGTAACAAAAGCTGCCGGCGAATTATATATTAATGCAGACTGGGAAAAAGAATTGTCCAATTTTGATTTTGATTCAACACGAAAAAATGATTATGAATTTGATCATAAGATTTATATAAACACGCAAGTTGAAATTGCCATTCCCGATGGATATAAAATTGATTATATTCCGGATGCTGTTTCAAAAAAAAATACGGATTATTCTTTTGAAGGTTCTTATACAAACAAAGGCAATTCTATAATGTATTCTAAAAAAATTATTATTAATAAAACAATCATTCGCAAAGAAGATTTTGCTGCGTGGAATGATTTTATAACAAGCATTAATAAATTTTATAACGACCAGGCCATTCTCGCAAAAAAATAAATTTGTATGCGCTCATTTAATTTTCGTTTTTTATCACTCCATTTTTTTTTATTTTTTCTTTTAGTATCAGCAAAAATTTTCGCGCAGGATCAGGTTGCGGAAGAGCCGGAATTCAAGGTGGGCGCGGTTCCGGACAAATGGAAAAATGAAAGCGCTGTTATTATCGCACAAAAAACAGATTATGCTTATGTGCGCAAAACGATGATTAATGCAATGACGATTCACGAGTATGTGCGCAAGCGCATCCGTTTGCAGGATAAAAATGCGCTGGAAAGTTTTTCTGAATTTTATTATGCTACGTACGGAAAAAAAACTGCGGTAAATTATAATGTTATAAAAGCAAACGGCAAAGTTGTTAATATAGATTTGAGCAATGCCATTGAAGTTGATAAAGATGTGCCCGGCGTTTTTAAACCAATTTATATGCGCGGCGGCAGCACTGCATATTTTAAAATTGCCATTCCTGATTTGGAGATTGGTGACATTGTTGATTTTCATTTTGAATCTGCGCAAGATGTTGAATTAGCAAAAGGCAACGGAGAATTTACACCTTACATTTTTACACTTACATATAACTATCCGGTTCTCTATCAAAAATTTCAATTTGATTTAGATAAAGGAACTGATGCATCTTTTAAATCGTATAACGGCGCGCCGATTTTGCATGAAGGCGATGGCGGTTTTGATACAAAAGCATCAGATAAAAAATCTTTGGTGAGTTATTTTATTATTGATAAAAACCGCGATAAAGTAAGTGATGAAAGATGGAATTATGAATACAGAAATTCTCCAACCGTTAAATTAAAAATTACTTATAAAAGCGGCGGATTAAGCAATACATTATTTGGAAAAAAAGGTGAAGCAAGTGCAGAAACAATTTCACTTGATAAGTTAAGAACGATTTATTCATCATTGCAATATTATAATACGCCATTAATAGATGGTATTTCGAGAGACATTATTGACTACCTGAAAAATAATGGAAAAGATAAATTGCCACCCAAAGAAATGGTGCGCGAAATATATTATGTGTTCCGAAAAATATTTTTAGAAAGTTATTATAAAGGAGAAATTAACGGTAAAGATGTAAGCTTGTTTACACCGAGATATTACAGGCATTATTCAAAAGATTCAAAGAAAAAAACGGAGAAAGAAGATCAGGTTACTGTAAGTAAATTATTATGGGCTGCAGTTTTATACCGCACTTGCGCAAAAAAAGATTTAACGGTAGAAGCACTTGTTGTGATGCCGCGCTATTTGGGAAAATGGAATGATATGCTTTTCCAGGAAGAACTTGAATTGGCGATGCGCGTGAAAGGCGACAAATTTTATTTTCTTTTTCCGTTTGATAATTTTGATGTGTTTGCGCAACCGAATGAAAGCTTTGATGGTTCTGAAGCTTATGCGTTTGCACTTGGCCCGCGCTCGGAAGGTTATTATAAAGCAAATGTTCCGTCCACAACTTTTGAAGAAAATTTGCAAAAGGAAGAAAGTATTATTACCATTCCGGAATCGATGGATGTTATTAATGTTGAACGCACGAGTTCTTTCAACGGGCTTGATAAAGGCAGCACAATTACCCTTGCAAATTTAGATCGTGAATACCTTAATAAAGATTTCAAACAATATATTATCAATCCTAAAAAAACAAAAATTGATAATAGTTATACTGATGATGATAAAGATGAACGGAAAAAAAACCAATTGGAATATTTGAAAAAATCTGTGGAAAATGAAGGCGTTGAAGTAAACAAATATGATAAGTTTGAGTTGATGCAGGATGGCCGTTTTGATGATAATCCCTTGCTTGTTTATAAAGAAAATTATTCGCTCAAAAAGTTATTAAATAAAGCGGGAAGAAATTATTTGCTTGATGCAGGTAAATTAATCGGCGACCAGGTGAAGTTGGAAGAAAAAGAAATGAAATCGCGCGATAACGATATCTGGATTTCATTTGCAAAAACTTTTACAAACAATATTGTTATTAATCTTCCAAAAGGTTATACCGCCGATGGTTTGCAGGATTTAAATTATAATGTAAATAACGAAAGCGGCTCGTTTATTTCCACAGCAAAAATTGACGGAAATAAATTAATAATCAACACACAAAAAATTTATAAAAAGAATTTTGATAAAAAAGAATTGTGGCCAAACTATGTTGCGTTTTTAGAAGCAGCTTATAAATTTACACAAGTGAAAGTGGTGTTGAAGAAACAGTAGGATTGAGGCGGGATGCGGGTTTCGAGATGCGGGATTAGAGATGTAGGATAGGATATGGGATACGAGATTCGAGATGCGTGTTGCGAGATTAATATTAATTAGAAATAGCAAAGCTTTTTAATTGCTTGTTGATATAATGTATTTATCCCGTATCCCGAATCTCGCATCTCAAAACACGCATCCCACATCGCTCTCCGCATTAATCCAAAAACCTGCTCTTCAATTCCGCAGTCCGAACCCAGCATGCATCTTTTTTTCCAAACCATTTATAGCGATTTTTTGAAATGAAATTATAAACGCCATCGCGTATAAATTTCGGAACAATGTTAAACGCGTATAATAATTTCCAACCACTTCCTAAATATTTAACCACGCGCAAAGCTGCAGAAGAACGCAAGTAAATTTTATCTCCTTCTATTAATAAAAAAGAATTGAACGTGTTTTGAGAAAGGTGAAATTTTTTTAATAAAGCTTGCCCGGTTTCACTTTGTAAGGAACCAAAAATAAACTGCTTTTGTTTATCATGCTTAATAACAAATTGCACACTGCTATTGCACAAATTGCAAACGCCATCAAACAAAATAATTTTTTTTTCACTTTCTGTATTCATTATCAAAAAATAAAACCGGCTTTTAAAATGCAGCCGGTTTTATAACAAATAATTTTTTTTAAAGTTTTACTTCAAATTATGAAACACCTTTTGCACGTCTTCATCTTGTTCTAATTTATCAACCAGTTTTAAAACTTCTTCTGCGTCGGCTTCAGATAATTCAACGGCTGTTGTTGGTATCCATTCTACTTCGGCAGTTATCGGAGTTATATTTTTTTCTTCCAACGCTTTTTGCATATTTCCAAAATCGCTGAAAGCTGTTCTTAATATTAATACCGGTTCATTGTTTTCGCCTGTTCCTTCACCTAATTCTTCCAAACCAAAATCTATTAATTCCAATTCCATATCATCTGTATTCAAACCTTCAGGGTTCAATTTAAAAACGCCCATTTTTTTAAATTGAAAACTTACGCTTCCACTTGTGCCCATGCTGCCGTGGCCTTTATTAAAATAGCTGCGAACGTTCGCAACGGTTCTTGTAGGATTATCAGTCGCAGTTTCCACCAAAATCGGAACGCCGTGCGGCGCATAACCTTCGTATAAAACCTCTTCAATGTTAACCATATCTTTTCCCATTGCACGCTTAATAGCCGCTTCCACACGGTCTTTCGGCATGTTTACACTTTTTGCATTTTGAAAGCAACGGCGCAATGCAGGGTTGGCACCAGGATCAGGTCCGCCGGCTTTTACAGCAATCGCAATTTCTTTTCCGATGCGTGTAAACTGTTTCGCCATTTTATCCCAACGGGCAAACATCGTGTGCTTTCTAACTTCAAAAATTCTTCCCATAATTTTTATTTCTGATTTTTTATTAGCAACTAGCCATCAGCTTTTAGCTTTTAGCGAATTTGACTGTCTGCAAAATTAACGGTTACATTAATAAATAAAAAATCCCGCTTAAGAGTAAGCGGGATTTTATTTATTAATAAAAATTTATTTCGGGTTTAAAATATCAACCGGATCGTTTGGTAAAACGTCGTTGCCTTTTTGAAGTTTGCTGTTCATTTTACTATAACCAAAATAGATAGCGAGCCCAATAAGCATCCAAACAAATGCACTTAATAATGTGCTGCCGGGCAAACTCACAATCATGGCAGTACAAACCAATATTCCTAAAATAGGCACCAACGGAACCAATGGAGTTTTGAAAGGCCTTACTCTGTCCGGATCATTTCTTCTCATAATCCAAACACCGGCGCTTACTAAAACGAATGCGAACAATGTTCCGATACTCGTTAAATCACCAGCCACACTTCCTGGAATAAATCCTGCAAATGCACCGACAAAAACAAACAATATGACATTTGATTTATATGGCGTCCTGAATTTTGGATGCAAATCAGAAAAAACTTTTGGCAATAAACCATCCGTACTCATGGTGTAAAACACGCGGCTTTGTCCCATTAACATCACTAATATTACAGAAGAAAATCCTGCGAGAATTGCAATGGTAACCAACTTTGCGAGCCAGCCATAATTGTGCATATACGTTTCAATTGCATAAGCAACAGAAGCTTCTTTACCAGCTTTTACAAAATCAGTATACGGCGCAACGCCTGTTAATACATAAGAAAATAAAATGTAAAGAATAGTGCAAATTACTAATGAACCAAGAATGCCAATTGGCATATCGCGTTTCGGGTTTTTTGCTTCCTGCGCCGCAGTGGAAACGGCATCAAATCCAATAAATGCGAAGAACACAATTGCAGCGCCCGTTAATACGCCGCCCCAGCCATGCCGGAAAAAATCTGAATAAGAGTATTGTGTGCCATCTGGTAAAATTGCCGGTTTTGCATCAGCCGGAATCATGTACGGCGTATGGTTTGCTGGATTAATAAATTTCCATCCAACAAAAATAAATACCAATACAATTGCCACTTTTATAAATACAATAATGCCATTTACAAATGCAGATTCCTGCGTGCCTTTTATTAATAATAAAGAAAGTAATAATAAAATTAACAATGCCGGAACGTTCATCATGCCATGGTGCATTACGTTTGCTGAATCAAGCGCTTTTTCAAAAGGAGAATGGCTCCACTCGTAAGAAATAGACCCAATATGAAATTGCTCGAGCAGTTTATTTAAAAATTCACTCCATGCAATACTTACTGTTGCTGCGCCCAATGCATATTCAAGTATTAATGCCCATCCGATTATCCACGCAACCAGTTCGCCCATTGTTGCATATGCGTATGTGTATGCGCTTCCGGCAATCGGAATCATTGAAGCAAATTCTGCATAGCATAACCCTGCAAAAGCACAACCAACTGCAGCTACAATAAATGAAATAGTTACCGCAGCGCCTGCATGCTCACCCGCAGCAGCAGCGGTTCTTACAAATAAACCTGCACCTATAATAGCGCCAATTCCAAGTGCAATCAGGCTTCCCACACCAAGTGTTCTTTTTAAACCCTTTTCTGAGTCAGCCGCTTGCGCCATTAAAAGATCCAGTGATTTCTTTCTGAATAATGAACTCATGTTAGTTTGTTGTAGTTTGAAGAAGTTTTGGTTACAATATTGATTTGTAAAATAATCAAATAATTAATACGCTTCTTATTTCTTTTGGCTTAATAGCATTTAAAACAACATAAAGTTTTGTGAAGTCAATATTTTTCGATTTTTTGCACTTTCATTCCTGCAACTGCTTATGAAGAAGAACCTGCTGACTGTTTATATATTAATAGCAATGTTGCTTGGCATTGTTGTGGGTTATATAGTTCATGTAAATTCATCGCCGGCATTCATTATCAAATTTTCCGACAATATAAAACTGCTTACTAAAATTTTTCTTTTTTTAGTACAGATGATTATTGCGCCATTGGTTTTTTGTACACTTGTAGTTGGCATTGCAAAACTCGGAGATTTAAAAGCTGTTGGAAGAGTTGGCGGAAAAGCTTTGTTGTGGTTTGTTTCTGCATCATTAATGAGTTTGTTGTTGGGAATGCTGATTGTAAATTTATCACATCCCGGAACGGCGATTGATTTAAGCAACGCAGACAAAGCCGGCGCGCAGGATTTGATTGGTAAAACACAAGAGTTTTCTCTAGCAACTTTTGTTGAACATGTTTTTCCAAAAAGCATTTTTGAAGCAATGGCAAAAAATGAAATTCTGCAAATCGTTGTGTTTAGTATTTTTTTTGGCGTAGCCACAACGGCTGTTGGCGATTATGGAAAACCAATTGTAAAAGCTTTAGATGCAGGCGCACACATTATTTTAAAAATGGTTGGTTATGTAATGAAGTTCGCGCCGCTTGGTGTTTTCGGCGCGCTCGCTGCCGTTATCGCCACAAAAGGATTAGAAGTTTTTAAATTTTACGGATTATATCTTTCTTATTTTGTTTTAGGCATTGCACTTTTGTGGATCGTATTATTATCCATTGGATTTTTAATTTTAAAAAAACGTTTGCCATCATTAATAAAAAGAATTGCACAACCATTATTAATCGCATTCAGCACCACAAGCAGCGAAGCTGTTTTTCCAAAATTAACAGAAGAACTCGAGCGCTTTGGTTGCAAAGACAAAATAGTTTCTTTTATATTGCCATTAGGTTATAGTTTTAATTTGGATGGAAGCATGATGTATATGACGTTTGCGAGTTTGGCAATTGCGCAAGCTTACGGAATACACATGGATTACGGAACGCAATTCACGATGTTAATCGTATTAATGCTTACGAGCAAAGGCATTGCTGGCGTGCCGCGCGCATCGTTGGTTGTGGTAACTGCAACCTGCGCGATGTTTAAAATTCCGCCGGAAGGAGTTGCATTAATATTGCCAATAGATCATTTCTGCGACATGTTCAGAACAGGCACAAACGTTTTGGGAAATGCTTTAGCAACAAGCGTTGTAAGCAAATGGGAAGGGGAGTTGAGTGATGGGTTATGAGTTATAAGTTATAAGTTATAAGTTATAAGTTGTGAGGCATCATTAATAATAAAAAATAACATCGACTAGCTCTACATTTATGGCGGAGAATGCGGCGGATGAATGATAAAAATATAATTTGAACATTGATTATTTTTTGTTGAATATTGATTGTTGATTTGAAAAATTCCAGCTGATAAAAAACTATTATGATTGAACTATTAACAATAACATGGAAAGATTTTTTAAATCCTGAATTCTATATTAATAACGGCGGCCTTTGGGTTTTGCTGTTTATTGTATTTTTTCTGCCTGGCGATAGCCTGTTATTTGTTGCAGGAATCTACAGTCAAAAACTGGTTGACAAATTAATAACCGGCGGAACCGGAAGCGATATTTTAGATCTGACAATACTATTAATATTAATCTCCACCTGCGGCATTATTGGAAACATGCTTGGCTATTGGTTTGGCAAAAAAAGCGGGCCATATCTTTTTACAAGAAAAGATACTTTTTTATTTAAGAAACGACATTTGTTGGATGCAAAAGCTTTTTATGAAAAACACGGCGGCCAGGCAATTGTGTTTGCACGGTTTATTCCAATTGTTAGAACTTTTGCGCCAATAATCGGCGGTATTGTAAGCATGGATAAAAAGAAATTTATGTTGTATAATATTGCAGGTTGCGTGTCGTGGGTTTTTTTAATGTTGTTTGCAGGCCATTATTTGGATAAATTTTTTCTGAAGAAATTTAATTTTGATCTCAAACAGCATCTTGAAATAATTGTACTTGTAATTGTATTAATAACAACATTGCCGGTTTTGTATAAATTATTTTTTGGCAAAAGAAACGGCAGTTCTGAAGAAACACCTTCTTAATAAACTATAATTTTCATGGAGCAGAAAAATCACTCTGTTTTTAGTTTGGCAGTAATCGTTGGTGCGTTGGGATATTTTGTTGATGTGTACGATCTTTTATTGTTCAGCATTATTCGCGTTCCGTCGTTAAAAAGTTTAGGATTAAATCCTGATCAAATTAAAAATGATGGCTTGCATATTATTAATATACAAATGCTCGGCTTGTTGCTCGGCGGAATTTTATGGGGCGTTCTCGGCGATAAAAAAGGAAGGCTGAAAGTTTTATTTGCTTCAATTATTTTATATTCTCTTGGAAGCATTGCAAATGGTTTTGTTCATACTGTTAATGAATATGCGGCGATGCGTTTTATTACAGGACTTGGTTTAGCAGGAGAACTTGGCGCAGGCATTACATTGGTAAGCGAATTATTATCAAAAGAAAAAAGAGGAATAGGAACTTCACTTGTTGCCGGAATTGGATTAAGCGGTGCAGTGTTTGCATATTTTATTCGTGTAAAATTTGTTGGCGCAGATGGTGAAGGCTGGCGCACATGTTATTTCATTGGTGGTGGTTTGGGATTTTTATTATTGTTTTTGCGCGTTGGTGTTTTGGAATCGGGCATGTTTAAAAGCATTGAACAAACCAACGTGCGCAAAGGAAATTTTTTCATGTTGTTTACCAATGGAAAACGTTTTAAAAAATATATCACAGCAATATTAATTGCGCTGCCAAACTGGTACGTAATTGGAATATTAATAACTTTTTCAACAGAGTTTGCCGCTAAAATGAATGTAAGCGGAACAGTTGATCCGGGCAAAGGAATTATGTTTGCATATGCTGCCATTTCCATTGGTGATATTGCAATTGGTTTTATCAGCCAATGGTTTAAAAGCAGAAAAAAAGCGCTGTGGCTTTTTCATATTATCACCATGATTTCGATAGTATGTTTTTTTAATTTGCAGGGAAAAACTTCTGATTCGCTTTATCTTGTTTGCGTGTTTCTCGGTCTTGGCACTGGTTTCTGGGCCATATTTGTTACGATGGCTGCAGAACAATTCGGAACAAATATTCGTGCAACGGTTGCAACTACAGTTCCCAACATGGCGCGCGGATCTTTAAATTTGGTTTCGCTATTATTTATTTATTTGCAAACATCAACCGGCAATTATGTAAAAGCAGGATGGATAACAGGTGTCGTTGTCTTCATCATTTCATCCATCGCATTATTAATGACGGAAGAAACTTTTGGTAAAGATTTAAATTATTTGGAAGAATAAATTCGGTTAATAATTTATAAAATATTTTAATTGACTGCTTTATTATATATGGCGGAGAATATCGCGAAGAATAAATTTGTTTCATGAAATTATTAATCATTCGTTTTTCTTCTATTGGCGATATTGTTTTAACAACACCAGTTATTCGTTGTTTAAAAAAACAAATTCCGGATGCTGAAATACATTATCTCACCAAAAAATCTTTTCAGCCGGTTATTAATAACAATCCATACATTAACAAAGCACATTATTTAGAAGATAATTTTCATGAATTAATGGAAAGATTAAGCGATGAAAATTTTGATTACGTTATCGATCTTCATCACAACCTGCGTACATTAAAAGTGAAACGTTTTTTGAAAAAGAAATCTTTTTCTTTTAATAAATTAAATATTGAAAAGTGGTTGATGACAACCTTCAAATGGAATCGTTTGCCGGCTCAACATATTGTTGATCGTTACTTGGAAACTGTAAAATTTTTTGGCGTAAAAAATGACGGCGCAGGTTTAGATTATTTTATTAATGAAGAAGAAAAAGTAAAAGAAAACGATATCCCAACTTCGCACCAGGCAGGCTACATTGCAGTAGTGATAGGCGCTGCGGTGAATACAAAAAAATATCCTTTGCATAAATTGAAAGATTTATGCACTTCACTCAATCATCCAATTATTTTATTGAGCGGAACAGAAGATGCTGAAAATGGAAATGAAATTGCTGCAATTGATCGCATAAAAATTTATAACGCCTGTGGCAAATTCAGTTTGAATGAATCTGCAGATTTGGTGCGCCGCGCAAAACTGGTTGTAACAAATGATACTGGATTAATGCACATTGCGACTGCATTCAAACGCCCTGTTATTTCTTTATGGGGAAATACAATTCCTGAGTTTGGCATGTATCCATATTATGGCGAAAATTATTTAAGCAATTCTGAAAAATTGCCTTACGATATTTTAGAAATCAAAAATCTTTCCTGCCGGCCGTGTTCAAAAATTGGTTATAAAAAATGCCCCAAAGGGCATTTTAAATGTATGGAACTAATCGATCCAAATGAGATTATTAATAAAATAGAAAACAGGATCAGGAAAAAATAATTGTGTAAATTATTATTCCATGTGCTTGCCTGTCCATTCGCCATCAGCAGTAAAAAAATTGTAGCCTTCAGATGAATCCTGCGATAAAAAACTTCCGGTCCATTCGCCAGTTAATGTGAACTGATTATAACTTCCTGCAGCAGATCTTATAAAGTAGCAACTCCATTTATAATCTTTATCGAAGCATAATAAAACTTCCTGGCTTGCGACAGTTATAAAACCGATTAAGCTGTCATCTTTATCAAAAAGATAATGGCCTTTCCAAACCGGGTTTTGCGGATGAAGCGTGGTGCTGAACATTGGGTTCAGTATTTTATTATCAACAGGATTGAGGCC
>JABDAZ010000066.1:0-1211 GCA_013288945.1 Bacteroidota bacterium | reverse complement strand
ATTTTGAGCCGGGTTAATATTCCAGTTAAGTTTTGGGTTAATGAGAGAATTAAATAACGGGTTAATATTTTTGTTGTGAGACGGGCTTAAATTATAATCCATTAATGGGTTAAATTTTTGCGGTAATTCATTTTGGCAAAATGCGGAGACTGCACAAGAACACACAAGAGATACGATAATAAATTTCTTTTTCATAACTGTTTTTTAAATACGATTAATCATTGTTAGTTTTTGCAGCAGGATGAATAAGAATTTATATAATCTTTAAAAAGGATTAGGGTAAAAGTGTAATTACAAAGGAAGTGGATTGAGGAAAAGTCACAAAGAGGCTTTAAAAGTAATAACATTAAATGAAAAAAGCAAGCCGCAACGCTTGCTTTTTTAAATCCATTCTTTTTTATGATTACAATTAATATATTTTATAAAGTTTTCAACACATCATTCATGCTGCGAACGGCTTCTGCACTTTTATCAAACAATGATTGTTCTTCTTCATTCAAACCCAAATCGATTATTTTTTCCCAGCCATCTTTTCCAATTGTTACAGGAACGCCGAGGCAAATATCTTTTTGATTGTATTCGCCATCAAGCGCAACGCAACACGTAAATAATTTTTTTTCATCGCGCAAAATACTTTCAACCAAAGCCGCTCCTGCAGCGCCTGGCGCATACCATGCAGATGTGCCGATTAATTTTGTAAGCGTTGCGCCGCCCACCATTGTGTCTGCAATAATTTGTTTTTGTTGTGCTTCACTTAATAAACGCGTAACGGGAATGCTATTCCAAGATGCGAGCCTTATTAATGGAATCATGGTTGTGTCACCATGGCCGCCAACTACCACTGCATTTAAATCTGCCGGGCTTGCACCAAGATGCTGGCTCAGTTGATATTTGAAACGTGCACTGTCGAGTGTGCCACCCATTCCTATAATTTTATTTTTCGACAAACCAGTTGCAGTAAGCGCGAGGTAAGTCATGGTGTCCATCGGGTTGCTGATTATTATAAGCACTGCATTTGGCGAATATTTCAAAATATTTTCAGCAACGCCTCTTACAATACCAGCGTTTGTGCCGATTAATTCTTCACGTGTCATGCCTGGTTTGCGTGGCAAACCGGATGTAATTACAACAACATCACTGCCGGCAGTTTTTGAATAATCGTTTGTGCTGCCAACAATCTTTGTGTCGAAACCCAATAGGGCAGCGGTTTG
>JABDAZ010000065.1 GCA_013288945.1 Bacteroidota bacterium | reverse complement strand
CATTCTTATGCCGTTGTGCTCGGAGAAGTGAACGGATTGCGCCGCCTGCCCATTGTTATCGGCGGTTTTGAAGCGCAGGCAATTGCAGTGGCTTTGGAAAAAATGCACCCAAGCCGCCCGCTCACGCACGATTTGATGAAGAATTTTATGAGCGCTTTTAGTATCGATTTGCAGGAAATAATTATCTGCGATTTGCAGGAAGGAATTTTTTATTCCAAGTTAATTTGTTTTAGCGAACATGATACGGTTGAAATTGATTCGCGCACATCAGACGGCCTTGCACTTGCCGTTCGTTTCGGTTGCCCGATTTATACATACGAACATATTTTAGAAAGCGCCGGCATATTAATGGAAGACAGTTCTTCTAAAAAGAAAAAATCAATCACAACAACGACAACAACAGAAACAACGCCGCGCGAAGACATGAAAGGTTTGTCGCTGGAAGAATTGAATACATTATTAAACGAAGTTTTGGAACAGGAAGATTACATAAGAGCCATCGCAATCCGTGATGAAATTAATCGCCGTGGTGGAAAGCAAGTTTAATCATAAAAGAAACAAGTTTCAAGGCACAAGGCGCAGGATTTTGGATTAATAAAAAGATTATTAAAGAATTAATCGCATTCATTTTCACATTTTCATATTTGCACATTTCCACATTGATAACAACCATCATCAAATTAGCACATTAAAAAGATGATCGTTTTTCCCAATTGCAAAATCAATCTCGGATTAAATATTGTTCGCAAACGCGCAGATAATTTTCATGATTTGGAAACTGTTTTTTTTCCAATTCCACTAAAAGATATTCTTGAAATTATTCCTTCTAACAAATTAGAATTTTTTATTTCCGGCATTAATATTCCAGGCAACACGAATGATAATTTATGTTTGAAAGCTTATCATCTTTTAAAAAAAGATTTTCCTAATCTGCCATTAATAAAAATTTATTTACATAAAGCCATTCCCACAGGAGCCGGACTGGGCGGCGGTTCTGCAGATGGCGCGTTTATGCTGAAATTGCTAAATGAAAAATTTCAACTCAACCTTTCAAGCAATCAATTAATAAATTATGCTTCGCAATTGGGAAGCGACTGCCCGTTTTTTATCATTAATAAACCATGCTTCGCAACAAGCCGTGGAGAAATTTTAGAAGAAATAAAACTTGATCTTTCCAACTATTCATTCGTATTAATAAATCCAAAAATTCATATTAATACTGCTTGGGCTTTTTCGCAATTAACGCCGCAAATTCCTTCAACATCTGTTCGTGAAATTATTAATGAACCAATTGAGAAATGGAAACAATTTTTAAAAAATGATTTTGAAAATGCTGTATTAATAAAATATCCTTCATTAAAAATTATAAAAGAAACACTTTATAGTTCCGGCGCTTTGTATGCTTCAATGAGTGGAAGCGGCTCCAGCTTTTATGGAATTTTTGAAAAAAATAATTTGCCACAAATTAGGTTTGAAGAAAATTTTGAAGTTGTTTATCTTCCATAAATTCCATTGCAAAAATATTAATCCTTTTTTGTATCTTGCTCGAAAGCCAGCTATCACACTTCATTTCACCATATTATTTTTTCTGGATCAAAATCTTGATTTGCTCAACCATTAAGGTTGACGATATAATCCTTTGGCTCTAACAGTTCGCTTCAAGCCACATTCTTTTATATTCTTAGTTACATTATTATTCATTTTTTATTTTCATTTTATGCAATCAACAGTATCATCACTAACTGAAAAATCAAGGTATTTTATTGAGCAAGAAGAAAAATATAGTGCGCACAATTATCATCCTTTGCCAGTTGTTTTAACTAAAGGCGAAGGCGTTTTTGTATGGGATGTTGATGGCAAACGCTATTATGATTTTTTAAGTGGTTACTCAGCCGTTAACCAAGGACATTGCCATCCCAAAATTATTAATACATTAATAGAACAAGCACAAAAACTCACATTAACATCGCGCGCATTTCACAGTGATTTGCTGGGAGAATATGCAGAATTTATTACAAATTATTTTGGTTACGATAAAGTGTTGCCGATGAACACCGGTGTTGAAGCAGTTGAAACAGCGCTGAAATTGTGCAGGCGTTGGGGTTACACTGTGAAAGGCATTGCAGAAAACAAAGCAAAAATAATTGCGTGCGAAGGAAATTTTCATGGCCGCACAAGCACGGTAATTTCATTCAGCAGCGATGAATCTTCTTATAAAAATTTCGGGCCTTTTATGCCCGGTTTCGAAATCATTCCTTACAATGATTTGAATGCATTGGCAATTGCATTACAAGATAAAAATGTTGCAGGCTTTTTAGTTGAACCAATACAAGGTGAAGCAGGCGTGTTTGTTCCGGATGATAATTATTTGAGTACTGCAAAAAAATATTGTGAAGATGCAAATGTTTTATTCATCGGAGATGAAATACAAACCGGTTTATGCCGCACCGGAAAAATGCTTGCATGCGATCATGAAAATGTTCGCCCGGATATTTTGATTCTTGGCAAAGCCTTGAGTGGCGGCACTTTGCCGGTATCTGCAGTGCTAGCAGATGATGAAATTATGCTTACAATAAAAGCTGGCGAGCATGGGTCAACGTATGGCGGAAACCCATTAGCATGTAAAGTCGCGATAACTTCTTTAACGGTTTTGAAAGAAGAAAATATGTCAGCGCTTGCAGAGCAATCTGGAAAATTATTACGAAGTGAATTGAAGAAATTAAATTCGCCATTTATAAAAATAATACGCGGCAAAGGGTTATTAAATGCCATTGTGATAGAACATTCAAATCCGGATGCTGCCTGGGAATTTTGTTTGGCATTAAAAGGAAATGGTTTGCTGGCAAAACCAACGCACGGAGATAAAATTCGTTTCGCGCCGCCGTTAATAATTACAAACGACCAGATTTTGGAATGTGTGGAAATTATTAATAAGAGCCTTTCTGTTTTAGAATCTTTTTAATAAAATCATTTTACTTATTTTATAAATATTGGTGATACAATAATTGATTATCTTGAAGCATTCGAAATAATTTATTTTTATTTTATTAATAATGGAAACACATTTACATCACGAACATGCAGAAGAACACATGCAGGGGCCTGAAATCCTTACTGACATTGTAATTGGCATGTCTGATGGATTAACAGTTCCATTTGCACTCGCTGCAGGTTTAAGCGGTTTGAGTAATTCATCTCACAGCACTTCATTAATAATAATTGCAGGGCTTGCAGAAATTGCCGCAGGATCAATCGCTATGGGATTGGGCGGTTATCTTGCAGGTAAAACAGAATCGGACCATTATCATGCAGAATTAAAAAGAGAATATGATGAAGTGGAACATGTGCCTGATAAAGAAAAGGAAGAAGTAAAAGAATTTTTTGCAAAACTTGGATTAAGCAATGAAGTACAGGATCAGGCAGTGGAAGAAATGACAAAAGATAAAGATGCTTGGGTTGATTTTATGATGAAGTATGAACTCGGCCTTGATAAACCCGATCCGCAGCGTGCGCGCAAAAGCGCATTCAATATTGGCGCCTCGTATGTTGTTGGAGGATTAATTCCATTAAGCCCGTATTTTTTTGTGCATGAAGGAATTTTAGGATTAAAAATTTCTGCAATAATAACGCTCGTTTGCCTGTTTATTTTTGGTTTTTTTAAAAGCAAACTTACTGGCGTAAGCCCGCTTGCCGGCGGATTACGTGTGATGATAATTGGTGCAATTGCCGCTGGTTGTGCATTTGGCGTTGCAAGATTAATTGAACGTTAACATCATTTTTACTCGCTGTGCTTGAAATTAATTTCAATTTTTCTGTTTTAATTTGATAAGAAATAGCAAGTTATATTAATATAATTTTTATTATCAGGAAAGATAAAATGTTTAAATACAATACTTGCCGATTGATTTTTACGTTATAATCATGTAATTTTACTTAATCATATCATTTTTCTAATCACTGTTAAAAGTACATGGCATTCAGATATTCATTCAGCTTGGTAAAGCGGTTTTTTAATAATCTTTACCTTCTTACATTTTTAAATGGATTCCTTTTATCGTCATTGTTGTACTTCAGCATGGAAGCTACTTATGAAGGTGAATTATTTGCAGTTATAAAAAAAAGCATCGATAAAAAAACAGATTTTAATGATACACAGGATTCATTAGTTATAAAAGTGATGGAAAGCTGCAATAATTTATTACGTAACCGAGCTTCAATTTTTAATGAAATAAGCGATTTTACAGACGTAAAAGTAAATTACCTCCATCCTGCAAGTATTGATTTAATGACCGCTCGTGGTGCTTGTGGAAGTTATTCATTAATACTTGCAAGGGTTCTTCAAAATTTTAAATTTCCTGTTCGAATTGCGCAAATGAAAGCCAATGGTGTATTTGGCGCGCATAATATTATTGAAACAAAAATACAAAGAGGTTGGGTAGTATTGGATCCTACTTTTAATTTATATTTTACAAGGCCCGATAAAACCCTTGCAAATTTTAATGATGTAAAAAACAATTGGGCTTTTTACCGTAAACAATTGCCTGCAGGATATGATTCTTCATATAAATACACGGATGTACGCTATACAAATTGGGGAAAAATTCCAATTCTCCTTCCATCAATAAAAAAGTTTCTCGATATAGCTATTGGCAAAAAAAGAGCGGACACAGTTTGTATGCGCGTGTTTTTTTTACGCATGTACGATATCTATTTTTACTTCACGCTGTTTTTATTTATTCCTGTTTTTTTAATAACGTTGAAAAAAGTAATCAAATTAAAAATATTCCCGCGTGCGGATGTTCCTTTTACCGGCGGCAATATTATCAAATACATTAAACAACGTTTTGAAAATACATCTTTAAAAACCACTGTAAATACCTGAACAAAAAGCCTCTTTTTGTTATTAAACTGCTCCTCTACTTCATTTCATAATAACTATATTTGGCGTGAAAATTATTAAAAAACATGCTGAAAGTAGGCGTTTTTGGCGCGGGCCACTTGGGAAAATTTCACATTAATAACTGGAAAGAAATAAGCGGAATTGAAATAGCCGGATTTTACGACCCCAACGACGAAGTTGCAAATAATGTTGCTGAAAAATATAATCTTAAACGTTATAATGATATTGAAAGTTTATTAAACGCATGCGATATCGCCGATATTATCGCGCCAACAAATTTTCATTTTGAATTATGCGAACAAGCCATACGCAAAGGCAAACATGTTTTTGTGGAGAAACCTTTGGCCAATACAATGCACGAAGCCAAAGAACTTGTAAAGCTTGTCAAAGAATCAAATATAAAATTGCAGGTTGGCCATGTTGAAAGATTTAATCCTGCATTTCTCGCCATTCAGCATTTGCAACTTTCACCTATGTTTATTGAAGTGCACCGCCTTGCACAATTTAATCCGCGCGGCACAGAAGTGAGTGTGATACTCGATCTCATGATTCATGATATTGATATTATTTTAAGCCTTATAAAAAGTGAAGTAAAAAACATTTCCGCAAGCGGTGTTGCGGTTATGACGGATACGCCGGATATTGCCAGCGTGCGTATTGAATTTAATAATGGCTGTGTTGCCAATCTTACATCCAGCAGAATTTCTATGAAGAAAATGCGCAAGATGCGCATCTTTCAAAAAGATGCCTATATCGGCATCGATTTCTTAAATAAAAAAACAGAGATTATCAAATTAAAAACTGCTGAAGATATTGATGCATTTGCTTTTGATATTGAAACCAACAATGGTAAAAAAACAATTGCCATTGCAAACCCAACAGTGCCGGAAGTAAACGCGATAAAAGCAGAACTCGAAAAATTCCGTGATTCAATTATTAATAATACCGTTCCTGTTGTTTCAGAAGTAGATGGTTTTCGCGCCATGGATGTTGCCCATCATATTTTACAAAAAATAAAACACAACACCATAAACAGCTAACTGCTTTAATGCGCCAATCGAAAAAAATCCATATTGCCTGGTATATTATTTCAGATTATACTGCTGCTGTTTTTGCATGGATTATAATGTATTTTTCCCGCCGTGTATTATTGGTTGAACCTGTTATAATGGATGGCCAAATTTATCTGAACAACCGTTTTTGGCTGGGCATTTCTTTAATTCCTGTTTGCTGGCTTATGTTTTATGCAATGGTTGGTTCGTATCATTCCATGTATAAAAAATCGCGGTTAAATGAATTTACGCTCACTTTTATTTGCACATTAATCGGTTGCACAATTATTTTCTTTTCCATTGTTATTAATGATCCGCAAACGGATTACCGTTATTATTATAAAACCTATTTTATTTTTCTCAGCGCGCAATTTGTTTTTACAATTATCGGCCGCTGGATTCTTCTAAACGTTATTAAAAATCAATTGGAAAAAGGCAGCGTTCAATTCAACACATTGCTTGTTGGAAGCAATCCTGCGGTGTATAAAATTTTTAAAGATACCAATGAAGGCCTTCGATCAATCGGCTATCATTATCTTGGTTTTGTAAGTAATGAAACCAATATAAAAAATGGCATTACCAAATATCTTCCGCAGTTTGGTGAGATGAATGATTTGGAAAAAACGATTGATAAAAACAATATTGAATTAGTCGTAATTGCCATGGAAAAATCTGAAAAAGATCAGGTTGAAAAAATCATCGAACGCTTAAGCGAAAAAGATGTTGACATAAAAATTGTTCCAAACATTCTCGACATTCTTTCCGGTTCAGTTAAAACAAATAATTTGTTCGGCGCTGTTTTATCAGATATTCAAACTTCATTAATACCCGATTGGCAACAAAATATCAAACGATTAATAGATGTAATTATCGCAAGCCTTGCAATGGTTTTATTATCGCCGCTAATTTTATATGCAGCGCTGCGCGTAAAATTTTCTTCGCCCGGCAACGTTATATATTCGCAGGAACGCATTGGTTATAAAGGAAAAATTTTTACCATTTATAAACTTCGTTCTATGGTTAGTGATGCAGAAATAAATGGCCCCGCGTTGTCATCTGTTAATGATCAACGCGTAACTGTTTGGGGAAAAACAATGCGCAAATGGCGTATTGATGAGTTGCCGCAACTATGGAATATTCTTAAAGGAGAAATGAGTTTGGTTGGCCCACGGCCGGAACGTGAGTTTTATATTAATGAAATTTTACAACAAACTCCGTACTTCCGTTACCTGCTGAAAGTGAAGCCAGGCTTAACTTCCTGGGGAATGGTTCAGTTTGGCTATGCAGAAAATGCAAACGAAATGATCGAGCGAATGAAGTATGATTTGATTTATATTGAAAACGTTTCCATTGCGCTCGACCTTAAAATTATGATACATACATTCCGCATAATTTTTAAAGGAAAAGGAAGATAAAAACAAAAACGCATTAATATTTATTACCGTTATTTTGTACCGGGCAGCAAATTAATAATCATCATCGTTGCGTCGCACACTTGTACGGCATACCAATTTGGATCGCTTAAATTATAATCACAAAAAGTTTTGATAAAATATTCCTTTTGAAAAAAATCGTTCTGTTTATATTTCTATTCGGCCAACTGTCAGCGGCTTACTGTCAACAAAAAAACTATTGGCAGCAACAAACTGATTACGCTATTAATGTTTCCCTTAATGATATTGAACATACATTAGATTGTTTTGAAAAAATAAAATACACCAACAATTCTCCCGACACACTTTTTTTTATTTGGTTTCATCTTTGGCCAAACGCTTATAAAAATGATCAAACAGCTTTTAGCGAACAACTTTTACAAAACGGAAGAACTGATTTTTATTTTTCTGATAAAGAACAAAGAGGTTATATAAACCGGTTAGACTTTCGCATTAATGGAACGCAGGCAAAAACAATAGACCACCCATTATACATCGATGTGGTGAAAGTGTTGCTGCCACAGCCTCTCCCGCCGGGAAACGAAATTGAAATCACCACACCGTTTCATGAAAAATTACCATTTAATTTTTCGCGCGGCGGGCATGTTAATCAATCTTATCAAATAACACAATGGTATCCGAAGCCCGCAGTTTACGATCAAAAAGGCTGGCATGAAATGCCGTATTTGGATCAGGGAGAATTTTACAGTGAGTTCGGAAATTTTGATGTGCGCATAACTGTTCCGGAAAATTATGTTGTTGCAGCAACCGGTGATTTACAAAATGAAGAAGAAAAAAAATGGTTGATTAATAAATCAAAGATTAAGGAACAAGAAACAAGTTTCAAGGCACAAGAAATACAAACCACTAAAAAGAAAAAATATTTTTTAAAAACAAAAAAAGAAATTGAAAAATTAAATCCTGTTGCAAAAATTGAAATTATAAACCCGACAACAACACAAACAAAAACGCTTATCTACAAGCAAAATAACGTGCACGATTTTGCATGGTTTGCTGATAAAAATTTTATTGTTAATCACGATACACTTCAATTATCATCAGGAAAAATCATTAATGTATATAGTTTTTATTTACCTGCAGAAAATAATTATTGGGAAAACAGCATTCAATTTATTAAATATGCAATTCGTTTCCGATCATCATTAATCGGCGAATATCCTTACCAAACAATCAGCGCTGTTGAAGCAAAAATGGGTTTTGATGGCGGTATGGAATATCCAACAATCACCAGCATTTCTCCTGTAAAAAATGAAAAAGAATTAGATCTCACCATCGAGCACGAAGTAGGCCACAACTGGTTTTACGGCATTCTCGCTTCTAACGAACGCCGCTATCCATGGATGGATGAAGGCATTAATACATACTATGATAAACGATATGAAGAAATAAAATACAAGGCACAAGATGCGAGGAATAAAGAACAAGAAAAAAATAATTGGCTGAAAAATAAACAGCCGGATGACAAGGATAAAATGCTTATTAATGTACTTACAAAAGAAAAAATTGATCAGCAAATTTCAACAAGCGCAGAAGATTTTAATGAAATAAATTATAATCTTATTGCTTATTCAAAAACAGGTTTGTGGATGAAGCAACTTGAAAATTTACTCGGCACAAAATTGTTCGACAGTTGCATGCAACAATATTTTATTCAATATAAATTCAAACATCCTTATCCTGAAAATTTTAAATCGGTTATCGAACAAACAAGCAACAAAAATTTGGATGCACAATTTTCCCTGCTTGATAAAAAAGGTTCATTAATAAATGATGAACATAAAAAATTAAAACCAACTTTTTTATTTTCTCAAAAAAATACAGACAAAATAAGTTATGTAAATTTTGCGCCCGCAATTGGTTATAATATGTACGACAAGTTTATGATTGGCGCAATTATTCATAACATTAATAGGCCGCCGGAAAATTTTCAATTCGTTGTTGCTCCGCTGTATGCCACTACCAGCAAGCAATTCAACGGAATTGGGGATATTGCTTATTCATGGTTTCCCGATAATAAATTTCAAAAAATTGAAATCAGTTTAAGCGGCGCAAGGTTCTCAACTTTATCAGGCATTGATAGCAATAGCAATAAAATTTTTAGTGGCTTTTATAAAATTGTTCCCGGCATTCGTTTCACTTTTAAAAATAAAACACCGCGAAGCAGTTTAGAAAAATGGATAGAATTCAAAACTTATTTCATCGGAGAAAGCGCTTTTAATTATTATAGAAAATCAACGGATTCAAATTATTATCCTTCAAAACAAAATTATTCAACGCGATATTTAAATCAACTTACTTTTAATATAGAAGATTATCGCGTGTTGTATCCATATAATGTTCAGTTGCAAATGCAACAGGCAAGTAATTTTTATCGTTTAAATTTTACAACAAATTATTTTTTTAATTATGCAAAAGGCGGCGGTTTGGATGTGCGCGTTTTTGCCGCAAAATTTGGTTATATCGGCGGAAGCAGCACCAGCAAAGGGTTTGAGACTGCATTGTATCAGCCAAAATTAACAGCAACACGCGGCGATGAGGATTATACTTACAGCAATTATTTTATCGGAAGAAATGAATCAACAGGCTTTGCAAGCCAGCAAATAATGATAAGAGATGGTGGCTTAAAACTGCGCACAGATATTTTTCAAAACCTGCAAGGCCGATCTGATAACTGGGTTGCTTCAGCAAATTTTAGCACAACACTTCCAAGGCAAATCATTCCTGCCTTTATTCCATTAAAAATATTTTTTGATATCGGCACATATGCAGATGCGTGGGGAAGTAATCCTTCGACAGATAAATTTTTATATGTTGGCGGTTTGCAATTATCGCTGGTAAAAAACATTATTAATATTTATGTTCCTGTTTTATTAAGCAGCGATTTCAGCAATACATTAAAAACGGTTCCTGAAGAAAATACATTCTGGAAAAAGATTTCATTCAGCATTGATATACAAAATATCAATTTCAAAAAAATTTTCAGAAACACACCTTTTTAAATGAATGATGGAAACCACATACATTATTTACAGCACCATGAAATCAATAAAACGAAATGGGATGAATGTATTTCAAATGCTTCAAACGGATTACTCTATGCGAATTCCTATTATTTAAACAATATGTCAAACCGCTGGGATGCACTGGTAATGGGCGATTACGAGCTTGTGATGCCATTAACGTGGAAAAAAAAATACAACATTTTTTATTTATATCAACCCGCATTTACTGCATCGCTCGGAATTTTTGGAAACGATTTTACAGAAATAATAATCGAAAATTTTATTAATGCAATTCCACAAAAATTTAAGCTGATTGAAATTGCGTTGAATTATAAAAACGTTTTAAACAAACAATTCAAACCATTAATAAAAAATAATTACATACTCAATCTCAATAAAAATTACAGTGAATTATCTTCTGCATATAAAGAAAACATCCGCCGCAATATTAAAAAAGCGCAACAACTAAATTGTGTTTGCAAAAAAAATATTCCTGTTGCAGATGTAATTGCATTATCAAAACCAACGTTACAATCATTAACAAATATTAACGCTGATGATTATGCGCACTTTGAAAAGCTGTATAATTTTCTTAATCAACAAAACCAGGCAATCACTTACGGAGTGTATTCAGCCAATAATGAATTGCTTGCATCATGCGTATATTTTTTTGATAACAAACGCGCGTATTATATTTTAGTTGGCAATCATCCCAATGGAAAAACTGTCGGCGCATCGCATTATTTAATCGATCGGTTTATTAATGATTATGCAGGGCAAAATTTGTTGCTTGATTTCGAAGGTTCCGACATCCGCAACCTCGCCTATTTTTACAGCAGCTTTGGCGCGCAGTTAGAAACTTATCCGTTTTTAAAGATTAATAATCTTCCCGCGATTTTAAAGTGGATGAAGAAATGATAAAATTAAAATTCTTTTGAAACCAGCGCCAGTACAATGATTGAGCTTTATTGGCGACGCTCCGTTCAACATTTGTTCGCTAATGATCTTTTCTTTCCTGCAAAATTTTTTCTGCAATAATCAAATCAAGCGGCTGAGTTATTTTTATGTTTGTAGTTTCTCCTTCAATCAAATTTATTTTCACCCCCGATTTTTCAACAACACTTGCTTCATCTGTAAATGAATTTGCATAATCCTGTTCAAAAGATTTTATTAATACACTACTTAAAAAAGTTTGCGGCGTTTGAATAATACGAACTGTATTTCTGTCAACAATTTTATTTCCATTTTCAGTTTCAATTCTTACAGAATCAACAGAACGAATTGATGGAATTGCATTTCCATTTTTCAACGCAGCTTCATAACAATCAGTAATTAATTTTTTTGTAATCAAACACCGCACACCATCATGCACAAAAACAATTGAATCATTAATAACATTTTTCAATCCATTTTTTACTGAATGAAAACGCGTTTCACCACCTTCAACAATTTTTATGCGCGCCGGAAAATTTGTTGATTGAACAATTTCATTTCCTTTATCAAAAAAATTTTTTGCTAAAACTAAAATGATTTCCAAATCATCATACGCATTTAAAAATACATTCAACGTATACCACAAAACAGGTTTATTATTGATTAATAAAAACTGTTTTGGAACAACATTATTCATCCGCGTTCCCGAACCTGCAGCAACTATGATTGCGTATTTTTTCAAAAAAAAATAAATTGATTTTATTTATAGATTGCCACGTATTCCGCGCCAGCACTGCTTTTCATGCCGCGGTACATTCCTTCGCTGTTAAATATTAATGCAGCATTTCCTTTTGCATCCACGCCAATCATTCCGCCTTCGCCTTTAATGTTTACTAACTTTTCATTCACCACAATATTCATCGCTTCCTGCAAACTCAAATTTTTATATTCCATCAAACAACTCACATCATAAGCCGCAACTGCGCGTATAAACATTTCTCCATGGCCAGTGCATGAAATTGCACAGGTATTATTATTCGCGTACGTGCCGCAACCAATCAGCGGACTGTCGCCAATCCTTCCATATTTTTTATTCGTCATTCCACCAGTGCTTGTTGCTGCAGCAATGTTTCCGTTCTTATCACATGCAGTCGCACCAACGGTTCCAAACTTTTTATCTTTCATTAATTCTTCCAGTTGCTGATGTGTATGATCCAAAGAATAATTATCCGAATCACGAATATCTTTCCATTGATCATAACGAAACTGTGAGAAAAAATATTCATCAGGCTCCAGTTTTATTCCTTGTTTGATTGCAAAATCATTCGCCCCTTTTCCACTTAAAAAAACATGGTTGCTGTTGCGCATTACTTCCGCAGCCAATTCAATCGGGTTGCGCACATTACGAACGCCGGCAACAGAACCAGCTTCCAAATTGCTTCCATCCATAATCGCAGCGTCCATTTCCTGCACGCCTTTTTTTGTAAACACAGAACCGCGGCCTGCATTAAACAACATATTATCTTCTAAAATTACAAGCGCAGCTTTCACCGCATTTACTGCAGAACCTTCTTCTTCCAAAACCGCGTAACCTGCATCCAGCGCGAGTTGCAGGCCATCGAGATAAGCCTTCTCCAATTCGGGAGTCATATCATTTTTTAAAATTGTGCCTGCGCCGCCGTGAATAGCAAGAGTGAATACTGACATAAAGTATATATTAATAACAGCAACGAAAATAGATAAATTTCAGCCTGATATTTTTGAATCTTTTTAATGAATGATTGAAACTTCACAATCAATTTTCTTCTTTCGTTGCAAACTTATTAATGGAGTAATTTTATT
>JABDAZ010000064.1 GCA_013288945.1 Bacteroidota bacterium | reverse complement strand
ATTGAGAAATAATTTCGGTGGTCTATCCGCTCCAGCTTTAGGTAGTCAATGTCGTCGGCTCATACAATAAATAACAGAAAAAGCTATCATTTTGTACCCTATTTGTACCCCGATTGAATGAAACTCAATACAGATAAGGAAAATTACTTTCTGTATCGGAAAGTAATTGATGTATATTTTATACATACTAATTGCTAATAACTAAAATAAGATTGTATTAATAATAATCTTCCTAAAAAAATTAATTTCATTCTTCTCATTGTATTTCTTCGGTTCATATTAATTCTCAAAAGTCTCTTACTAGTTTCCAATAGCTTAATCTATTTTTAAAGATAATCATTCTTTTATAAATTTACTAATTTTATTAGTAATAAATTACTACTTATATTAGTATATATTTCTGGCTTCTACTTACAATTAAAAAAATTTGCGATGTGGAAAAGATATAAACGATGGTATTATTGAAGGCAAATATTATTGAAAAATTACAAAAGGATATACTCCGGTTGCAGGGTTTTAAAACCGCAGCAAATATTGTAAAGACTGGTTTTGGGTTGGGTATAATCAATTATGCTTTTCCCAATCATTGTTTTCCTGTTGGTGCAATTCATGAATTTATATGTTCGGGTAATGAAAAAAAAGCTGCTGCTGACGGGTTTATTACTTGCCTTGTTTCTGCTGTGCTTAAAAATAATTCTCCTATTATATGGATTGGTTTTTCACAAAAAATTTTTCCACCTGCTTTGATGATGTTTGGAATTTCTCCCGATAAAATCATTTTTATTAATGTAAAGAACCGCAAAGAAGTTTTATGGGTGATGGAAGAATCACTTAAATGCGAAGGCATTGCTGCAGTGATTGGCGAACTCAAAGAAATCAGTTTTACAGAATCAAGAAGGCTACAACTTGCCGTTGAACAAAGCCGCGTTACAGGATTTATTATCCGCAATAATCCTGTTAATAAAGGCATTAATGCCTGTGTGTCCAGGTGGGAGATTTCACATGCTGCAAGTATTAATGAAGATGGCTTACCCGGTGTTGGTTTTCCAAGATGGAATGTATCGTTGCTTAAAATTCGCAATGGCAAACCAGGTTACTGGACACTTGAATGGTCGGAAGGGAAATTTAAAATTATTAATGATTTGGTTTTAGTTCCTTCTGTTCAAAAATTGAAAGTAGGATGATATGGAAAAACGGTTTGTCACGATATGGTTCCCGCATTTAAAAACGGATTGGATAAGCATCCGCCGGCCGGCATTGGCAAGGCAACCTTTTGTACTTACAGTTTCCGATCATGGAAAAATAATTATTTCAGAAGCGAATATCGCTGCACAAAAATCAGGCATAGAAAAAGGCATGGCGCTGGCAGATGGAAAAGCATTAATACCATCGCTTAAATATTTGAATGATAAAAAAAATCCGTCAGGTAAATTATTAACTTCTATTGCAACTTATTGCATTCGATTTTCTCCTGTAGTTGCAGTTAATCATCCAGATGTATTAATACTTGATGCTACAGGCTGCGCTCATTTATGGGGCGGCGAAACAAGTTACCTGCAAATGATTATTAATCGTTTTAAAAAAATGGGTTATGAAGTAAAAGCAGCAATGGCTGATACGATTGGTGCGGCGTGGGCTGTATGTCATTTTGAAGAAAGTAAAATGATCATTCCAAATAATGATCAAAAAAATGCAATACTCCAATTGCCTGTTGCAGCATTGCGTATTAATGAAGAAAAAGTTGAACTCTTAAACAAGCTCGGTCTACGACAAATTAATGATATTATCACGATGCCGCGTAAAGCACTTCGCCGCCGTTTCGGCGAACAATTGATTGAGCGAATTGATCAGGCTCTCGGTGTGGAGGAAGAATTTATTCAGCCTGTGCAAATAACTCCGGATTATGAAGAAAGGTTGCCGTGCCTTGAACCCATTATAACATTAACAGGTATTGAGATTGCACTCACACGACTTTTAGAAACAATATGCAGCAGGCTTAAAAAAGAAGATAAGGGTTTGCGTTCTGCAATGTTTACCTGTTACCGCGTTGATGATAAAATTGAAAAAATAGAAATAGGTACAAACCGCGCATCCAATAATGTTGATCATCTTTTTAAATTATTTGAACTCAAACTGCAAACCATTGAACCGGCACTTGGAATAGAATTATTTACAATAGAAGCTTTTAAAGTAGAAGAGTTGCCTGCCATTCAGGAGAAATTTTGGGAAGATAATATTGGTATTAATGATATAAAATTTTCTGAATTAATGGACCGTATTGCAGGTAAAATTGGTGAAGCAAATATCCATCGTTATTTACCAGACGAACATTATTGGCCAGAACGTTCCATTCGTTTAGCATCATCTATTAATGAAAAAAATACTTTACCATGGAAGACAGAAAAACCAAGGCCAATTGAATTGCTGAATACTCCCGAACATATTGAAGTTACAGCACCAGTGCCCGATTATCCGCCGATGATTTTTCGTTACAAAAATAAAATTCATAAAATAAAAAAAGCAGACGGGCCCGAGCGAATTGAGCAGGAATGGTGGATACAAGAAGGCGAGCACCGCGATTATTATTCAGTGGAAGATGAAGACGGTTGCCGTTACTGGATTTTCAGGCTTGGGCATTATACAGGAGATAAAAGAAACCAATGGTTTTTACATGGTTTTTTTGCTTAAAAAAATGCAGTTATTATGAATTATACGGAACTACAAGTCACTACAAATTTCAGTTTCCTGGATGGTGCATCTCATCCGGAAGAATTGGTTTTGCAGGCTGCTTTGTATGATTATTCAGCAGTTGCAATTACAGATAAAAATAGTTTTGCAGGCATTGTGCGCGGGCATGTTGCAGCAAAGGCAAATGGTATCCGCATCATTCCTGCATGCTGTCTCGATCTTATTAATGGTGCAAGCCTTCTTGCCTATCCAACAAGTAAAAAAGCATACACAAAAATTTCAGCATTGCTTACACTTGGAAATCTCCGCGCTGAAAAAGGTAAATGCAATTTATATAAAGAAGATGTGTATAATCATTCAGAAGGATCAAAATTTATTGTTGTGCCTCCGCCATCACTCAACAAATCATTTGCTTTTGAACCATCGTTTGAAAAACAATTGAACGAATATAAATCTGTTTTTAAAAATGATTTATACATCGCTGCATCGCGCCGTTATAATGGCGATGATCATAAATATTTGTTTCGCCTTAATCAATTATCTCAGGCATTAAATATTCCTTTGGTTGCAACGAATGATGTGCATTATCACATTCCTGAACGAAGGCAGTTGCAGGATATATTAACATGCGTGCGTGAAAAATGTACGATACAAACAGCAGGTTTTCGTTTACATCCCAATGCAGAAAGGCATATGAAATCATCTGAAGAAATGTTGCGGCTGTTTACACATTATCCTGATGCCATAAACCGCACTGCAGAAATTGCACATGCATGTCAATTTTCTTTAAATGAACTCAAATATGAATATCCAGAAGAACTGACAACAGAAGGCAGGACGCCATTAGAAGAACTAACGCATTTAGCATGGGAAGGTGCAATAGAAATTTTTGGTGAAGATCTTCCGGAACAAATAATTACAGCTATTAATCATGAGTTACAATTCATTGAAGAAATGAATTATGCAAATTATTTTTTAACGGTTAATGATATTGTTCGTTTCGCAAGAAAGCAAAATATATTATGCCAGGGCCGTGGTTCTGCAGCTAATTCTACTGTATGTTTTTGCCTGGGCATCACATCTGTTAATCCTACAAAATTTGATTTATTATTTGAACGCTTTATTTCTTCTGCAAGAAATGAACCACCTGATATTGATGTGGATTTTGAACATGAGCGCCGCGAAGAAGTTATTCAATATGTGTATGAAAAATATGGCCGGGACCGCGCTGCAATTGTTGCAACCGTTACTCAGGAAAGACAAAAAGGTGCATTGCGTGATGTTGGTAAAGCAATGGGACTTTCTGTTGATACATTAAGCCGCTTATCTTCTTCTGTGTGGGATTTTAATGATGAATTATTTAAAGGTTCAGACCTTAGAAAACAGGGACTGAACCCTGATGATAAAATCTTAAAAAAAGTATTAAAACTAACACAAGAATTAATGGGTTTCCCGAGGCAGCTTGGCCAGCATACCGGCGGTTTTGTTATTACGCAAGGAAAACTTTCTGATCTCTGCCCGGTAATGAATGCAAGAATGGAAAACCGCACTTGTATCGAATGGAACAAAGATGATATTGATGCGCTTGGCTTTTTAAAAATAGATGTGCTTGCACTCGGCATGCTTACTTGTATCCGCAAAGCTTTTGATTTGGCAAAAAAACATTATAATCTTAATCTCACCCTGGCAAATATTCCGCAGGATGATATGGCTGTTTATGATATGATTTGCCGTGCAGATACGATTGGTGTTTTTCAAATTGAAAGCCGCGCGCAACAATCCATGCTTCCGAGATTGCAACCAAGATGTTTTTATGATTTGGTTATTGAAGTTGCCATTGTAAGGCCCGGGCCTATACAAGGAGACATGGTTCATCCTTATTTAAAACGCCGCAATGGAGAACGCGTTGAATATCCATCCAAAGAGCTTGAAGAAATTTTAGAAAGAACTTTAGGCGTTCCACTTTTTCAGGAACAGGCAATGAAAATTGCGATTGTTGCCGCAGGTTTTACACCAGCAGAAGCAGATGAATTGCGGCGCAGTATGGCCACATTTAAAGTGCAGGGATTGGTTACCCATTTTGAAAAAAAACTAATCGGCGGAATGGTTAAGAATGGTTATGAAGAAGATTATGCAAGGCGGGTATTTAAACAACTCGAAGGCTTTGGAAGTTATGGTTTTCCGGAAAGCCATGCTGCAAGTTTTGCATTGCTGGTATATGTTTCTTCCTGGATAAAATGTTATTATCCGGATGTATTTGCCTGCGCAATTCTTAACAGCATGCCAATGGGATTTTACCAGCCTGCACAAATTGTTATTGATGCAAAAAAACATGATGTAGAGTTGCGGCCTGTTGATATCAATTATTCTTTGTGGGATAATTTACTTGAAGAAAAATCGAATAAATATTTTGCGCTTCGTTTGGGTTTTAGGCAGGTAAAAGGTTTGCGTGAAGAAGATATAAAAATATTAATAAGCGCAAGAACCAGCATGTTTACCAGCATTAATGAATTATCAGATGCAGGTTTATCAAAAGCAACACTCGAAAAATTAGCAGATGCAGACGCATTCCGCTCAATCGGTTTAGACAGAAGAAATGCATTATGGGAAGTATCAGCTTCTGCAGATAAAGCAATTGGCGTTTTTAAAGGACAAAAAAATGCAGAAGAAAATATATCACTTCCCGAAATGTCAAAATCAGAACATGTGGTACATGATTATACAACTACATCACTTTCATTAAAAGCGCACCCGGTAAGTTTTATTAGAGAAAAATTGGAACAGTTACATATTGTTGCAACCAATCAATTACAAACTATAAAAGAAGGCGCATTAATAAAAGTTGCAGGCCTTGTTTTGGTAAGGCAAAGGCCGGGAACTGCAAAAGGTGTTTGCTTTATTACTATTGAAGACGAAACAGGTGTTGCGAACCTCGTTGTATTTGCAGGGTTGTTTGATAAATATTCAAAAGAAATTTTACAATCGCGTTTATTAATGGTGGAAGGAAAATTGCAACGCGAAGGCCAAGTGATTCATGTGATAGTACATCGTTGTTATAACCTAAGCAGTTTATTAAAACAACTTACTTCTTCAAAAAAAGAAGAATTGCCGTTACTCACACTTGCACGTGCAGATGAAAAAAGTACGCCCGTTCCATCCTATCCCGGCTTTAATAAAAAAGCAAATGCAGAATCAAAAACTCAAATTGAAATTTTTCACAAGGGTAGAAATTTTAAGTAAAAATTTCTCTTTCATTTTTTATTAATGTCAACTTAAGTTGTTTTTAAAAAAATGATTTTATCATACGATTAATAAAAAAAATCTGAGCAGCAATTTCGATTATCTTTTTTGCTTTTTAATTTTCCATTGCAATTTTACAAGCCTGCTTAAGCTTTTTATTTATATTAAGTTTATATTGCTTAAAACATTTTTATGGAGAAACGAATACTCGGAATTATCCTTAGCCTTGCAGGATTGGCGGGACTTATTATCGCTGCTGTTTATTTTATAAATTCAAGTGGCGGCAGTGGAAAAAGAATTAAAGAAATTGCTGTTTACGCTATTCTCGGAGCGATTTTCTTTTTTTCAGGTATTGGCCTTATTCGCAATACAAAAGATAAAGCGACATAAACTATTTTTAATTTCAAATTCTCATTAATAAATCTTCATCCATAGTCTTATTAATAATCGTTTATAAATAATTGTTCTTCTTATAAAAAATTTATTTTTCTTTTTTTAATAAACGATTTTTCTCTTGCAAAAAATTATTAATAAATATTTATTAATGCAACGTGCAGCATTGTAGTTTATAGTATTGAATTATCCTATCAAAAAATTATGTCAACCTAAACAAAAGTTTGGTTGCATATAATGTTGTTGCCTGCGCTATATTTGTTTATAAAAAAAATTGGAATGACTGCATTTAGAAATTTTGGCATTGTTGTGTTGGCTTTTTGTTTTGCATTGCAAATAAGCGCACAAAATTTAGTGAAATATGTAAAGCCGATTATTGGTACAGAACGCATGGGACATACATATCCCGGCGCAACAGTTCCTTATGGAATGGTTCAGTTAAGTCCTGAAACCGATACGCAGAGTTATGAGTTGAATGGAAAATACAACCCGGATGTTTATAAATATTGCGCGGGTTATCAATATGAAGACAAAACGATTGTTGGTTTTAGCCACACGCATTTTAGTGGCACCGGCCATTCTGATTTGGGCGATTTTTTAATAATGCCGGAAGTAGGAACATTAATGCTTAACCCGGGAACTGCAGACAAACCCCGCAGCGGTTACCGATCAGCATTTTCTCACAGCACAGAAATAAGCGAAGCAAATTATTATAAAGTAAAACTGGATGATCCAAATGTGGTTGCAGAAATGACAACAACAACGCGCGTCGGTTTTCATCAATACACATTTCCAAAATCAGATCAATCACATATTATTTTGGATTTGATGGCGGGCATTTATAATTATCCCGAAAAAAATGTGCGCACTTATTTGCATGTTATTAATGATACATTGGTTGTGGGTTATAGAGAAACAAATGGCTGGGCAAGAACGCGCACTTTGTATTTTGCCATGGTATTTTCAAAACCATTTATTCATTTTGGTTATAAAAATTTTTCTCCGCGAACAACTTATGGCGGCTTCTGGGGACAGTTTAACCGCACACCAGATTTTCCTGAAATTACAGGAAAACAAATACGCGCTTACTTCGATTTTAACACCGAAGAAAATGAAAAGATAAAAATAAAATTTGCACTTTCTCCAGTAAGTATGGATGGTGCATTAAATAATTTGCGCACAGAAACACCACGATGGGATTTTGATGAAGTGAAAAACAACGGCCAGCAACAATGGGAAAAAGAACTAAGTAAAATTATTATTAAGAGCGATAATAAAGATGACCTGGAAAATTTTTATACATCCATGTACCATGCGATGATCAATCCAACTATTTATATGGATGTTGATGGAAGTTACCGCGGGCTCGATCAGAACAATCACCAGGCTGATGGCTTTATTAATTACACTACTTTTTCATTGTGGGATACGCACCGTGCCTTGCACCCATTGTTTAATATTATTGATCCAAAACGCAATGCAGATATGGTGCGTTCCATGCTAGCACATTTTGATCAAAGCCCTGAACACATGTTGCCGGTATGGTCAAACTCTGCAAATGAAAACTGGTGCATGAGTGGCTATCATAGTGTATCGGTAATTGCAGATGCAATTATAAAAGGCAATGCAACAAACGTTGATGCAGATAAAGCGCTTAATGCATGCATTACAACTGCGCGCCACCGCGACTATGCTGGCATTGGTTATTATATGGACATGAATTATATACCTGATGAAAAAAATGGCGTGTCTGTATCATCAACATTGGAATATGCTTATGATGATTGGTGTATTGCGCAGCTTGCAAAAAAATTAAACCGCACAGAAATTTATAATGAATTTAAAAAACGATCCGAAAATTATAAAAATGTTTATGATAGTGTTTCTGGCTTTATGCATCCTAAATTAGCTGACGGAAGTTTTAGAAAAAATTTCGATCCTTTCACAACGATTAATCAGGGGTTTATTGAAGGCAATGCATGGAATTATACATTGTATGTTCCGCATGATCCTGCAACATTAATAAAGATGATGGGCGGCGATAAACGTTTTATAATTTATGTGGATTCGTTGTTCAGTTATAATTTACCAGATAAATATTTTGCAGAAACAGAAGACATCACACGCGATGGTATTATTGGAAATTATGTGCATGGAAATGAACCATCTCATCATGTTGCTTACTTGTATGACTGGACAAACAAACCCTGGAAAACGCAGGAAAAAATCCGCATGATTTTAAAACGGATGTATAAACCAACACCAGATGGCCTTGGCGGAAATGACGATACCGGCCAAATGAGTGCGTGGTATATTTTTAGTACGCTTGGTTTTTACCCTGTTGCACCAGGCTCAAATCAATATGCAATTGGAAGCCCGGCTATTAATAATGCAACCATTCAATTGCAGAATGGAAAAACATTTGTTATCGATGTAAAAAATCAAAGTGATAAAAATGTTTTCATCCAAAAAATATTATTGAATGGTAAAGAATTAAAAAGCTTTTTTATAACGCATGAAGATATTATGAATGGAGGCGTGCTGACTTTTTATATGTCTGCAAAACATTCATAAAACGACTTGTTTTTATTTATTAATAAGAAATTTTTAATTGCTGCGATTAAAATTTTTTATTAATAAAACTTTGATTTCGCTTAAAGTGTTATTTAATTATCATTTACCTACAATGATAATTATTGAACCTATAATTTTCAATCCACTTTAATAAAAATACCGTTCTCGTCAAAAATCAAATCCTTTCCTTTTATTTCTGCTTCAAACATATGTTTGCCTGCAGCATCTGTTACGCGCCCGGCTTCTTTAATAACAGCGCCGTTATAATTTTTTTGAATATACGGCGCAATGTTCGAAGGCAATTTATTAATCGGCATCGCCTGAACTATTTCAATAAAATCACCGGCCGGGCTGAAAACGGCAGAATTGTCTTCGCCGGATTTTCCGCCCCAGTTGGCTTCATAGTTTCCTTTTTCTTTTTCCCAGCTAACTTTTTTTGCTGAAGGATATTTTTTTTCAAAGGCATTTTTTACTGCTGAAGGAATATCTTTCTCTTTTAAATCTTGCGCAAATAAAATAGTCACAGCAATGCTGATTACAATTGTAAAAATTGATTTCTTAATCATGTTATAATAATTTAACCAACAATATGCCACACAATTTTGATGAAATTCTGAACTTGAAAAAACTTATTAATAAAATTTTGATAAAATTATTCCGCGTAAGTATTAACGAATTTCTTTTTTTATAAAAAACAAAAAGGAATTAAAAACCACACATTTCATTTTAATTTAAATTTTTTTAAAAAAAAATTTGCGAAACCAAACAGTTGCGCATATATTTGCAACCGATTGGCTTCGCAATCAAAATTTATAAAATTATGAGACGTGATATTTTCCAGGCAATAGCAGATCCGACAAGGCGCGCAATCATTACCTTAATCGCATTACAAGCAATGACGCCAAATGCCATTGCAGAAAACTTTAACACAACGCGCCAATCTGTTTCTAAACACCTTCGCATACTTACAGAATGCGAACTGGTAAAACAAGAGCAATATGGCAGAGAAATTTACTATTCACTTGAACTAAAAAAAATGAAAGAGATTGACAAATGGATAAGCCAGTTTCGCAAAATATGGGAAGCACGCTTTAGCCAGCTTGACGAAGTATTACAAACAATGAAAAAACAAAAAAAATGAAAAACGATTTGCTATTTGATTTCATCGTTGACAAATCAACAAAAACAGTATTTGTAAAAAAAGAATTTGACGCCGATCTTGAATTGGTATGGGATGCTTTTACAACCAAAGAAATTCTTGACCAATGGTGGGCGCCCAAGCCCTATACTTCAAAAACAAAAGTGATGGATTTTAGAGTTGGCGGCCGTAGGTTTTTTGCGATGGTTACTCCGGAAGGGCAAGAACGTTGGCTGCTTCAAAAATATACATCCATCAGCCCGAAAACTAATTTTAAATACTTCAATGCTTTTGCAGACGCGGATGAAAATCCTGAATTGCCCGGCTCTGATTGGGATTATAATTTTACCGAACAAAATGGAACGACAACCGTGATAATTACTATTTATAATGAATCGCTCGAGCGCATGGAAAGGCAAATTGAAAATGGATTTAAACAAGGGTTCACAGCAACGTTGAATTATCTCGACGAGCTATTAACAACATTATCAAAAAAATGATTTTCGTTTTTAAAACATCTGTGAAAACTAAAATGGAGGTGAAGAAGATTAAACCGCATATTAATAAAGTATTGCCACGCGCAAAATGGAATTTTGATTTAGAAGACAGAGATAAAATTTTGCGTATTGACAGCGTTGAAAACATCAGGTTAATAATAATTGAGTTGCTTAATATTCATCATTACAATTGCGAAGAATTAGCTTAAAAAAAAATAAAATAAATTAAACAATCTAAAAACAAAAACCATGGCACTTATCAATCCACACATCAATTTTAATGGCAATGCAGAAGAGGCATTTAAATTTTACAAATCAGTTTTTGGCGGAGAATTTTCAAGAGTTGTACGTTGCAAAGATTTGTCAAGCGATGATTTTCCGATAGCAAAAGAAGATGAAGATAAAATAATGCATATTGCTTTGCCAATTGGAAACAACACATTAATGGGAAATGATGTCCCTTCATTTTTAGGTCGTGTAAACGAAAATGAAAACAGATCTAAAATATCTGTGAGTGCAGCAAGCCGCGAAGAAGCCGACAAACTATTTAACGGGCTTTCTGCCGGCGGAGATGTTGAAATGCCAATCGGCGACAGCCCGTGGGGTTCTTATTTTGCAATGTTCAGAGATAAATATGGCATTGAATGGATGGTAGAATTTGCTACAAAATAAAACGCCGGCTATTTTTATTATTATTTTAATTGAAATAATAATAACAGAAAATAAATAACATTCACATTCTTTATTAATAAAAATATGTTCATTACATTTTATTAATAAAGAAAATTAAAAAGGCACTGATAAAATTTATCAGTGCCTTTTTAATTATTAATCAATCCATTTATTTAGAATCCCACCACATGCGGCTGGTCAACTTATCGCCACCAGTTAAAAGTGCAACGGCTGCATTATAGTTTGCCCCATTGGTAACTTTTTCACTTGGGGGGTAAGCCAGCCTTCTTGGAATTGTGCCCCCTGTTACATTGCCTGTATAATTGGTTGGCATTAATGCCGGATAGCCATCAGGATTATCTGCAGATGAAGTACGGCGCCAATTGCACCAGGCTTCATATTCATTCATAACAGTGCTCAGCCAAAATTGTGTATTGATTTGGTTAAGGCCATTTGCATCATTGTATGCAACATAAGTATCATAAAAAGTTTCTGCATCTCCTTCACTAATCGTTGAAGAACCGCCATAGGCGGCCAGTTGCGTGAGTGCAGCTATTACACCATTTTTATAATGAACTTCTGCACTAACACTTCCCACGCCCCAGCGCTTGGCCGCATCAGCGAGTAAAAATTCTGATTCTGCATAGGTTAATATCAGGCTTGGAGCTGTATAACTTAATATGTTATCATTAAGATTTGAATAACCATCTAATCCTGCTGCCGTGTAAGAAGTATCTTTTGTAATATCTGTAGCCGGATTGCTGCCCCCTATTATAAAACCGGGGGGCAAGCCAACCTGATCCGCAGGATCTGTGTCCCCCGTTGCAGTTATTTCTGCCATGATAGGCAAGCGCGGATCATTATTAAATTTTAATGAATCAATATAAGTACGGCAGAGTTTTAAATCTAAAGGATCATTACCAATGATAGACCATGCATCCCTGTTTTGTGTTTCATTACCAAGTTCATGCTGCACAATTGCATTGTCGTCATTGCTGGCCATTGTTAATCCATCAACTTTTGTAACATAAGATTGTGCCGTTGCAGGATCTACTTTTGTTAATCGCATTGCCATACGCAACAGCAAAGTATAACCAAAAGTTTTCCAATGGCTGATTTGCACAGTGGTATCGGTTGAATAAAAAACATCGCCTGTTGGCTTATCTAAATTTGCATTAAGGCTGTCTGTTGCCTGCGAAACTTCTTTTAATAAATCTGTATAAATATCCTGTTGTTTATCATAAGCTGGCGTATAGATGCGGTTATAATAACCAAGGCCGGCTGATGAATAAGGAATGTCGCCATACAAATCTGTCAACCGTTCAAATATAAGCGCCTTCATTATTCTCGCCATTTGATGCAGGTTTGCATATTGTGGTTTGTTTAATGTAAGCTGATACAATTCAACAACAGGCTGCACCTGGTATATATATGCGTGATCGAAATACACACCAAAACTTCCCACAGCATTTAAATATTTATCGCCAGAATAAAAACCTGTGTTGGTTGATGCGGTATGTTGTATAAACGCAGACACCTGCCCCCATTCTGTCGACCAGTTTTCTGCACCGAAATCTGTACTTCCGGTATACATTAACTGCGTTGTTGTTAATAAAAAATTTGGATCATATTTATCTCCCGTAACAGCAGTTGGATTTGTGTTTGTTTTTAAAAGATCTTTTTTACAGGAAGCGAATGCAATCAGCATACATACTCCCGCTATTAAATATTTCATCTTCAGTTTCATATTAATAAGTTGAATTGTTGTATGTATGTGGTTACAATTTTATATTGAGGTTAACACCGATTGTTCTTGAATAAGGAACCGATGCCGACTCGAGACCTTGTGAGTATACAGATGCAGAATAACTCGATTCAGGATCTATGTTTGGTGTATGTTTCATTAATGTCAATACATTTCTTGCAACGATACTAAGCCGCAATCCGTGAATTTTATTATTAAATATTTTCACTGGAAAATCGTAACCCAAAATAAGCTGGCGCAATTTTATAAAACTTGCATCGTATACAAACAAGCCCTGGTCTGCATTTGCCCAGTTGCCATAATAAGTTGCAGGCATGTCCCCTTCTGTTCCGAAAGTTTGTCCCCTGCCCGGCAATGTTAATTTAGAAAGCCCTTGTGTGTACGCAACAAAATTTGTATTGGAGAATAATTTTGCACCAAATTTTCCATCAATTAAAAAA
>JABDAZ010000063.1 GCA_013288945.1 Bacteroidota bacterium | reverse complement strand
CTTGCAATTACTTTTGCAGTATTAAAATCATCATTCATCGATTCTTCCAATGAATTTAATAAGGAATCGATATGTTGTGTAATCGCAGCATCTGTTTTTCCCGGTATTAATATATTTAGCTCAATTGTTTTCAAATTTTCATATGCTTCCCATAAACGTTTCAATCCTTTTTCTGCGGCTTGCAATGCATCATTGCCAAAATCTAAAGTGCTTCTGTAATGTGTTTGTAAAATAAAAAAACGAATCGTCATGGGCGAATATGCCTGCGCTAATAACGGATGATTGCCGCTAAACATTTGCGTGAGCATAATCTGGTTGCCATAACTTTTTCCCATTTTTTTCCCGTTCACGGTAATCATATTATTGTGCAACCAATAACGCGCGGGAATTTTTTTGTTGCAAATATTGCTTTGTGCAATTTCACTTTCATGGTGCGGAAACATCAAGTCCATTCCACCGCCGTGAATGTCAAATTCTTCGCCCAAATATTTTGTACTCATTGCAGAGCATTCAATATGCCATCCGGGGAAACCTTCGCCCCACGGGCTTTTCCAGCGCATGATGTGTTCTGGCGGCGCAGCCTTCCACAATGCGAAATCCTGTTTATTAATCTTTTCATCTTGCCCGTCAAGGTCGCGTGTTGTTTCTAATAAATCATCCAAAACCCTTCCGCTTAATTTTCCGTAAGGATATTTTGCAGCATATTTTTTTACATCAAAATAAACAGAACCATTAACAGCATATGCATATCCGTCTGCAATAATTTTTTCAATCATATTTATCTGCTCAACAATATGACCGGTTGCAGTTGGTTCAATGCTCGGTTCGAGGTTATTAAACTGTTTCATTGCCCAATGAAAAAGGTTGGTATATTTCTGCACCAGTTCCATCGGTTCCAGTTTTTCTATTACCGCTTTTTTTGAAATTTTATCTTCAGCTTCGCGGCCTTCTTCTTCAAAATGCCCGGCATCAGTAATGTTGCGCACGTAGCGCACTTTGTAACCGAGGTAAATAAGATAACGGTAAATAATATCAAACGTTATAAACGGCCTTGCGTGGCCAAGATGGCTTTCGCCACTTACTGTTGGGCCGCAAACATACATGCCAACATGTTTGGGAACAATAGATTCAAATTCTTCTTTTTGCCTCGTGTATGAATTATGGACTTTTAAAGAACCCATGATTTTATTTTATGTAAACGACTTATTAATAAAAATAACTGAACTACTTTTTGAAAGCGCAAAAATAGGTTATCCCGCGTGAACGGTGCTGCAGGTGCAGCAACAATATATAAAAGATGGCTGGAGGAAAAATTTCATGAGGTAAATGTAGAAAATTTTTTTAGAATTATTAATGTGTTGATTCTTGATTTAATCATCTTGTTGGTTCTATCATTTTCTTTTTTCTTGATAACAAAAGAAATAAAAAAAAATCGAGGCTGCGGCAATTTTATGTATTGCTTAATAAGAATTTTTGTAGAATTATTTTGTTGAATCTATCAATTGAAAATCGGCCATTACGGGATGATGATCGGAATAGGGAAGATTAATATGCTTGGATTGAAGTACATTAAATTGCTGGCTTGCAAAAATATAATCGATGCGCAATGTGGGCGAAAGGTTAACATATGTGCGGCCAATACCAAAACCTTTTTTTATAAATGCATCCTGCATGTTTCCGCGGATGTGAAAATATGTGTATGAATTTGGCACATCATTAAAATCGCCGCAAATGATGGATGGATAAGGGCTTTGGTCAAGTTGCCCACGCACCAAATCTGCCTGTTCGCTTCGCAAACTATATGCGCGGCGCAATTTTTTTACAATAGATTTTGATGCTTGCAACACACTGTCGTCTACATTTTTTATAATTTCTATATTGCGAAAATCTTTGCTTCTGAAAAGTACGGATTGCAAATGCGTTGTAAAAATGCGCACCGTTTTTCCATCCACATTAATATCTGCAGCAATCAAACTTTCTGTTGCGCGAATATTATCTTTCTTAACGTATTTTATTTTTAAAGAATCCGTAATCGGGTATTTTGAAAAAATAATTACGCCCGATTCATGCATCCAATCGTAGCGGTGGTAATCTTTAGAAAAAAAATAATAAGGAAATTTTAATTGCTTTTGTATGTAAACAATGTTCTCAGGAAATTCTTTTTCGTTGTGCGATTCAAAAAATTCCTGGAAGCAAAGTACGTCTGCATTTTGGTTATTAATAAACTCCATCATCTTCGAACGATGATCGGAATTGTATTTTTTTGATTCAGAAAATTCGTCCCAGCTTCTTACATTCCATGTTAATACGCGCAAGGTGTTCGGCTGCTTTTCAATGTTAAATTTTGAATTGAAATTGAATGCTAAAAATGTATGGATATTTTGCCAGCCAATAATCATCACTATTAATGAAAGCATTGCCCAGCGCGGCGAAGAGAACAACCAGAAAATTAAAAACCCGAAAACAAATAATAATAAAAGTGGAAAAATTAAACCGAGTAAAGAAATAATCCACCATTTATCAGGATGCAAAAAAGTGTTTGCGCAGGCAAGTAAAAAAAGAATGGCAACGATAATGTTGGATACAATAAAAACCCGTTTGGTAAAATTTCGCAGCGTTGCCATGGTTGGCTTGTAAGTTACAAATCTTCTTTATCTGCCGCGCGTTTTAATATCTCTTTTTCTTCGTCGGTTAAAAAACGATAGCCTTGCTGGTTAATCTTATCCAAAATGTCATCAATTCTTTTTTGCGTAATATTTGGAATTTTTTTATACGGTTCGCGGCCAGATATTTTATAATAAAATTCATCTTTTGCCGACTTTGGTTTTTTCTTTTTATTGGGATCGAAAAGATCATTTGCCCAATCAAAAAAATTATTCATCCACAGGCTCCAGTCGTTGCCTCTTTTCATTTGATAAATAAAAAAGAAACCGAGGCCGCCGCCGGCAACATCAGCAATATAAACGCCGGAATCTCCATGTGCAATGCTGGAAAAATTTATGAGCACAAATATTATCGTTAATATCCATAAAGGAATGCCGCCGTTAATCATCGGGAAAATCCTGTAATCGGGCGCCACTGCGGTTGTGGCAACTGCAATAGCAATTACAGATGGATTGGAACCAACCAATGCCGCAAACGGAATTTGCGCCTGCAATTTTGGAAAAATATAATAAGAAAGTATGTAAACAGCAGCTGCAAACAAGCCACCATAAATATAAATCGGAATGAGTTTTCTGTTGCCCGTAAGATCCTGCATGATATAACCAAAACCCCACAACCAAAACATGTTTGATATAAAACGAAAAACCTGGTCGTCAGCAAACATATACGTAAATAATGTCCATGGGCGAGAAGATAATTTTCCTAAATCGGCAGGCAGCGCAAACCAGTTAAAAATGTTTCTGTAATAAGCATCCGCATTGGAAGAACTTAAAAAAACAACATACACAAATTTCAGTACCACAAACAATACTGCATTAAAAACAATAAGTTTTACAAGGGCATTACCATCCTGGCCAAGGCCCATTTTTTTCCGGTAACTATCTTCCATTATTTGCATAAGGTTTGATCTATTAAACGTTGCGGATAACAACTATAAATTTATAATAATTATTTTACAGTTTACTGCAAACCGGCTGTTGAAATTGAAATAGTATAGTTATTAACAACAAAGTAATAAAAGGGTTTAATAAAAATTTCCCCTGTTTCGCCGGTTCCAGTAAATTACTAAAATTAAACCGGTAACGGCGCCACCAAGATGCGCAAAGTGCGCTACATTATCACCCTGCTGCGGCGCAAGACTGCCGAAAATATCATATAGCATAAATAATGGTATAACGTATTTTGCCTTCACCGGAATGGGTATAAACATAATATACAACGGCGTGTTGGGAAACAAATAAACAAACCCCGCCATCACGCCCATTATTGCGCCGCTGGCGCCAACTGCAGAACTATAACCGCCCTGCAAAACCAATTGTGCAACGCCGGCAAGCACGCCACAAATCATATAAAAAGTAAGGAAACGTTTTGCGCCCCAAACATTTTCCAAAATTGTTCCGAACATCCAAAGTGCAAACATATTAAAGAGGATGTGTGCAAAAACCAAATCGCCCGCTGCATCCAAAGCCTGGTGCATAAACATGTAAGTAACCAGTTGCCAAATCCTAAAATTGCCAGATTCAAAACTCCATAATGCGCCGTAAGGTTCCAGCGGATAACCTTGTTTTGCAAAAACAATTTGTGCAAGCCAAACAAGGCCATTAATGATTAATAAATTTTTTATAACCACCGGAATTGAACCCAAACCTCCGCCACTGCTGTAATTCGCCATTTGTTGTTTTTTATAATTATAAGCTGATATGCATTTGCTAATTGTTATCAGCTTTCAAAGATACATCTCTAAAATATTCCTTTTTATACTTTAAAATATTGCTCAAGCTCTTTTAACGTTTCTTCTGTTGTAGTTTGGTCTTTAATAATTTTTCCTTTTTCCATTAATAAAATGCGCGAGCAAACATCGGTAACATGGCTTAAATCGTGGCTGCTTACAAAAATGGTCATGCGCCTTTGTTCCTGCAATTCTTTCAGCATTTTTATTAACCGCATTTGTGTTGATGGATCAAGGTTTGCAAACGGTTCATCCAATATTAATATTTCTGTATCCTGTAATAAACATGCTGCAATGCCAACTTTAAACTGGTTTCCTTTTGAAAGATCTCTTATATATTTTCCACTGTTTAAAATGGAACCATCAAAAAATAAATCAAATGTTTTTAAAAATTCATCAACATCTGGTTTCGATCTGTTGTTCAGTTTTCCTGTAAAATAAAAATATTCTTCCGGGGTTAAATAGCCAATTAAAAAACCTTCATCAAGATATGCGGCTGTATAGTTTTTCCATTCTTCAGAAGTGGCTACATTTTTTTCTTTCGATAAAATTTCACCGCGATCTGCCTTAATCAAATCAAGCAACAAACGAAAAAAAGTTGTTTTGCCTGCGCCATTATTTCCAACCAAACCAATCGTTTCGCCAACATTAATCTGCAATTGCGTAATATCAACAACTATAACACCGCCATACGCTTTGCCAATATTATTTACTGTTATCATAGGAAATTATTTTTCTCTGAAGCCTTGTAATATTAAATATTTACGTTTAAAAAATTGTTTGGTTAAAACGCCAATCCACCAATCCTGCAATAATAAACTGATAAGCCCTGCAATGCCCAATGCAAATATGCCGGCCCATTTATTTATTAATAAACTGAAAGGAAGATAAATGGCCATTGGCACAAGAAATACAAACAAAGAATAAATCCATTGCGATGCGCCAAGGCCCTGGTAGTTGAAAGTGGCGCCACGGCTGATGTCTATAGCTTTATAACTTCGCGTAGCGAAATAACCAACGATGACTGTATTAATGCCAATATTATAAAAATAAGCCGCCGCCTGTATCACAATTATTTTCCAGGTAAGCAAACCATACAAAGAAGAAATAAAAAAAATGACAGTGCTGACAGCTGTTAATAAAAAAAATTTACTTTTTATATACGTGCGCACATGCAGGTTGCCGGCCATTAATCCATCAAAGTGGCTGCTTTGCCAGGCAAATAAAAACTGGCCGTAATTGATAATAAAAATGCCAGTTATAAAAATGCCGCCCATTAATAAAAATCCATAGTTTCCATTGGCAATTGCTTCGGGTTTATAAAATATAAAACCATAAAAAAGAAAAGCAGCAGATAACAATAAAGCTGTGCGCGGCCGTTTGTTTCGCAATAATAATTTTACATCGAGTGAAATTAATTCGCCCATGTTTCCGAAGCGATCAAGAAATGCATATTCGGTGCTTTCCCTGCATTTGCTTTTGCCGGAAATATCTTCGAGAAATAAATTTTTTAATAAAAAATTATAGTTATTAATAAAAGAAAAAGCAGCTAAAGCAACTGCAATAAAACATAACCAAAAATGATAAATCAATTTTGAAAAAATAATGGAAGAAATATTGGTGAGCGAAAAAATATTGAAATAATCACACAAACCAAGGCCAACAAATACTACAAAAAAACCAACCATCCACCACGCATTTACAATTATTTTTCGCTTGATGTATAAAATTAAAAAGTGGTTGAAAACAGTAAGAAAAAATATGCTTATTAAAAAACCTGCCGATGCCGCAGCGCCAAATTTTCCACCAATGATTACAACGGAAAACGGAATAAATAATAATAATGGCAACAGATTAAAAAAATTAAATAAAGAACGTATGTTGAGAAAACTGATGAGCTGCCTGCGCTTAATATTTTGTATTAAATATGGTTGAATAGTAAGCGTTGGCAAATCCTGCAAAAGAAAACGCATTAATATATCTGCAAAAAAATAGTACAAAATAAACCCGCAGAAAACCAATACCACATCTTTACCGGGAAATGTTTTTTGAATAAATGTGTTGAGATAAAATCCTAATCCAACAGCAACGGCAAGCAAGTATAAAACTAAAAATCCTAAAAACAGTTGAACTGCCAAACCCTTGCCAGCGCTGCGTGAGCGCCAAAAAGATTTCCATTGGTGGGATAAGAGCGTGATAAGCATGTTAAGGTTTTAGAGAAAGTAAATATAGAGTAAAGTTATAAACCAGTAGCCGGAAAGGGTTTCTGGTTATCGCAATTTTAACTGCACTACATTTTCAATATGATGTGTGTGCGGAAACATATCAACCGGTTGAATTTTTGTTACTGCATATTTTTCATCCAGCAAATTTAAATCGCGCGCCTGCGTTGCGGGATTGCAACTTACATACACAACAATCGGCGCCTGCATTTCATTAATTTTTTGTACCAATTTTTCATGCATGCCTGCGCGTGGCGGATCGGTTATTATTACATCAGGTTTTCCATGTTGAGCAAAAAAATTATCATCACAAATTTTTATAACATCGCCGGCAAAAAATGAAGCATGATTAATATTGTTTAATGCAGCATTTTCTTTTGCATCATTAATCGCTTCTTCAATTACTTCAACACCAATAATTTTATTTGCAAGTTTACTTACAAAAATCCCGATGCTTCCTGTGCCGCAATACAAATCATACACAGTTTCTTTTCCCGTCAGTTCCGCAAAATCACGAGCAATGTTGTATAATTTTTCGCCCTGTTTTGTATTGGTTTGAAAAAAAGATTTTGGTCCGATTTTAAATATAAAATCTTCGAGCTTTTCCAATGCATAACCTTTGCCGCTATAAACCTGCGGAAACAAATCATACATACTATCATTCATCTTCGTATTAATAGTATACAACAATGTTGTAAGCGTTGGAAATTGTTGCAAAATATAATCAAGCAATTGCTTTCTTTTTATTTCATCTTCATATCCAAAAACAATATTCACCATTACTTCGCCGGTGGTGCACACACGCAACTGCATCGTGCGTAACCAACCCTGGTGAACTTTAATATCATAAAAAGTAGCATCGTTTTCGAGCGCCCAGTTTTTTACTGCAAGCCTTATTAAATTGGTTGGTTCATCCTGCAGGTAACAAGTTTTTATATCAACTATTTTATCAAAAATCCCTTTTGCATGAAAGCCGGCTACGTTCAGGTTTGTATTAATATCTGGATTGTGCAATTCTTCTTTTAATAAATATCTTTTATTGCTAAAAGTATATTCCATTTTGTTGCGGTATTGCGTAGTTTTTTCTGCGCCGATTATTGGTTGCATTTCCGGAAGCGCAACTTTTCCTATCCTGCTTAAATTATCTGTAACCTGTTTTTGTTTATACTGCAATTGTTTTTCATAAGGAAGCATTTGCCATTGGCAGCCGCCGCAAATACCAAAATGCTGGCAAAAAGGGATGACGCGATCTTTCGAATATTCATTAAATTTTACAATAAAACCTTCGCCCCAATCTTTTTTACTTTTGGTAAGCATAATGTCCACAACATCGCCTGGCACTGCATTTTCAACAAAAATTACTTTGCCATCCACGCGCGCAAGCGACTTTCCTTCGGCAGCATAATCTTCTACCAGTATTTTCTCGAGAATTATATTTGGTTTTTTTCTTTTCACGCGGCAAAAGTAAGCAATGAAAAGTTTGTAGTTGCGTTTGGATAAATGAAAGATTGAAAGCTTAAAAATCTGTAAATGGCGAAAGATAATATTGGCCGCATATTAGCAGAATAAAAACTTTAAATGATTTAATTTTGCGGCATTATAAAATCGTACTATGTTAAAAATCTCGTTGTCATCTTTATTGCTGGTGTTTTTTATTAACGCGTTTCCGCAAACCGGTTATGAAATTAAACTCACTTTAAAACCTTATCAAAACAGCCAGGTTTATTTAGGATATTATTATGGCAAAGTAAAAGCGGTTGCAGATTCTGCCATACTTGATGCAAAAAGCAATTGTGTTTTTAAAGGAAAAGAAAAATTGCCGGGCGGCGTTTATTTTATCGTTTCTCCAAAAAAAGAAATTTTATTTGAAGTATTAATAGACCAGCAACAAAATTTTTCAATTGCGGCAGACAGCGCGCCAATGCCGGGAAATATTAAGTTTACCAATTCTCCTGATAATGATTTGTTTCAATCGTACACACCTTTTGTTGCCAAAAAAGGAAAAGAAATTGCAGACGAACAAGCGTTATTATCATCAGCAAAAACAAAAACAGATTCATCAAAAATTTTTGAACAAATAAAAAAATCAAACCAGGAAATTCAGGATTACAGAAATGATATTATAAAAAAATATCCCAATTCAATATTAACTGTTTTATTAAATGCATTGAAAGAACCTATCGTTCCAACGATTGAAAAATTGCCCGGAAAAAAATATGATTCGTTGTTTGCGTATCATTATTACAAAGCGCATTATTGGGACAGTGTTTCTTTCACGGATGATCGTTTGGTGCGCACGCCAATTTTTGAACCCAAGCTTGAAAAATATTATAAAGATTTGGTTCCACCAGTTGCAGATTCTATTAATCGCGAAGTGGATTGGATGTTGTTGTATTCGCGCACCAACAAAGAGATGTTTAAATTTTTAATGGTGCATTTTGTACAGAAATATATTAATCCCGAATACATGGGGCAGGACGCGGTTTTTGTGCACATTTTTGAAAAATTTATTAATACCGGCCAGGCAGATTTTTTTACAGATAAATACAGAAAGTTTGTTAATGATCGTGCCTATAGTTTGATGGCAAATTTAATTGGCCAGCCTGCGCCAAATTTAGAAATGGTTGATTCGTTGAATAAACCTGCGCCATTATTTAATGTGGATGCAAAATTTATTGTGGTTTGTTTTTGGGACCCAACCTGCAGCCATTGTAAAGAACTTGTGCCAAAATTAGATTCGATTTACCAGGCAAAATGGAAAAACGAAGGCGTGAAAATTTATGGCGTAATGACGGATGGCGGAAAGGAAAACTGGATCAAATTTATTAAAGACCACAATTTGAAAGATTGGATACACGTTTATGAAACCAAGGAACAGCATGATGCCATTGCCAAAAATAATCAACCAAGTTATAAGCAATTGTATGATGTGTACCAAACGCCAACATTATTTTTATTAGATAAAGACAAACATATTATTGCAAAAAAACTTACCTACGAACAGTTTGACGAAGTGATAGATTTGAAACTGAAGAATGCCAAATCCAATTGATTATTATGAAGATTTTTTTTAAACTTTTATCCGCAATAATTTTATTAACCGTTTTTTCTTCCGCAATTTTTGCGCAAACACTTTTTACTTACGGAAATCAATCTGTAACCAAAGACGAATTTTTAAAAGCGTATCAAAAAAACAATGCAGATAAAAAATCAACAGAACAATCTTATCGTGATTATTTAGAATTATACCTGCGCTATAAATTAAAAGTAAAAGCTGCGTACGATTTAAAAATTGATACCGTTGCTGCGCAAGCTGCTGAAATGAAAAATTTTCGCAGCCAGGTTGTGGAGAGTTATATGAACGATGATGAAAGCCTGAATAAAATTATTAATGAAGCTTTTTTGCGCAGCCAGAAAGATATACATGTTGCACACATTTTTATTGCGATACCCAAAAATGCCGCGCCGGCAGACACTTTGAAGGCTTTTGAAAAAGCAACCGACGCTTATAATGATTTAAAAAAAGGAAAACAATTTGGCGATGTTGTATCGTTATATTCTGATGAGCCGTCAGCAAAAAATAACCATGGCGATATTGGTTTCATCACCGTTTTTTCATTGCCTTATGAATTAGAAACGCTTGCTTATACAACGCCTGTTGGAAAATTTTCGAAGATTTATAAAAGCAAAAGTGGTTATCATATTTTTAAAAATATCGAAGAAAGAAAAGCAATCGGCAGAATAAAAACTGCGCAGGTTTTATTTTTATTTCCGCCAAATGCAAATGATGATATCAAAGCAAGCGTTAAACAAAAAGCAGATTCTGTTTATAATTTATTAATGAATGGTGGCAACTTTGCGGAGCTTGCAAAAAAATATAGCGGCGATAATTTATCGTTTCAAACCGGCGGAGAAATGGCTGAATTTGGCGTTGGCAAATATGATGCTGCATTTGAAAATGCAGCGTATGCATTAAACAAAGATGGTGAAATTTCAAAACCTGTATTAACGAATTTCGGTTATCATATCATTAAACGTTTGTCAAGAAAGCAAGTTCCGGAAACTAATAATAAAGAAACGTTTGAAGCCTACAAACAAAAAGTGATGACCGATCCGCGCAATGAATATTCTAAAAAAGCGCTGTTGCAAAAAGCGTTGGTTGCTCAAAATTTTAAGCGCTCGTCCATTGATGAAAATAATTTATTAATATATACAGATAGTTTTTTACAACACAGGCCGCTGCCAAATTTTGCAGGCATTAATGAAAAAGCTTTGTTGTTTTCTTTTTCAAATAAAAATGTAACTGTACAAGATTGGCTTACTTATGCAAGGTCAGTTAAAGATCAAAAACGCACGGTTAATAATAAAACGACAAAAGATTTTTTTGATCAATATTTGCAAACAGTTGCTTTAGAAAATTACCGCGATCATTTAGAAGATTATAATAAAGATTTTGCTTACCAGTTAAATGAATTTAAAGAAGGCAATTTATTGTTTGAAATTATGCAGCGCAAAATATGGGACAAAGCTTCTGCAGACAGTGTTGGTTTAAAAAATTATTATGAATCTCATAAAGATAAATATTGGTGGGAAGCCAGTGCTGATGCGGTTTTATTTACATCCGGCAATGAAAAAGCAGCAACAGATATAAAGAAAAAATTATCATCAGCAAACATTAATAGCTGGAGAAAATTGATTGATTCATCAGCGGGCGCTGCGCAGGCAGATTCAGGAAGATTTGAATTAACGCAATTGCCTTTGCCTGAAGAAAAATCATATGTTGCCGGACAGTTTACATCAATGAACAACAATCAAAACGACAACACCAGCACGTTTGCTTACATCGTAAAAGTGTATCATGATCGTTCACCAAGAAATTTTAATGATGCAAGAGGTTTTGTTATTAATGATTATCAGGCTTATTTAGAAGACAACTGGATTGCAGAATTAAAAAAGAAATACCCGGTAAAAATTGATGAAGCTGTTTTGAAAAGTTTGGTGAAATAAACAGATGTCGGATGTCTGATTTATGATGTATGATTTTGGATTTGAGATACGCGATACGAGATTTTTGATCGTGATAATGAAAATGAAATCATCATGATTACATTAATCCCACAAATCCCATTAATCCTATCAATTTCACTTCAGACCAATTCTTTCACAATATTCCAAATTACTTTTGGTTTGCCGAGTGTGTAATAATGTAATACAGGCACGCCGAATTTTTTCAATTCTTTGCTTTGTTGTATCAGCCATTCTGTTCCCACTTTTTCAACTTCTTCATCATTTTTTGTTTTCATAATTGCGTTGGAAAGATCAGTTGGCAAATCCACATGAAAAACTTTTGGCAACATACTCATTTGCTTTTTATTCGTAATCGGTTTTAATCCCGGAATAATCGGCACATCAATTCCTGCATCACGACAGGCTTTTACAAAATCAAAATATTTCTGGTTATCAAAAAACATTTGTGTGGTAATATATTCTGCGCCGGCTTCCACTTTTTCTTTCAAAAACATAATGTCGGTTTCCAAATTCGGCGCTTCAAAATGTTTTTCCGGATAGCCCGCAACACCAATGCAAAAATCAGTTTTGCTTCCGTTTTTAATGTCTTCTTCAATATACATTCCGTGGTTCAGGTTGCGCACTTGTTTTAATAAATCAAGCGCGTATCTGTTTCCATCAGGTTCAGGTTCAAATGAAGATTCATTTTTTGCCGCATCGCCACGAAGCACAAGCACATTATCAACGCCCAAAAAATTTAAATCTATTAATGCATCTTCAGTTTCGCGTTTTGTAAAACCGCCACAAATCAGGTGGGGCACGGCATCTATGCGATAATGGTTCATAATCGCAGCGCAAATTCCTACAGTTCCCGGACGTTTGCGCACTTCTACTTTTTCAAACGTGCCGTCATTTTTTTTCTTAAACATCGTTTCGCTGCGATGGTAAGTCACATTAATAAACGCAGGTTTAAATTCCATTAATGGATCCAAATGATCATAAATAGAATTAATCGTTTTTCCTTTTAACGGTGGTAAAATTTCAAAGGAAACCGGCGTGTTTTTTCCTTGTTTCAAATGTTCAATAACCTTCATCGTTTCTTTTTAAATTCACACAAACTTAAACCAATACGAGTAGAACGCAAATAGCTGTTAAAGTTTTTTAGAATATAATGGTTTGAAATTCTTCCGGTATTTTTGCGCAAAATCATTGCATTGAGCCTCACCATTCATACCGATAATCTTGTAAAAATTTATAACGGAAGAACCGTTGTGGATCATGTTTCTGTAAATGTGAACCAGGGAGAAATTGTTGGTTTGCTTGGCCCGAATGGCGCCGGCAAAACGACTACATTTTATATGGTTGTGGGATTAATAAAACCGAATGAAGGAACCGTTTATCTCGACGATGCAGAAATTACAAATCAGGCCATGTACAAGCGCGCGCAAATGGGCATTGGTTATTTGCCGCAGGAAGCATCGGTTTTTAGAAAGTTGAGTGTAGAAGATAATATCAAGGCAATTTTAGAAATGACGAAATTGACGAAGCAGGAACAAAAAGAAAAACTGGAATCATTATTAGATGAATTTCGTTTGCATCATGTAAGAAAAAATAATGGCGATTCATTAAGCGGCGGCGAAAGAAGAAGAACAGAAATTGCACGCGCGCTCGCTGTTGATCCAAAATTTATGTTGCTGGATGAACCATTTGCAGGCGTTGATCCGATTGCGGTGGAAGATATTCAAACAGTGGTTGCCAAATTAAAACATAAAAATATTGGCATCCTCATTACAGATCATAATGTAAACGAAACGCTTTCCATTTGCGATCGCGCTTATTTATTAATAGAAGGAAAAATTTTTAAACACGGCACTGCAGAAG
>JABDAZ010000062.1 GCA_013288945.1 Bacteroidota bacterium | reverse complement strand
TTGAAGAAATTAACTTGTTTACCAACGAGGAAAATCTTTGGAAAACTTCCGGGTCAATTAAAAATTCCTGCGGAAATTTAGCACTGCATATTATAGGCGGCTTAAATTATTTAATTGGAACAACGCTTTCGCATACCGGATATATGCGCAATAGAGAACAGGAATTTAGTGACAAGGGAATAGCAAAAAAATTAATTGTCGATCAATTAGAAGAAGTTGTTGTAGTCATAAATAAAACATTGAACGAACTTACACCAGTGCAAATGGAACTGCCCTATCCACAATTTTTTGACAAGGAAGGCGCAAGCATCAGTTATGTATTGACCCAGTTACTACTTCACTTAAATTATCATTTGGGACAGGTTAATTATTTACGGCGTTCATTTGAATGATTCACGTGAATGGATTAATATATTATTCCCAATAAATTCTTTTTGTATAAGTTGATGTGGTTTAATAAACAATTCAATTCCCTAAATTTTTTTCTGTATTTGCCAATAATGTCCAAAAGGATCTTTGAACATTCCCTGCCTATAACCGTAATCATGATCAGTAGCGGCATTAATTTCAATTCCGCCGGCTTGGATCGCTTTATTCATAATATCATCTACATCGGGAACAAATAAACCTATAACAGTTGTAACGCCTTTTGCTTTTACAGGTTCCAAAGCTTCAATTGTTCGCATTGTTTCGTGTAAATGAAAAATTGCACCATTTATTTCCGACTCGGGCTACATGCACGCTGTTATCATCATTACGTAAACAGAAATGTTCTGTTGCACCAAAATTGGTATACAAATCTATTTGCTTTGGAAAAAAGTCATTACACCAAATATAATTATGAATTGGCATTATTGTGAGTTAATAAAAGAATTAGAGTTGCCGTTAAAAATTAAATTCTTTGCTAACTTATCGTTATAACCAAAGTTTTTATGAAACACTACACCTTGGGGACATACACTGCATAAACCGGCAATACAAGCGGGTTTGCGGTCTCTGTAGACGTGTAAACCTTTTGCTTTTTAACACATTTCATTAAATTTTTTGCCGCATTTAAAATTCCGCGGGTATAACGAATTTATTTTTGAGCTATTTTGCTAGTGATAAAAACAAAAAAGCCCGTAAACACTATGTTTTACGGGCTTTAAGATACTTTGAAATTGTATTAAGTGGAGGTGAGGAGAATTGTACTCTACCAGCAATAAACTATAAATCAACATCTTGATGCCCGCAAAATAGCCGGGTATCCGAATTTATCCCTTTTAAAAAATGCTTAAAAAAAACGAATGATTTTCACCATAAAAATACATCATTTTTCTTTACCTAATAAAATCGAATAGTAATATTCATAACGATCTGCCTCTTCACTTTCAAGTAAAAATATTTTGAAATTGATGCCAATTATTGATATTTCATCCTTCTCCTTTATCATTGTTAGTGATCCATTTTTCTTGAATTGGAATATCGTCCAGAAGCCTGATTTTTATCATAGCCTAAATCATGATGTTTTCCTGCAAGATCGAGCAAATTGATCGCAGGTAAATCATATCGGTCAGTTCCTTTTTGTCTTCCAGTTTCATACTTGGGATTTAAAGGGCCTACATATAGAGTGCTCCCGTAGTTTTTTAGGGGTATGTCCCCGCTACTTTTAATAAATTTACCTTCATTATCTTCTTTAATGAATTCAGCGACTTTTGGTCTAATTGGAATATCAGCCGCGGTAATACTTAAATACCTTATAGAATTATCTGTCTCTACTTTGGTAATCATATATTTTCCATCGGCAACTTTATAATGGATGGAATATTTTTCCAGTCCATCGATGTCAATGTTTTCAATTGGACTGTTAGAAGCATATTGATAAGGAGTAAGACCTGCATACTTTTTTTGTATTGGATCCACACTTAAAAATCTCGCAATCCTTGGGTCATAAACTCTTGCACCGTAATTGATTTGATTCGATTCTCCCTTTACTTCATCATCATTTTCCTTGCTGTTGAATCCATATCGGTAGTTGTAAGACATAACAGGTAATATCATCAGCGGCCCAGTGATGGGAGAAACTTCCAAGCTGTTATCGGAACGTTTCGGAAAAATAATGCAGGATAGACAGAGCGTTTCCGTAAATCGATTGGATACATCTATCAGCCATTCCAAGCAATTGGATAGTGCCATTCCAGCCTCTAAAATTGCTGCTCTTTCTTCTGGTGAATTTGTTGGCTTGGTCGCTGATAACCCAGATGAAAAATTAAGCTGAAAATGTTTCATGCAGCAATTATTAATGATGCGGATAAACTCAATGAGGAAATGAGACGGTATAAAGATATTCCTGTGGTATCCCATGTGACCCAGCAGCAGGTGCTGGATAATTATTACCAGGTTAAGATGCAGGTGAAAAAGTTGATTGGAGAGTAAGTGGAGCGGTTGAAATAGAAATTCAGAAGACTGGTCAATAATTCAAGAAACTCTTCGAGCCAGGAATGGGGTAGAAAGTGCGAAAAAGGAGCTAAAAACAATTTATTTCAACTAATTAGTTGAATTAATCCAAAAACTAGTATATTTGTGTCGTGAAGCAACTTAAGATTATATGGCCACTTCAGGAGACGTGCAAACCTTTTTGCAAGATTTTAAAGTTAAACTTGGCATTTGGGGAGTCGTTTTCCGAGATGACAGGGGTAAAAATGCTCAAGCCTTATTGAATCTTGAAATTACCCCTGTTTACAGGGAGAGAATTTTAAAGGAATTAGAGGTTGTAGATTATTGTGAAGGACCCAAAAAAGAGAATTTATATGGCGGGGCTGATATGTGGGTGTTTGGAAAAACGGTTAAAGGACAGGCAGTTTATATAAAGATTACGCTTGGATTTTCGGGTGCTCAGGTTATTTGTATTTCATTTCATGTAGCAGAACACCCTTTGGTTTACCCATTAAAAAATTAGTGTATGAAAAGTCCATTTACTGGCGGTGCCACAAAATTACAAAAAGAACCCAGGGTTCTTGAATATAGAAAGGATTCATTCGAAGTATTGTACCATTATTATCTGTGCATTGACACAGACGAGCAATTCACTACTACGGAGATTGACACCCTAAACCTTAACCAAGTACAAAATAAGTATAGGGAAAAGTATGGAATTCCATTTACGGATGAAATAAAGAACATTCGTGAAAAGTATGGGCTTAGTGCTGCCAAAATGAGTGAGGTACTCGGTTTGGGTGCTAATGTGTATAGAAATTATGAATCAGGGGAAATGCCTAGTGTTGCAACTGGTCGCTTGATCCGTTTAGCAGAAGATGCCGAAGAATTTGGAAAGTTGTTGGAGATGAGCCGTAACTCTCTAGAGCAAAATGAATATGATAAAGTAAAAAAGAAAGTTGATCACGCACGGGGTGGTTGGGGAAAGGTTGAAGAAATGTGGAAGGGGTGGTTATTTGGTAATGATTATCCAAACATTCACAACGGATATAGAATTCCTACTTTAGAAAAGGTTGGAAATATGGTTCGTTTTTTTGCTCATAGAAATATGCCTTACACTACAGCTTTAAATAAGCTAATGTTTTATTCGGATTTTGGACACTTTAAGAAATATGGGCAAAGCATAAGCGGGGTTTATTATAAAGCTATACAAAAGGGGCCTGTACCCGAAAACTATGGAGGTATTTATAATCATATAGTAAATAGTGGTTTTGCAAAAGTAGAAGAAATGGATTTTGGTGAATTTGTAGGTGAAAGATTTGTAACAGAAGGCATAGTTGTTTTTGATCCAGAAGATGGGCCGTTTACTGCCACGGAGTTAAATGTATTAGAAAATGTTTCGGAACGATTCAAAGGGTTAAGTACCAAAAAAATTGTGGAGATTAGTCATGAAGAACCTGCGTGGCAAGATAATGTTGATGATTATCACAGGATAAGCTTTGAGTATGGATTTGAATTAAAGAATATTGACTGACAAAATGAAAAACGTGAAATAGTGACATTAAAATACGTTGACTTTTGCACAATTTGTTAGCTTTTATTTACTAAAAATATTGACATCCAGTTAAATTACGCAACTTTGTCATAGAAATGTAAAATTAACCAAAAGGGCGTAATTATTGATTTGTTAAAGTTCTTTAAAGAAGGCGAAAGCCCTGATAGGTCTGAAGCTATCAAGGCTTTCTGGAAATGAGTTTTTTTGAAAAGCTCGCTCGTTTCCGTTGTTTTTAATTTCTTGCTGCAAAAGTAAGTGTTGTTTAGTAAATAAACAACACTGCTATTGCGGCAAATCAGCAGATACTGTACAAACTCCTGCCACTAACTTCTCCTTCCGCAAGCTTTCCGGCGACAATGCTCCTACTCCGATATAAGGTCGGAGCACTTTTATTACACCCAAAATAATTTAACAATGGGTAAGAACCAGCATGTAACCAAACATCCCGATGGTGGATGGCAGGTTAAAGGCGCCGGTAACGAAAAAGCAACAAAAGTTACCGACACTCAAAAACAGTCAATTGATGTAGCTAAAGAAATAGCCAAACATCAAAAATCAGAAGTAGTAATTCATGGTACAGATGGCAGAATCAGGGACAAAGATTCCTACGGCAATGATCCTTCATCTATTAAAGACACTAAACACTAATACGATGAATCAGAAAATTTTACAACTCGGCTTATTGCCGGCAGACAGAATTGTAGTCCCCAAAAGTGGACTACGAATTGTTCAGCATCATGCTCTTTACTTAGGTCAAAACCATTTAGGAGTGGATTTGATTGCTGAAAATAAAATTGGTTTTGGTGTAAGGCTGGTTACTGCTGCTGATTTCTTTAAAGATGTAATTGAAGTTACCAGAATTGAAAAATTTAACGGCACCAATTACCAGCGAAAAATTGCGGTACAAAAAGCTTTAAATAAGCTGGGGCAGCCCTATCTTTTGATAGATTATAACTGTCAACATTTTGCTAACGAAATTCAATACAACCTCATAAAAAGTGACCAGGTCGATGGGTTGTTTGAAGGTTTAAAAGTTGCTGCAGGGGTGGCAATCACATTTGGTTTATTTAACTTATTTACTAACGATTAAATTTCAATACAATGGGAAAAGTAGTACAGGAACAATTTATAAAATTCCATGATGCAATTCGTTTAGATGTTAGTGACAATAAGGATGTCATTAAAAAAAGAGATATGCTGATCGAAGAAATAAGAACAGCTATTAAAAAAATGTGCGAAGAAAAGGGTATCAAGCTTATTCGGTTTACCACATTTAATCAGGGCAGTTATGCAATGGGTACAGGCAATAAGCCTATCTATGATGAAGATGATTATGATATTGATTGCGGTTTATTGTTTGAAATAGATAAAGGCGATTACACCCCAATACAGGTAAAGACCTGGGTCTATGATGCTTTAAATATCCAATTCAGAAATGTTGAATGGAAGAAGGCCTGTATCAGGGTACAGTATGTAGAAGAAGGCTTGCCAAAGTTTCATGTTGATTTTGCATGTTATTCTGATGCTAACAGTGATGGGAAAACTTATCTGGCTAAAGGCACTCCGACTTCTGCGGCCGAAAATAAAAAATGGGAACAGTCAGAACCCAAGAAATTGAAAGATCTGGTAAATAATAAGTTTACTGATGATGACGAATGCGACCAGTTTAAGAGGGAAATCAGGGATATGAAACGCTGGAAGGATTACCAGTTCGATAGTGTCAATGGTAAACCAACAGGGATTGCATTTACGGCCCTTGCGTACAATGGCTTTAAGCCTGCTATCAAAGACCCATTTACATGGGCCAATGATATCAATGACCTAAAGGCTACAAAAGATTTTGTCAACTATATACTGAACCAGTTCAGTTGGGATGGCAGAATAAAAGTGCATTTACCTGTTCCACCGGCTAATAATTTGTTTGAAAAAATGACGGACCAACAGTGCAAAAATTTCAAGACAAAACTTGAAGAGTTGAGGGATGCACTGGTGGATGCTGAGAACGAGACAGACCCACATGAGGCTTGTAAAATCCTGAGAAAGCAATTTGGTAAGGATTTTTCGGTGCCGGCAAAAGAAACAACAGGACAAAACAGAAGGCTTGCAGTAGCAGGCACATCAGAATCGGCATAAATGACTATACAGAATTTTAAACAATATGTTGATGATGCCTGTATTCTGAGTAACACTTATGAATATCAAAATCCGGCTCTTGCAAAACGAGGGCTGGCTTTTGGTGTTGCCGGAGAGATGTTGATTGATAATGTTACTGCAAAAATTGTTGTTGGTGTACCCGAGGCCTTTCCTAATTGTACACCAACATTTTTTTTACTGAACCAAGAAGATTTTATCCGCTTGCCGCACGTTGAGCATGATGGTTATATATGCTATACGCATAATGATACTCTTGTTTTAGATATTGATAATGAGCCGGGAATAATTGCGGGATGCTTTGAGCTTGTCATAAAGACTTTAAAAGATGGTATAGACAGGAAAAATAACAATGAGTTTTATAACGAATATGAAGCCTATTGGCGACATCTTAAAGATGTAAGTGCAATGTTTGCTAATATCATATTGAGCGAGGATGTTGAGGTTATTAAGTATTCAAAATTAAAAGATAAAGAAAAAGAATTATTCTTTGCTGTATCTGATACTACAGAAAGAATGAATAGTTATCAGCGGATAGTTAATGTTAAAGATAACCCGGCACAGTATTTTAACGGGCTATATATCCCTTTAAAAAAAGGAGCCGAAATTTTAATTCCCAACTTCAATCAAGAGTTGACTTTAGAGGATGCAAAGGAGTTAATTTTCAAAAACGTTACTCCCTATAATGAGAAAAAAATCAGAACTGCATTAAGCAAAACAAAGCTGGAAGATTTAATTGTAGTTGACTTTCCCTTACCAAATGGAAACCATTCTTTGTTTGGTTTGCGCTTTAAGAGAATCAATCATGCAACCCACCCTCTTTTTACACCTGGCTGTACTACAAATGTAATTCCGTATAATATAAAAAGAGTTGACCCGGAGTTCATGCTTATTCGTGGAGGTAATGGCAATAGCTTTATTGACAAAAGAGTATTAGTCATTGGTGGAGGCTCTATTGGGAGCGCAATTGCTGAAGAGTTAATAAAAGCGGCGGTAGTAAATGTTGATGTTGTTGACAAGGAGAAACTTGAGATTGATAACTGTTACCGACATAATTGTGGTTTCAGGTATGTAAATAAAAAAAAGGCAGAAGCCATAAAGGAAAAATTAACCAGCTATTATCCTCACTCGAATGTCAATGCATTTAACATTGCCATTGAAGATGCCATATCAAAAAAGAAAATAGATTTTAGCATATACGATGCCGTTGTAGTCGCCACCGGAAATGCAACAGTTAACCAATTTTTGATGAAATTTTTCATAAAAGAGATACCCGGCAAATCTGTTCTTTTTAGCTGGCTGGACCCGTATGGCGTTGGTGGGCATTGTTTAGTCAGCAATATCTCTGAAAGTGGATGTTACCAATGTTTGTACACTAATGAGGCATCACATAACATTGCTTCATTTGCAGCCGCTAACCAGCAAAGAAGCTTTGTAAAAAATATTTCAGGGTGTGGCAGTGCATATGTTCCATATGGGGCATTAGATGCCAATCAAACTGCGATACTTACTGTACGAAAAATACTGGATGTATTTGCAGGTAAAGAAACCATCAATGCTGTTTATTCATGGAAAGGAAATAATGAACTGTTTTTAAAGGAGGGTTATAATTTGTCAGAACGGTTTCGTCAAACCACGGACCAGTTAGAAGCAGGCAAATCATTGTTTCACCAACCAAAATGCAAACTCTGTGGTAAAGGATAATTCTATTTTTGAAATCACCAATGGCGGAAAAATAAAGTTGGCAGATTCAGTGATAGAAACTCTGCAACAGCATAAGCAAATAAATAAAGACTCTTTGGAATCCGGCGGTGTTTTGTTAGGGAGGTTTATTAAAGTTTCAAAAAATATTGTAGTTGATAAAATAACTACTCCAATGAAAGGTGATAAACAAACGAGATTTTCTTTTAAAAGACTTTCTCCTTTGCACCAGGAAATAATTACTGAAGAATGGAAGAAAAGTAATTGCACCTGTAATTATTTGGGTGAGTGGCATACACACCCCGAAGATTTTCCAACACCATCTGGTGTTGATATAAGGGATTGGAAACGAAAGCTAAAAAAAGATGTGTTTTCAGGCAGGTATTTATATTTTATTATAGCAGGAATAAAAAGCATTGAAATATGGGAAGGTGACAGGCGAACATTGGAAATTGTTAAACTAAAAATTACTAACTGATTAAATCTTAATTATGGATACTCCAAAAGGATTGATAATATTATTGCAAAATGGCTTTACTAAAATAGCCATTGATGAAGTGCTTGCAGCTTTGCCACATCAGTGGCATGGCCTTCATAGGGAAGTAAAAGAAATTAATTATTCTGAATTATTAGAACTTCAGAAACTTTACGATACCGGTTATGAACAATATGCTTTGGAACACAGGAGATATTTTGCCAATGATATACTACCAGTATTAAATGCACATCCTGATTATAAAGTGGTTTATTTTGGAATGGCACCTATACCGCTATGTATGGACTTCGGCCATCTATTTCATAATTACAGGGATATTGATATTTACCAGCGACACCATGTTAGCAAACGATGGTATATTAATTTAGAAACTGACCAGCAGGTGGAAAATAAGCTTGAAGTTACTGGCCTGCCAGACCAGCAACAAAAAGGAATCTCGGATGCTTTAATAAGATTAAATATATCTCATAATATAAACCCCGATGATACCTATGAAATATTGCCTAATGCTGCTGAAATTGATGTTCATCTTGAACACGCCGGTGAAGATGCAATTACATCTTCAAAAAAAATGATTGAGGTTGGCGAGTCAATAAAAAAAACATTCGATGAACTCTCTAATAACAGAAGTGGAATTGAAACAGTGCATTTTTTTGCTTCAATTCCCTGCGGTGTGGCTTTTTTAGCAGGTACCAAAATATCGCCAAATATTCACTCTTACATCCAGACCTATCAGTATTCAAGAACAAAGGAACCGAAATATAAAAAAGCTCTTTTGATAAAAGCGCAATTAAGACCGGAAAGAAAAATTGGTGAAGGAGAAAAAAAGAAAGCAGACGAATTGAGAGGTTTGTGTAATGAAGAGCTCACAAAAAATGTAAAGCAGTATTGTCAGCATAATAAAGATATGTCGGTAGGTAGGAAATGGTATGAAGGTTTAGTTCCGGGAGTGAATAGTTCGATTATGAATACAAGGTTTTGGACTGATTTACCTGCATTATATGAAACAAGTTTAAAGGACGACAGTTTTGATTTTGAAACAGAGGTTGTAAATGACGGCTTTTACTGGAGAATGAATAAGTGGTTTGTTGATGACAACTTTTTCATCTCTCTTAATAACAGGTTAAGCAATCCCGAAGATATTTTAAAGGCTGTGAGGCTTTTCTTATTTCATGAAGCTGTACACTATAAAAAGCATAAGCTAACAGATTTAACATCGGTTAATATTGGAAGCTTTCCCAAAGTTTTGGAGACGGCAGATTACCAGGCAGACGTTTATGCTATAATGAATGAATACGGGTATCATTTAAAAATGAAAGGTGAAATTCAGAACACTAAACAGTTCTTTATGGATACGATAAAGGTGGCCACTGAAACTATGTGGAGTTTTGATGATGCGGGAATAAAATTAGAAGAAATACAAATCAGAAGAATTAACAGATATATGATTTGGTATTGGATATATACCAGGATCGAAAGTGAGGGAAATAGCATAGATGAAATTATTTCCATTTTTGAAGAAAAGCCTGTGATTGAATTAAACGGATTAAAAACTAAAGAAGAAAACAATCGTTTCTTCTTTGAGTTGGAAAAACGTAAAGACCAACCTTTAGAGCTGGCGATATTTTATAAGAATCATCTCGTGAGGGATGGAAGTGCCAGTAATTTACCACTTGAAGGCTTGGTTAATGGAATAAAAGAAATGAAAGGTGCACAAGTATTGAATGTGATGAGAAGCTTTTTGACCAGATAGTGTGATTTTTTTTTGCTGTTACATTTATAGAGAGAAAATTGAAAACTACAACCTTTTCTCCTTCTGCTCTTCAATCCTTTTGTAAATTTGTGAACGTATTTAAGGTACACAACAAATTTTTCAAGAAGACCGAAAGTAATATCGGAAAATGCAATGTCAGCATTAATTAATGGTTTATGGAAAATTACAACGTGAAGGCGAAGTGATTCATGTGATTGTTCAACGTTGTTATTATTTCACCAGTTTATTAAAACATCTTACATCATCAAAAAAAGAAAATCTTTATTTAATTACGCTGGCAAGGGCTGATGAAACAATTGCACCTGTTCCCTCCTTTCCCGGATATCATAAAAAAACAATTGATCGAAATAAACATAGCTAGTTTTCTAAAAGCTATGTCCTCAATGATACTTGACTCGCCACAAACTTATTATAAGAAGGCACATACTCAATATAGCTAAACTCAATTAATTCTTTTAAGCACTTATGATAAGTTGCCAACGAATGAATATGGGAAAGCCGCATCAGATTTATACGTGTAACACGAAAAGGACTAACGTGGTTATTTAAAAACCAACAATGAATAAGTGCCAAAAATAAACTGCAGTGATATGCAGTAACACGTTTATCGTTCAAGATGACATCTATATACTGTTCTACCTCTGCCATTCCACCTATTTTTCCAACAACTTTTCAATTTCCTCCAGTCGGTAATAATAGATGCCTCCGATCTTTGAACCATGCAATGTTTGATTGATACGCAACGTTTGTAAAGTGCCTGAAGATATTTTAAGCATCTTCCGTACTTCACTTCCTTTCAACCATTCTTTTTTGACAGGTTTCACATGAACGGTTAACTTTTTAATATCCTCCAGCAACCGCACCCGGAACTGCTCCAAATCTTCTTTGGTAATAACTTCTATTGCCATACTTCACATTTTCAAACACACAAAATATCTTTAACTATGCGACTGCTTATGTTTTTTTGATCGCCTTTGTGACTGTTTGCCGCCTGATTCCTCGGCCGCATCTTTTGATTCATTCAAATTTTGCTTTTGCTGCTGCTTCAAATTATTTTTTTCAACTGTCTCCTCTTTGCTTTGTGTGGAAGCCTGGGATTGATTTTGTTGCTGTTGTTGAACATTCACCTGACGGTGCGACATATCCATGCGCTTGTTATTTTCATCATATACATTCATTGATTTGTATTGCGGGCTTGCCTCTATAAATACTTTCTGTTCGCGGCCTTCATGCAAAAGTGTTACAGATTGACGGTTGCCCTTTTCCAGTGATCGCATCAGGTTTTGAGCATGCTCCGTGTTTTGCAATTCTTTGATCGGATAATTGGCGAGGGTTGCTTTTAAATCAAATCCATAATTCTGGTGCAACTGCTTTATTTTAAAATCACCAAACTCATTGGTTTCTTTAAAATTCAGTTGCAGCCACGCATGGTACTTCTCCCCTTCTTTGGGTGTCATTTCCTTATAGACTGCACGGCCATTCATCATGTTATACGCCTCCTTCAGGGTGATATTGTTTTCCCTGCCCACGTTAAAAGATTGCGTGAAATTTTCTTTCCCCTGATCATTTTTCAATTGCAGGAAATACCTGTTCAGAAAATACATATCCTGCTTTTCTGATTTTTTAAAATGAAGCATCGCTTCCGTCTGATCATTGCCAAACTTCGCAGTATGGACGATATTGAAATCAGGTTGTTGCTGCTGCATCTTTTCACGCAGTTCGCGCTGCAGGTTTTCTCCAAACCCATTGTAGAATAACTGCTTGCTGAGGTACTCAAAATTTTGCTCGTTCATAATTGTAAGATTTTGTTGTGATGAAATAAATAATTGTTGTGCGAGGGCATTACCATAACTTAACTGCCGGAAAACATCCGCTGCAGATTCTGCAAATATGATTTTGAAGTTGTCATATTCGCTGATATTGGAAACGGTAAAATCAGATGCCTCCCTCTCATTGGTAAAAGAAAAAATGTCCCCCTTTTCCAGGAAATAACTGGCAGTATTATAAGCGATCCAGTTTTCGTTGTTGCGGATTGCAGCCTGGATCTCATTGAAGGCATCATCCGATATGACATATTCTATTTCCATGATTTTATTAAAAAGGTATTTACTGGGTTATTCCTGTTTGGATGGCACATGTGCTTTAAGAAGCGTTCTGCTATTTATATGCAATAGCAATAACCTTCCGCCATTCTGTTCACTGATTTCACAAACCAGCCGTTTGTCTTTTGATAATGTGAACTGGTTAAAAGCAAAAGCCATTTCTTTTTTTGTTTCTCCTGTTACAACAGGCATGGTTAAATGAAATACAGGAACAAGTTCATCCTGTTGTTCCGCTGTGCGTTTTGCCCTCCGCCTATCCTGTAAAAAAAATTTGATGTATGCTGGCGTAAAATCAATCAGTGAATTATTTTTGATATCAAAATGAAGCCACAATAATTGTCTGTCGGTATAAATACTTCTGAGTGATAATTTCATTTGCTCATTACGGGTGATAATATTTAAAAACGGTTTGTAAACTTTATTTGAATCCGTATCAAATGAAATATTTAACACCGGCGGTTCGATTGCATAACTGACAAGGAAAGAATATAATTTTCCATCGGCCGTGATCACACTTAAATTAGTAGCAATAAAATTTTCTTTATTTGCTTTGATGAGCAATACATTTTCATTGCCTTTATTTTTTTGAACGAGTATTTCTTTACTACCGCGATCAACACTTTTGATAGCGTATGGAAATAATAAGTTCGTTGTTTTATTAAACCCGATTTGTAAAGGGTAAGGTTCAATCGAACTTTGCGAAAAACATTTGAACGTAAACAACACTAGCCAAACAGTACATAATTTTTTCATAACCTTATTTTTTATTTTGATTTAAATCTTTGAGGAGTACTTTATATCCCGCCTTCACAGACACGCGAATAAGTTTTACCTTTTTACTGATTAGTGTCTTTGCGGCTTGTATACCTGCCGTTGCAGCTTGCGCACCAATAGAAGGATCAAGGCTTGTCAATCCCAGGCTGCTGATGGCTTCATCAGCAGATGCTTTGCTGACATCGCGGTTAATACTTCCAGGAATATAAATCCCTTCCAGTCCATCCATATCGTACGCCGTTAATGAAACCGGAAGGATGTTATCATTATTTCTGAGCGTTGTGATGGAAATTTTTAACCGTTCGTTGTTCAGTGAAGCAATCCCATAAATAAGTTGGTCTTTTGCAATGAGCGAACCATGCACATAAATATTTTGCAGCAACCTTAATTTGATAACAGAGCCAGATACCAATGTTTGCGTTTCATCAACAACTGCTTCAATCGAATTGGAATGATTGATTTCATTATCGTCGTTCAATCCATAAAATCCCTGTTGTTCACTTGTATCATTTAAAGAAACTGCAAAACTCTCGGGCTTGTTTTTTAATGATAAATTTTTCATGCTGTCGACAAGCATTTCAGGATGCTGAACAACCATTAATTTTTCAAGCACTTTATCAATCTGGTTAATTTCGGGATCACTTTGCATTGCATTATTTTGTTGCATACTCTTCATCATCATTTGTAGCCGTTCCAAATTAGGATTGTTTGAACCCGTTGAATAAGGGTTATATTTTTGATTGACCTTTTCCTGTTTTTTACTCAATGCTTCTTTTAATTCAGCGAGTTTCTGGTTTACTTTTTCTTCGTTGGGATCAGTTGCTGAGGCAGAGACAACAGGGTTTAATTTTTTACCAGCAATCAACGCTAGCTGGTTATTTGCAGCAGCCGTATGTTGCATTATACTTTGCAATGCGGATGTCTTGTCTTCACCAGTACTATTATCAGGATGGTTTAATTTGTAATACGGATCGTTTTTTATTGCTTCCCGGTATTTGACGGAATCTTTATTTGCTTCGTCATACAAACCCAGTTTGTCTTTCTCTTTTCCCTTTTTGAAATGCGCATTGGGCAAACTGGTATTTATATTCCTATCTAAGGATGTAACTTGTTTTGCAGACGAGGCTTTTCCACCACCGCCTGCTACAAATAAGATCGCGATAAATGGGATTATTAATAAAGGAAGTACCAGCAGCAACTTCCGTCGCCTTAAATACTTTACTGAAGGATTTTTTGTTTCCATATTATTTTTTTGATTGTGAATTGT
>JABDAZ010000061.1 GCA_013288945.1 Bacteroidota bacterium | reverse complement strand
TTAATGCGCGCTTATCGCGGCTTGCCGAAAACCGGTCCATTAATAAAATATTTGAGTGAACCTGGCGTGCGCGTAAAATTACAAAAGACAGAAAATTATTATCTCGCCGATAGCCAGAAACAAATGCCGAATGTGGATGCTGAATTGTTTTTTTATATAGATGAAAAAAACAACCAGGTTGATTTGACAGACAAAGGCATTCAAATGATTACGCGCGACGGAGAAGATCCTGAATTTTTTGTGTTGCCGGATATTGCAGTGAAACTTGCAGACATCGAAAAAAGCGCAGAATCCCCCGAAGAAAAATTACAACAGAAAGAAGGTTTATTAAATGAATATTCTGTAAAAGCAGATCGTATTCATACCGTTCAGCAATTATTAAAAGCATATACTTTATTTGATAAAGATGTGGAATATGTAGTGATGGACGGACAGGTGAAAATTGTGGATGAACAAACAGGCCGTATACTTGATGGACGCCGTTACAGTGATGGATTACATCAAGCCATTGAAGCAAAAGAAAATGTAAAAATTGAAGCTGCTTCACAAACATATGCAACCGTTACGTTGCAGAATTATTTCCGCATGTACCATAAGCTTGCTGGTATGACGGGTACTGCAGAAACGGAAGCTGCTGAATTGTGGGACATTTATAAATTAGATGTTGTAACCATTCCTACAAATGTTACTGCAATAAGAATTGATCACCAGGATTTGGTATACAAAACCAAGCGCGAAAAATACAAAGCTGTTATTGATGAAATTGAAAACCTGCGCAATGCAGGCAGGCCTTCATTGGTCGGCACAACGTCTGTTGAAGTAAGTGAATTGCTCAGCAAAATGTTGCAGGTTAAAAAAATTCCGCATAATGTTTTGAATGCAAAACAACATGCGAAAGAAGCACAGGTTGTTGCCGAAGCTGGCTTGGCTGGCGCTGTAACAATTGCTACCAACATGGCTGGACGTGGTACGGATATTAAACTCGGTGCCGGCGTTAAAGAAGCTGGCGGACTTGCAATTATAGGTACAGAAAGACATGAATCAAGAAGGGTTGATCGCCAGTTGCGCGGGCGTTCCGCGCGTCAGGGCGATCCTGGTACAACGCAATTTTATGTTTCTCTCGAAGATGATTTGATGCGCATGTTCGGCAGCGAACGCATTGCTTCATTAATGGATAAAATGGGTTACAAAGAAGGCGAAGTTATCCAGCATGGAATGGTTACAAAAAGCATTGAACGTGCGCAGAAAAAAGTAGAAGAAAATAATTTCGGTATACGCAAACGCCTTCTTGAATATGATGATGTAATGAACAAACAACGCAACGTTGTTTATAAAAAACGCAACCACGCATTGTTTGGTGAAAGACTCGCGCTCGATTTGGATAATGCATTTTATGTAGTGTCTGAAGGCCTCGTAAATTCATTTAAAGAAATGGATGATTACGAAGGTTTCAAATTATCAACTATTGTAAATTTTGGTTTGGATTCTTCTATTGAAAAAGAAGAATTTTTACGCGGCGATGCCAACCAGTTGTCTGAAAAATTATATACAGAAGCCACACAGAATTATGAGCACAAACTGGAAGAATTGCGCAAACAGGCTATTCCCGTTTTTTAAAAATATCAGGCTTACACAAGGCAGGCATATTGAAAATGTAGTCGTTCCTTTTACCGATGGGAAAAAAGCCATTAACGTTTTATCAAACCTGCAAAAAACTTTGGATAGTGAAGGCCGCGAATTAATGAATTCCGTTGAAAGCCAGATTACATTATCTATTATTGATGATGCGTGGAAAGAACATTTACGTTCGATGGATGATTTAAAACAAAGTGTACAAAGTGCATATCTCGAACAAAAAGATCCGCTGGTAATTTATAAAATTGAGGCGTTCGATTTATTCCGCCAGATGGATAGCGAAGTGAATAAAGATATCGTTAGTTTCCTTTGCCATTGCGGTATTCCGGCGGAACAAAATAATGCGCCCATTCGCGAAGGCCGTGAACAGAAAACCGACATGAGCAAAATGAAAGTGCGCAAGGATGAAATGGTTACTGCCGGCGAGCCGAGCCGTGAAATCGTTAATGAAGGAAGCGATTATTATGATCCTGCAGATAATGTAAAAAAAGAACCGGTAAAGGTTGGGCCAAAAATCGGACGCAACGATCCATGCCCTTGCGGAAGCGGAAAAAAATATAAAAATTGCCACGGAAAAGATGCGGCTTGATAATGTGAAAATTTGGAAATGTGAAGATGTGAAAATTAATGTGATGGTTTGAAATGTAATAATGTGATTGTAATTTATTAATAAAAAGTCCTGCATGTTTTGCGGGACTTTTTTTGTACCGATCATTTGATTTTCAATTAAGCTTCATTGGCGTCGCACACTTGTACATTTAGTTCTTTGTTCATCAAATACATTAATACAATTAGTGTCTATAAAATTTTAAAATCTGTGAATCTGTTGCTGGAAATTTTTTCCGGAAATTCGCAGATTTTTTTTGCTAAAATTTCGAGCCTCGGCGTCTTTTCGTTTTTATTAATAACTGTCAATTAAACGAAATATACAAAGAACAAAAACAAAGTTTCACAAAGATTTTTTTACTTTTTATTTTTTACTTTTTACTTTTTATTTAATCCCGCTCATTAATAAACCAAAGCACAAGTGTGCGTCGCCAATGAAGCTTAATTGAAATACAATTGCTAAGTACATAAATAAAAAAAGCCACGTTTATTAACGTGACTTTTTTTGTAATGATGTAATCGTCTACGACTGTTATTGGTCAACAATCAACAACGGGTGAATATTATGTTTTATAAATGAACATTTATTCATTATCAATTATCAATTAATAAATTATCCACTAAACAACTCACCAAATCCGCACGCGCAAACTATCAGGCACATACATTTTATCTCCTGGCTTCACATTGAACGTTGTATAAAATTCATCAACATCTGAAAACGGGCCATTAACACGGTACTTGCCGGGAGAATGTACATCAGTCATTAACTGGCTGCGCAAAACTTCTTCGCGCTCCTGGCCGAGCCAGCCCAAAGCATAGCCAAGAAAATAACGTTGCATCGGAGTAAGGCCATTTATTTTTTCGCCTTTTTTATATTGCTCCGTTTTTTTAAATGCATCGATGCCCAATAAAATGCCACCAAGATCTGCAATGTTTTCACCTTGCGATGCTTCGCCATTAATGTGATAACCTTTCACCGGTTCATAATTGCTGAACTGGTTAATAATAACTTGTGCGCGTTTGGTAAACTCTGCAGAATCCTTGTCAGTCCACCATTTGAAGAGATCGCCATGCGCGTTGTATTTTCTTCCCTGATCATCAAAACCGTGAGTAATTTCATGGCCAATTGTTGATGCAGCGGCATAGCCATACACCAATGCATCATCCAATTCTTCATCTTTAAAACCGGGAACAATAAATTGCGCAGCAGGCAATTCAATATCATTATTGCTCGGATTATATTCTGCATTATACGTTTGCGGCGTCATGCCCCACTCTTCGCGATTAACAGGTTTGCCGAGTTTGTTGTATTCAAAATTATGCGCCCATAAATTTGCATTAATAATATTTTGCACGTAACTATTTGTATCAATTTCCAGCGCAGAATAGTCTTTCCATTTGTCAGGATAATAAACTTTTTTCTTCATCGCAGCGAGCTTTACATAAGCAATTTTTTTTGTGCTGTCGCTCATCCAGGTTAGTTTGCTAATGTGATCTTTCAATGCATCGCGGATAGCTTCTGTCATTATTTCGTAGCGTTGTTTATCTTTCGCGCTAATGTAATTTTTCACATATAATTGCCCGAGTATTTCACCCATTAATCCGTTTTCCTGATTAATAACAGTTTTCCATCTTGGCCTTCTTTCTCTTGCGCCGCTAAATAATTTTTGAAAATTAAACGCTTCCAATCCATATGCATTTGGCAACTCCTGCGCAAAGGAATTTATAACACGAACCTTCAAATATGTTTTCCATAAATTGATTGGCGTTGATTGTAAAACTTTATCCAGCGCTATAAAAAATTCGGGTTGCCCAACAATTACTGAATCCAATTTTTTTACACCCATTGTATTTAAATAAGATGTCCAATCAATTGATGGAGATAATTTATGTAAATCCGTTATTGCAGTTTTATTATAATTTTTATAATCATCGCGCAAATCTTCGCGCTTGCGCGAAGCTGCTGCCAGCCTGGTTTCCAGCGCAAGGATATTTTTTGCAGCCATTAATGATGCCGAAGAATCTTCGCCAGACATCGTTAATATTTTTGCAATATGCTTTACATATTCATTGCGGATATTAATAGTTGCAGAATCATTTTTAAAATAATATTCGCGTTCCGGCAAACCAATTCCGCCTTGCCATAATGTGAAAGTTATTAAGTCACTATTCTTACTGTCTTGGTTTACAAATTCATTAAACAAACCAGACGGGCCGATTTTTTTTAATTCAGCAACAACAGTTATTAATGATTTTATATCGTTGATAGAATTTATTTTATCAAATAAAGGTTGCAATGGTTTTAATCCAAGCGATTCTGCTTTTGCACTGTCCATTGCAGTTTTCCAGAAGTCGCCAATTTTTTGATCAGACGTTCCTTTTGCTGCATTTGATGCAGCCGCTTTTTCATTAATCTCGCGGAAACGTCGAAGGTTTTCTTCAATCACCAAATTGCCAATTCCCCAGCCAGACTGCTCGCCGGGAATCGGATTTTTTTTAATCCATCCGCCATTTGCATATTGAAAAAAATCTGTAGCCGGGCTAACAGTTGTATCTAAATCTTCTATTAATATATCCCGCGTTGAAGAATTTTTTGCTGCATCATTATTATGGCAAGCCATTAATAATACAGCAGCAGCGCTGGTTACAAGCAGTTTTTTTATCATAAAGCAATTTTAGTTTTTTAAATATAAATCAATTTATAAAGAAAGGCATGCAGAATTTTTTATTCCCTGCATGCCTTTTACTGCACATCTTTTATGAAAAAATGCGGATTATAATGTTGCCAAATCAATTACAAAACGATAACGAACATCGCCTTTAACCATGCGATCATAAGCAGTTTGTATGTCTTTGATATCGATAATTTCAATGTCAGAAACAATATTGTTTTCTGCACAAAAATCAAGCATTTCCTGAGTTTCTTTGATGCCGCCAATGCCTGAACCGGCCAAACTTTTCCTTCCGCCCAATAAGCTGAAAGCTGCTACTGATGCAGGTTCTGGGGGAACGCCAACGCAAATATGAACGCCATTTGTTTTTAATAAAGAGAGGTACATATTAAAATCATGCGGCGCAGAAACGGTATCCAAAATAAAATCGAAAGTGCCTTTTGCTGCTTCAATATGTTTTGGATCTGTTGTTACCACAAAATGATGCGCACCTAATTTTTTTGCATCCGCTTCTTTTTTTGGAGACGTACTTAACACAGTTACATCAGCGCCAAATGCTACACCAAATTTTACAGCCATATGGCCCAAACCACCCAAGCCAAGTACGGCAAGTTTATGGCCTTTTCCAACTTTCCAATGTTTTAATGGAGAGTATGTTGTAATGCCTGCGCATAATAATGGCGCAGTTGCAGCCAAATCAAGTTTGTCAGAAAGATGCAAAACAAATTCTTCACGCACCACAATTGTTTTGGAATAGCCACCATAAGTTGGCGTTTTTCCATCGCGTTCGTAGCTGTTATATGTTTGCGTACTTCCTTCAAGGCAATATTGTTCCAAATCCTGTTTGCAATTTTCGCAAACCTGGCAACTGTCAACCATGCAACCTGTTGCTGCAAGATCGCCAACTTTAAAATCTTTAACATGATCGCCAACTTTAACTACGCGGCCAACAATTTCATGGCCGGGAACCATTGGAAATATTCCGGGAAACCAATCATTTTTAATTTGGTGTAAATCTGAATGGCAAACGCCGCAAAATAAAATATCGAACTGCACATCATGCGGGCCAACATCGCGCCTGTTGAACGTCCATGGCGCTAAAGGTGTTGTTTCGCTCTGCGCTGCATAAGCTTTAGTTTCTGTCATAATAATATGTTTTGTTGAAATTTTAAAAACGCAAAATTAATATATCCTTTTACAGAAATTGTAAAACAGTTTTCGTTTGGCGGAAATTTTATAAAAAAAAATACAGGAGAAAGAATAGTATTGGTAAACAGTAAGTGGTTATCTATTAATAAATTTTATTGATGTTGCATTAATAATTCAATTTATTTCTGTATTAAAAACAATGTCAAACAATTTCAATAAAAAAACCCTTTCAAATTTTGAAAGGGCTTCCATTCCGTCCGGGAATAATCAGTTTATATAATTAACTATTGATGGCCGTCGAATTTTTAATTTTGTATCGCTGATTGATTATTAATAATCCAACGATGTGCCATAATATTAATTGGCTTCATTTCAAACGGTTAGCAATGGCGCTAAGCGTTTATTTTTTCCCATCGCCGGATTTTATTTCCCGCCTAATGTTCAATAAACACTTAGTACAAATCCAGATAAAATATTTGCACGTAGGTTTCGGAAATCAACCACTGCTTTACCTCTTAGCCGCGTTCAATTATTATAATATGAAAGTATTACACAACGCCGTTAAGCATTTATTTTTTTCTATTATTTTTTTGTATGCGGCTTTTGCATTTATGAATATTGCCAGCTATCATGATATAATAAAGAGTCTGCACTTCGCCCACATATTCACGCAATTGTTTGCATCAGTTTATATAATGGCGGAAACGGTTTTGATAATAATTGCAGGCATGTTTTTTTCTGAAAAAATGATTTAGCAAAATTTATTATTGCGGGATTTTATAATCAGCAAGTATTTCATCAATCAAAAAATCAATTTGTAAAAACTGGTTAATAAGGTTATTAATACTTTTTTGTAAAGATTTACCCGTTGCTTTTTGCCAGCCTTCCATTAATGTTTGCGGCCCAAAATTCAAATCTACATTTGGCCATTCTGATTCAAATTTTATAAATCTTTTTCTAAAATCTGCTGCAAAATTTCTGCTTGTAATTTTATAACCGTTAAGTTCCCTCAACTTTAATGCATGAATATTATAAAATATTTTTTCTTCTTTTATAAAATCTTCATTTATCCAAATTGAAAAAAAAATTCTTGAACCTTCCATTAATGAATCGCTTGGTTTATTAACCCACGATATTTTATACAATTTTAAAAAAACAGATTTACCAAATAAACCTGTAGCAACTTTTATAGATTTTTTTGCAAGTAATTTTTTATTAATACCACCAATTATTTTTTGAAATTGATTAAGATAAAAATCTGTGTCCATATTTTCAACAACAATAACTTGTATCAATCTTTTTGATTCTCTGTATATTTTTTAAAAGTATCTAAAACAGTTTGGCAAAATTCTTTTTGCACATCAAGCGGCGTTTGGGTTTCGGGATCAAAAGTTTCTGTAAGCGTTGTGCTGTTATTATTTTCAGCAAAAACGTTAATCACTTTCCTGCCATCATTCAGTGTGCTTTCAATTAATTTATTTTTTATCACCTTATCATATTTACCTGTAAAATCAAATCCTGCACTTGCATCTTTTGCGGCCATTCTGTATAAAAATTTTCCATCTTCTTTTAAATCATTTTCTACGAGTGAAGTTTGCCAGTCATCAAAAGGCACATTCCATTGCATAATATCTTCTGGCGTTGTCCAGCATTTCCAAACTTTTTCTATTGGTGCATTAATGGTTGTTTCAACAGTTATCATTGGTTTAATATTTTCGTTTTTATAAAATTTATTTATTAATGACACATTAAGATACCATCAATTTTTTAAGAATAATTAAAGAAAAAAATTCTTTTAGTAACGCTTCATTTTTTTTATTAAACTTGTATATATGAATGCGACAGAATTAAAAAACATACAAGCGCCCATTAAAGAAAAATACCGCGAACAACCCGACAGCGCAATAATAACTTTAAAAGCATCCGGAAAAATTGGCGAAGGAATTTCATGCAAAGTAGAAACCGGTAAAAAAATAATTGAAGCCGGATTGCATCCCGCAACTGGCGGAACGGGTATGCTTGCCTGCTCCGGCGACATGTTGCTCGAAGCGCTTGTAGCCTGCGCTGGCGTTACGTTACAAGCTGTTGCCACTGCAATTGGAATTGAAATAAAAAGCGGGATTGTTAATGCAGAAGGCGATCTTGATTTTAAAGGAACGCTTGGTGTTTCCAAAGAATCGCCGGTTGGTTTTAAATCAATCCGCTTAAATTTTAATTTAGAAACTAATGCCAATGAAGAACAAATTGCAAGCCTAAAAAAACTGACAGAAAGATATTGCGTGGTTTATCAAACAATCGCAAACGGCATTGCTGTTGATACAACTTATACAACTGCAAACTGAAAATATTTTTATTAATAAATCTTATTAATAAAAATAAAACCTGCATTGTGCAGGCTTTTTTATTTTATCGAAAACAATTTAATGTTAATACAGTTTTTTCTAAAAGAATTGAAACTATTTTTTCGTTGATTATTTTTTCGCGTCAGCAATTACTTCTTTATTCATGCGGATGTATTCTTCGCTTTTATCTTTTTCTGCAGCAGCGATGCCTTCCTGCGCAGTGGCTGTGGCAGCGGCTTTGTCGCCTTTTTTAAGTAGCACGCGCGCCTTCCATAATTTTGCAACCATTAATGGCATGCCCGGAACTTTTTCCAGTTCGTTTGCCCAAACCAATGCTTTGCCCATGTCTTTATTATTGTTGTAATAATAAATTACGGCATCATAATAAGGCTTCTTATCGGTTTGCATGGCGGAGTCAATTCTTGCCATTACACGCGCATCAATATCAGCTTTTAAATGGATGATCAATTCAGTATGTTCCCATTTTAAATGCAACTCGCTTGTTGTTGGAAAAACATTTGCAAACTGCATCGTTAATGTTTCAATATTTTCCGGCAACTTAATTGGCGTGATAGTAAAACGCAAAAAATCATCGGCTTCTTTATAAGAATATGCGCCCCACTGTTTTGAATTTTTACTAAGAATAATTGTCCATTGATCAGCGCCCGGAATACTAAACAATCCATATTCGCCTGCAGGAATTTTATGGCCTTCCATCATCACGTCATCGGTAAAAGTAATTGCGGTTGCTGAGTTTGCGCCGGTGCGCCAAACAGATCCATAAGGTTCTGTATAACCAAAAATTTTGCGGCCTTTTACATCCGGCCGCGAATACGTTAATGTGATTTTTCCCAATGCAAAATCCTGCATGATGGTTTGGGTTGAACTTGGCGCCGGAGTAATTTGCGCATAACTATTAATGCTGCAAAAAATCAGCAATGCAATGCAAAGCAGTGGAAATTGTTTTTTCATGTTGTTAGTTTTGGTTGATGGTATTAATAAATTCCAAGGCAAATTACGTTCGTTAATAAACCTTAATCAAAAATATTTATAATGATTTTATTTTAATTGCTTCAAAAATTGTTGAAGATGATGTACAAGTTTTATTAATGAAAGTTTTTACTATTTAAAATTTAAATTGATTAGTTGTAAAAAACTTTTGTATAAACTTTGTGCCCTTTAATAAATTATCGGTTCGGCTTATTAATCGTTTTTTTCCATTCATTATAATTCGTTTCTTCGGGCACATCAGTCAGACTTTCAAAATCAAGTTTGTATCCTTCAGGATCTGAAAAACAAACTACCCACATATTATAAAACTGCAGTGAAGTTTCCATATCATTCACCATAAAAAACGGAACAGCGAGATTAATATTTGGTGAAGGCATTTGTTGAATTTTTTTTTAATTAAAAGCAAACATGAAATAGCATCATGCAAAAAAATTCAATAATAATTTTTGTCGTCGGGCAAAAAATATCTATCGTAAAATCTTTTGCATCTTTTTTCCTTTCGCGAGTTCATCTACAAGCTTGTCTAAATATCTTACCTGTTGCGTCAGCTTATTTTCAATTTCTTCTATGCGGTAGCCACAAATTACCCCGGTAACTAGGTGCGCATTTGTATTCAATTTGGCGTGTTGAAAAAACTTTTTAAAAGTTGCTTTGCTGTCAATTTGTTCCTGCAATTTATTATCATCGAAACCGGTTAACCACTCTATTACCTCGTGCAATTCTTCTTTTGTCCTTCCTTTGCTTTCCACTTTTTTTATATAGTGCGGGTAAACAGATGCAAAGGTCATTTTTGCTATTTTTTCGTCATGTTCTGGTGTTGCTTTCATAACAAATATTTTATTGTAAAAGTCAGTTTCCTAAAGTTAAAGAACTGCATGGCAACAATAAAATAGCCGACAGAATTTTTTTGTTTATTGGTTGCGTTTTGATGTAAGCGTCGTATTAATAATCACTAGGGTTAGTTGATTTTGCGATACATCCACATTTGGATCATGAACAGTTTCCAAAAAATTCGCTGGCGAATATTGAAAAGATTTCAGCTTCAATAAAATTTCCTTCTTGCGTAATTGATGACCAAACCGCGATTAAAGTGATTGACGATAAAATTGAATTATGTCTGAAGGGAATGGGAAATTGTTGAATGACTGATGTTCTTTATTAATTTGTATAAGCACAATATGCAAAAGTTTAGTGCGAATTATGCTTGTGAATAGTCTCCGCATTCCAACAAATTATGGTTTATAGAAATGTAGTGATGCGGCAACCAGTTTCCAATCGCCGTTAATTTTTTCAACCATCCACATTTCATGGGAATAAGATTTTGTGCCGTCTTTGGTGGTTGAGATTTCATCAAAGCTTGTCCAGCCGTTATCTTTATGAATACTCATTCTGTAATTTGTTGCTGTGGCAAAACCACCTTGTCCCATATGAGATGATGGCTTAACCATTGCTTCCGCAGGAATTGACATTACTTTTCCATCAGCTGTTGAAATGAGTATAACGCTGTATGGTTGCACCTTCCAGCAATCTGCATATGTATTTGCATCGCCCGACCTGAAACTGACTGCGGCTTTTGCAAGCAGTTTAACTATTGCCACAGAATCGTTATTGGTTTGTCCGTTACCAAATGCAACAGTGAAAAGTAGGCAAACAGCGAGTATGTATTTCATAATGATTTTATTTGATTGTAATTTATTTCTAAAATTTTAATAATGATTTTTTTATTAATGATTCATTAATGCAACATTGTAATTCGTCATGATGTTCGTGCGAAGATTCGCGCCTTCGCGGAATTGACAGCGAGAAATATAACTTTAACAATACATATTCATTCATTAATAAAAAAACAAGCTTTATATAATTGCGCTATTAATAATCAACAGGAACTATCTTGCGCAATTATAACAAACAATTTTACTACACACTCTTTAAAAAACAACAAATGACTCGGTTAAAAAATTACTCCATTTTCTTTTTCGCATTATTAATTACACTTGGCGCGCCTGCGCAGGACACTACAAAACCTACCATTATTTTTGTTCACGGCATTTGGGCAGATGGCTCTTGCTGGAACGATGATATTGCTGCATTGCAATCAAAAGGCTACAAAGTAATTTCTGTTCAAAACCCAATCACTTCTTTGGCAGAAGATGTAGCAACTACTAAAAGGGCAATTGATTTAGCGCCGGGCAAAGTAATACTGGTTGGCCACTCTTGGGGCGGATTTGTAATTACACAAGCCGGCAACGATCCTAAAGTTGTGGGGCTAGTTTACATCGCAGCTTTTGCGCCGGATTTTGGCGAAAGCGTTCCTACATTATCAGCCAATGCACCGCAAACAGAATTGGGCAAATATTTTGTTCCTTCAGGCGGTTTCTTTTTCTTGTCTGATGCAGGCGTGAAAACAGTTTTTGCTGCAGATGTAAGTGCAAAACAACAAGCATTAATATATGCAACAGAAACGCCTGCATCACAAACAGTGTTTGGCGATAAAAGCGGCGAGCCGGCATGGAAAACAAAGCCAAGCTGGTACATTGTTGCAAAAAGCGACAAAGCCATTCACCCGGACCTGGAACGTTTTATGAGCAAAAGAATGAAAGCAACAACAATTGAAGTGGAATCAAGCCACGTGGTAATGCTTTCTCACCCGAAAGAAGTATTGAAAATAGTAGAAGATGCAATAGCAGGTGTTAATAAAAAATAATTTAAACTGATCGTCATTCCTGCATTTGATCACACTGATTGGCTCCGCCCTAAAGGACGGAGCTAGTCAGTTTTTTTTATTTTATGGGGTTGCGTGAGACAATTTTATTATTGGCTAGCTCCGCTATTTATGGTGGAGAATGCGGAGAAGAATAATATTTTTCAGTCTGTCATTCCCGCGCACGCAAAAATTTCTGCACGAAGAACATGATTAATTATAATCATCATTAATGAACGAAATTTTTGCTTGCAAAGAATGATGGAAAGGAATTTTCAAATTATCAATTTCCGTTTTTGATTTACATTTATGGCGTGGACAATACAATTCTCCAGGGTTATATAAAAAATGTTTCTGAAAGAATACCAGATGAAGATCTTCCTTTGCTGGCGAGCTGCGCAAAATATATCCATGTAAAAAAAGGAGAAGCGTTGGTAAAAGAAGGCGAATTGTGCCGTTCTTTTTTCCTGGTTGAAAAAGGTTATTTGCGCACATGGTTTAATAAAGATGGCGTGGAGATAAACCTCGATTTTACTTTTGAAGGCCAATTTACCACCAGCCGCAAAAGCATTAAAAACCACACACCTTCCGAAGTAACAATTGAAGCAGGCGAAAAAACTTCTGTATGGATTTTTGATTTGGATAGTATTAATAATGAATTTGGTGCGCACCCGCAAATTGTATTGTTTATACGAAGGCTTGTGGTGCACATATTAATGATGTCAGAAGAACACAGCGATTTGTTTAAGTTATATACACCCACGGAACGATATCAATACATCGAAAAAAATAATCCCGCATTATTGCAACGCATTTCCCTTTCGCAAATAGCTTCCTATCTCGGCGTCACGCGCGAAACACTGAGCCGCATCCGTGCAAAAAATCATTAATAACAGATTGTGATTATTGTCACAGGTTGGTTCCGTTGCATTGATTCATCTTTGCAATTATTAATCATATCAATATAAAATTATGGAATGGTATACTTACGTTGCGGCTTTTTTTGCAGGTGCATTTTTTGCAAATGTAGTTCCTCATTTTGTGCACGGAATTTCTGGCAATAAATTTCCAACGCCGTTTGCAAAGCCGCCGGGCAAAGGGCTTTCATCGCCGCTTGTAAATGTGGTTTGGGCATTAATAAATTTATTCTTTGCATATTTATTATTCGGCGCAGGCAAAATAGTAAGCGGCGATAAAATATTAATGCTGTTATTTTTTGCAGGCATTGTTTTTATATCCATTGCATGCAGCATTAATTTTTCAAAAAAACATACCGATTAATAATTAAGAATGAATAGTACGTTCAGGGCTTTTCGCAATAGAAATTATGCGTTGTTTTTTACCGGCCAATCCATTTCACAAATAGGCACATGGATGCAGCGCACAGCAGTGAGTTGGGTAATTTATTCGCTCACACATTCTGCATTTATGCTTGGCTTGGCCGTGTTTGCGCAGCAGTTTCCATCTTTTTTATTATCGCTGCCCGGCGGCGTTGTTGCAGACAGGTACAGCCGTTATAAAATATTATTGGTTACGCAAACTGCATCCATGATTCAGGCAATTTTGCTTGCTGTATTAATACTAACCAACCATTATGTTATCTGGGAAATATTAACGCTGAGTGTTGTACTCGGAATTATTAATGCGTTTGATGTACCCGCGCGCCAACCAATGGTGCACGAACTCGTGAAAGACAAAGAAGATATTTCCAACGCACTTGCACTTAACTCTGGCATGGTTAATATCGCGCGGTTAGTCGGGCCCGCATTATCAGGAATTGTGTTGCAGGCATTTGGTGCGGGCATTTGTTTTTCTATTAATGCATTCAGTTTTGTAGCAGTTATTGTTTCTTTATTAATGATAAAATTTCCGGCGTTTAATCCGCCAGCGGTAAAAAAGAAAGTAATGCATGAACTTGCAGAAGGCTTTCAATATTTAAAAGAAACGCCATCAATCGGCATAATAATATTGTTATTGATTTGTATGAGCCTGCTCGTTTTTCCATACGATACAGTGCTGCCTGTTTTTGCGAAAGTTGTTTTTAAAGGCAACGCAGCCACTTACGGTTACATCAGCAGCGTGATGGGTTTGGGCGCGGTGCTTGGCAGTTTATTTCTTGCTTCATTAAAAAAAGGCGCCAACCTTAAATTTGTTTTGCTGTTAAGTATTGTGGTGCTTGGTGCAGGGTTAATATTATTTTCCCACATCAGCAATTTACCTGTGGCAATGGTTTTTGCCGTGCTCATCGGCTTCGGATCATTAACGCCAATGACGCTGAGCATTACACTTGTTCAATTAGAATCTGCGCCCAATATGCGCGGCCGCGTAATGAGTTATGTAGCGATGGGTTTTTTCGGGATGCTTCCCTTGGGAAGTTTATTAATTGGATCAATCTCACAAAAAATAACTGTACAAAACGCAATGCTCGCGCAGGGAATTGTTGCATTAATCATCGCCATTATATTTTCTAAATTTTAAAAAAAAGAAGAACAGGTAAAAGAAAATGCCGCACAGCTATAAATGATTTTACAAAGACAAATAATTATTTATTAATAAGAAAAATAAAAGTCAATGAAAGAAAATATACAAAACACAGTATTGATGGTGATGGATATGCAGGAAGGCATTTTAGCAAATTTTGCAAGTGCAGATGCATTACTAAAAAATGTTTCGAAAGCAATTGCACATGCGCGTGAAAATAAAATTCCAGTGATATATGTAGTGGTTGGCTTTCGCAACGGGGCGCCGGAAATAAGCAAAAACAATAAAGGTTTTGCTACAGCCAAACAACGTTTTGCAGGCGCCGATACAACTGCATTTATGAAAGTTCACAATGATATTGCGTCGGCAGAAAACGAAATAATTATTATAAAAAGGCGCGTTAGTGCATTTACCGGAAGTGATTTGGAAGTAGTATTAAGAGCATT
>JABDAZ010000060.1:10745-15199 GCA_013288945.1 Bacteroidota bacterium | reverse complement strand
CAATTTCATTCATGAAAGTAATCTTTGCAGCAAGAAATGAATTGGCTGCATACTTCGTTAATTCGGCAGAACGCTCATCCATAAATATTACCGGGTTTCCCTGGCGAACAAATGGATTGTATAATTCTTCCATTACTTTTCTTGCACGTTCAGATGCTGTGCCAACAACAACCCTGTCTGGTTTCATAAAATCATCAACAGCCACGCCTTCGCGTAAAAATTCCGGGTTTGATACGATATCAAATTCGCCGCTGTAATTTTTTGCAACTGCAGCATGCACTTTTTCTGCGGTGCCAACAGGTACAGTACTTTTATCAACAATAACTTTATAATCTTTCATTATTTTGCCGAGATGATCAGCAACGCCGAGAATATATTTTAAATCTGCAGAACCATCTTCGCCCGGAGGAGTTGGTAATGCAAGAAAAATAATCTGTGCATCTTTAATTCCTTCTTCTAGGTTTGTAGTAAAACGTAAACGTTCTTCTTTAAGGTTACGGAGAAATATTTTTTCGAGCCCCGGCTCGTAAATAGTAATTTGTCCTGCAGAAAGCATATTTACTTTCTTAATGTCGATGTCAACACATGTTACATCGTTTCCTGTTTCAGCGAAACAGGTACCAGTTACCAATCCAACGTACCCGGTACCAACTACTGCAATTTTCATACTTTAATTTTAAGGTTTATTAATTTTTATTAATGAAATCTAACACAGATGAACTTATATATTGTAATTGTTCTTCGTCGAGTTCTGTATGCATCGGCAATGAAATAACGCGCTCGGTTAACCAGTCTGTAACTGGTAAATCAAAATCTGCCCCGCCAAACGCTGCAAACATTTGCTGGCGGTGTGCAGGCACAGGATAATAAATCATTGACGGAATATTTTTTGTTGCAAGAAATGCATTCAACCCGTCGCGATCAACACCTTCAAGCAATAATGTATATTGATGAAACACGTGGTGGCTGTAGCTTTCACGATATGGCACAGTTATTTTTGCATGATTGGCAAAGCCTTATCATAATAATCCGCAACATCGCGGCGCGCTTCATTATAACTGTCTAAATTTTTCAATTTTATATTCAATATTGCGGCCTGAATAGAATCCAACCGGCTGTTGCATCCTACCAGCTCGTGGTAATAACGCTTACTCTGTCCGTGATTGGCAATCATTTTCAACAGGTTAGCTAACGCATCATCATTGGTAAATATTGCACCGCCATCTCCATAACAACCTAAATTTTTTGAAGGAAAGAAAGATGTTGTTCCAATTGTTCCGATTGTTCCCGTTTTTTTTGTGGTGCCATCTTTAAAAGTATAATCGCTTCCTGTGGCTTGTGCGTTATCTTCTATCACATATAAATTATGCTTTTTTGCAATCGCCATTATTTCTTCCATCGGCGCAGCCTGGCCATATAAATGCACAGGAACAATCGCTTTTGTTTTTGGTGTAATTGCTTTTTCAATCGCTGCAGGATCTATACAAAATGTTTTTGCATCCACTTCTACAAAAACAGGTTTTAATCTTAATAATGCAACAACTTCTGTAGTGGCCACGTATGTAAATGATGGCGTAATAATCTCATCGCCCGGCTCAAAGCCAAGTGCCATCATGGCAATTTGCAAAGCATCAGTTCCATTGGCGCAGGGAATTACATTTTTTACATCGAGGTATTCCGATAAATTTTTTGCAAAATCAGTAACGGCTTTTCCATTAATAAAAGATGTGGTATCAATCACATCATGTATGGCAGAATCAACTTCTTCTTTTATTTTGAGGTACTGCTGTTTTAAATCTACCATTTGTATTGCACGCATAATAGTTTTGCATTTGAGCGCGCAAAACTACTGTAAAAAACTTGTTAATCCAATCCATGCTTTAGTTAATGAATGGTTTTACTTTTGTTTACAATTAAATAATAAAATAGTGGCTGGTATTTTATTTACACTAAATACGTGGTTATACATAATGCGTTTGCGCATGCTGGCTGCATACAATAAAAATGCACGTTTATCGCTGCGCGGAAAAGAAAAAATACTTGCAGAAATAAAAAAAATATTTAAAAAAAATCAATCATTAATAATATGGATGCATTGCGAATCAATTGGTGAATATGAACAAGGTTTGCCATTGCTTCAATTATTAAAAAAACAATTTCCTCTTTATAAAATAATAGTTACTTTTTTTTCTGCCGAAGGTTATGAAGCAAAGAAAAATGATAATGCTGCTGATTATATTTTTTATCTGCCATTCAATTATAAAAAAAATGCGCAGGAGTTTATTAATGTTATTAATCCAAAAATAGTTTTATGGATAAAACATAAACACAGTTTTTTTTATGTAGAAGAATTGAAAAAAAGAAACATCAGTTCTTTATTAATCGCCGAAGTTTTTAATTCATCACAATCTTACTTTAAATGGTATGGAAATTTGCAAAGATTAATGTTGAAAAATTATACGCATTTTTTTGTGCAGGATGAAAATTCAAAAACACTTTTATCAACCATTAATATTATACAAAACGTAATTGTAAGTGGCGATACAAGATTTGATCGCGTGATAGAAATTGCAAACCAGTTTACACCAATTTTATTAATAGAAGAATTTTGTGGCATTAATAATCCTGTAATTGTTGCAGGCAGCACGTGGGAAGAAGATGAAGAGGAAATGGATCATTATGCAAACACACATCCTGAAATAAAATTTATTATTGCGCCGCATAATTTGGATGAAGAACATTTACAAAACATAAAAAAGCTATTTAAAAATTCAATCTATTTTTCTGAATTAACAGAAGCCATTCTAAATATAGAATTTCAAATTTCGAATAATGCTGCCCATGTTTTAATAATTGATAATATCGGCATGCTTTCGCAATTGTATAAATATGCAACCATAACTTATGTTGGCGGAGGCTTTGTAGATGATGGCGTGCACAATGTGCTGGAAGCCGCTGTGTATGGCAAGCCTGTAGTTTTCGGGCCGGTGATTGATGATTATATTGAAGCGATTGAACTCGTTGATTGCGGCGGCGGAATTGTTGTTGATAATGCGCTTGAAATGGAAAAAACTTTCAACCGATTATTAATAAATGCGCACGAATATATTGCGTGTTGTGAAGCTGCGAAAAATTATGTGTATTCAAAAAAAGGAGCTGCGGAAATTATTATTAACCACATTCAGGAGAAACGCCTTTTAACCAACTGATAAAAATGTTTGGTGGCTTCTTTATCATCGTCCCACGCTAATTTTACTTTCAGTTCGCGTATCATCCAATATTCTGCTTCCTGGTAAATGCGGAAATTATTAATCGTTTTTATACTGCGTTCATACATGGCTTCATCACCGCGAAATAATTCATTAATAAAAACAAAACGATCATTAATACCGATTGCTTTTTTCAAATCGCGAAGTGGCGAATCTTTTAATGCAGATGCAAAATCTTTTACATCTTCTTTCAGTTTATCATTAAGCGATGTGTTGTTATTATTTCCAATTACATCATTAATTTCTTTGCCATTTGTTTGATGCGATAATGTTGGTATCTCTGAAATCGGATCAAAAATCCAGGTATTTTGTTGCTGTTTTTCAACCGGCGCAGTTTTTATTTCCTGCACAGGTTGTATAATTTCTTCCGGCTGCAATTCATGAATTTCTTTTTCTTCTTCAATTATATTAATGCCCGCAGATGGCATTACAACAGCTACTTTTGCCGTGCCGATTGTTGATGATCGTTTGTTGCCGGCCCTCGATAACTCGGCTTCAATTTGCTTGGTAATGACAAGCAATTGCGATGCGTGAACATTTTTTTCAAATTGTTCCTTTAATTTGCCGATAAGTTGTTCTAATCTTTCCATGATTGATCTGAACAGTTTTATTTCTGATTTCTATTTCTATAAAAATATAACAATTTCTCAACCTAATCTATTGTAATCTATGTTTATCGAACCAACAATTAATAATGAAAAGCGCGGTTGGATCGAAGTTATTTGCGGCTCTATGTTTTCCGGAAAAACCGAAGAGCTTATCCGTCGTTTGAAAAGAGCAAAAATTGCAAACCTCAAAGTTGAAATTTTTAAACCTTCTCTCGATACGCGTTTTCATCCGGAAAATATTGTTTCGCATGATGAAAATGCCATTCTTTCAACACCGATTGATCATTCAAAAACTATTCTTTTATTGGCCAGCGATGTTGATGTTGTTGGCATTGACGAAGCACAATTTTTTGACGATCAGTTGCCGGAAGTGTGCGACCAGCTTGCTTTGCGCGGCATCCGCGTAATTGTTGCCGGCCTTGATATGGATTATACCACAAAACCTTTTGGGCAAATACCAAACCTGCTTGCAAAAGCAGATTATATCACCAAGTTGCATGCCATTTGTGTAAAATGCGGAAACATTGCAAATTATTCTTACAGAAAAACAGCACACGATTCACAATTATTATTGGGG
>JABDAZ010000060.1:0-10735 GCA_013288945.1 Bacteroidota bacterium | reverse complement strand
ATTATTATTAGGGGAAAAAGATATTTACGAACCACGTTGCAGAATAGATTATTACAAAGGTGAGAATGCGTAATTTTTATTAATAAAAAAATAAATTGAAAAGTTTTAAAAACATACTTGTTCTTTTTAAAAAAGATTTGTTGCTGGAAATCCGCCAGCAGTACACGTTTTACGGCGTGTTATTATATGTTGCTGCAACAATTTTTGTTTTGTACTTAGCAATGGGACAACCGGAAGCAACGGTTTGGAATGGATTATTTTGGATGATACAATTGTTCATCAGCGTGAATGCAGTTGCAAAAAGTTTTTTGCAGGAAAGCCGCGGGCGCTTATTATATTTTTATTCCATTGCAGGCGCAAAAGATTTTATTCTTGCCAAGTTATTGTTCAACTTAATATTAATGCTGGTGATGACGCTCGTAAGCGTTTTACTATTTGAATTGCTGCTCGGCAATCCATTGCATGATCCATTGTTGTTTATTTTTATCAGTTGTTTTGGCGGCGTTAGTTTGAGTTTGGTATTTACATTTATTGCAGCCATCGCTGCGCGCGCGCAACAAAATGCAGCATTAATGGCCATCATGGGTTTTCCATTAATCATTCCGCAATTATTATTATTAATGCGCTTATCAAACATTGCATTTGCAAGCGTATTTCAAAGCGGATTAAATTTTATTATTCTTTTATTGGTTGGATTTGATATCATGATAATCGCACTCGCCGTTATTCTTTTTCCTTTTTTGTGGAAGGATTGAATTATACGATTTATAAAAAAAACTGAATAATAGAATTATCATATTAGTGCTTCTGGCAAACATTCAAATTTGCTTTGCGCTCTAATCCACAAGCCTCTTTTTTATACTTATCCAAAGAATATCAAATGATTCAATAAAAATCCATCGATATTGTTATTAGAATTAGTAACAATATTGATAAATATTCATTGTTTATAAAATTTTAAAATATTACTCCGCGGCAAATAAAAAATCATTAGCTGTTTGCATTTTTGGTGTATTAATAACATGGAGTTTATTATTAAGCTATGTTTTTTAAAATTAGATATTTTACAGGCTTAAAAAAATACCATACTAACGCCCGTTAGTTTTTTTTCTCATTTAGTAATTTATTAATCTCCTTTACCCTAATTTTGCCATCCAAATTCAGGTGGTCAGCCGTTGAAATGTTTTTTATATAATAAAATTTTCCTCAACTCGCGCCACCGTTTAAGAACATTGTATGCTTCGTAAAAACTGGTGGAAAATATTAAGTGTCATTCTTCTGTTGTATACATTTATCGCGGGTTTTCTCGGCGGTGTGCCTGTAAAACCAATCTTAAATGAAACCATCCGCAACTTATATTTTCACGTGGCCATGTGGTTTGGCATGATGATTTTTTTTATAACTTCTGTTGTTTATTCTATAAAGTATTTGCGCACCAATAATCATGTTTTCGACATTTATGCGGTGGAATATGCAAATGCCGGAATATTATTCGGCGTGCTTGGATTAACAACCGGATCTATTTGGGCAAGATATACCTGGGGAAGTTTCTGGAGCAATGATCCAAAACAAATTGGCGCTGCCATTGCATTGCTTATTTATTTTGCCTACATGGTTTTACGCAATTCCATGACGGATATTGACAAACGTTCGCGCATAAGTGCAGTGTATAACATCTTTGCATTTGCCATGTTGTTTCCAACAATTTGGATTATACCAAGATTGGTTGAAAGCCTTCACCCGGGCGGAATGGGCAACCCTGCATTTAACACAAAAGACATTGACAGCCGGATGCGCGTGATATTTTGGTTTGGCGCAATACCAGGCTGGGCGCTGCTTGGCACGTGGATAACAACGCTGCGTATCCGGTTGCAATTAATAAAAGAAAAGAAATATAATAATGTATAAAAAAACTGTTCACGTAATAATCACGTTCATATTTTCGTTCGCATGTTTTGCATTGCGTGCGCAGGATAGTGTTGCAAAAGAAAAACCGCAAATGGCAGAAACGATGCGATCAAACGGAAAAATTTATGTGGTGATTGCAGTATTAATAACCATTTTATTCGGCATCGTATTATACGTTGTAAACCTTGACAGAAAAATAAGTAATCTCGAGAAAGAGCAATAATAGGTATGAAGTATAACCTTTGAAGTATGAATTATCATTAAGAAAATATTTTATAGTTTATAGCTTATACTTATTTCGCTTAATTAAACCTTAATAAATAAATAAAAATCTAACGAAATGGCTTCGCAAATTGAATACAAATTTTTTGAGGCGGTCGAAAAAAGTTTCGACAAAGCCGCAAAATTCACCAACCTTGATCCGGGCGTTCTTGAACAAATCAAACAATGTAATTCTGTTTACAGAATGTTTTTCCCGGTAAAAATCGGCGATAAGATTGAAGTAATAAAAGCTTACCGCGTGCAGCATTCTCACCACAAATCTCCCTGCAAAGGCGGCATCCGTTTTTCATTATCGGTAAACCTTGATGAAGTAATGGCGCTTGCTGCATTAATGACTTACAAATGCGCAATCGTTAATGTCCCTTTCGGTGGCGCAAAAGGTGGAATCACTATCGATCCAAAAAAATATACGCCGTATGAATTGGAAAAAATTACGCGCCGTTACACTTCTGAATTAATAAAAAAGAATTTTATCGGCCCCGGCATCGACGTTCCTGCACCTGATTATGGAACCGGCGAACGCGAGATGGCTTGGATACTTGATACCTACATGAGCATGCGCCCGGGCGAAGTAGACGCGATGGGTTGCGTTACCGGCAAACCTGTTTCCCAAGGTGGCGTGCGAGGAAGAAAAGAAGCAACTGGCCTCGGTGTTTTTTATGGCATACGCGAAGTATGTAATATGGAAGACATCATGACGAAATTAAATTTGCAAACCGGCATTGAAGGAAAGACAGTAGTGGTGCAGGGTTTGGGCAATGTTGGTTACCATGCTGCAAAATTTTTTAGGGAAGGTGGCGCAAAAGTTATTGCGCTTGCAGAGTTTGAAGGCGCGATAACTCATCCCGAAGGATTGAATGAAGAAGAAGTTTTTCAGCACCGTAAAAAGACAGGATCAATATTGGATTTTCCTGGTGCGACAAATATTGTTAAGTCGACTGAAGCATTGGAATTGCAATGCGATATTTTAATTCCTGCAGCATTGGAAAATGTTATTAATGGCGAAAATGCACCGCGCATAAAAGCACAAATTATTGGTGAAGCTGCTAACGGGCCATTAACGCCGGATGCTGATGAAATTTTTATTAAACGCGGAATTTTAGTTGTTCCGGATATGTATTTGAATGCTGGTGGCGTAACGGTTTCCTATTTCGAATGGTTGAAAAATTTAAGCCATGTTCGTTATGGAAGAATGGAAAAACGTTTTACAGAAAATATGAACTCACATATTCTCGGGCAGATAGAAGATTTAACTGGTAAAAAAGTGAGCGCAAAAGAAAAACAATTCATTATGCATGGCGCTGACGAGGTTGATTTAGTTTATAGCGGATTGGAAGAAACAATGACTGCCGCAACACGAGAAATTATGGATTGCTGGAATAAAAATCCGGAGATACCAGACATGCGCACTGCTGCATATGTTGTTGCCATAAGCAAAGTTGGTACTGCATATTCAGAGCTTGGAATATTTCCATAGCATTATTAATAAATATTTTTATACAAATCCCATTCATGACAAGAATGGGATTTTTTTTCATCATTAATAATAATAAAGAATAGCTAACTTTTATTTTCAAAAAAATTATTAATAATGAAATTCTCTTTCGCGCTATTCCTGGTTTTTGTTTTTACAAGTGTTGCTGCACATGCAAAAAATAATAAAGCAAATTTTTTTCCTGCAAGCAATAGTAATATTCAGTACACAGGAAGAATTGATTTTTCTGATCCATTGAAGCCGAGATTTTGGGCACCTGGAGTTTATTTAAGTGCAAAGTTTACTGGCAGTTCCTGCTCATTTATTATTAATGATGAAGTGTTGTATGGAACCACACACAACTATATTGAAGTGATTATTGATGAAAAAAAATTAATAAGAATTCAAACAAAAAATAAAACAGATACGATAAATGTTTCGCAAGGTTTAGGCAATGGCGAACATACGATTACAATTTGTAAAGACACAGAAGCCGGCAATGGCTATCTTGAATTCATCGGTTTTATTTGTGAAAATATTATTCCTTCACCACAAAAAAAATCAAGAAAAATTGAATTTATCGGAGATTCAATTACCTGTGGTTTTGGAGATGATCTTTCTGAAATTCCCTGTGGCAAAGGAACCTGGTATGATGAGCACAATGCATATTTAAGTTACGGCCCCATTACTGCACGCGCATTAAATGCGCAATGGCAACTCAGTGCCGTTTCAGGAATTGGATTAATGCATAGTTGTTGCAAACTCGAAATACTGATGCCAAAAGTTTTTAATAAAATAAATATGAGCAGCGATTCCATTGAATGGAATTTTAATAATTATCAGCCTGATGTAGTAACCGTTTGCCTTGGCCAAAATGATGGCATACAGGATTCAACAATTTTTTGCAATACTTATATTCAGTTTATTAAAAAGATAAGAAGTTATTATCCTGAAGCAAATATTATTTGTTTAAGCAGCCCGATGGGTGATGAAAAATTAACTGCTGCATTAAAAAATTATCTCGGCGGAATAATTTCGTACATGCACGATATCTTGAAAGATAATAAAGTGGAAAAATATGTTTTTAAGAAACAATACAAAAATGGTTGCGGCTCACATCCGGATGTAAAAGATCACCAGCAAATTGCAGAAGAGTTAACAGGTTTTATTAAAGAAACAATGCAATGGTAAAAGATAAAATTTATTTTTATTCGCTGTAAGATGGCAGCATATCTATACTTTCAAAATCCATTAATCCTTTCATGTAAGCATGGCAAACCCCGCCATTTGTTATCACTAAATATTTCACAGGAATGGCAATGTTGTAATGCAACGCTTGCCACAACACGGTTTTATCAAGTGGCACATGCATTGCTTTGCATTCAATCATCATCCATGGGCGAGCTGCGTTATCAAAAACAAGTAAATCAAAACGCTTGTTTACTTCGCCCAATTTCATTTTTCTTTCAACCGCAATATATGATGATGGATATTTTTTTACCTGCAATAAATACTGCACAAAATTTTGCCGTACCCATTCTTCTGGTGTAAGTTTTACCCATTGTTTGCGCAGCTCATCAAAAATAAATTCCTTTCCAACTTCTTCTTCTTTTATTTTATAAGGATAATGGGGATAGTAGATTTTGATCATACACAAAAACTATTTTGCTAAATTTACACAATCATGCTGAAAAAATTTTTATATACACCAACTATAAAATAAAACATTAAACCTTATAAAATAATTTATGAAAAGCAAAGAAGACATTGTAAAAAACTGGCTGCCAAGATATACAGGAGAACAATTAGAAAATTTCGGAAAATATATTTTATTGACCAACTTTAGCAATTATGTTCACCTGTTTGCAGAGTGGCATAATGTAAAAGTTGTTGGCGAAGATAAGCCGATGCAATGCGCAACATCCGGCGATATAAGCATTATAAATTTTGGAATGGGCAGCCCTACTGCAGCAACAATAATGGATTTGCTTACAGCGATAGAACCTGCGTCTGTGCTGTTTCTCGGCAAATGTGGCGGGTTGAAAAAAAGAAATAAACTTGGCGATTTAATATTACCAATCGCAGCCATTCGCGGTGAAGGAACATCAAACGATTATTTTCCGCCAGAGGTGCCTGCATTGCCGGCGTTTGCATTACAAAAAGCAATTTCAACAACCATCCGCGATTATGCAGTTGATTACTGGACGGGGGTTGTATACACCACAAACCGCCGCGTGTGGGAACACGATGAAGCCTTTAAAGAATACCTGCAAAAAGTGCGTGCTTACGCGATTGATATGGAAACTGCAACCATTTTTTCTGTTGGGTTTTATAATAAAATTCCAACCGGCGCTTTGTTGTTGGTAAGCGATCAACCAATGACGCCGGAAGGTGTGAAGACTGCCGAAAGCGATAAAAAAGTAACCGGCGCATATGTAGAAAACCATTTAAAAATCGGCATCGATTCTTTAAAGCAACTTATTAATAACGGAGTAACTGTAAGGCATTTGAAGTTCTAGTATTTTTTATTGAGTGAACATTTGTTCATTAATGATCATTGGTTGCGTCGCACACTTGTACTGTTGGTTCTTTATTCATCAATAAACATTTTTTTCTCCGCCACAAATGACGGAGCTAGTCAATACATTGTGATGTTATATTAATAAATCGGTTTTCAATTTTCAAATTTTCACACTTTCAAATTAAAATTATTCCTGCTCATCATTTCTTCCAGCATAATATTCATTGTCTAAATAAAATGATGCTGCGCTTTTATGTTTGGAGAATAATATTTTTTTCAGCTGTTCATTAAATTGTTGAGCAACTGGTTCGTCAGTTTTTAATTTTTTACGGGTTAGTTTCGTCAGTTCATCATTAATGCTTATATCCTTTGCATTGGCAGGCTGCAAGCCACTTACAGCCATTTCCCAATCATCATCTTTGTTTAATTTATATTTAAAAAAATAAACAAACCCTTTCTCATTTTTTACCTGTATTAATTTTTTATCAACCAATTCTATTGCAAAAAAATCTTTATTAATATGCGAACCGATTAACTGGCTGCGCGCAATGTCCAATTGCGTTTTATACTTCGCAGGAAATTTATCTTCTTTATTAACCGCTTTTAATTTTTTATATAATTGAAAACGAAACCTGTTATCAGCAGCAAGATTTTGTAAAATGCTATCTGCAACAATTTTATTATTACGCAACAACAAAACAGCAACGCTTAATCTCAACTGTTCATTTTTACTTTGCAAAAGCTTATCAAAAAAATGCGGAACATTATTATTCTTTTCATAAAAAGGCATTAATAAAACTGCATCTTCTTCAAGCTCTGTGTAATCTTCATCAGTTGTTTTATTATCATTATTGTATTTGTCATACTTGTTACTTTCATTATCATCATCTGTTTTTTGCAATTGCTGTTCATCTTTTCCAAGCTGTTTTTTTAAATGCAATTTTGCATCAAAAAATAACTTACTAAAATAAGGTTCGTAATCATTTGCTTTTATATAACCACTGTCAACCAAAGTTGTAAGCAATGAATGAATATTATCTTTATAATCATCAACCGTTGACAACTGCAACAATTCAGGAAATAAAGAACGCGCAAGTTGTAATGAATCACCAAAATTTTGAAACAGGTAACTATAATCGGAAGAGTTATCAAACACCGGCGGATCCTGCACCAGCAAAGTTTTCAGCAAACTGTAAGCTTCTTTGGTTTTATTTTTTGCAAGCGCTTTTAAAACTGCATTTTGAAATGTACTTGTATCGCCAGCCTTTTCATAAATATTTTTCAGCGCATTTATTATCGGCTCTATAACGGATGAATCATTAATATATCCAAACTCATTAATAAGCTTAACTTTTGTTGTAAAATAATCTTTGTCATTATAACGCAAATTTTTAATCGCATTTATTAAAAACGGAACACCACCAGCGCCGTAATAAATATTTGAAATGTCATCTTTTGCTTTTTTATTAATCGCCGAATCTTTGCTGTAAAAATCATGAAAAAACAAATCGAGTTTGTTTGTGAAAACAGGCTCGCCCATTTTTTTTGCAGTGGGTTGAATGGTTGCATAAAAACGATTAATAAAATCACTTTCATCATTTAAAGAATCATGCAAACTCATGATGCGATATAATTTATTATCCTTCAAAAAAATCCAGTTGGATAATAAATGAGATGAATTTGTATCTGCAAAAACATATTTAAACCCATAAGCAGAATCATTAAAATGAAATGGTTCTTTGCTTTTAATAATCAAACTTTCTTTAATTCTTTTTTCATTAATTTCTTCTTTCCAAAACGTTGCGGAATCTTTCGGATAATAATATTTCGGATAAGATTGCACAGTTACATAAATTGCTTCACCTGTTGAATCATCCTGGAACAATGCACTTTTTATACGCGGCCAATAGGTATTATATTCTGCAATGGAATTTAAAAATTCTTCACTTGTTGTGCGCTCAATAATGGTGCGCACATTCACATCAATATCGGGCACAACCGGCGTGGTTACTGTAATATTTGTGAATGTGTCTACATATTTTTTAAAGCCCGTATAATGATATGGCGCAAAAGAAAATGAATTAAAAAATGACGAAAAGTTTTTGTTTTTATTTTTACTATGCGCGGCAAGTGCAAAATATTGCGCGCCTTTTGATAAAAATTTTGCTTGAATAACAGAGCCGTCTTTTAATAAATAAGAAGCATCCAAACAAGCTGAACCTTTATAATTTGTATGCTGAAAAGAAATTTGTTTATCGATAAAATCTGAGAGATGAAAACTTTCTTCCATCAAATCCAAATTGAAACTATCTTCTTCGATAAAGCGATAATTCTGAATAGTTTTTCGCCAAACCATAAATGCATCTCCGGTTGTTGAATCAATTGATTCATATTCCCAACCTGTAATTCCATCAAAGTTTGTATTGTCTTTATATTCCACCGGCGCTTGCGGAAAATTAATTGTAAAACCACCTTGCAGCGGTGAAAAATTTACCGGGCTTTTTACATTTTCTTTTTTTATTTCTATTGAATTAAAAAACTGATCGGCTTCTTTTCCTTCTATATAACTTGCGTTGCCACTCATTTTAAAAACCAATACTTCAAAAGGCGTGATGATAATATTATAATGCTGGTTATCGCCGCGGCGCGTTTTATTAATAATGTCATAACCATGAAAACCATTTTTAACTATCGGCGTTTTTTTAATAATTTTTCCGGGAATATTTTCATACAATAAACTGTCAACTTTTTTCATCACTACATCTTGCTGCTGGCCCAAAATAAAGCTGTGCGTTTTTACACGCGTTACCATGTAATATGCGCCATTGCTCATGTCTGCATATTGCCATGAATCATTTGCACGCGCATCTGCACGCTTATATAATTTGCCCGGAGATTGCACGGTGAACTCGCCATCATCCGACGTGAACGATGAAAAATTTACAGGCACTTTTACTTTTTCAATATCATCGCGCTGCGTGGCATCTTTATCCTGCATTAATATCGGGCGAAGTTTATAACCTTTTTTGCGAAGCAATTCTATAACGCCGCGTTTGCCGGGCAAATGCGCTGCGCCAACACCAACAAATAAAGAATGATGATGTACAATACTATCAATTGAATTGGCCTGGATTTCGTTTCTGCGGTATAAAAATTTTTCCATGTACGCTTCAGAAACCTGCATTAATTTTTCGAGTGAATCAAGTAAATCTAAATCGCCTTTGCGGTAAGCTTCCTGCGTTTTTCTTTCAATATCATACATCGATTCGCCATCCTGATCATGATTTTTTTTCTTCCTTTCTTTCATCATGTCTTGCCCGGCTTCGAGAATTAATTTTTCTGTTTCATAATAATTTTCAACACCGGTTGCTAATTTTCCAAACCGTTTTCCTGTTTGATAAATGTATAAATCGAGATACGTGTCTTCTTCAAAATCTGCACTGGGCTTCACTGTGCGGTATAATAATCCATTAATAATTGTTGGCTCTTCACTTAAGGCAGCTTTTAATTTGTCTTCATATTTTTCTAACTGAAAAGATTTTTCATTAATATAATCATTGGGCGAACCTTGCGTAAAAAAACGAAGATTGGTTTGCATATTTTGAAAACGAAACAATTGATCCTGCCACAATTGAGGATCTAATTCCAACGCAACAACGTCTGAATTTTTTATACCGAAATAAAAGGAATCGCTTAAATGAAAAACCATTTTGCTGCTCACATGCATTGTTCCAAAAAGATAAGATGGCTTCGTTAATCCATTTCCAGTTATCTCCCAAAGAAGTGTTGGATATTTTTTATCCGGCGTTTTTTGCGCAGATAAAAAAGACATTTGCAAAAGCAATAAAAAAAATAATACAAACTTTCTGCGGCTAAAAGTCAATCTCGTCATGTTGTTTAAATCAATTGTTATGAAGTTGTATAAAAGACGGGAAATCAGGAAAAATATTATGTATAAAACCTATTATCTTCTCAATTTTTAACATTAATAATTACGATAAAATCTGCAACTGATTTCGTTAGCCATAAATGTTGCTTGGTTGTTTTAAAACTTCTGTATAAATTTACTTAGTAAAAAAGTAAAAATAAGCAATGCCACAAGCAACTTCGATATCAAAAAAATCAATTTCTGCTGATAATCATCCCCGCTCCGAAAAAGCAATAAAAACTACAGTTGAAAAAAAGAATAAAGCAAAAAAAAATGCAGCAATGCAAGTTAAAAAAATAACATTAAGCCTTAATGAACAAAAAAAGCAAATTCCTTCTCAAAGTTTCTCAAAGAATTATAAAATAATTCCAACCGACGTTTTCATTTCAGAAGCAAAAGCACTTGCAAAAAAATACCCTCAAATAAAAAATGATTTCTTTGAATTACAGAAAAATTTGAAAAAAGATCCTATTGCCGGAAGCACGCCATTAGGAAAAGATTGCTATAAAGTCCGGATGGCAATTACCGATAAAAACGCAGGTCAAAGCAGTGGCGCAAGAGTTATCATTGAAGTAAAAATTATTGATAAAAAAGTTTATGTTTTATCGGTATACGATAAAAG
>JABDAZ010000059.1 GCA_013288945.1 Bacteroidota bacterium | reverse complement strand
AAATCCTGCAATATATTAATCCATCAAATACAAATAGAGATAACCTGCTGAATAAAGAACTGATGTAAAAGTGTGCGACGCCAATGAAGCTTAATAGAAATTCTTTCGCTGGCTACATAATAAAAAACTCGCTGCGCAGTGTTTATTTTCAATAATATTGTTGCTTAATTAAACCAAATTTTATGTGCGGAATTGTTGCGTATATCGGGCCAAGAGAAGCTTATCCTGTATTATTAAAAGGATTAAAAAGACTGGAATATCGTGGTTATGATAGTTCTGGCGTGGCATTATTAAACAACGGATTAAAAGTATATAAAAAGAAAGGCAAAGTTGCTGAATTGGAGGAAAGCCTTGTTGGCAAAGACTTACACGCGCATGCCGGCATCGGCCACACGCGCTGGGCCACGCATGGTGAACCGAGTGATCGCAACGCGCACCCGCATCAATCTGCGAATGGAAAACTGGCGATGATTCACAATGGGATTATTGAAAATTATGCGCAGTTAAAAAATGAATTGCTGAAAAAAGGCTACAGTTTTAAAAGCGATACCGACACAGAAGTATTATTAAATTTTATAGAAGACATACAAATTAATAATGATTGCGGGCTGGAAGAAGCGGTGCGCATAGCATTGAAAAGAGTTGTTGGCGCTTATGTAATTGTGTTGCTTGATGAAGATAATCCGGATACGATTATTGCTGCGCGCAAAGGAAGCCCGCTGGTAATTGGCGTTGGCAAAGGCGAACATTTTTTAGCGTCTGATGCATCACCGATTATCGAATATACGAAGGAAGTTGTTTATATAAATGATTATGAACTCGCGATTATAAAAGCAGATGAACTTGTTTTAAAAAATTTGGGCAACGAAAAAATTACACCTTTCGTTCAAAAATTGGATATGGAATTAGCTGCAATTGAAAAAGGCGGTTATGATCATTTTATGCTGAAAGAAATTTTTGAACAGCCTGATACTATTTTCGATTGTCTTCGCGGAAGGTTGGATATTATTAATAACACCATCACCATGGCGGGCGTTCAAAATAATATTGAGCAATTAAAAAATGCAAACCGCATTATCATCATTGCCTGCGGAACCAGTTGGCACGCGGGTTTGGTGGCAGAATATATTATTGAAGAACTCTGCCGCATTCCTGTTGAAGTTGAATATGCATCAGAGTTTCGTTACAGAAATCCTGTTGTTCATAAAGGCGATGTTATCATTGCCATTTCACAAAGTGGCGAAACTGCAGATACGATTGTTGCGATTGATAAAGCGAAAGAACAAGGCGCATTTATTTTCGGCGTTGTTAATGTTGTTGGTTCTTCTATCGCGCGCATTTCTCATGCAGGCGCGTACACGCACGCCGGGCCTGAGATTGGCGTTGCAAGTACAAAAGCTTTCACTGCGCAATTGGTAGTATTAACAATGATTGCTTTAAAAATTGCAAAAGAAAAAAACAGTATTAATGAAGAAAGATATGCGCATCTTATTAATGAGCTGCACAACATTCCTGAAAAAGTAAAAGAAGTTTTATTAATAAATGATGTGGTAAAAAATATTGCGGTAAAATATAAAGATGCAACGGATGCATTGTATCTCGGCCGCGGATATAATTTTCCGATTGCATTGGAAGGTGCATTAAAGCTGAAAGAAATTTCTTACATACATGCAGAAGGTTATCCTGCTGCAGAAATGAAACACGGCCCTATTGCTTTGGTTGATGAAAATTTACCTGTAGTTTTTGTTGCGACAAAAGATATTTATCACGAAAAAATTATCAGCAACGTACAAGAGATAAAAGCACGCAAAGGAAAAATAATTGCAGTAATAAGTAGTGGTGATGAAATCATTCCTGCTATGGCGAATGACGTAATGATTGTTCCCGAAGCAGATGAAATAGTGGCGCCAATTATCAGTGTAATTCCATTGCAATTATTAAGTTATTATATCGGCATCGCAAAAGGCTGCGACGTAGACAAACCAAGAAACCTTGCGAAGAGTGTGACGGTGGAATGATGTACGATGTCTGATGTCGGATGTACGATGTCTGATTTCTGATTTTTTTGAATAAGTATTTTATAATACGATCTTGTAAGCATTTATTACATATTCATAATAACAAATCAGACATCATACATCCGACATCAGACATCACACATCAAAAATTTTTGTTTTAACTTCGCAGCACTCAACCTAATAACTGCATGAAAAAATATATTTACATAACTGCTGCATTAATCATTTTTATTTCATGCAATACAACTACCAAAATTGTTCATAGCTGGCGCGATCCGGACGTATCAATTGATACCATGCGATCTAAAAAATTTGTGTTCGCCGCATTAATAAAAAACGATAATATCAGGAGAAGAACCGAAGATTTGATGACCATTTATTTTCCTAAAAAAGCAATTCCTTCTTATAAAGAATTAAATACAGACACATTAGGATCGAGCCTTGAATTTTATAATGAGCAATTGAAAAACCGCGGCTTTGATGCTGTTGTAATTTTGCGTTTGGTGCATGTAGATAAAACACATCCGTATGTCCACGGAATTTATCCTGCATATTATAATAACTGGAAAGATTTTTACAATTATGCATGGCACAGTTATTACAATCCCGGAACCTATGTTGTACAGAAAACATATTTTGTAGAAGTAAACGTTTACTCTTTGCTGCGTAATAAATTAGTTTGGAGCGGCACCACATCAACCATCAATCCTTCCGGCAGCGATAATTTATTCGACAATGTAATCACAACCATAAGCGACAAAATGAAACAAGAAGGTTTTCTTCAATAAGCATTTATTAATAACAACTATTTTTTTGTACTTAGCGGTAGATTAATAATTAAGCATCTGTTGCGTCGCACACTTCAGCAGTTGAATTGCTATCAGGCAATTTTTAAAAATATAAATTTCATCTTATTAATAAAGCATTTCAATTTCATTTTTCTCCGAAAGAATTTCATACATTGATATTAATAAAATATTTCTAACGATTCATGCAAACCAACCCGTTAATCTCAAAACCTCATTATCCCATTCTCGACGGGTTGCGCGGCGTTGCATCAGTTATGGTTGTTGCCTTTCATCTTTTTGAAGCACATTCAACAAGCCATTTAGATCAGGTGATTAATCATGGTTATCTCGCGGTAGATTTTTTCTTTTTGCTTTCTGGTTTTGTAGTTGGCTATGCATATGATGATCGTTGGAACAAAATGAATGTTGCAGGATTTTTTAAACGAAGATTACTAAGGCTTCAGCCAATGGTAATTATCGGAATGGTTATCGGCGCTGCACTTTTTTATTTTCAGGATTCTGCATTATGGCCAACCATACATTTAGTACCCGCATGGAAAATGCTTTTGGTAATGTTGATTGGTTGCACGCTTATCCCCGTTCCATTATCAATGGATATTCGCGGCTGGCAGGAAATGCATCCTTTGAATGGCCCCGGCTGGTCTTTATTTTTTGAATACATCGCAAACATTTTATACGCACTCATAATCAGAAAATTTTCAAAACTCGCATTATCAATTTTAGTTTTTTTAGCAGCATGCGCATTAATACAACTTGCCGTCACAAATTCTTCCGGCGATATTATTGGCGGCTGGTCGTTAGATGCAGAGCAATTGCGCATTGGTTTTACAAGAGTGATGTATCCTTTTTTTGCAGGGCTGTTGCTTAACAGAATTGCAAAATTAGTTTATGTAAAAAATGCTTTTCTATGGAGCAGTTTATTAATCATCATTATACTTGCTATGCCAAGAGTTGGCGATAATCAACATCTTTGGATGAATGGATTGTATGATTCATTGAGTATTATTTTTATTTTTCCAATCATTGTATTTATAGGTGCAGGCGGAAAAATAATAGGAAAATTTTCATCACGCTTGTGTAAATTTTTAGGTGATATTTCTTATCCGCTTTACATGACGCACTTTCCGCTTGTATATATTTATACGGCTTGGGTTGCAGATAAAAAACCCAACTTCAATCATGCATTTCCAATTGCTGCGCTTGTATTTATTTCTTCAATTGTTCTTGCATATGCATCTTTAAAATTTTATGATGAACCAATAAGAAAATGGCTAAGTAAAAAAGTTTTACAACATTCATAAATACTTTGCAGGTTGATCAATATTAATGCGCTTGTATATTTTAATTAACTTACCGCATTAATTAATTCTATGAATGAGATCAAAAAAAGCCCTATTGATTCTTTGGGTTATAATTTTATTCCTGCCAACTTTTTACCCAAGGGAAAAGATGAATATCATCTGCGCAAACAACAAAATAAAAATACCAATTACCGCAACTTAAATGCTTCTGAAATTGAAACACTTGTTCGCAATAGAAATACTTCCGACAACTGGAACAACATTTTAGTTTCTGAAATATTTTCTCCTGAGCTTGTGCAAAATTGTAAATTTTTCGGGCTCGTTCGTATTGGTAAAATGCAACCTTACTATTTGGAATTTCACAATCTTCGTTGCCCGGTTGGTTTTTATAACAGCACAATTATCAGTTCCGATTTTGGCGATAATGTTTCAGTTGATAATGTAAATTATTTGTCGCATTACATAGTTGGCAATGATGTGATGATTGTAAATGTAAATGAACTCGCAACAACGGATAATGCAAAATTTGGCAATGGAATTTTGAAACAAGGCGAACCAGAATCGCGACGAATAGAATTAGAAATATGTAATGAAAATGGCGGCCGAAGTATTATTCCGTTTGATGGCATGTTGCCCGGAGATGCTTATCTATGGAGCCGTTTTCGCGATGATGATGTTTTACAAAATGCATTTAAAAATTTTACAGAAAAAAAATTTGATAACTGCCGCGGTTATTATGGAACCATTGGCGACAGAACTGTTATAAAAAATTGCGCGATTATTAAAGATGTAATTGTTGGTTCAGATGCATATTTAAAAGGTGCAAATAAATTAAAAAATCTTACAATCAATTCTTCATCACAAAGCAAAACACAAATTGGTGAAGGATGTGAAATGGTAAATGGAATTATTGGTGTTGGCTGCCGCATTTTTTATGGAGTGAAGGCCGTGCGTTTTATTATGGCTTCGCATTCGCAATTAAAATATGGCGCGCGATTAATCAATTCTTATCTCGGAAACAATTCAACCATTTCCTGTTGTGAAGTATTGAATTCATTAATATTTCCTGCGCATGAACAACATCATAACAATTCATTTTTATGCGCAGCCTTATTAATGGGACAAAGCAATATGGCTGCCGGCGCAACGATTGGTTCCAATCACAACTCAAGAAGTGCAGATGGTGAAATCATTGCTGGGCGCGGGTTTTGGCCTGGCTTGTGTGTAAGTTTAAAACACAATTCAAAATTTGCCTCATTTATCATTGTGGCAAAAGGCGATTATCCTGCTGAAATAAATATTCCGATTCCTTTCAGCTTAGTTAGTAATGATGAAAGTAAAGATGAATTGATTGTTATGCCTGCGTATTGGTTTTTATACAATATGTATGCGCTCGCACGAAACTCATGGAAATATATTGACCGCGATAAACGCACAGATAAAACGCAAACAATAGAATATGATTTTCTCGCGCCAGACAGTATTAATGAAATTATTTATTCATTAATCTTGATTGAAAAGTGTACAGCAAAAGCTTATGTAAAACAATTTGAAAATAATAAATCCTATTCAGAAGAAGCGCTGGTTTCTATTGGAAAAAATTTATTGAACAGCAGAAATAATATTATTAATGATTTAGAAATTGTTGTCGAAAATTTTGAACACAGCGACCGCAAAGTGAAGCTGATAAAGGTTTTGCAAGCTTATCATTTGTATAAAGAGATAATAACTTATTATGCAACAACACAAATTGTTGAAAATATTTTTATTAATAAATATAAAACGCTTGCTGATTTGCAAATCGATTTACCTGCAAAATTAATTCAAAGCGAATGGCAGAATGTTGGCGGGCAACTTATTAAAAAAACAGCGCTGCAAAAATTTATTCAACAAATTCATATTGGTAAAATAAAAAACTGGGAAGCTGTTCACCAGTTTTATATTGCTCAGGGAGAAAATTATTCAATAGATAAATTATATCACGCACTTGCTGCATTAAAAGAAGTTCATAATATTCATTTTAAAAAAATTGATAAAACGGTTTTCAAAAATTTATTAATGCAAAGCATTACAACAAAAGAATGGATGACAAAAGGAATTTACGATTCGCGCGCGAAAGATTATACAAATCCATTTCGTAAAATGGTTTATGAAAATAATGACGAAATGAATGTTGTTGTCGGGTCATTACAAAAAAATAGTTTTATAAAACAAGAAACTGAAGCGCTTGCAGTGTATAAAAGAGAAGTGAACGAACTGATCAAGAAAATGAAATTATAAAATCGTTCGTAGAAAAATTCTAATAAAAAGAAAGCCGCTGAAAAAATATCAGCGGCTTCTTTGGTTTTTATAGAGAAATATTATTGTTTTATAAATCGAAGCACATTTGTTTTTGCATTTTTATTTTGCCCAATCAAATAATACAAACCCGCGCCCAGCCCGGATAAATCAAGCATTTTTACATTATTTCCATGTTGCGTTTCTATATTAATATGCTTGATTATCTTTCCATCTGCACTTATTATTAATAACTGCATTTTATTTTGTTCTTCAGAAGTAATATTAATTTCTATATTACTAGTTACTAAATTGAATGAAGTGAAATGAATGCCGAAAGCAAAATCACTGCTATTAATAGTTATCACATTGCTGTAATAAAAACTGCCATCTTTCTGAATAATTTTTAAACGATAATAATTTATTCCTTTGTTCAACTGTTTATCAATAAACTGATAAGAAGTTTGTAAAGCCTCTGCATTTACACTATCAATGTTTTTAAAATTTTTATTATCTGAAGAAAACATTATTGTAAAATGATCAACATCATCCGGCGAATCAATTTGCCAGTTGAGTTGTGTATTATTATTTATTAATGATCCTGAAAAACTAATCAATTTTACAGGCAGAGGATTTTGTGTTGACGTATTACTTGCCAATGTAAAATTTTGTGCAACCGGCCCGAACACGTTAATTACAGAACTTACAACTGAGCCAGATGCGCCAGCAGTGCCAGTTGTAGCGGTATTGCTTTTGTCTACCCAACTTCCGGATGATAATTGCGCGACTCTTAATGCACTCATATCAGTAACGCCGCTTGTGGTTGCATTGGCAAAAGATAATTCAACATTTGCTTTAGCGACCGGGCTTGCATCTGCGTTAATAGTCCAGTAATCGTTTGCAGAAATATGATCTATTCCTGTGCTGTAATTTGTACTTAAACTTCTTGGATCACTTTTAATAAATTCAATAATAAAATTGCCTGTTGCATTTTTTAATTCAATCCAACGCATGGTTGATCCTTTTCCAACTGGAAAGAAAAAATATGGCGACGCTGATAAATTTTCTTTACGAAGCGGGCCATTAATAAAACTTTTATTTGCAATCGTTGTGTCTACAGTAACAGTTGTACCATTTTGCAAAGTCAATAAGTTTGTTGACGTTGTTGTAATATTTCCGTTGGCTAAATTTAAATTATACGGCAATGAAAGTGGCGCCAGCAAAACTGCGCCAGCTGCATTGTTCATCTTAAATCCAACTGCGTTTGTTATTGTTCCCTGCATTAAAATATTTTGCGAAACTGTTCCGTTCAATTCAATAATCGGAAAGCCGGTTGTGGAAGTTGTAATTTGTGCACCCGCAGTTTGCGTTATGTTTCCTTTTATTTTTAATGTTGAAATATCTGCGCCACTTGCAACATTAAACGTGCCTGCGTTCTGAATAAAATTTCCATTTACAATAATATTTCCATCGGCCGTTGCAAGGTTTGTATTAAAATTTACGCCAGCATTTAATTGCAAATCGCCATTCATTGTTACCGGGTTGCTGCCTTTGCCAGTATAATTTTTGCTGCCCAATGCAGCGTTGGCGCTCAACATTAATGTGCCAAAAATCCTGTTGCTTAATGACAGCGTATAACTCTGCGTGCCCGGAACATCAAATTCAAAAATGCCTTTTTCTGTGCCTGGTGCAGTTGATAAAACGGTTACATTATTTGTGTGGCTTCTTGGTGTTGCGTGCACAAATTTTCCGCCATTATTAATTTTGATGGAATCTGAAATATCAACTGGCGACATGTTTGGTGCGCCCGATGAATCTTTAAATATTCCGCCGTTGTTAATAACCAATCCATAACCCGGGCCAGAAATAATAAATCCCGGCGTTAATAAATTTGTTGATGGCAATGTGAGTTGAATGGTATTGCCTGATGATGGTGAAATGGTGACTGTTTTTACTACTACCAATGTTGCAGGAAGTTTTACAACATAACTTCCATTCACAAAAATATTATTAAGAACAACATCATCATTAACTGATGGGACTGTGTTCCCATTCCAGTTTGAAGGTGTGGACCATGCGCCGTCGCCGGCATTTCCTGTCCATCTTTTTGTTGCTGCAAAAGATATATTAATAAAAAGGATTGCAATGATTATTAACGAAAGTATTTTTTTTGAAATGGATTTGTATAACAAATCATTTAACATAAAAATTGACATAAGAGAAGGTTTGGTGGTTGGAAAAAATGGAGCATAACAAACAAATGATTTGTTTGCATTTTTTGAGCGTAATATTTTTGTGTAAAATTTAATTGCCGCTAACCTTGCATTCGAAAGTTGGTTGAACAATCAATTAACTGTTCAAAAAATAATTGCTTTTGCAGAATAAAATGAGAAGACTGATTGTGAAATGGTAAAAATTTCTCTTTCATAAAAAAGGTTTAACTGTTTAAAAAATGTAAGGAGGATTAAAACAGTTAATGAAAGAGTATAATGAAACGAAATTGAGATTAATAAATATACAATACTTATACCAAGTTTTTATTTTTTGAAAATAAAATATTTTAGAGAAGTTATTTATAAAGATTATTGCCGAGTAAAGAACTAATGTACAAGAGTGCGACGCCAATGAAGTTGAATAGAAATTTTTTGCTGGGTAAAAAATAAATTTTTGTTGTAAAGAAAAATTAATAGCCGTTACACATTTATTAATGATTTCCGCCTTCGCTGGAATGACGGATTGAAATTATTTCTTTCTGAAAAATATTCTTATTGGAACGCCGGTGAAATTAAATTTTGCACGTAACTGATTTTCTAAATAATTTTTGTATGGAGTTTTTACATCATCGGGATAATTGCAAAAGAATGCGAATGATGGAACGGCTGTTGGCAACTGCGTTACAAATTTTATTTTCAATGCATTGCCACGAACTACGGGCGCGTGATATGATTCAACAGCTTTCAGCATTACATCGTTTAACTGTGATGTTGGAATGCGGCGTTGGCGGCTTTCGTATACTTGTAATGCGAGTTCTATAATTTTAAATATGCGGATTTTTTCTGTGGCTGAAATAAAGAGAATTGGTAAATCATTAAATGGCGCAAATCTTTTTTTCAATTCAATTTCATATTCTTTTGCAGTGTTTGTTTCTTTGGGCATGATGTCCCATTTATTAACGAGCACTACAATTCCTTTTCCTTTTTTTACAGCGAGGCTGAAGATGTTCAAATCCTGCGCGGTAATTCCTTTTGATGCATCAAGAACGAGCAAACAAACATCCGCTTCATCCATTGCATTAATGGCGCGGATTACAGAATAAAATTCGAGGTCTTCATGCACTTTTGTTTTGCGGCGAATACCTGCAGTATCTATTAATATAAATTCTTTTTGAAACAATTTATAATGCGTGTGAATAGTATCGCGCGTTGTGCCGGCAATCTCGCTCACAATAGTGCGCTCGTGGCCTACCAATGCATTTAATAAAGAAGATTTTCCAACATTTGGCTGGCCGATAATTGCAAATTTTGGTAAACCATCTTCATCAATTTTATCAACATCTTCTTCGGGCATTAATGCGGCAACTGCATCAAGCAATTCGCCGGTTCCGCTTCCCGTCATAGATGAGATGAAAAATATATTTTCGAAACCAAGACTGTAAAATTCTGTTGCTTCCAACAAACGTTCGCCATTATCAACTTTATTAACAGCTAAAAAAACGGGCTTCGAAGATCTGCGCAACACGTCAGCCATTGCTTCATCCAAATCAACAATGCCTGTTGCAGTATCAACCATAAAAATAATGGCGTTTGCTTCTTCCAAAGCTATTAATACTTGTTTTTTTATTTCACGTTCAAAAATATCTTCGCTTTGCGGAACAAAACCACCGGTATCAACAACATTAAATGTTTTACCGTTCCAGTCGGTAACGCCATACTGGCGATCACGCGTTACGCCGCTTTCATCGTCCACAATGGCTTTGCGCTGTTCGAGCATTCTATTAAAAAATGTACTCTTTCCAACATTCGGCCTTCCTACTATTGCTACTGTAAAACTCATGGTTTGATGTTTGATGCGGGATTTGTGATGCGATTTTTGATATGGGATATTTGATATTTGATGCAGGATACAAAAATTTCGTATCTCCCATCCCGTATCTCATATCCCACATCTTACTTCTAACAATTCACACCTCCCTAGTTATATCCGTATTCTTTTAAATGAATATCATTATCGCGCCATTTGGGGCGCACTTTTACAAACAGTTCTAAAAATATTTTTCGTTCTAAAAAAGCTTCGATGTCTTTTCTTGCTTCTGTTCCTAATTTTTTTATCATTGCGCCGCGTTCGCCAAGTATAATGCCTTTTTGCGTTTCGCGATGAACAATTATTTCTGCACGTATTTTTATTAATGTTGTTTTTTCTGTAAACTCCTGTACCAAAACGGTTGTGTGGTAAGGAATTTCTTCTTCGTATAAATTAAAAATTTTTTCGCGGATCATTTCTCCAACAAAAAATTTTGTAGGCAAATCTGTAATATCATCGCCATCAAAAAACGGTTCGCCTTCGGGAAGAAATGAAAGGATTTTTTCTAATAAAACATCCACATTTATATTTCGCAAAGCTGAAATTGCAATTACACTTTTGCAATAATTCTTCTCGCCAAAAAATGTTTTTGCTTCTTCAAGTTTCCCGCTTTTATCTTTATCACTTTTATTAATAACAATAATTGCCGGCGATTTTAAATGCAACGCAGCAAAAAGCGCATCGTTCTCGGCAAAATCATCATTAATATCAAGCATTAATAAAACTACATCTGCATCTTCCAAAGAATTTTTTACAACCTGCATCATTTTTTCGTGCAGTTTATATTTTGGTTCGATAACGCCGGGCGTATCAGAAAAAACGATTTGGTAATCTTTTTCATTTAAAATTCCCTTAATCCGGTGGCGCGTGGTTTGCACTTTGTGCGATACAATAGCGAGCTTCTCCTTCATTAATGCGTTAAGAAGCGTGCTTTTGCCTGCGTTTGGTTTACCGAATATGCTTACAAAACCTACTTTCATAAAAATTCCTGCAAAGGTATAAAATAAAAAAGGCCTCATTAGAGGCCGATTTGTTGCGAAGGGAGGGTTCGAACCTCCGACCTTCGGGTTATGAGCCCGACGAGCTACCGCTGCTCTACTTCGCGATGTGGGTTGCAAATGTACTATTATTCAACTGATGAGCCAAAAAAAGATCGGCGATTAATCAAGTTGTGTGTTCATGATGGTTTTTTTCGTGAATGGTGAATGGTCAATGGTGAAAAAAAATATTCACGATTGCCCATTGACCATTCACGATTTCGCCAATTAATCTTTTTTAGAAATACTGCTAGAGCCGCTGGAGTGCATATTTTTTATTACGGCGGCGCCTTTATAATAGATATCGCTGGAGCCGCTTGCCTGCGCATCGAGTTCTTTATTAACGGTAATATTTAAATCAGATGAACCGGATGCATGAACGGTGCAATTATCAACCACCAACTCATACCCTTTAATATCGCTCGCGCCACTTAAATGCACGGTAAGATTATTTGCGTGGCCGCTGATATTGGCATCAGAAGATCCACTTTGGTCCATCGACAATTCATTTGTTTTTACACTTCCTTTAAAATCACTGGAGCCAGATAAATGAATAGACAAATTATCGCTGCTGATGGTTCCGTCTACATAAACATCGCTTGATCCTGACGCAGACAATTTGTCTAATGTTTTAAAAGAAACATATGCTTTCAATTTATGATTGCCTGATGTCCATGAAAAACCATTTTCTTTTTCAAGATAAATTTTCAGGATACCGTTGGATACTTCTGTTTTAATCCTGTCGCGGTATTTATTGTCTGTTGCACTAACTGCAACGGCTTCTTCATTGCTTTGATTAATGTATAAATCAATAGCATTAGAAACTTCAATGCCATGAAACCCGCTGACAGTGCGCGCTTGCGCGTTCGCATCATTAATAATTGTTTTTTGCGCAGCTGCATTTAATAATGATACACTGGAAATAAAAATGAATACAATTTTTTTCATACAATTTTTTTTAAAATTATTCTTTAGAAACCTGGCCGCCACTTCCTTTGTGTATTGTAGTAGCAACGCTGTTGCCTTTATAAGAAATTTGCCCGCCGCTGCTTGCATCTGCTTTTAATGTTTTGCGCACACTAATTTCTAAACTTGCGCCGCTGCTCGCATTTGCATCGCATTGGTCTGACTGTAAATCAAACGCATGTAACGCGCTGCCAGAGCTTGTTTCAGCCGATATGTTTGTTGCAGTTCCGGAAATAGTTGCAGTTGATCCGCTGCCCTGATCTATTTTTAATTCAGTAACCGAAACATCACCTTTAAAACCAGAACCACTTGAAAAATTTAAATTTAAGTTTGATGATTTTATCGTTCCATTAACATCAACCATTGCGCCGGAAGAAGCATTTAATCCATCCAATACTTTGCAGGAAACATACGCGCGCAACTTTTTATTATTGGTTGTATAGCTCATGCTTTTATTATCATAATAAATTTTCAGCACACCATTTTCAACTGCTGTAACTATTTTATTTCTGTCTTCCGTTTTTGCTGCGCTTACGGCAACTGCTTCTTCGTTGCTCTGTGTAAGCATTAATATAATTCCGGTAGAAACTTTAATGGCATGAAACCCTTTCACAGCGCGAACTTCAGCGTTTGGATCATTAACAACTTTATCCTGCGCATTTGCAAAAGATAAAATCACCAAGCCGATAATTGCAAAAAATATTTTTTTCATAAATAAATTTATATTGATGTTATTAATAAACGTTTTAATGATTAAAATTGTAAACAAGCAATCGTATAAATTGCAAACTCAATTCTTGTTACATCCTACATCAGACATCACATTTCAACTTCTTTTCGAAACACTGCTCGCGCCGCTCGATTTTATTTCTTTCACCACAGCCGTTCCTTTATAATGTACATCACTTCCTCCACTAGCAAATATGTTCAATTCTTTATTAACAGTTATATTCGCATCGCTTCCGCCACTTGCCTGCACATCACAAATGTCGGCAACTAAATCGTATGCTTTCAAATCACTGCCGCCACTTGCAACTACTTTTAAATTCGTAACAGTTCCTGAAAGATGTACATCGCTTCCGCCACTTTGGTTTAATGACAATTCATTTATTTTAACCGAACCTTTTTTCAAATCGCTTCCACGGGAAAGATTAATATTTAATTTTTCAACCGCAATTTCACTTTCAAAAAAAACGTCGGAACCACCGGAAGCCATTAACTCATCAAGCATTTTAAAAGATACATACGCTTTCAGTTTGTGGTTGCCGGTATTCCAAGAAATTCCATGTTCATTTTCTAAATAAATTTTAAGTACGCCACCTTCAACTTCTGTTTTTATTTTATCGCGATAATTGGTGGTTGAAGCGCTTACTGCAACTGCTTCTTCATTGCTTTGTGAAAGATATAAATCAATGCCATGGCTTATTCTGATTGAATGAAAGCCCGTTGCAGTGCGGCTTTGCGCATTTGCATCATTAATCGTTTTATTTTGTGCAAAAGAAAAAAGCATTGCTGATGCAATGATAACTGATAAAAATATTTTACGCATAACAGTTGGTTTTTTTATGAATTGATTAATCGTTTTATAAAAGACAGCATTAATAAAAAGATGTTGCATTTGCAGTTTTCCTGGTTTTGAGTAAGACGAACCAGCTTTTCAAAATGTTACAAACAAAAAAACTTTTGTACTACATTTGCCTTTCTTTACAAATGGAATAAAACAAATGTAAAGTGTTCTCAGATTCCTCGGGGTGCTGAATCCTTTGCCTGGCGTATGTTTCGCAGGTTTTGGACAAGGCTGAGATAATACCCGTAGAACCTGAACAGGGTAATGCCTGCGCAGGGAAGGTGGTCAAAATTTTTGTATTCCCCACTTCTGTTCGCAGCATTTCTCTCGAATCAATTTTAAACCGGATGTATTTAATTTTTTGATTTACAGAAATTTTTCTGTCATCATTTAATTAAATATTTCCGGTAAACATTTAAAACATTAATAAATGAAAAAATTGTTTTTGGGGATTTGCTTATTTGCAATTGTTCATATTGCATCAGCACAAATTCATCCCAAAGGAAAAATTACAGACGCGCAAACCGGCGCTGCCATTGCATCTGCAACGATTGAGATTAATGGCGTTACCAACGCATTTACCAATGAAGCCGGATTTTTTGAACTTACTAAAATGAACGCCGGCAGTTACAAAGTAAAAGTTACAAGCATTGGTTACAAACCATATGAAGGCATTTTTAATTTTACCGGAGAATCCATTTTAATTTCTTTGCAAGAAGTGGAATTGTTTTTACAACCTATTGAAGTAAAAGCTTTGCGTGCCGGCGAAAAAGCGCCGTTTACCAAAACAAATATTTCTAAAAAAGAAATTGAACAAAATAATGTTGGCCAGGATTTGCCTTTTATTTTAAATCAAACTCCTTCGGTTGTTATCAATTCTGACGCAGGAAATGGCGTTGGCTATACCGGGATTTATATTCGCGGCACGGATGCAACGCGCATTAATATGACGTTGAATGGCATTCCTTATAATGATGCGGAAGACCAAACTATTTATTTTGTTGACCTGCCGGATTTTGCATCTTCTGTAAACAGCATCCAGATACAACGCGGTGTGGGCACAAGTTCCAATGGATCGGGCGCTTTTGGTGCAACGATAAATTTTTCTACAAACGAGTTTAATGATAAAGCTTATGCAGAAATAAATAACAGTTATGGATCTTTCAACACGTGGAAAAATACAGTGAAAGTTGGATCCGGATTAATTGATGATCATTTTATTATTGATGCAAGATTATCGCGTATTTCAAGTGATGGTTATATTGATCGCGCAACGAGTGATTTGAAATCATTTTATTTATCAACAGGATATTTTTCAAAAAATTCTTCGCTGCGTTTTAATATTATTTCTGGTTATGAAAAAACATACCAGGCCTGGAATGGAATTCCAGAAGCAAAATTAAATGGTGATAAAGCCGCACTCGATCAGCATTATCAAGACAATGTTGGTTCGTTATATTTTACACAGGCAGACTCATTGAATTTGTATAATTCAAACAACAGAAAATATAATTATTTTACATACAAAAATCAAACAGATAATTACTGGCAAAATCATTACCAGCTTTTGTTTAATCATCAGTTCAATTCAAAATTATCATTAAATGTTACTGGTTTTTTATCGCATGGTTATGGTTATTATGAAGAATATCATAATCAGGGCGATTCATCAAACGCATTATATTCTGCATATAATTTACCCGATAATATTGTTGGAAATGATACGATGCGAAGTACAAATTTGATTCGCCAATTGTGGTTATCAAATTATTTTTATGGCGGCATTTATTCTTTTCAATATAAAAATAAAAAAACGCAGTTCACAGTAGGCGGCGGTTGGGATCGCTATGATGGCAAACATTATGGCACTGTAACGTATGCG
>JABDAZ010000058.1:6470-16825 GCA_013288945.1 Bacteroidota bacterium | reverse complement strand
TTCATATCCGCTACTTTCCTTGCCTGCACTGTTTTATATTGATTCTGTAAATCGATTAACGAATCTTTATACTTTGTGTGTGATAATAAGTCCAATTGCGATTGATTGAAAAAAACAGGTTCGCTTGTATATTGATAAAATGCAAAAACCAAAACGCCGATTAATAAAATTAAAAACTGCATCGGCACTTTTACCAAACCATTCATTAATAAACCAAGCTTGCTTTCTGTTTCAGATTTTGCTGTTAAATATCTTCCAACCTGCGATTGATCAGTTCCAAAATAAGAAAGGGCTAAAAAAAATCCACCAATAACTCCGCTCCACATATTATACCGATCGTTCCAATTAAATTTTTTTCCACTAACTCCGCTTGTTATAATATTTAATTTTCCAGCTTTGCCACTTACATGTAATGCATCAAAAAAACCAACATGCGCGGGCAACAAATGAACAACCATATAACCTGCAATTCCCATCCCTAAAAAAATAATAATGAATTGTAATTGCTGCGTGTATGCAACTGCTTTTGCGCCGCCGGTTACTGTGTAAATTATTAATAAGCCGCCCATAAAAATATTTGTCCATAAAATATTCCAGCCGAGCAATGATGATAAAATTATAGAAGGCGCTGAAATGCTGATGCCTGTTGATAATCCGCGTTGTAATAAAAATAAAAAAGAAGTAAGCGTGCGTGTTTTGAGATCAAATCTTTTTTCTAAAAATTCATACGCCGTATAAATTTTTAGTTTATGAAAAACAGGGAGAAATGTAATACACAAAACGACCATCGCCAAAGGCAAACCAAAATAATATTGCACGAAACGCATACCATCCGTATATGCTTGTCCGGGCGCAGATAAAAAAGTTACCGCACTTGCCTGCGTGCCCATGATGCTGAGCAAAACCAAATACCACGGCATTGATCTGTTTGATAAAAAATATCCGTCAAGGTTTTTTGTAGCACTACTTTTATACAAGCCATAAGATATAATGGCAACCAGCGTTACAGCCAACACTATCCAGTCAATGCGGCTCATGAAAAATGTTTGGTAAGCAGGTAAAAAAATACAACAAGCAGGATTAATGTGCCAATTACAAATGCATACCAATAATTCCAATTTTTAAATAAAGGAATTTTATCGTTATGCTTTTCATTCATGATGGCGTTGTGAATTGAAGTTTATTAATAGTTAGATTCGAGATGCGGGATATGATATTGGGATATAAGATGCCGAGTTACTTTTTATTTTTTACTTTTTATTTTTTACTTTTTAATTCTTTAATTCTTTAATCGAAGATCAAATTAGAAATTTCAAATCCAAAACCTTTCATCATAAATATTAATCGTCTTTGTCTGATTTATTTCGCGAAGCTATTAACGATGCGATGAGTAAGCCTAACGCAACGCCAATCACCATTCCAACGGTTGCGCGTTTTATTAATCTTCCGATTACTAATCCAACTATTACGGCCACTGCAATTCCAATATCTCTTCGTTGTTTCATAATTTTAAAATCCTTTCTTATGGTTCAATGCAATTATGTTTGCAAGCAAACGATATGCGCCGGGCACGCCGGCGGGCAACTCACGAAAAAATACAAGGCCGGTATAAACAAATTTTCCTTTGCCATAATCAGCAACAACAAGGCTTCCAGTTTGTTCAGGTTCGTTCGCATCATGCATGGATAAAATTGTTTCATATTTCGGATCGAGTTGATTAATAAAATAAATTCCTCGTTCCTGTATCCACCCTTCAAAATCTTTATCGGAAATTTTATTCGGAAAATTTAAAACCGGGTGATCAGTTTTTAAAAAATTTACTTTTGCATTTTCATCCGTAACACGGTTGCTTGAAATTGTAAAAGGATATGGGCCAATTTTTACTTTGGTATTTCCAACCATATTATTGCGGTTGTATTGCACAATCAGGTTGCCGCCATCTTTCACATAATTCATTAATAAATCATATTTTTCCATCAGCCAATCGTGCACATCATACGCGCGAACGCCGGCAAGAATTGCATCAAATTGCGTAAGGTTTGCTGCATTAATATCTTTCTCTTTTAATAGCACAACATCATAACCCATTTGCAGCAAAGCCTGTGGCACCTTGTCTCCTGCGCCTTCGATGTAGCCAATTTTTTTGCCGGAAATTTTTACATCGGCAACGATAATTTTTTCTTTTGCAGGTTTAAAATAATCGATGCGCGGAATGTGATCGTATGCAATAGTTTTTAATTGTTCTGCAGTATCAACCTTTCCATTTTCATCAAATAGTAAGCTGGTATAATTAATACTCGTTTCATTTTTTTCTGGCCTTGCAGAAAAAATAAAATTATTGGTAGAAGAATTTAAATTCTGTTTTACCGAAATATCATTTGTTTTTGTTAATGAAATTTTTGGTTGAATATTTTTATTGCTTTGATTTTTTGTAAACGCTTCAAACGTTTTTTCTTCGCTATTTGTAAACAAAACAAGTTCGGGATTAAACTGCCCTGTAACTGGTGGAAGCACCGTTAATGGCTGATACAATTCACCTTTTACAGGATCGGTAAATTTATATTGAACAGGCCGCGTAAAAACAAAAATTTGCCCATCAATAGTTAATGTAAAATTTACAATAAATGATGGTTTGCTTTGTGCATCGCCAATCAATTGCTGATCTTTTACATTGTATGAACCGGAAGACATTTCACTCGCAAGCCAGTAGGGTTGCGTGATTGCATGATTATCTGAAACAAAAATATTTTGAGTGAGGAAATAATTTTTATTAATAGCCAGTTGCTGGTTGTACGGAATTTTGTTTTCATCAATTGAAATTTCATTCACAGAAATATTTCCATTGAGCCTGTTATTCATTACAAAATTAATTTGCAATGAATCGCCTTGAGCCACGTAACCCGCATGCACAGCGGCTTCCAGCCAAAGGCCGCTGCATGCTTCAATCAATTGTTGTGTTTCTTTCAGCTTCTGCGTTTTCCAATAACCATCTTTTAATTTTGAAATTTCTTTATACAAATTCACCAAACCAGCAACAGATTTTTCAGGATTTATTAATGAGAAATTTTTTATTAATCCATCTATTAATAATTCTATCTGCGATCCGTTTTCTATTCTATTCCAGTTTGTAACAACGCCATCCATTGGATCATTATGTGCAGCATCGCCCGCAACTGTTGTAAAATATTCAAGCGATTGCCCGCGCGCTGGCGTTAATGCGGCGCCCTGGCTCTTGTGCTGGGTGCGGCTTTCAGCAGCTATCTCTCCATAACTTTTTCCGAGAATTGCATTATACACACCAACATCAATCTTCATTTGATCATCACTTGTTGTATTTGTGTTGCCGAAATTAAACGTGTTCCATAATATTCTTTTTGCCTGCCACGGTTTTACTCCATATTTAAATTGTTCAGGAAATTTGTTTGGATCGGCGGCCGCGAAAAATGCTTCATGTGCAAGCACTGCAGATGCAGAATGATGCCCGTGACCTGCGCGGCCATCTTCAGGAAAACGTGTTATTAATACATCGGGCTGAAATTTTCTTATCACCCAAACTACATCGCTTAATATTTTTTCTTTTTCCCATGTCTTTAATGCTTCTTCCGTTGTTTTGGTAAAACCAAAATCGAATGCTCGTGTAAAAAATTGTTCAGCGCCGTCAATCCTGCGCGCAGCAAGCATTTCCTGCGTTCTTATTAATCCGAGTTCAATGCCTTGTTCATCGCCAATTAAATTTTGCCCGCCATCTCCGCGCGTCATCGATAAATAACCTGTTCTATATAACCTGTCTTTCGCCATGTAAGCAATTAACCGCGAGTTTTCATCATCAGGATGCGCGGCAACATATAAAACAGAACCGAGCACTTTTAATTTATTCAACCTCAAAAATAATTCTGCGGAAGTATATGATGCCGGCGTTTGCGCTTTTGCCAGGGAGAAATAAAAAGTAAAAAGTAAAAAGTAAAAAAAGGTTTTCATTATTATTCAACTTTATAAAATCAAATCATTAATAATTATCCGCAAATTCTCCGGCATAAATGCCGGAGCTAGTCACCAACCATAAATACAGCATTGCAAAAAAGCAATTTTCCATTTTCCCAAAAACTTCTAAACAAAACATCATCGGCGAGATAAACAATTTGTCCACGGCCAGATTCCTGCACGCCAAAAATTAATCCGTCTTTCAATTTTTCTTTTGCTTTGCTTCCCGTAAAACCGCTTACATAATTGTCTTTTTTAATCACGCCAACATTCCATCCGCCATCTTTTAAAAATTCATATACATTATCATCCTGTTTTAATGTGTAATAATAATTTGGATAGCCAAACCCAAGCGGGTGGCTGTTATCAATCTCCACTTTATAAATAGAACCTGGCGTGCTTGTCATTAAATTATCTCTTTCACGCGCTTCATATTTGTGCAAGTCTGCGTACTCATCTTTTTTTGTTTTGTCTTTATCGCCATCTTTTTTATCATCGGCATTTTCTTTTTGTTTAATACCAAATTCGCTTTTTGATAATTGTGCAACTGCATTTTCCATCGCTATTAATTTGCCACCTTGTTGTATCCAGTTTTTTAATTGTTCAACTGCATTTTTATCACTCAAAAATTTATAAAAACCATCAGGCATTATTAATATGTCAATATCTTTCCAATTTATTCTTCCAATATCATCTGTATTAATAAGTGTGATTGGATAATTTAATTGTTGTTCAAAAAAATGCCATACTTCACCCGCGCCACCAGAACTTACTCCGTTGCCTGTAAGCAGCGCCACTGTTGACTTGTGGATGATATTAATCTTATCGCTTCCGAAATCAAACCCCTTATCAACAAAACCCGAAGCAATTGGAAATGCATCAACATTACACATTTTTGCAGCATCATTAATCACTTGCGAAAAATTATTTTCTGCATATTGATTAGAAGTTTTAAGTATTAATAAAGTTCCTTTTTCAAATCTTTTTCCGCCGCTTTCAAATGGTTGCGCGGCATAGCGCACTTTTACATTTTTCTTCAGCACACTCGCCAAAAATTTTGCACTGTTCAATCCATTCCATTTTATTGCATAACCGTAGCCGTTATCCTGCGTATTAATAATTTTTTGTTGTGGGTTTTCTTTTGAGTTATTAATAAAAACATTTCCACCATAAACATTCAATCCATACACAAAAGGCAGCGACCATGCAGTAATATCATACGTTGCGGAATCAGTGATTTTTGAATTTCTTTCAAACAAAACTTTTATCAAATTTGTTTTTGGCTGATTGGTATTAATAACAATATCGCCAGCTTCTGCTTTATACATTTCCTGTTTTCCGGATTGATAACTGAAGCCTGTAAAACTTCCGGCATTGGCATAACCCCAATCAATCAAATTCCTGTCCAGCAAGGTTTTCAGCGCATCAAGCGTTCCTGCATTATCATTATTTTTTATTAAATAAGATTTGAATTCTGCAGGCTTTGGATTAGAAAAATATTGATGAAATTCTTTTACCAGTTTTGCACTGTTTTGCGAACTCACTTCAATGGTCGATATACCTGTTGTAAAATGATGCAATATTCTTTCAGCTAAAGTCAGGGTATCTCCGGCAGTATTAATAACTGCAAGCCCTGCACTTATTCCACCTTGTTCAAACGTCATCCCGATGGCGCCATTATATAAAGGATACGTATCTCCATAACTTGGATAAAAAAGATCGAACTCCTGTTTGGTAAAAAATAACCATCCATTCTGATCAAAATATTTTGCATTGTTCTTTCCAATATATTGCTGAAACTCGCGCTGCCACGGAGTTATAACTTCATGGTAAGGTTCTGCCGCAGGCGCAAAATAATATGGCGCATTATAACCTTGCTCGTGATAATCAACATGCACTTGTGGCAACCATTCATTATATTTTTTCATGCGCTGCTGCGTTTCCAATTGTGTTTGCCATGCCCAATCGCGGTTCATATCAAAGTTGTAATGATTGCTTCTTCCACCGGGCCAAGGTTCGCGGTGTTCGCGCGATTGCGGATTTGGATTTGGCGTTTTTCCAACAACAGAATTATACCAGTTTATATATCGATCACGGCCATCAGGATTAATGCATGGATCCATAATAATAACTAAATTTTTCAACCAGTTTTTTGTTTGTGTATTTGATGGATTAACCAATTCAAAAATCATTTTCATTGCAGCTTCTGAAGATGCGGCTTCGTTTCCATGCACATTATAACTTAACCAAACTATCGCGGGCATATTTTCATCAGCCAACATTTTATCTTTCATTAATCCCGCCATGCGCAAACTATTTGTTCGAATAGTTTCCAGTTTTTTTAAATTTTCAGGAGTAGCAATATAGGCAAGCAATAACGGGCGGCCTTCATTTGTTTCACCATATTGTTCCAGTTTAACCATGTCTGGCGCGGCTTCTGCTATCTTCTTAAAATAATTTACAATTTTAAAATGCGGTGTAAAATGACTGCCTAAAGAATAACCTAAAAAATTTTCAGGCGAAGGAATTGATTGCGCATGCAATAAAAAAACAGAAATGATGAGAGAAAATAAAGCAGATAGTTTTTTCATATTTTTGAAATAAGTTGTGAATATAAGCATTGCGCGAAAATAAAACGTAATCGCATAATCCGTGTTAATGTGAAATTTTTTACATGTACATTTCAATTCTAAAATTTATTCTATGTTTTTAAAAAATGTTTTTAGTGCGTCCTCTTTATTGCTCGTTTTGTTTTTTCCTTCATTAATAATTGCGCAGTCGAAAATCAATCCTTATCAATATACTATTCAAAAAAAAATTGAATGTACAAATGGCGCAGTTGTATCTGCGCATCCTTTGGCAAGTAAAGTCGGTGCAAATATTTTAAAAGAAGGTGGCAACGCACTTGATGCTGCGATTGCCACACAACTCGCGCTGGCCGTGGTTTACCCGGCAGCAGGAAATATTGGCGGTGGTGGTTTTATGATTGCACGATTGGCAAACGGAAAAAATTTAGCGCTCGATTTTCGCGAGAAAGCGCCGGCAAAATCTACACGCGATATGTATCTTGATGCAAAAGGAAATGCGCAAACAGATTTAAGCCAAAACGGAACTTTATCATCCGGCGTGCCGGGAACTATTGCCGGATTGTTTGAAGAATTAAAATATGCAAAACTGCCATTCAAAAAATTAATTCAACCTGCAATTGATCTTGCAGAAAAAGGTTTTACAATTTCTGCAGGCGAAGCAAATGATTTAAATGAAAACCAGGATTTTTTTAAAAAATACAATACGCTTACACCAATTTTTGTAAAAGCCACACCATGGAAAGCAGGCGATACATTAATACAAAAAGATTTGGCAAAAACATTAATGCTCATTCGCGATAACGGCGCAAACGGTTTTTACGAAGGAGAAACTGCAGATTTAATAATTGGTGAAATGAAACGCAGTAACGGAATTATTAATTATGATGATTTAAAAAATTATAAAGCTATAGAACGCGAGGCTGTTGTTTTCAATTATAAAATGGATTATACAATTATCACGATGCCGCTTCCAGCCAGTGGTGGCGTGCTTTTGCCGCAAATGATGAAGATGATTGAAGATCAGCCATTATCAACTTATGGATTTGAATCTGTTAATGCAGTTCACTTAATGACGGAAGTTGAACGCTTGTCGTATGCCGATCGTGCAAAGTATTTGGGCGACAGAGATTTTTTTAAAGTACCTGTAAAATTTCTTACAAGCACATCTTATGTTTTTGAAAGAATGAAATTGTATGATCCTTCAAAAGCCGGCAACAGCAAGGATATTGGCTCAGGCAATGTTCCTGCGGAGCATGAAGAAACAACGCATCTTGATGTGTATGATAAATATGGAAATGCAGTTTCTATAACTACCACTTTAAATGGTGGCTATGGCAGCGGCACTGTTATTGGCAAAGCTGGTTTTTTAATTAATAATGAAATGGATGATTTTAGCGTGAAGCCCGGCGTACCGAATATGTATGGCGCAGTTGGCGGCGAAGCAAATTCGATTGCACCTGGAAAAAGAATGTTGAGTTCGATGACGCCAACAATTGTTTTAAAAAATAACAAACCATATTTAGTTGTTGGAACGCCCGGTGGAACAACGATTACAACGTCTGTTTTTCAAACATTGGTTGACATTATTGATTTCGATATGAGCGCGGAAGATGCGGTTAATAAACCAAAATTCCATCATCAATGGTTGCCTGATGAAATTTTTGTTGAAAAAGATTTTCCAATGAGCGTGAGAACTGAATTGGAAAAAATGGGTTATAAAATTACAGAAAGAGAACAAATTGGAAGAACAGAAGTCATTAAAATTGTGAATGGAAAAATAACCGCTGTTGGCGATAAACGTGGTGATGATACGGCGGAAGGATATTGATAATTAATAATGGATAATTAAGAATTAATAATTGAGATTAAGAGTTCGTCATTTTCAATTTATGCTTTTCACTTTATAATTTTCATTTTTCAATTTTCAGCTTTTGTTTAGCAGCCTTGATTTTTTGTTTCTCTTTTTATCGAGCAAAAGAAACGATTGTATTAGTTGCATTTTAAAAATAGTCTTATGCCTGACTCATTATCTACAACATACATCGCATCAGTTATAAAAAGAATGAAATCTTATAAAGATTTAGGTGATAAAACTTTTGAGCAACTCGAAGAAAAAGATTTTCATTTTCAACCTAACGAAACTTCTAATTCTATTGCAATTATTATTCAGCATATGGTTGGAAATATGCAAAGCCGTTTCACCAATTTTTTAACAGAAGATGGAGAAAAAAAATGGCGTAAGCGCGATGAAGAATTTAATGAACAACACTTTTCAAAAGAAAGATTAATTGAAGATTGGGAAAATGGCTGGAAGATTGTGTTTGATGCATTGCAATCATTAACAGAAAATGACTTACTGAAAACAATTTATATAAGAAGCGAACCACTTTCAGTTGTTGATGCCATTAATCGCCAGCTTGCTCATTATCCGCATCATGTTGGCCAGATTTTATACATTGGTAAAATGATAAAAAATGATCAATGGAAAAGCCTTTCTATTCCAAAAAATAAATCAGAAGATTTTAATACTAAGATGAATGAGAAAAAATGATCTTGGCGAAACGGTGAAAGGTGAATAATGAATGGTGAATTTTGTTATTGAAAAAATTTTTTACATTTTTCCTTTTAAAAACTGCTCGGCCGTCATTACAGGAATTTCGGCAGTTTTATAATCTTTAATATTTCTTGTCAATATTATTTTTATATTATTTTCTGTAGCTGTGTAATATTGAATGCCATCTTCAAAATCCTTAAAGTCCGATGCTAAAGCAAGCTCAATAATTTTATCATTAACTGATAAAACAGTTACCAGCGTTTTGAATTTTAATAATTTTTTTCTTGCTTGTTCGCCAGAATATTGTCTAGATAAAATATAATTTAAATTGGCAAACGTTAATGACGAAACATAAATCTTTATTTCATTTTTATCCGCTGCTGAAAACAAATTAGCTGAATGAATATAAAAAAAATCTCGGCTTCCTAGCAAATCAAGAACAATGTCTGTATCTACAAATACTTTTTCCATTATTTGTATTTATTAGCTAAAAAGTCTGCATATCCTTTCTTGTGATTATCATTTTCAGGCATATTAATAATGCCAGACAAACTTTTAACCAGCGGTGTTATTTTTTCACTTGCATTTGTTTCATCAGTAATTTTTTGCAGGTAATTTTCTACTAATTTCGAAAGGCTTGTATTACGCAACTTTGCATAATCCTTTGCTTTTTCAATAATGTTTTGCTCAAGTTTTAATGTGAGTTTGGTATCCATATAAATTTTATTTACGTACAAAATTAATAAAAATATACGTACAATTATTATCAAAAACTAATTTTTTATAAAATCATTTTAAACCACAGATTCACAAACTTAATTTGCAAATTAAAAATTCACAATTCACCATTCACGATTGACCATTTCAATGCGTATATCAAACAAATAAATCAATTGCAAACTTTTAACAAATTTATTTCCACCATTTCTTCCCAAAAAAGGCTTTGGTATTGAATTTGCAAACCATTAATGATTCGTTTATTTTTGCATTTTCCCAACTCCCGTATACTGAAAAAGATTTTAAAAATATCCTTCACTTCGTTGCTGACGTTATTGTTGTTGTTGCTGGCATTTTTCCTGCTGGCACAAACAATTAATCAGCGTTCAATTTTATACGGAATTGCATTTGTTGCTGCTGTAGCATTGCTGGTTAAAAGTTTGTCTGGCATTATTAATATGCCTGAAAATGATAATCACAAGAAAGGATATGCAGACTTTTTAGCTAATAAATAC
>JABDAZ010000058.1:2925-6460 GCA_013288945.1 Bacteroidota bacterium | reverse complement strand
AGCATTGCTGGTTAAAGTAATTACAAAATACGGCGCCATATTTTCCATTTTATTTTTATTCTGTTTGTGGTTATTAATACAATCGCCGCCGGTGCAAACATGGTTGGTTGCAAGAGTTACCAACGCACTTTCCAAAGAATTGCATACAACAATAAAAATTAAGCGTGTTGATTTTTCATTGTTCAACAAAATGATAATCCGCAAAGCGCTTATTGAAGATCAACAAAAAGACACGCTTCTATTTGCCGGCGAACTGAATGTAAATCTTACTGATTTATTTTTTATAAAAGATTCTGTACAGCTTCAATACATTGGCTTAACGGATGCTGTTATAAAATTGCAACGCACGGATTCTGTTTGGAACTATCAATTTTTAGCAGACTATTTTGGTGGCCCGAAAAAAACTTCAACCAAAAAAGGAATTGTATTGGACTTAAAAAAAATCCAGATTAATAATATTCATTTTTTAAAACGCGATGGATGGCGCGGCGAAGACATGAATTTGAAACTGGCATCCATGTCGCTAAATGCTGATGAAATAAATTTTACAAAAAAAATTGCACATATAAATTCACTTGATTTTACGGAACCCGATTTTTCTATTACTAATTATGATGGAAAAAGATTGGTTGCGCCAATTGATACAATTGTTATTAATGATAAAAACCATCTTCGGTTTAATGCCGGCGGTTGGGACATTTCGGCCAAATCTTTTCATATAAAAAACGGTTCTTTTCGTGATGATAAAATCAATGGCATAAAACCAACTGATTATTTCGACAGCCATCATATTTACTTTTCATCTATTAATTGGGACTTTGCAAATTTGAAAATGCAGCAGGATACCATCACTGCGCAAATTCAATTAAGCACCAAAGAAAGAAGTGGTTTTGTTTTAAAAAAATTAACTGCAAATGCAAAATTATTTCCGGAAGCAATGGAGTTTTCGAAACTTGATTTGATTACGGGCAAAAGCCATTTGCGAAAATATTTTGCGATGCATTATAAAAGTTTTGACAACATGTCTGACTTTATTAATAAAGTAACTATGGAAGGCGATTTTACTGACGCAAACATTAATAGCGATGACATCAGTTATTTTGCACCTGAATTAAAAAATTGGAAAAAAGATATTCATATCACCGGCATTATTAATGGGCCTGTTGAAAATTTGCGCGGTAAAAATATTGTTATCACTGCCGGAAAAAATACATATCTCAATGGCGATATTCATTTAAAAGGTTTGCCGGAAATTGATGAAACTTTTATTGAATTTAAATCGAACGATTTCAAAACAAATTATGCGGACATGATTACATTGGTTCCGCAATTAAAAACTATTACGCAACCACGGCTCGATTTAATAGAATACCTGCGCTTTAAAGGAACGTTTAATGGTTTTATAAAAGATTTTGTAACTACAGGAACCATCGAAACAAAACTCGGCACTTTGGTTACCGATGTTAATATGAAATTTCCTGATAAATCGCCAACTATTTATTCCGGAAGTATTAATACAACCAATTTTAATTTGGGTAAATTTTTAGATAATGATAATTTGGGAAGCATTTCTTTTAATGGAAAAATAAATGGTTCCGGCCTTGCTGCGGCAACGCTTAATGCGCAGCTTGATGGAACGGTTCATAATATTGAATTTAATAATTACACTTATCAGGATATTATTGTAAAAGGATCATTGGCGAAAAAGAAATTTAACGGACAATTGATTTCAAGCGATCCAAATTTGCAGGCAGAATTAAATGGATTAATCGATTTCAGCCAGGCTGTGCCTAAGTTTGATTTTGATGCACAAGTAACGCAAGCGGATTTAAAGAAGTTGAATTTTATGAAAGATCCACTTGAGTTTAATGGCAAGCTGGAATTTAATTTTACAGGAAATAATCTTGATAATATTCTTGGCAACGCACGCATTTATGATGCGGCCATTTTTAAAAACGGTCAACGAATTTCTTTTGATTCATTAACATTGCAATCGAGCGTTGCGGATAATAATAAAACGATTACAATTTTAAGCAATGAATTTGATGCTGTGCTTGCCGGTGAATTTTCTATAAAAGATTTGCCTGCGGCTTTTCAAACTTTTTTAAATAAATATTATCCGAGTTATATAAAACCAACTTCGGCAAAATTGGCTGCGCAAAATTTCAGCTTTGTTATCACCACAAAAAAAATAGATGATTATTTAGAATTGTTTGAAAAAAGAATAACCGGTTTTAATAATACAACATTGAGCGGCCGTATTAATACCAAAGAAAATTTGTTGGATTTGAATGCAGAGGTTCCGCAATTCAGTTATAAAAATCTTACGTTTAATAATGTTGTATTAAAAGGAAACGGAAACTTAGACAGCTTAAATGCTGATGCAACTATTGGTGATGTGTTGGTAAACGACAGTTTGCATTTTCCTGCAACGCATATAAAAGTTCATTCGGGATCTGATATTTCTGACGTTGCAATTACAACAAGTGCAAACCAAACGCTTAACTCTGCAAATATTGCCGCACAGGTGAAAACCTTGCCAGACGGCGTTCGCATCAAATTTAAACCTTCCGTTTTTGAAGTAAATAGCAAACAATGGACTATTAATAAAGATGGCGAACTGAGTTTGAGCAAGTCGTTGGTTTCTGCAAAAGATTTAAAAATTTATAGTGGCGATCAACAAGTATTAATAACAACGCATCCATCAAAAGATGGAACTTGGAACGATGTGCATATCGATTTGAAAAAAATAAACCTCGGCGATTTTTCTCCATACTTGGTAAAAAGTGATCGCCTCGAAGGATTAATAACAGGCACAAGTGATATCATTGATCCATTTGGCGATAAACAAAATTTTACATTCAACGGCCAGGCAGAACAATTTCGTTTGAACAATGATTCAATCGGCAAACTCGATATTAATGGCGGTTACGATAAAAATACCGGGCTTGTAAATGCGCAGGTAAATTCTGATAATAAAAATTATCACTTCGATTTAAAAGGAATTTTCAGTACGCTCGACAGTTCAAAAACCAGTGATCAACCGATTAATCTTACCATCAATTTAAAAGATACAAAAATTGAATTGCTGCAAAAATATATTGATGGCATTTTTACAAATATCGATGGTTATGCAAGCGGCCAGTTGCAGGTTTCCGGGCCGGGCAATCAATTAAAATATATTGGCAAACTTCAATTGAGAGATGGAAAACTGAGAGTAAATTATACGCAATGCACGTATAAAATTCCGTCAGCAAATGTGGATATGGAAGATGGCTTTATCGATTTTGGAACTTTCAATTTGCTTGATACTTTAGGGCACACGGCGCAAGTTACGCGTGCAAAATTATACCACCATTCCTTTAATGATTTGAGTTACGATTTTGCTATTAATACCAACAAAATGCTGTTGCTTAATACCAAAGTAACCGACAATAACCAGTTTTATGGAAAGCTGATATTTTCTGCCACATAAATTGCTTCCACATTAATGTCTGCCTCATAAGGGCTGCCGGTCCATTGAATAAAATTATCT
>JABDAZ010000058.1:1829-2915 GCA_013288945.1 Bacteroidota bacterium | reverse complement strand
CATCCATGTCGCTAAATGCTGATGAGTATTAAAGGTGAACCGACTGATAGTTCCAACATTTATATTCCATCTGCATCAAACCGCGAAAGTGCCGATGCAGATTTTATTGAATGGAAAGTTTATGGTAAAGAAATGCAATCTTCTTACAATAAAAAAGCGACTGACTTAAAAGTAAAACTCGATCTCACTGCAAATAATTTTGCAAATGTGTATGTTGTTATTGATCCATTAACCAATGATATTTTAAAAGCAAATGGACGCGGCAATTTGCTTATTAATGTAGGCACCACGGAAGACATGACGATTAATGGCCGCTATGAAATTGATCGTGGCAGTTATAATTTTAGTTTTCAATCGCTCGTGCGCAAGCCATTTACATTTAATGAAAATGCAGATAATTTTATTCAATGGACCGGCAGCCCTTATGAGGCAGACATTAATGTGGAAGCAATTTATGTGGCAGAAAATATCAGCTTCAGTGATTTGGGATATGGAACTGCCGGCGGCGGGCTTGGTGTAAATACCAACGTTAATAAATACCGCGGGCCTATAATTGTTACCGCAAAACTTACTGATAAATTAACCAAGCCAACCATTGCATTTGAAATTGATTTGCCTCCAAACAGCCCGCTGCGTAACGATCAGGGCGCACTTAATTTATTACAAATTATACAAAGGGATCCGAGTGAATTAAATAAGCAGGTTTCTTTTCTTATCGTTGTTGGCCAGTTTGCACCACTGTCAAGCAGCACAACTACGTTTGATGCATCAACAGCCATTACAGGAATTTTTGTAAACAGTATTTCCGGAATTGTTTCCAACGCACTGAGTTCGTGGACATCAAAAAAAATTCAGACTTTATTTAATGATCCAACTATTCATGTAAATTTTAATTCTATTTTTTATAACGGCAGCAACCAGTTGACAGGAACCGATGCAGATCCATCAAGATTAAATTATGACAGGACAAATTTAAATTTAACCGTTGGAAAAAGTTATTTAAAAGAACGTTTAACTTTCTTATTCGGAAGCGCTTTGGATTTTGGCCTCAGCCCGCAACAGGCTGCAGCAGCGTCTTTCCAGTTT
>JABDAZ010000058.1:0-1819 GCA_013288945.1 Bacteroidota bacterium | reverse complement strand
CGACATTACTGCAGAATATAAAATAACGCCCGACGGACGTTTTGCATTCAGTTTATTTTACCGCGATTCTTATCAATATTTTTCTGCCAACCATACCGAAAACAGCAGCGGCGGAAGCATTTCTTACACGCGCGATTTCGATCGTTTAAGTGAAGTTTTTAAAAAGAAGAAAAAAGAAAAGGATAAAGACAAACCAAAAGAAACAAAGCCAGTCGCAACCGCCACGCCCACCGAAACAAGCAGCCAGTGAGGGTTTTAAGTAGTAAGTTTTAAGTAATAAGTTTGAGGTTATGAGTTATGGGTTGTGAGTTTTTTTATTTACCAAGCGATAGAATATTAATTAAACTTCATTGGCGTCGCACTCTTGTACAGTAGTTCTTTATTGAGCGCATTTATTAATGGCAAATCAATATTTAAAAAAACATCGCTTAATAAACTATCAATATTCAAACAAAAAAAATCAACCATTAATAATCAATCAAAATACATTTCAATATTGATCTATTAATCGTTGACTTTTAAATATCATTTCTCATTCACAAATCATACATCCGACATCATACATCCGACATCAACTCACATTTGCTCATCGTTCACTTTCAAAATCTCGTGCCCCATTTTATCGCGCTTTGTCTGCAAATATTTTTCATTATGCGGGTTCGATTTTATTTCAACCGGAACTGTTCCAACAATTTCCAAACCATAACCGGATAATCCGGTACGCTTTTTTGGATTATTACTTATCAAATTAATTTTACTGATTCCGAGATAACGCAAAATCTGCGCGCCAACTCCATAATCCCTCTTATCCATCGGAAAACCCAAATGAAGATTTGCTTCCACTGTGTCCATTCCATTTTCCTGGAGTTTGTAAGCTTTTAATTTATTAACCAAACCAATGCCGCGCCCTTCCTGGTTCATATATAAAATAACACCTTGCCCTTTTTCTTCAACAAGCTGCATCGCCTTGTGTAACTGATCGCCACAATCGCAACGCAACGATCCTAAAATATCTCCCGTAAAACATGACGAATGCACGCGTACCAAAACAGGTTCATCTTTTTTCCATTCGCCTTTTATTAATGCAAGATGTTCGTTCGTTGTATTTTTTTCGCTGAAGGCAATCAATTTAAAATGGCCATATTTTGTGGGCATATCCACGCGCACTATTTCTTCTATTAATGAATCTGTTTTCAATCTGTATTCAATCAAATCAATAATAGAAATCAATTTGAAATCAAACTTTTTTGCTATTTCTTTTAACTCTGGCAAGCGCGCCATCGATCCATCTTCATTCATAATTTCAACAAGCACGCCGGCTGCGCCTAAGCCTGCAAGCCGCGCCAAATCTATGGTTGCTTCGGTATGCCCTGCCCTTCTTAAAACGCCGCCATTTTTTGCACGCAATGGAAAAATATGTCCCGGGCGGCCAAGGTCTGCCGGTTTGGTAGACTTATCAACCAATGCTTTCAATGTCTTTGCACGATCGTGCGCTGATATACCAGTTGTGCAACCATGCCCCAACAAATCAACAGAAACGGTGAATGCAGTTTCATGCAAAGCCGTATTATTATTAACCATTAATTCAAGCCCGAGTTCGTCGCAACGCTCTTCTATTAATGGCGCACAAATGAGGCCACGCCCGTGTTTGCTCATAAAGTTCACCAGCTCCGGCGTTATATTTTGCGCAGCAGTAATAAAGTCGCCCTCGTTTTCACGGTCTTCATCATCCACTACAATTACCAATTTTCCCTGCTTAATATCTTCAATCGCACTTTCTATAGAATCTAACATTGTATAAAAATTTATTTACAAAGAT
>JABDAZ010000057.1:9064-17074 GCA_013288945.1 Bacteroidota bacterium | reverse complement strand
AGAAAGATTTAAAATAGTAACTTCTTTTGTAGTTGTAATGCTAAAATGCCCAAGAGAATCAGTAACTGCATTGCGGCCATTTTTTATGGAAACAGTTACCGAAGCAAGTGGTTGTTTTGTATTCACATCTTTCACCACGCCTCTTATTACAGAAGTTTGTGCAATGCTGTAAAAACCTGCAGTTAAAAAAATCAACACCAGCCATAAAACTTTCATCCCGTCTTTTCTAAACATATCGTCGGTTATTTAAACACAAATTTTTTATTAAGCACATAATTGTAAGTGATGCTCATTAATACCGATACCAAAACTTTAGAAAGGATGTAGTTTACCTTAAAATAATGCGTGATAATAAAAACACTTATTGTGCTTATTAATAAATAGACGATCCAGACCAGTAAATATTTTATCAGTTGTGTATTAATGTCTCCATCGCGCGCATCAAATACCCATCTGCGACCCATTAAAAAATAAGTGAGGCCGCCGGATGCAGTACCAGCAATGGTTGCGTAGATGTATGAAAATTTAAATATTTCAACTAAAACAATCGTTACAACAAAGTCAACGGCTGTTGCTGTTATTGAAGCGATTTGTGATTTTAAAAAAGTAAGCATTTTAAAAAAAATTATTAATAATAATGATTTGCATAATAATGTTGGTGTAAATTCCGGCAAGCAAATCATCAGCCATTACTCCCCAACCTGCGGGTAGTTTTTCAAGGCGGCGGATAAACAGAGGTTTAAGGATATCAAAAAACCTGAACAGGATAAATGCAGTAACAATATATTTTAACTGAACCGGAACAAATAATAAACCAATTGCCATTCCCGCAACTTCATCAATCACCACGCGGTAACTGTCTTTGCCCCAAATCGTTTCCACTTTCGTCGCGCTCCAAATTCCGATTGCGGTTATTAATAAAGTTGCGATTAAAAACAGTTTATTATCACACCTATATTTTGCTGCAAAAAACCAGCACACACAACAAACAAATGCAGCAATTGTGCCACCACCTTTTATATATCCAACACCAAATATGGTGCAGATAAGTTTATGAATTTTCATTATAAAGCTTCCACCAAATCCTGGTAATAATCCAAACCAAGATGTGTTATCAAATCTTCGCCCATCATGTGCCTTAATGTATTTTGCAATTTTATTAATTGTTTGAAAATATCATGTTCAGGCCTTAATGTTGGCAAAGTTTGCGGCGATTTAAAATAGAATGAAAGCCATTCCTGGATGCCACTCATGCCAGCGCGTTTTGACAAATCCATAAACAAAGCCAAATCAAGCACAACCGGCGCAGCTAAAATTGAATCTCTGCACAAAAAATTTATTTTGATTTGCATTGCATAACCAAGCCATCCAAAAATGTCAATATTGTCCCAGCTTTCTTTATTATCGCCATGCGGCGGATAATAATTGATCCGCACTTTGTGGTATAAATCTCCGTACAATTCAGGATTTAATTCCGGGCGCAAAATATCATCGAGCACGCTTAATTTAGAAACTTCCTTCGTTTTAAAATTATCTGGATCATCAAGAACCAATCCATCTCTGTTTCCCAAAATATTTGTGGAAAACCAACCTTTAATTCCCAAAGCCCTTGCGTGCAAACCCGGAGCCAGTATGGTTTTCATTAGTGTTTGCCCTGTCTTAAAATCTTTGCCACCAATCGGCGTGTTTGTTTGTTTTGCCAATTCTATTAATGCAGGAATATCGCAAGTAAGGTTGGGTGCGCCATTTGCAAATGGAACGCCAAGTTTAATTGCTGCATATGCATAAATCATACTCGGAGAAATCAAATCATGGTTTTCATGCAAACCTTTTTCAAAACTTTCAATGGTATCATGTACTTCAGCCGCTTCAATATATTTTTCTGTAGAACCACACCAAACAATTACTACTCGTGCGCAATCATTTGCGTCGCGAAAATTTTCGATATCATCCATTACCATTTTGGCCAAATCAAATTTTGTTTTGGCTTCCTTCACGTTTTTTCCGTCTAAATTTTTTACATAAGATTTATCAAAAACCGCTTTCATTGGAACAAGTCTTTCCAATTGTGGTTTGATAGCATTTAATAAATGTGCATCCAGCACTTTTGCATGAGATGCAGCCTGGAACACATTATCAGCATACACATCCCAACCACCAAAAACGATATCATTCAAATCTGTAAGCGGAACAAAATCTTTAATAAGCGGATACCGATCATCGGTTCTTTTTCCAATACGGATATTGCCCATTTGCGTGAGCGAACCAATGGGTTGAGATAGACCTTGTTTAATAGCTTCAACACCGGCTATCAATGTTGTTGCAACTGCACCCAAACCCGGAATTAAGATGCCGAGTTTGCCATTTGCCGGTAGTACATTTTCTTTCATATTTATTTGTTTGTCAGGATTATTATAAAAATTTATTAAAGGATATTTTTAGTTATTATTTACGAAACTTTTCTGATTTCCGATGCCTTCTACCATTATATCTACAATTGTATCAACGCTTTTGGTTAAATCAGGAAACGAAAAATCGCTGCTGCACATTGGCAAAGCAATTCCCCTGAAGGCAGCCACAAAAAGAAAAGCGAGCAAATCTATGTCTTTGGAATGCACTTTTTTAAATTCGCCAGACTCAATTCCCATGATTATAATTTCTTTAACCATTATAAACTGGGTTTTTTCATGCTTTTTTTTGATGTTCATAATAACGCTGAGGTTATCCATCAAATCATTTTTTACCACCTGCGATAAGTTGCCCATTTTATTAATCTTGCACAAACGGATGGTGCTGTAAGCTTTCAATTTTTCTTTTGCAGTAGTTGCTCTATCAATGGCAATTTGCGCTTGTGAAAAAAGTTCTGTTGTTTCCTGGTCAACAACGGCTTCAAAAATTTCATACTTGCTGGGAAAATAATAATATAACGAGCTTTTGCCTTTGCCAACTTCTTTGGCGATGTCTTCCATCGTGGTTTTTTTCAACCCGAATTTTTCAAAAAGCGTGCGCGCGCCGGCGATTATTTCCGCAATTATAGCATCATCTTTTTGAAGAATTTCACTCATAACTTTTAGACTAAATTCGTTTTTCAGTCCAAAAGTAGTTGATTAATGAATAGCAAAAAAATTAAACCTTGAAAAAGGGTGATTTCATCTGGCGGGAATTTCTACTTCAACCGATTCACTTAATTTATGTAATTCGAGAATAGTTCTGTTGCCATCGTCGCTTTCGCGGTACATTGGTACAAATTTTCTATTGAATAAAATTTCTTCGTAAACATAAGAAGTACGTTGCAAAACAACATTTGAATACACATCGTCAAATGCTTTTACCAACACATATAGTTCTACATCTGCAGTTTTCATATCTTCAAAAGCAAAACCAACAAGCGGGCTGTTTTCGTCTATCGGGTGAACCACTGTAAAATTCATCGGCAAGTTATCTGCGCGGCTGCGTTCCAACGCAAGCGAATAAAATTTAAAAACCGGTTTGTCATTTTCCAATTGCTGCAAGCCAATTGTAAGAACAACCTCAACATTTGTTAGCGTATGATTTTCTTTGTAAGAAACAAAACGAAACATTAATGCCGTTTTATCCTGGTAAGGCGCCACAACTGCATAATCGCTGAAAGCCAGGTAGGCCCTGGGTTTGGAGAAACGCCCATAAATTAAACCCGTTGCAATGGCGAATGATAAAAAACCAGACATCGCTTCGATGGCGGCAATAATATTTGCCAAATCGCCAACCGGATTTACACGGCCATAACCAACAGTTGTAAATGTTTCTGTGCTAAAAAAATAAACTTCTTTAAATTTTGCCCATGGCGTAGTGGCTATTAATCCCTGTAGTTGCTCTGAAGCGCCGGTTAATAAATATATTAATGTGTAAACAAGATTGATGGAAAAATAAAAAAGAATAATTACGGAAATAAATTTCCAGCGCGGCATATTAAGCATTGTATGATAAATGCTGAATTTTGTCCAAAACGGAACGCCTTCTTTTTGCATGTTGAAACTTCCGTCGCGGTTAATAAACCTGCCGCCAACAGTGTTTGCATTGTTGCCAAAGCCAGTATCATTATTGATTTTTAAACCTGGGTTTATAAATTTATGTGTCGACATTGTTTTGGTTACTTGAAATGCAAATATAATTTCAGGAATTGAATTATAAACTTTTTGAAATTCATTTTGCGCGCTGGCAAAATGAATTTCAAAAAAATCAAACCATTAATAATTTATAAGAAAAATATGCGGGTATAAAAAAAGACGATATTAAGAAAATAAGTTACAAGCAAATTTATTATTCAATACAAAAAAACATTTTTTAAAAAATTAAACTGGTTAATCTTTACTAACTTTTTCAACTGCTTTTGTTAAACGGGTAATTTCGCTGCCGTTAAAAATGCGAGCGAGGTTATTATCGTGCGACTCTTTCCATTTAGCAATATGAGATTCAGAAACAACGCGCCAGAAATTTTTCTTTTTTAATTCATCATAATCTGTAAGCTTAATAAAAAGCCCGACAATAGATTGGCGTCCTTTAAAATCAATCTTTACATTATCTTTCGCTAAGTGGCCGGCTTCCAAAAATTTTGCTACCTGTTCGTTAGTCATGCGTATATTTTGCGCGAAGGTAGTCTTTTAATGTGAGATGAAGGTTGTGAGATGTTTGATATGTATTAATGGGAGATTTTTGATGCGAGTTTCGTGATGCGTGATGTGGGTTTCGGGATTTAATTTTTAAAGTTGAAAATAAACTTTGCTATTGCATTATTAATTCTCGTTTCCAAAATCTCATATCCCGAAACCCGCATCACGAATCTGATTTAATTTCTTTTTCTAAAGTTTCTTATCTCGAATCACGAATCTCTTAACCTATCTTAGAAATCTTCAGCATATTTGTTGGTAAATGCAATTGTATCGGAAGGCTTCCGGTATTAACAACTACATCGCCTTTTTTTATAAAGCCGCGTTCTTTTAAAATTTCAATCTGGTCGTCAATAATATCATCTACGCTTTCTTCTTCTGCATAATGAAATGCACGAACGCCCCAACTTAAACTCAATTGATTAATCAAACTTTTTTCTTTTGAAAAAATATACAACGGAGATTTTGGGCGATAGCTCGACAACATAAATGCAGTGTAACCGCTTTGCGTCATTCCAACCAACGCTTCGGCATTTGTATCTTTTGCAAGCTTGCATGCATTATAACAAATTGCATCACTTAAAAAAGATGGCGAATGCGGTTGTGGCACCAATTTATCTTCTAAATTATATGGGTAATCATTCTTTTCAACTTCCATAATAATCTTGCGCATCGTTTCTACAACAAGCGTAGGATGCTGGCCAGCTGCGGTTTCGCCGCTAAGCATTACTGCATCTGCACCTTCCAACACTGCATTTGCAACGTCTGTAATTTCGCTGCGGTTTGGTTTGGTACGATCAATCATACTTTCCATCATTTGCGTAGCAACAATTACAGGTTTTGCGCGGTGCAAACATTTTCTTATTAATTGCCTTTGTATTAATGGCACTTGTTCAATTGGCAACTCAACACCCAAGTCTCCACGGGCAACCATTATACCATCTGATTCAATAATAATATCGCGGATATTAATAAGCGCTTCCGGTTTTTCTATCTTGGCGATAATTTTTGTCTTGCTGTTTTTTTCTTTTAATTTCTTTTTAAGAATGATGATATCATCAACTTGCCTTACAAAAGAAAGTGCGACCCAATCTAATTTTTGTTCAATAATAAAATCAAGATCAATCAAATCTTTTTCTGTTAATGCAGGCAAAGAAATTTTTGTATCAGGAAGATTAATACCTTTTTTTGACGAAAGCGCGCCGCCCAAAGTAACCTGCACTTTTACATCATTATTTTTTTCGATGCCAACTACTTTTACTTCCAGTTTGCCATCATCAATCATAATCGTATTGCCGATGATAACATCAGAATGTAAGTTGGGATAAGAAACATAAATTCTTTCTTTATTGCCAACCAATTTTACATTTGTGAAAGTGAGAATTTCTCCGGCAACTACATCTATAGAACCTCCTTCAATTTCGCCAACGCGCAATTTCGGGCCTTGCAAATCGCCAAGTATCGCGATATTATATGGTTCAGTAGAATTTATTTTGCGGATGCTTTCTATAATGCGCGCTTTATCTTCATGTGCGCCGTGAGAAAAATTTAACCGGAAAACATTAACGCCTGCTTTCACAAGGTCAAGCAATTTTTCATACGTATCACAGGCCGGGCCTACAGTTGCAACAATTTTTGTACGGTGAAAAGTATGTTCCAAACCTGCTTGTTTATCCATTGATTCGTGCAGGTATTTCGCTAAATTTTTTGACATGAACAGTTTGGTTTGATTAATAAATTAAAATAAAAAGCAGGAACACTTTTCCTGCCGTTAATAATTTTTATGACGCTAATATTTTTACAATCCTCAACCAGTCGTCGCTGATTTTTTGTTTTGCTTTTACTGCTTTTTCGAGTGGCGTATAATGCATGCGGTTGTTCATAATTCCAACCATTACATTATCGGTTCCCGCAATCAAACATTCTACTGCTGCGTAACCCATTCTGCTTGCGATTAACCTGTCCATACAACTTGGCGAACCGCCGCGCTGAATATGGCCAAGCACACAAACACGCACATCTGCCGCAGGCAAACGATCTTTAATAATTTTTGCCACTTCATCTGCGCCGCCAAAACCGTCGCCTTCTGCAACTACCACAAGGTTCACTAATTTTTTTCTTCTTTCTTTTTCTAATAATGAACCAACTAATTCTTCTACGTCCGTTTTTCTTTCCGGGATTAAAATATTTTCTGCGCCTGTTGCAATGCCGCTGTGAAGCGCGATGTAGCCTGCATCGCGGCCCATCACTTCAATAATAAATAAACGGTCATGCGCATCTGCAGTATCACGAATTTTATCAATCGCTTCAACCGCTGTATTAACAGCAGTATCAAAACCAATTGTAAAATCTGTGCCTGCAATATCTTTATCAATTGTTCCCGGCAAACCAATGCAGGGAATATCAAATTCGTTGCTGAATTTATGCGCGCCGCGAAATGAACCATCGCCGCCAATAATCACCAATCCATTAATGCCTAATTTTTTTAAATTTGCGTGCGCTTTTTTTCTTCCTTCATATTCAAAAAATTCTTTGCAGCGGGCAGTTTTTAAAATTGTTCCGCCGCGCTGAATAATATTTGCCACGCTGCGCGAGTGCATGGGAATAATATCGTTTTCAATCATGCCGCTGTAACCGCGCATAATCCCAAAAACTTCTAATCCATGATAAATTCCGGTACGTACAACTGCTCTTATTGCGGCATTCATTCCAGGCGCATCTCCGCCAGATGTAAGAACGCCGATTTTGGTAACTTTCTTTTCCATTAATAATTTAAGTTCTTCGTTTATTGTTTAAATAAGTTTTAACTGGCAGCAATAATCATTGCAAAATATTCAAAGCTTAATTTAAACAAGTCCCAAAAGTAAGGATTTGATTTGATACCCGAACGCGCTGCAAAATCAGTATCATTAATTTAATCAATTACAATAACGCGCATCATTTTTATAAATTTTCTAATTGTGCAGATTTTATTTGCTCGTTGTTAGATATACTGAAATTTTTATTTTTTATTAATAGCTGCTTTTTAATCTTTTGCTCATTAATGCAATTCTTTAATTAATATATTTATTATTTCGGCAAACGCACAATTGAAAGATAGCATCATATTTTTTTTTAATTTTCCATTTCACGTTTTTTATTTTATTAATAAACAGTTCGAAACCTTTTCCTGGTTCATTAGTTCCGCAAAAAAAATCATTAATAAATTTTTTCTTTCTAATCTCTTTAAAAAAAATTCAATGAAACCAATTCTTCTTTTTGCTTTTTTATTTTTTATTATGGAAACAAATGCGCAGGAAATTTCACTAATTCCAAAACCTGTAAAAACAGAATGGAAAAATGGAAATTTTAATATTAATGCAAA
>JABDAZ010000057.1:1601-9054 GCA_013288945.1 Bacteroidota bacterium | reverse complement strand
CGTTTTTGTTATTAATAATGATGAAGAAAATAAATCGGCCGATTTTTTAAATGATTATTTGCAAAATTTTTATGGCTTCAAATTAAAGATTGCAAAACAGCCAGCATCAAATTTTATAAAACTTTTTACCAAACGCGCGCAGCCTGCAACGCAGGATGGAAAATATTCATTAATAGTTTCTCCAACATCAATAATAATAAACGGCGACACACACCAGGGAACTTTTTACGGAATACAAACATTAATACAATTGTTGCCGCTCGAAAAATCGGATGCATTAAAAATCCCGTCGGTGGCAATTGAAGATTATCCGCGTTTTAAATATCGCGGAATGATGCTCGATTGCGGGCGACATTTTTTTCCTGTTGATTTTGTAAAAAAATATATTGATTTTATTGCGATGAGCAAGATGAATACTTTTCATTGGCACTTAACAGAAGACCAGGGTTGGAGAATTGAAATAAAAAAATATCCGCGATTGACAGAAACCGGAAGTTGCAGAAATGGAACAATAATCGGCCACCATCCGGGCACTGGAAATGACAACGAAAAACATTGCGGATTTTATACACAGGAAGAAATTAAAGACATTGTAAAATATGCTGACGCAAGATTTATAACTGTTATTCCTGAAATAGAAATGCCCGGACACAGTTCTGCTGCAATCGCCGCATATCCGCAACTGAGCTGCTTTCCAGACGAAGCAACAAAAATTCATAAGAACGTAATTTGGAGCGGAGATTCAACAGGAAAACAAGTGCAGCAAAGTTGGGGAGTTTATGAAGATGTGTTTTGCCCGAGCGATTATACCTTCAAATTTTTAGAAGATGTGTTGGATGAAGTGATGCAATTATTTCCATCAAAATATATTCACATCGGCGGTGATGAGTGCCCGAAAGACAATTGGAAACGATCAGAATTTTGTCAGCAGTTAATGAAAGAAAAAGGAATAAAAGATGAACATGCTTTGCAAAGTTATTTTATTCAACACATTGAAAAATACCTCAACAGCAAAGGCCGCAACATTATTGGCTGGGATGAAATTTTAGAAGGCGGGCTTGCACCAAATGCAACAGTAATGAGCTGGCGCGGAGAAGAAGGCGGCATTGATGCAGCAAAACAAAATCATGATGTGATAATGACGCCGGGAAAATATGTGTACTTCGATCATTCACAAACAAAAAAAGAAGATTCATTAACGATTGGTGGTTATCTTCCGCTTGATGTAGTGTATGGCTACGAACCAGTGCCGGCGGTGCTTACAGCCGATCAGGGAAAACATGTTTTAGGCGCGCAGGCAAATGTATGGACAGAATATATGAGCAACCCTGCAAAAGTTGAGTACATGATTTTTCCACGTATTGCTGCATTAAGCGAAGTATTATGGAGCACAAAAGAACAACGAAATTATCCTGATTTTCAAAAACGTTTATTAATACAATACAAACGTTATGCATTGTGGCCGGTAACTTATTTTGCAAATTCTTTTTAATTTTTATTGGATCAAAATTTTCTCATGCGATATTTATTTTCATCTTTATTATTAATTAGTTTTTTGTTTTCTACTGCACAAAATAATTATGTTGCACCAACAGATACGTTGGTTCAGCAAAAGCTGGAACACTGGCGGGACCTGAAGTTTGGGCTGTTTATGCATTGGGGAACTTATAGTCAGTGGGGCGTTGTTGAAAGCTGGAGCATTTGCCCGGAAGATGAAGGATGGACACAACGCAAAGGGCAATATTCAGCAAAATATAATGATTATGTAAAGGCTTACGAAAATTTACAAACTACTTTTAATCCAACAAATTTTCATCCTGAAAAATGGGCGAAGGCAGCAAAAGATGCAGGCATGGAATATGTTGTTTTCACCACAAAACATCATGATGGGTTTTGCATGTTTGATACAAAAGAAACAGATTATAAAATCACTTCTTCAAAAACACCTTTCTCCACAAATGCAAAAAGCAATGTTGCCAAAGAAATTTTTGATGTGTTCAGGAAAAATAATTTTTTAGTCGGTGCTTATTTTTCAAAACCAGACTGGCACTCTGAAAACTACTGGTGGCCTTACTTTCCGCCGAAAGACAGAAATGTAAATTATGATCCAAAAAAATATCCCGAAAAATGGGATGCGTTTAAACAATATACTTTTAACCAGATAAAAGAATTAATGAGCGGTTATGGAAAAATGGATCTGCTGTGGCTGGATGGTGGTTGGGTAAGGCCATTATCTTCAGTTGATACAAGTGTTGAATGGCAGAAAGGAATAAAATTTAACCAGGATATTGACATGAAAAAAATTGCCGGCATGGCGCGGAATTTACAACCCGGATTATTGGTTGTTGACCGAAGTGTTGGCGGCGAATTTGAAAACTATCAAACACCGGAACAACAAGTTCCTGAGAAGCCATTAAATTATCCATGGGAAACCTGCATGACCATGGGAAACTCGTGGAGTTTTGTTCCAAATGATCATTATAAATCTGCGCAAGAATTAATTCATTTATTAATAAAAATAGTTTCGCGCGGTGGAAATTTTTTATTGAACATCGGTCCCGGACCAGACGGAGATTGGGATACAACCGCATACAGCCGCTTGCAGGAAATTGGAAAATGGATGCACATTAATGGCGAAGGAATTTATTACAGCAGAACCATTGCACCTTATTCTTCCAACAATATTTTCTTTACGCAATCAAAAGATGGCAAAAATATTTATGCATTTTATTTAAGTGAAAAAGATGATGTGCTATTGCAACAGCAAATTGTTATTGATAATTTTTCTATTAATAAAAAAGCAACAATCAGTTTGCTTGGTTATAAAGAAAAAATAAAATGGAAGCAAGATGGAAATAAATTAATCATTAATGTTCCTGCAAAATTGCAGAACAAAGTAATTGGGCAACATGCTGTTGTTTTTAAGATTACAATCTGATATACCGTTCTCTAAAAAGATGTGCTCTACTTAAACCTAGTCCCATTATTTATTAAATGCCTTTACTCCTGCTGACCTGATTTTTTCAATAATAAATTCGCCAAGTATCTTTCCTTCTTTTTGACCGTTTTCAACACCATCGCGGTAATGTATGCCGCCGTATAAACGTGATACAGCAGCCTCTGCCGCTGCTTCATTAAATGAATGGAAATCGCGCGGGGGAATATCGTAAATCACTTCGGAGTTATCTGTAAAAGAAAAATTATCTCCAAGCAAATAAGTGAGTACAGCAGCAGAAGCTGTGGAAATAACACTATGCGCACTTGTATATTCCGGAAACGGTGGCGTTTGCAACACAGGCACCCATTTAGTATCCATATAACGATTAATATATGTTTCTGGCCTTAGCCTGTTGCTCTTATATTTTTCATTCCAACTTGTTATAAAACCATCCATTAATGTAAGTGAAATTAAAGTGTGTACTACAATAGCATTATTAAAAGTCAATTTTGCTTTTTTAGACACAATACCAGCAATATTCATCCAGTGGCCGCCAGGTGTAATTTTTTTAAAGCCTATCGTCATATGCCCGGAAGTTGAAACAGTAAAAGGGTTGCAATCCCAGAAGTTTGCTATATTAATATTTTCCTGTGGTTGATTTTTGGATATGTCATAAACTTCTTTTGCAAGTTTATAAAAAGCGCTTGTTGTGTCTTTACTAAAAGGCGTTAATGGCGAAGGATTAAATTGGCCTGACGATTCAATAAACATAGGGCGGATAATACGCCAGTTGGGTTCAATCGCTTCAATATATGCAGGTGGCGTCGGGTACCAATATTGATCACCCTTCAATGGTGTGTATCTTAATTTCGCACTTAGTTTACCGTAATTATCCCCTTTAGAATAATCAACAATACTTGCTGCAACTTCAGCTGCTATTATTAAAGATTTTTGAATTATTTTTTCAGAAAACTTACTCAATTTAAGCTGCTTGATAAATTCATCTTCATCTTCTTGAAGCATATACCCGGATGGCAACATAAGTTTTCCCGTTTCGAGAATGCAGTATAATGCAGCAACTTTATAATTATAATCACTCTTTTTGGCTTCTATAAAATCTGGCTTATACTCTTTAATAAATTTTGAAACAGGAATTAAAGATGTGTCATTTTGTGAAACTATTTCATATGAACCAAGCAAACAATACGCATAATATCTTGCGGCAGCCGGCGGGTTAACAACATCATGCATCATTACTTTTGATATGGAAAAAACAGCAGCTTGTATATCTGTTTCAAATGGCGAAGTTTTATTTTGTGCATTTACCGTTTGAAAATATAGCAGCAATAGTATTATAATATTTTTTTTCATTTCGAGATTTCCTTATAAAAAACTAATCCAACATTTGATATTCCTATAACAATATATTTTTCTCCTGCAATCGTAATCTCTTCTGCTGATTTTGTATCTCCCGTTACGCTAAGGCCGGAAAGAGGCTGATTTATATAAAAAAAATTTCCTTTGCCATCTCCGTTTAGAAGGCAACCATAATTGGCGTCAATACTGCCTAACTTAAGCCTATTATCGCTATGGTTTCCTAGTAATAATAAATCCATTTTGCCATCATGATTGAAATCTTTAGCGATGATTTTACTAACTGTTGAAAACTGCGCCTGTATTGGCAAAACAGATTTTACAAACTTTCCATTTCTGTTTAAAAAACACATTGTTTGATCTTCAGTGGCTGTTAATTTTTGAGCACCTGCAAGTTGCTCTTTGCTAAAAATTTCATTAATCGTTGCATCTGCATAATCTTTATAACTATGAAATTTTTTGCGCATTGGATAAATCTGATCATTCAATTCATCCCTGCTTACATATGGATAACTTTTGCCCTGAATATAAAAACTAAAAAATGGATCTAAAGAACCGTTGTTATCAAAATCGGCATAATATAATTCCGCGGGCTCTTTTTCAGAAATATGAATTTGCGAATTCAAGCCGAGATTGCCTGCTATGATATCGTCTTTACCATCCCCATCAACATCTGCAACAGCCAGAGAGAACCAAAAACCATTTTCCGGTTTATCAAAATATTTATTTGTTTCATCAACAAAGCCATTAATAGTATTAATAAAAATCTTCACGGGCACAAATTCGCCGCAAATAATTAAATCTTTTCTACCGTCGCCATTAATATCTGCCCATTGCGCATCAGTTACCATTCCAATACTGTCGAAAGGTGTTGAGATAACTGTGAAATGCCCTTTGCCATCATTATTTAATAAAAAACTTTTTGGTGAAGAAGGGTATTTGCCAGGAATAATCCGGCCGCCTACAAATAAATCGATATCACCATCATTGTCATAATCACATGGGCGAACGCAGGATTTACTGCTTGCACTCATATTCGGAAGTGAGTTTTGTGGCGCCAAACTGAAGTTTTCTTTACCATCATTAATATATAATTCATCCTGCAATCCTGCAGTGTTAGGTTCCCAAATTGAGTAGCCGCCTTTTGCAATATATAAATCAGGGAACCCATCGCCGTTTGCATCAAAAAAAGAAGCTGCTGAAATAGCGGAAGTATTTTCATCGCCAATATCAACAGCGGCTGGAGCAAATTTTCCATTGGACTGTTGAACATAGATTTTTCCCGGCTTATTTTTATCACCACTTATAAACAAGTCTTCTAATCCATCTTTGTTAACATCTGCTTTTGCGATAACCGGGCTTGTTTTAGAATACATGAACAGCATTAAAGGTTGTCGCTTAAAATCATTTTCAGTAAACTCTTCGTGTTTATAATTTATTATAGAAGGTGTTTTAATAAAGATCGGTTTGTCTGTTATTGTTTTTTTTATTTCTCGCTCGCCGTTATTTTTTTCGGCAATAACTAATTTTTGATTTACAGATATGTCAGTAAGTAACTCGCGGCTTTGGTCGGGCCATATTATTTTCACCGAATCTGCTTTTTTCAAATTGCCCAAACCAAAATGCAATACAGTTGAAACACATGACAAATAACCACGGTTAGGATTAACTTCCTGGTATTGCACCAATCCACTTGCATATACATATACTTTAGCGCCAATTGCATTTGTATTAAGACCTTTCGCTTTTAATTTAATTGCTAAGTAAGACGTATTATCTTTTTCGCGGCTTTGATTTTTATAGATAAAAGCGTTCTCATTAATATTATTTACAACCAGATCAAGATCTCCGTCATTATCCAAATCAACATAAACTGCGCCGCTGGAAATTTTTGGCTGATCAAACCCCCACTCTTTTTGCTTATTAGAAAAAGTGAGGTCGTGATTATTCCTGAAAATATAATTCGGATATTGCGTAACCGGCATTGCTTTTATAAGATCAAGCAATTGCACTGGCTCGCGATCCATTGCTTTTTTTATTTTATAATCACCCCAGTAACGCAAAAAATCTTTATTGGTATAATCGCGAAAGTAGCCGTTGGTAATAAATAAATCTTTATAACCATCGTTGTCAAAATCAGCTAAAAGCGGGCACCAACTCCAATCGGTATTAGACATACCTGCCAATTGAGATATTTCGCTAAATGTTTCGTCGCCATTATTTAACTGGAGCATATTATGCATATACTGCTTGCCCAAATCCTGGTCAATCATTAATTGAAAGGATTCATAATTTTCCTGAAGCTGAAGCAGTTTTTGCCGCTTGTTATCTTCTGGCAACATATCAAGCGTCACAATATCAGGAAGACAATCATTATTAAAATCTGCAATGTCCACTCCCATTGAAAAATGCGACATGTGGCGAAAATAATCTTTAGATTTTTCAGTAAAAGTGCCATCATGATTATTGATATAAACATAATCAGGTTCATTGTAATCATTAGTTACATAAATATCCTGCCATCCATCTTGGTTAATATCAGCAATGGCAACGCCTAAACCGAAAGTTAATGGGTTTTGATGAATGCCTGCTTTTTTTGAAACGTCAACAAAATGACCGTTTTGATTTTCAAATAATTTATCTCCGGCAAATTCGTCTACATCATTGCGGAGTTTTGCAAATTCCATATTGTCAATTTTTTTGACATTATGATTTATTAAAAACATATCCAGATCGCCATCATTATCATAGTCAAAAAACACAGCTTGAGTGCTATATCCCGGATCATCCAACCCGTACTCTTTAGCTTTTTCAACAAATTTTAAATTACCCTGGTTAATGAATAATTGATTGCGCCGTACATCTTTGTCAACTTTCCCGGAGTAGCATATATATATATCCATTAAGCCATCTCCATTTACATCGGCCATTGTAACACCTGTTTTCCAGCCACCTTTTCTTCCTTCCAAACCTGGGCACGCTTCTCTGGTAATATCTTTAAATTTCATATTGCCCAGGTTCAGGTATAATTTATTTTCACCCATGTTTGAAGTAAAAAAAATATCTTCTAACCCATCATTATTAATATCGCCAACTGCAACTCCTCCTCCATTATAAAAATATTCGTAAGCAAGTACATTG
>JABDAZ010000057.1:0-1591 GCA_013288945.1 Bacteroidota bacterium | reverse complement strand
AAAATTAACGCCAGTTTCTTTTGAAGACAGTAGTTGAAATAAAGTTTGCTGTGATAACCCAGCAAAAGAATTAAAGAGTAGAAAAAATAATGGCAAAAAAAAAGAGGATTTCATGCAGTTTTACTTAATCTCAAATGCAAAAATTAATACACTAAGTTATTAAATGAATTCTATTAAACCGAGTTAAAATAAACAAGCTGCCATATGATATATGGCAGCTTGTTTATTTTAACTCGGTTACTATTTTTATGATTATTATTTATCCCACCAAACACGTGAAGTCCATTGATCTCCACCGGAAAGTAAACTAACAGCTGCTTTATAATTTGCACCATTTGTAGTTGCTTCGCCTGAAGGATAAATTTCTCTTCTAGGAATTGTTCCGTTTGTAAAATTACCTGTATAATTAACAGGAACTAAAACTGGATATCCAGATCTCCTCCAGTTATTCCAAGCTTCTATAAAATTGAAAAGAGTTCCGGTTGTAGCCCAAAATTGTGTATTAATCTGCTGTAACGAATTCGTTGCTGATGAAATGTCCAGCGGATTAGCAACAGCGTATGCAGTTGCAGCAGCAGTAGTAATTGGAGCAGTCCCATTAAAAGTGCCATAACTCAATAACGCACCAGTTACTCCATTAGCATAATGGACAGATGCTGAGCTGCTGCCAACATTCCATCCATATACTGCAGCTTCTGCCAATAACAATTCAGTTTCAGCATAAGTAAGTATAAATCCAGGAGTATTTAATGCAAGGTATACCGCAGAAGTTGGGCGTGAATATTTTCCTGTTGGATTAATATCTGTGCCACTACCACTTGGGCCCGGATAACCAGGAGCTTTGCTAATATCCGTACTACCACCATTTTGATCATAACCATTTGGCATACCGAATTGATTTGCCGGTGTCGGATCTCCTGGCAAGCTTTCATCTGCAGCATTTGCAAGTCCGGGTTGCGGAACTTCTGCAATTACCGGAAGTCTTGGATCATTATTAGTTTTCAGATAATTAATTAGATATTGACCCCATTTTACTTCATTGTAATCTTCCGTTACTTGTAAAGCACTTGAGTTGCCATTTGAAAAGCCATCTGCATTGTCAAAAGTAACATAGGCGTTATCAGCAGAACTTACAAATGTACCACCAGCAACAGCTTTCTCTGTATAATTTTGGGCGGTTGCAATATCAACTTTTGTTAAACGCATAGCCATGCGCAGCATAAGTGAATACCCAAATTTTTTCCATTGGGTTATGTCGCCTTTATAGATAATGTCATTTGTTGGTTTGGTTTTACTCGCATCAAGTGTAGGTATAACAGAATCCAACCGGCTCAACATAGACGCATAAATATCTTGTTGTTTGTCATATACCGGAAGTGAAATTCCTGTTTTAGCCTGCAATGCTTGTGAATAAGGACAATCTCCATAAACATCTGTAACAAGCTCTTCATTCATTAATTGAACAATTAACGCTATACCACTTAAATTGCTGAGATCAGTGTTGGTTTTTGTCAGGTTTTGAATTTCATAAGCAGTACTAGCGGCACTGTAAGCATCATTCCAGATACTTGCATCGTATGTAAGAATATTC
>JABDAZ010000056.1 GCA_013288945.1 Bacteroidota bacterium | reverse complement strand
AAACAACAATTGTTTGGGATAAAAAAACAAGCAAGCCAATATACCACGCAATCGTTTGGCAGGACAGAAGAACTGCAGATTATTGCAATCAATTAAAACAAGATGGTTTATCAAAAACAATCCAGGAAAAAACAGGTGATGAAAAATGGCTCGCATATCCTGTGCAGCGCGATGAACAGGAATCTATCGCTCCGCTGGGAGTGTTGCCAGCAATGGCTTTTACGCCAGATAGCAAATCATTAATCGTTTCTTACGGCGGTAAATTTTTTAAAGTGCCGATTGATGGAAGTGCTATTAATGAAATTCCTTTTACTGCAAATGTGGAATTGGAACTTGGGCCAAAATTAGAATTCAAATACCGTGTTTCGGATACAGCTTATCAGCAATCAACACAAATCCGTGATGCAGTTCCATCACCCGATGGAAAAAAATTAGCATTCACTGTTTTGAACCGTTTGTATGTAATGGATTATCCAAATGGAAACCCAAAACGCGTTACTACAAATGATTTCACAGAAGCACAACCTGCATGGTCTCCCGATGGAAGTTCCATTGCATTTTGTACTTGGAATGCCGATGGTGGAAATATTTATAAAGCAACACTTGGTGCAAAAAGTTCAATACAAAAATTAACCAGTGAAACAGGTTTGTATCAAAACCTAACTTACAATATTAAAGGCGATCGCATTGCATTTATACGCAGCAGCACACGCGTTTTTAAAGAAGCTTTTGGCCCTGGCTACGATGGAAGCGAAGATAATTTATGCTGGCTTTCATCAACAGGTGGAGCTATTAATGTAGTTGATAAAACATTGGGAAGGTATAATCCGCATTTTGTAAAAGGAATGGACGACAGGATTTTTTTAAACGATGGCGATGGCAATTTACTTTCCATAAAATGGGATGGAACAGATGAAAAGAAAATTGTGCATGTAACCGGTATTACAACTTATGGATCAATTCCAACAAAATATGGCAAGCCTGATCCATCAAAAATAAATGCCGTACTAGAAAATGAAGATGATGATTACAAAGAACGTGAAATGGTAAAACCTTCTGCTGCATCATTTATTATTATGTCGCCAAATGGCGATAAAGCATTAACGCAGATTAATAATAATATTTATGTAGTTACCGTTCCAAAAACCGGTAAGCTTTATAATATTTCAGTTGCTGATGCTGATAATGCAGAATTTCCTGCACGCAAGCTAACTGAGATTGGTGGCGAGTTTCCATCATGGCAATCGGATGGAAACACTGTGCATTGGAGTTTGGGAAGCGCACATTTTACTTTTGATGTAAACAAAGCACAGGCGTTTGATGACAGCGTTGCCGAAGCAAAAAAAGTAACAGAAAAAAGAACCGCAGATTCTGTAGCAAAATTAAATGGCGATTCAACATTAAAGAAAGCTGCGGATTCAATTAAGCGTGTGCAGGATTTATTAAAAGCAAAAGATACAACTGCTAAAAAAGATCCGAAAAAAGAAGAACCGAAATTTAAAGCAACGGAATATGATGTAAAAGTTTTCTTTAAAAAAGATTTGCCGCAGGGAATTATTTTATTTAAAAACGCGCGCATCATTACCATGAAAAGCGATGAAGTAATTGAAAGCGGTGATTTATTGGTTGAAAATAACCGCATAAAAGCTGTTGGAAAATCCGGATCAATAACAGCGCCTGCAGGTGCAACAATAATGGATATGGCAGGCAAAACAATCACGCCGGGTTTTGTTGATCCGCATTCGCACATGTGGCCAAACTGGGGTATTCACAAAAATCAAATCTGGATTTATGCAATGAACCTGGCTTACGGCGTAACAACAACACGTGATCCGCAAACTGCCACAACAGATGTATTAACCTATGGCGATATGGTTGATGCCGGAACAATGGTTGGCCCGCGCATTTATTCTACAGGTCCTGGCGTTGGATATTGGTTTTATAATATTAAAGATTCTGCGCAGGCAGAAAGTGTATTAATGCAATACAGTAAATACTTTCATACCAAGTACATTAAAATGTATTTGACAGGAAACCGCAAACAGCGCGAATGGATTATTGAAGCCGCGCGCCACCAAACATTAATGCCAACAACTGAAGGCGGACTGGATTTTAAATTTGATATGTCAAACATGCTCGATGGTTATCCCGGCCACGAACATGCGTTGCCAATTTATCCTTTATACAATGATGTGTTCACCGCTATTTCGAAAGCGCATATGATTGTAACGCCGACATTAATCGTTTCTTACGGCGGCCCGTTTGCAGAAAATTATTTCTGGGAAACTGAAAATCCTTACCACGATGTAAAAGTGCAGCACTTTATGGCTTATGAAGAACTCGCTTCAAAAACACGCCGCGAAGGAACTTGGGCAATGCCGGAAGAACAGGTTTTCCCAAAACATGCGAAGAATATGAAAGCGCTTGTAGAAGCTGGCGGAATGGTTGGAATCGGCAGCCACGGCGAGTTTCAGGGTTTGGGCTATCATTGGGAACTTTGGGCGATGGGAAGCGGCGGCATGCGCAATATTGATGTGCTGAAATGCGGAACTATTCTTGGCGCAGAAGGTTTGGGCCTTGATAAAGATTTGGGAAGCATTGAAACCGGCAAACTGGCTGATTTGGTTTTTATGGATAAAAACCCGCTGGAAAATATTCGCAATACAAACACCATCAGTTTTGTTATGAAAAACGGAAAACTGTACGATGGAAATACTGCAGACGAAGTTTATCCGCAGAAAAAAACATTAAACACCAGCGAATGGAAATTTGACAAACCTGCGTCAACAACAGGTATTAAAGAATAACGGCATAAAATTTTGAAAGTTTTTTGCCAAAATAAAATTTCAGTACATTAATAATTCCTGGAGTTTTTTTCTGGCAAACAATCAAGAAAAAGAATAAAAAATTTTTTAATAATCAGCCATCCTGTATTTTGCGGGATGGCTTTTTTTATTGATGTGTTTTCTTTGTAAAAAACTTTCTGTATCAATTTTTGTTTTTAATAAAAACGCATCAAACTCCAATCCTTCAAGATCAGATCCCTTTAAAAAATTTTATTAATAAACGAACACTTGCATTTTTAATCTTTAAGCATGAAGTTTAAAATATTACTGTTTTTTATTTTTTTGCTGCCTGCACTTTTACACGCGCAGTCAAAAGATAGTATTAATGTTTTTTATAAAACGCGCGGCGCAATAATGATGGCCGTAAAAGCAAAAGACGGTATTGTAATCGTTGCAGATTCCAGGCTTGCCTATCGTTTGTCGGATACTGGCCAGGTGCTTGCTTACCAGGATGGCCAGCCAAAAATTTTTCCGTTAAAAAAATTTGCGCTTGCTATCGTTGGCAATTTTACCGACGGAAATATTACCGTAAAAAAAATTATTTCAGATTTCAGCAATTCAAACCCTGCTTATAATACGCCGGAAGAATGCCTTTACCGTTTCGGTTTATTTATCAAATCAAAATACCCGGCTTATTTTAAAATACTTAATAATAATATTATTATCGCTGCAGGTTATTGCCCGGAACCAACCATTTCTATCTTAATAAAAAACGTAACACACACGATAAGAAATAAAGACTGGGTATCAAATGTATCAGCGCAAATGGATTCGCTGCATTTATATACTGCTTCCAAAAACAGCACCAGCAAGCGTTTGGGCGATTCTGCAGAAAAAGCTATGAAAGATTATATAAAAATTTTTCATACAGAAAATGAAATGGGAGGATTTTTTTCTGCGTTAAAAATAAATCCTGATAACTCTTACAGTTGGCAAAAAAATGATTTTTCCGAAAACGGTTATCTTTCAGAATGCGAAGCAAACCACGATTGGTTTTTTGATAAAGCAAACATTCATTACATAGATTCGCGCAGCAAAAAATTGATGAACGAGTTTGATAAAACCATTAAAAGAAAATGCAGGTATTAATTCTTTTAATGTGGAAATGTGAAAATGAGATGATGTGAAAATTATTAATGCCTGGAAAAAACTAAAAGTAAAAAATAAAAAATAAATCTTTCAATTATCTGCGAATTGTCATCTGCCATCTGTCAACTAATTTTGTACTAAGCATTCGGATTTCTATTAAGCTTCATTGGCGTCGCACACTTTTACTTTCTGTCCTTTATTCGGCGGTTTATTAATAACAAGGAAAATTATTAATAAATACTTCAGCCATCTTCAACAAAGTTTGCAGCTTGTGTTTTGATAATCAACTTCATAAAATTTTCTTTTAAAAAAATAATTGATTGGGTATTGCATTTCTAATAATGCGATATTATCTTACATGCCAATAGCTCGTACTTTAAAGTCTGTTTCCATGAATAACCATGATTGAATTCGTGTTATTCACCTCAAAAAACAGATGTTATGATTCACACAAAAGAACTCCGCTACGGAAACAAAGTACTCAACAGAAACGGTGATGTTATTACAGTGCAGCAAATACTTTGCAACACGCTGGTATATTACAGCCAGATTGAAGTAAACAGAGAACTTGTTGTTGCGCAAGGGCCTTACCTGCATGAGTATTTTACAGAAATGAATGAAGTAATTAAAGAAGTTGATTACAATGAAATTGAACCGATATCAATAACGCCGGAAATTTTAAAAAAATGCGGCTTCAGAAATTTTTTGCGCGAAGAATGGATTTTAAGCATCGGCTGCAGCCACATCGATTTTGAATTTAATAATGATGGCTTGAAATTCAGAAGCCCGGCGCCTTCGCTGGTAAGTATAAAATATCTTCATCAACTTCAAAATTTTCTGTACGCAATATCAACACATGAACTTGATATTGAATTGTAAAAAAATGATGCATTAATTTTATTTTGTAAAGCAGTTTATCAGTTGGGCTTTGTATTAATGAATTTATTTTCATTAATACAAAGCCCAATTTTTGTATTAATAATTCTTTATCCAATTTTTATAAACAATTGTATATTCATCGTATCCTGATGCAATAATATCTAACAAAAAAAATTTTCTACAATGGCAAATAAAGAAATTTCGGTGGTAGATAAAGATACAGGGCAAAATATTTCCGTAGTTGGAGATACCTATCGTATTTTAATTTCCGGTGAAGAAACAGATCATCATTATGCGGTTATTGATATGCTGGTTCCACCCGGTGGCGGCCCTGGCCCGCATGCGCATAAAGACATCCAGGAATGTTTTACGTAGTTGATGGTGAAGTTGAATTTAAAATGGAAAGTGCAAAACATACTGCTACCAAAGGTGCATTTATTAATATCCCTTTGGGCGGCGCTGTGCATTGTTTTAAAAATACAAGCAATAGCGTTGCGCATTTATTGTGCACGGTTGTTCCGGCAGGATTGGATAAATTTTTTGAAGAAATTGGCAAGCCAGTTGAAGCTGGAAAATTTTTGCCGCCACCAGATTTAAAACCGGAAGATTTACAAAAACTAAAAACAATTGCAGAAAAATACGGTCAACAATTATTTCCACCAGATTATTTGGGATAACATTAATCTGACTAATTTATAATAAAAAAGCCACTGAAATTATTCAACGGCTTTTTTATTATATTAATGGTTTCTTCTTTTAAAAATCTACACCCATAGAAAATTGCAACAGTGGGCTGCCACCAAAAAAAGTATTCATTTGCCAGCCTGCATCCAAACGCAAAAAATAACCAAGCAACGTACTGCGCGCACCAAAACCATAGCTGCCCGCAAAAGGCCCGATGCCGCCGGCTCTCAGCAACACATTCACATTTTGTCCTGTAAATACTTCTGTCGGCCTGCCGATTTTATTATAAGCGCCATTCCACGCAGTGCCCAAATCAAAAAATTGTATCAGTTGAAAATTGCGTAGGAAAGCATTATTAATAGGCTTATTAAAAAGCGTTGTAAAAACAGGTAAACGGATTTCACTGTTAATGATAACATCATTGTTTCCATTGGCAACATTTTGCTCAAAACCACGAAGGTTGACAGCAAGCGATTGAAATGCATAATAAGAATCCTGAGCAGGCTGCGGCAATTGATTTGCTTTTGGAAAAAGCCAGCCATCTGTTCCGCCGAGGTAATATAAAATTTTCTGGTTGCCCCAAGAAAAATCACCGGCAGCGCGAACAGCCCAAATTAAATTTCTAAAAATCGGATAGTAGTTGCGCGCATCAAAACCAAAGTTGAACATCATGCGCCCTTCACCGCTTACAGGCGCATTCATTTGCGGATCAAAATCCATATAAATTTTATAACGCAAACCATTCCAAATGTTGGTTGCTTTTAAAATTGTATTATCAAAAACGTACTCAAGATGCAGCATTGCGTATGTTTCTTTATTTGCATCCTTCGCTGTTAATGCGATTGAATCAGAGAAAAACGAAGTGCCCGTTGGTTGCAAAACCCATTTGCTCGTTCTTATTCCGAAAGATAAACGCAGGCTGCGTATTTTATCAAACGGATATTTAATAACGGCCTGATAAAGATTTGTAATTGATTTTGCATAGTATGGACTGCCTTGTGCAAGGCTTGCCGGCGTTGTAATATCAGCCTGTCCTATTTCAGCAACGCGATCGTAGATTAATGAATAATCAAACAATCTTTTAAGATAATCAACACGTCCAAAATACTCGCTGCCACCATCTAAAAATGAAGATGTGCTTGGCGTAAAGGTATTGCCAGAAACGCTTTCAGGATTGCTTGAACTTCCACCAAAAAGTGGCAGGCGAACAGCACCGGTAAAACGCAAATCTTCAAACAAATCAAAAACAGATGCTTTAAACATACCACTAAACGCATCTGCGCCGGAAAGATTAATTGGCAGAGAACCTGTGTACGGCTGGTATTTATTAATGAGCACATCATTATTAAATCCGGCAGAAAAATTATCAACAGAAAATTTTAATTTATAATCAAGCAGCTTTGCTTTTTTTAATAATGGCTCTTCATCAGGTTGTGTTTTTGCAGCTTGCGGCAACACGGCCGTGGTTTTATTTGCAGCAGTATCTTTTTTCTCTTTCTCAAATTCATTTTCAAAAAAATCGGTTTGCTTTTTTGCCGAGTCTGCAGAAGTTAACCGGATATTAAGCGTTTGCCCACTCTGCACCTGCGTTGCAAGTATTGTTTGTTTGCGGTATTCTGTAAGTTTCGGATTAATGTTTCTTTTCTTTAATGCCGCATCATCAACTTTTAATTTGTATAAAAATTTCAAATCGCCTTCTTGCCTTACTTCGCTTACTTGCCCATTATCACCTGCAATTTTTGTTTCTTTTAATCCGCTTTGATAATTTGTAATTGGAAAAACATAAGCAGAATCTTTGGTAATAGAAAAAGCATACATCGAATCCGGTTCTGTTTTTTTGTTGGCCCTTAATGCAGAATCCAATTCTTTTGCATCAGGATTATGCAACAACTCGTCACCAATTTTATAAACCGTATCAAGGCCTGCGCGCTGTGTGGTAAAAAAACCTGCATAGCGGTTTGAGATGCCATTTTCATCTGCAATAAAAGTAAAATGATAATTGTTGTATTGCGTTGGATAACGCGCATCGCCATATCTTAAATGGCTGAGTTGTGAAATTTGTTTGAACTCACTTTTGTTCCAGTTGTCAACCAAAAAAATATTGTACCTGTTTGTTGGCACAACGGTATCAGAAATTGAAGCAACACCAGCCGGACGGTTTGATGAATAAATAATTCCAGTTTTACCAGGAAAAGAAACAAACGTGGCATCCAAATCTGTGTATGGATCATTGGTAATTTGCTCGTCTGTTTGTTTATCCATTTTATAAACAAAAATATCTGACTGCCCTTTTTTGACGCCGCTTATTAAAAGCGTATTATTATCAAGCATGTATTTCATATCCTGCACCTGCTCGTAAGGCAGGTCTTCAACTATTGGTTTATAATGGCGAACAATATCATACACAAACAAATGCACTTTGCCTTTTGTCCAATAAGTAACAGCAAGCCGCGTGCCTTTCGGGTCCCAGGATATTAATGGATAATGCGGATTAATTTCATTCTCATTCGTGCGTATTCCGCTCGACCATAATATTTTTCTGTTTACAAAATTTTCATGCAATACAACGCGGTATTGGCCGCGCACAAATTCAACAACCGCATAAGTTTGGCTGCGTGGTGTTGGGTTTGGGGAGAAATGAAAAAAATCTTTTGTCGGGCTTACATCTTCAACAACTGAAACAATCCCTTTAGGAAAATTGCGGCGGCCGCGGATATCCTGGTTATACATTTCACCTTCCTGATCCATAAAGTCTTTTAATACATCTTTAAATTTCTTTTTACAGATGCGTTCAGAAGCTTTATTGGTATTGCGGTAAACGCGGGAGAGGTATAAAAAATACGTTACGTTTTCTTTCTTATATTTATTTGCAATGTAATTCCAAAATGCATGGCCGGCTAAATTTGGCTTCTCAAAAGCAAACTGGTAAAAATTATTATACCTGCCAGAAAGTATTGCAGACTTTAATTGATCATCCAAATCTGTGCTCCAGTTTTCTCCAACATATTCAATGTATCCATCGGTAAGCCATTGTGGCAAATCCAGCAAAGCCTGGTTGGCAGCAAATTCGCCAAGGTCATCTCCAAACAAAATATTTTCAACTAAAATACGCGCAAGCCCTTGCCTTACCTGAATGCGTAATTTATTTTGATCGTCAGTTGAATATAAAATTACTTTGTTATTAACCAATTTTGTAATGCCGCCGGTTGTTTGCCAATCCATACTGAGGCCGATGTTGGATTGCTCCATATCATTAAAACTGTTGTATACAACAAGGTTTGCGCGGCGCTGCAAACCATATTCAACAAATTGTTCAATGCCCGGCAATTCTTTTTCTGCAAGTTGCGCAACAAACTTGGCTAGCGGCTGGCCATTATCATAAAAATAAGTATTGAAATTTTGGGTTTGATAATATTTCCATTTCATTTTGGTGTACTGCAAACGGTTTTTACCGAACTCAACAGTATTCACCTGCGCAGAACTATGGCAAATAATTATCAACAAACTTATAATGACTAAAAAAAATTCTTTTCGCTTCAGCATATTCTGATAAACTTGCATACCTAATCTTTGAATTTTTAAAGTTATAACAATCCCTATTATCGGGGAAATTCATTTTAACCGCAAAATAGTTGCTAAATGCTTATTATAAAATCTTTTGTGTTCAGCCCAATCCAGGAAAATACATACGTGCTTTACAACGATAAGGATGCCTGCTTAATAATAGATCCCGGTTGTTATTTTGGTAACGAACGCCGGGAGCTGCAACAATTTATTAATGAAGAAAAATTAGTGCCGGAAATTTTATTGAATACACATTGCCATCTCGATCATGTTTTTGGAAATAAATTTATTCATGATGAATATGGATTAACGCTACACATTCACGAAAAAGAAAAAATAGTGCTGGACTTTGCTGCAGAAGCGGGTTTGCGTTGGAATATGCCTTTCGAAAATTACCGCGGCGAAATAATTTATTTGAAAGAAGGCGATAAAATAAAATTGTGTGAAGATGAACTGGAAGTTTTATTTACGCCCGGCCATTCGCCCGGAAGCATTTCATTTTATTGTGAAGCACAAAAGTTCGTCATCAGCGGCGATGTATTATTTAAATCAGGAATTGGGAGAACAGATTTGCCCGGCGGAGATATTAATGTTTTAATTGAAAGTATTAATAAAAAATTATTCAGTTTGCCGGATGATGTAATTGTTTATTCCGGCCACGGATTACCGACAACTATTGGATTTGAGAAAAAGAATAATCCGTTTTTGAAATGAAGATTTATTAATCTTTCTCAATTTTTTTGCTTTTGCTTGTATGAAGTATTGAAACAACAATCACGTCAGCATTTTCAATTTCAAATATTATTAAGTAAGGAAATCGATTAATCTTTAATTTTCTGTAACGATTATTAACAGCAGAATAATGTTGTGGGTGATTGCATATTTTTTCATAACCGCTTTGTACTTCTTCAATGAATTCAAATCCTAATCCAAAGCTTTTATTTTCATACCATTCAAAAGCTTCTTGCAAATCAATAATGGCTTCGGCCTGCAATTTTAAACTATAAATCATTTTTCTTTTTTACCGGTAATAATTGCTTTTGCTTCTTCCCAACTATAAGTTTTGCTTTCGCCGTTTAAACGTTTTGCAGTTCGTTCTTCTAAAATTTTTATTTGATCTTCACTAAGTTCATATTCAAAATCTTCTTCTTCGTTATATTCTTTTGCTAAGGCATATATCAGCTTTATTAATTTGTCATCTCCTTTATCAATATATTGATGAAGTTTCCGGCGAATATTTGCAGAAGTCATAATTTCTTTTTTACAAATTTAATTAATTCTTTCACTGCGTTTACATCTTATTAATCACTTAATCCATTTCCCGATATAAGGCAATCTTTGAAATTCTTTTCGTTCAATTCTTATAACAAAAAGAATAAATGCGCCGGTAAAAATGGTTGCCAATCCTAAACTAAAAATGGTATTGCTCCACAAGCCGATTAAGAAATGATGGATGAAATAAAGCATCGCAACGATAACCATGTAAGCAACTAATTTTTTTGTTGCGTAAGGAATGCGATATGCTTTTTGTCCCCATTTGTAAGATGTTGCCATCATGCTTCCATAACAAATAAATGTTGCCCAGGCGCAAGCCATATAACCAAAATGCGGAATAAAAATATAATTAATAATAAGTGTGAGCGCAGCGCCCATTAATGTAATATAAGCGCCTGCCGTTGTTTTGTGCGAAAGCCTGTACCAGATAGATAAATTATAATAAATTCCTAAAAACATATTGGCGAAAAGCAGGATAGGCACAACTTTCAGGCCTTCCCACATTTTTGGATCGCGGATAATAATCCGTTTCCAGATATCAACATATAATGATGCAATTAAAAACATTACACAAATAATAATCACAAAAAATTTCATTACGCGCGCATAGGTTTTTGGAGCATCTTCCTGTGTTGATTGTTTGAAAAAAAACGGTTCTGCTCCCATGCGAAATGCTTGTACAAACAAAGAAATTAAAATAGAAATTTTATAACAAGCACTGTAAATACCAACTTGTATTGTTGCAGCATCTGCCGGAAGCGGGCTCCATTTTTGCAGCATGATGCGATCAAACGTTTCATTAATAATGCCACCAAAACCCGCAATGGTTAATGGCAATGAATAGATCACAATTTCTTTCCACAACTTTACATTTAACTGCCAGCGGAACTGTATTAATTCTTTCCATAAAACAAGCAATTGAAAAATTGATTGCGTCAAATTTCCAATTAAAACATAGCCAACTCCAAAACCTGCGCTGTATAATAACAACCAAATACTGTCAGGATGTTTTTTTTGCAAACCCGGAAAAACAGATAAGAAAAGAAACGTTACGGTGATATTAATAATAATTCCCGCAACGCGAATGATAGCATATTTTTTTGGCCGGTTTTCATGCCGCAATCTTGCAAAAGGAATGGTTGATATCGTATCAATCGCAATAATAAAAGCGCCTATAGTAATGTATTCCGGATGTTTTGGAATGCCAATAAATGTTGCAATCTGCTGATTAAAAAAAACCGTAATTGCTGTGATAATAGTTGTACTTATTGTAAGCGAACTTAAAATAGTATTGTAAATATCATTTTCATGTTCCTTCTTTTGTATGTAACGAAAGTACGCGGTTTCAAAACCGAACATGGTGAGCGTATATAAAAAAGGCGTGAGGGAATACACCAAACTCATTTGCCCAAATTCCGTTGTGCCGCGGAACTGGTGCGTTAAATAAGGCGTTAATAAAAGATTAAGAAAACGGGCAAAAATGGAACTTACTCCATACCACATTGTTTGCCCTGCTAATTTTTTTATACTGCTCAATCAAATGGGTTTAGTAAACAAAAGTAAAACATCATTGCACAACGAAAATAAATACATGATTATTCTTACATCCTTATTTTTGCATAAATAAACTTATTAACTATGAAACGGATTTTTTTATTATTGGCAACAACATTTGCATTAACCACATTCACCTTTGCACAGGATGCGCCAACAACCGTGCATGCACCTGCGTATGAAGGTAGGATAGAATATCAAAAAACGCAGCAACCCGTTGCTATTATTGAATTGCCTTACAGCCAGGATGTGGTTGATAAAGGCATTAAAGATTATATGGGCAAACGTGGTTATAAAAGTTCCAGCACAAAAGGTTTTGACGTTTTCAGGAGCGCAAAATTTGATGATAATTCAGAATCGAATGATTTATATTTTAAAACAGATCGCAAAAGCCGCAAAGAAAAAGATGTAACCGTAATTACTTTGCTGCCTGCAAAACCAAACCAGGACATACTTACACGCATCGGCGATAGTTCTGTTAATGATAAAATTGCTGCTGCAAAATCTTTTCTTGATAACCTCGTTCCTTACCTTGATGCACACAATACAGATGTGCAGGTGAACACACAACAAGAGGCATTAAAAAAAGCGCAAAAAAATTTAACGGGTTTGCAAGATGATCAATTAAGCCTTGAAAAAAAACAAAGAAATTTAATTGCAGATCAGGCGCAAAATAAAACTGATATTCTTAAACAAACACAGGATATTACAAATACAGTTACTTCCGATGATAATGTAAAAAACAAAGCACAAAAAAAGATGAACAAACTACTTGATGAACAAGATAACCTCAATAAAAAATTAAGAAAAGTACAATCGGAGCTTGATCAAAATAAAATTGACCAGGACAAACAAACGCAGGAAGTACAAAAGCAACAACAAATTTTAGATGCATTTAAAGCAAAACAAAAAACCAATTAATTTAATTAAGCTTTATTAATAAATAAAAAAGCCGGACAAAATTGCCCGGCTTTTTTTATAAATTTATTCGGAAAGTTTTATTCTTTTTCTTCCTGACTTAATTTCGCCTTGTTTCTTTTTCGACTCAATTCTTTTTTCTTTAGATTTTTTTGAAGGCTTTGTTGCAACGCGCTTTTTTTGTTTTATTAATGCCTTTTCGATTAATGCATTCATCTTTTTAATCACTTCTTCTTTGTTGCTCAATTGCGATCTGTGCACTTGTGCTTTTAATTCTTCAACAAAACTTTCAATCAAATGATCAACTCTGTATCTTTTTTTACTGTCTTTATTATCAATCATCGGGTCACTAAAATTATCTATGTGCCCGCTTGCTTTCCATGTTGTCGGATGCATAAAAATAGCAGCATCAATACCAACAATATTTTCATGCAGTTGCGTCATACTTTTCCACCAATAATCTTTGATGTTTTTTTTCAGTTCGCTTCCATACTGGCCATAATCATACACAGCGCTTAACCCATCATAAATTTCACTCGATGGAAAAATAAATCCATATTCTTTGCAATGCGAAATGATTGCCTGGAACTTGTTGTTATCGTTTGACATAATGGGTGCAAATATAAGTATGAACTGCGAAGTATAAAGTATGAACTATAAACTATGAAGTATGAAATTTCTTTTTTTATAATAACCCGAAAAAAAACAAGAAAAAATACTTCATAGTTTATAGTTCATACTTCATGCTTAACTTACATTAATAACAAAACAACATGCCTTCTCCATTAGAAATTAAACAAAAGAAAATTCCACTGCTGGAAAAATTCGGCATTTATTATTTGGATAAATTCGGCAAGCGCGAACTCACGCATCATGTTTTTGATTTTACAGATGAAGAATTAAAAAAGAAAATAAACCGCATTTCAAACAAAGGAATTTTTTTATCAGCATTAACAGGTTTGGTGTTGGTTTGGCCAACAGTTTATATTGATTTATTAAAACAAAATGAACCATTTATAATTCATTATGCATGGACGATTGGCGTAACAATTATTTCCATCTTTATTGAATTTTATTTGCTTTTTATCATCACCATAAAAGCTGTGCATGAAGTAAGTGAACTCATCAATATCCATTCTCACAAAAAAGATTTTTTACAAAACGGGCCTTTTAATATTACCAGCATTCTCGCAAGAGCCGCGCTGGAACTGCCTGATCCGGAAATGCAGATTTTAGGGATTGATCCTTTTGAAAAAGTTTCGAAGAAAAATTTATTAATACTTGGATTGTTATACAAGCTTAAAATCACGCTCACTAATTTGATTGGAAAATTTATTTTAGGCAACACAATCGGAAAAACAATTATTGGAATTTCTATAAATTATATTGCACTTCCTGTTGAATGTTTTTGGAACGGCGTTGTGTTAAAACGCGTGGTTGATGAAGCGCGTTTGCGTTTGTTCGGTTTTGCATTAAGCAATCATATTGCAGATAATGTGTTGCATGATCATTTGATTGATCAACTATCTCCCGAAGCAAAAATTGGTTGCATACGCGCAATAGGAAATGCTGTTGTGATGGCGCAAAATTATCATCCGAATATGATTGTGTTGTTGTTGCGCTTTCAGCATTTACTGCACATTAATAAAGATTATAAATACGATGACTGGAATTTATTTTTAGAAACATTAAAAAATGTAAGCGAGAAGGAACGGGATTTTTTATTGGATCTTTTTACCATCGCCGCATCATTTGATGGAAAAATTTCCAAGCTTGAAGCAAATAATATTAAAGCTGCTTATGGTGAATATTATGATTTATACCTTCCAAGATTATTAAAACTTACCGCACACATGAAAGCCGGCAGGCTCAATGCTGCCGCGGCTTTGTGCAAGATTGATTTTATTGCGGGATGAGGTCAGTTAACGGTTGACAGATGACAGTTGACGGATTTAATTTTCTGTCAACTGTCATCTGTCAACGGTCAACTTTAAAATTATTCTTCCAAATCAATCCGCGCCTTCTCTTCTTGTTGTTGCAAAGATTTTTTTGATTCTACTTCTATTTGCTGCACCCACACTGCATAATCATTTGGATAAATTTGCGAACCTGTTTGCACGGCATATGCTCTTGTAAATTCTGCGCCGAAATACAATATCATAGCAGAATAATAAACCCATAATAAAATTACAATAACAGAACCCGCAGCGCCGTAAGCAGAACTTAATTTACTGTGGCCGAGATAATATCCGATTAAAAATTTTCCGGCTAAAAATAGTAATGCTGTTGTTAAAGAACCTGCGCGCACATGTTTCCATTTTATTTTTGCGTCGGGCAAAAATTTAAAAATGATTCCGAATAAAAAAGCTGTTATTAAAAAAGTAATCAGCATATTAAAACTATACACCGTAAAAACTTTTGTGCCGGGAAACATTTGTGTAAGCTTTTGAATAAATGCATCCATCAAACCATTTATTAATAAAGAAACCATTAATAAAAAACCCAAACACACAACCATCGAAAAAGAAATCAACCGGTTAATCAAAATTTTTAACCAGCCTTTTTTTGGTTTTGCTTTTAATTTCCAAATACTGTTAATAGAATCTTGTATCTCACCAAACACGCTGGTGGCGCCGATTACAAGCGTTACCAATCCAACAATGGTTGCGAAACCTGCCTGATTTGATAATGCTGCAGATCGAATTGTTTGCTGAATTTGCAAAGCAGCATCTTTGCCAACAAAGTTTGCAATCTGTCCGTAAATCGTTCCTTCAATTGCCTGGCGCCCATAAAAAATATCGCTTATTGCAATGATAATAATCAGCATCGCTGGCAAAGAAAAAATAGTATAATACGCAAGTGCCGCACTCAATTTTAAAACTTTATCATCAACAAAATCTATTGAAGATTGCTTTATAATTTTCCAGATTAATTTAAAAGATAAGCGCATAATATAATATCCAATTATTGATTTACTGCTTGCTTGTTATATTCATGAATGTAATATTGAATATAAGGAAGCTCAAAATCTTTATTCTGATTATAAATATCAACAAGTGCTTTATTGTCGCTGATAAGATCCAAAAAATCTTTTCGATGCTTTTTATTTCCTGAAAGCATTCCTGAACTTTTTACTTCAACAAGTTTGCCTTCTTCTTTTTCTGCAAAAAGCTGTATACTTTTCGTATTGCCAGTTATCATGCCAGGATTTTGGGCAGATGTCGTAACCAATGTTGTAATATTTGCGTACAAACTTATTCTGCCAATTTCAAGACACCGAAAAAAAATGTGACGCGTTTTTTCCGGCAATGCTTTGTTTTTATATAAATGATTTTTATCAGATTCATAATACGCATCTACATTATTTACATCGACAGAGTATCTTCCAGAATCCGACATTAAACTAGTTGGGTATCCGAATGTATATTTTAGAACACCATACACGGTGTCTTTTTTAAAAGTTACAATGTAGTCTGTGCGTTGAGAAAATACATTAACAGAAAATAAAAAACTTATAAAAACAAAACCTGTAGAACGAAGTATAAAAAGCATAGGAAAGATTTTTAATTAAAACTCGGTTTATAATTTTTTATTATTAATGTGCCTGTCTGCATCACGGATATTTTTCTTGTCAAAATTCTTTTTTAATGCATCGGTTAAGTCAACGCCTGTTTGGTTTGCGATGCATAATAGAACCCACAACACATCAGCCAATTCATCAGATAATTTTTTGCCTTGGTCAGATTCTTTAAAAGATTGATCGCCATAAATCCGGCTCATCAATCTTGCCACTTCGCCAACCTCTTCTGTTAATACAGCCATGTTGGTCAATTCGCTGAAATACCGCACACCAGTGGTTTGTATCCAGTTGTCAACTTTTTCCTGCGCTTCGCGTATTGAAATATTTTCTATTGACATTAATAAAATTTTATTCTTTATTTTTTGTGTCGATTACAATTGTAACAGGCCCGTCATTTAACAATTCCACTTTCATATCTGCGCCAAATTCTCCGGTATAAATTTTTTTTTCTAAATCATTTTCCAGTTGCGCAATCATTTTTTCATACAAAGGAATTGCAATAGCCGTTTTGCTTGCGCGAATATATGAAGGGCGGTTTCCTTTTTTTGTAGATGCGTGCAAGGTGAACTGGCTTATTAATAAAATATCTGCATTAATATCTTTTAAAGAAATATTCATCACATCATTCTCATCATTAAAAATGCGCAGGTTAATAATTTTTCCACTGAGCCATTCAATATCTTCCGCGGAATCTGCATCTTCAATTCCTAACAAAATCAATAAACCATTTTTTATTTCTGATTTTATTTTTTCATTAATAGTTACACTTGCACGGCTTACACGTTGAATAACTGCACGCATTTTTATAACGCAATTTTAATTTGTAATTTTATGCTATGAAGATAGATGTTTCCAAAGAAATGAGTTTTAAAACAGCACG
>JABDAZ010000055.1 GCA_013288945.1 Bacteroidota bacterium | reverse complement strand
CGTGTTGATATAAAAAGTTTATCAAGTTTTATAACGGCTTATCAAACCATTACAAAATTAAAATTGGGAGAGCTTTGGGCAATTCCAATTATGCTAAGGCTTGCATTAATAGAAAATTTGCGCAGGCTTGCTGCACAAATTGCGATGGACAGGATTTATCAAAACCTTGCAGATTATTGGGCAGAGCAAATGACGGATACAGCAGAGAAAGATCCTAAAAGTTTGATACTTGTAATTGCAGATATGGCGCGCAGCGCGCCGCCAATGGTGAGTTCGTTTGTTGCTGAATTAACAAGAAAATTACAAGGCAAAGGCCCATCACTTGCATTGCCACTCAATTGGATTGAACAACGCTTATCAGAAACAGGACAAACAAGCAACGAACTTGTTTATACAGAAATTCAAAAGCAGGCAGCGGATCAGGTTTCTATGAGCAATAGCATAAGCAGTTTGCGTTTTTTAGGAACAACTGATTGGCGCGAGTTTGTAGAAAGTACAAGCGATGTTGAAAAAACATTGCGTGAAGATATTAATGGCGTGTATGGTAACATGGATTTTTCTACACGCGATCGTTACCGGCATATTGTTGAAAGAATTGCGAAGAGAAGTAAAATGACTGAACAGGATATTGCAAACATGGCAATTCAGTTTGCAAAAAAAAGCGCTGCAAAAAATGATCAGGATAAGAGAACATCTCACGTTGGATATTATTTGGTGGGCAAAGGAATTAGGCAAACTGAAAGAGCTGCAAAAATGCGTTTTTCATTTGGTGAATATTTTCGAAGAGTAATTTATAATTCACCACTTTTATTTTATGCTGGATCTATAATTTTATTATCATTATTATTTGGCGCATTACTTTTTGCGAAAGCATATGGCGAAAATTACAAGCCCTGGATATTAATAACTGCAGGAATTTTTTCAGTATTATGTACAAGCCAGCTTGCTGTAAGTTTGGTAAACTGGCTTACCACATTAGTAATAAGCCCACGCGAATTGCCACGTATGAATTTTTCAAAAGGCATTCCGGAAGAAAGCCGCACGATGGTTGTTATTCCTACCATGCTTATTCACCCTTCAGATATTGAATTGCTTGCAGAAGCACTGGAGGTGCGGTTTTTAGCGAATAAGGATGATCATTTACATTTTGGTTTATTAACAGATTTGAAAGATGCGAAAGAAGAACATTTGCCTGAAGATGAAAATTTAATTCAACTCGCCAAACAAAAAATTGAAGAATTAAATACAAAATATAAAACGATACAGGATAATATCTTTTTTCTTTTTCATCGCCCGCGCCGTTATAATGCGAAAGATAAAATATGGATGGGCTATGAACGCAAGCGCGGAAAATTATCTGAATTAAATGCATTGCTTCGTGGGCACGGGCAACAATTTTTTTCAGTAATAACTGGCAACCAGGAAATATTGCCATCGATAAAATATGTTATCACACTTGATACGGATACGCAATTGCCACGCGATGCAGCATGGAAAATTGTTGCAACAATGGCGCACCCGCTTAACCATGCATTATATAATGAAAAGAAACAACGCGTAACGGAAGGTTACGGAATTTTGCAGCCACGTGTTGAAATGAGCATTGCAGGATCAAGCACGTCTCTATATGCGCGCATTCATGGAAACGACCAGGGAATCGATCCTTACACGCGCGCAACGTCTGATGTTTACCAGGATTTATTTGAAGAAGGATCTTTCATCGGCAAAGGAATTTATGATGTTGATATTTTTACAAAAACATTAGAACATCGTTTTCCTGAAAACAGGATTCTTAGCCATGATTTATTGGAAGGATGTTATACGCGTTGCGGATTATTAAGCGATGTACAATTGTATGAAGAATATCCGCTGAGTTATAATACTGATGTAAAACGGCGCCACCGCTGGATTCGCGGGGATTGGCAAATTGCTGCATGGCTGCTTCCATTTGTTCTGGGAGAAAATAAAAAATTAATAAAAAATCATTTGTCAGGTTTATCACGTTGGAAAATTTTTGATAACCTGCGCCGCAGTTTAGTGCCATCTGCATTATTATTATTGTTATTATCTGGCTGGATAATTTTTCATTCTGCCTGGTTTTGGACGTTATCAGTCATCGCAATGGTTTTGCTTCCGCACCTTGTTGCAACGGCTGGCGATGTAATAAGAAAACCAAAAGATATTTTACTTGAACAGCATTTTATAGATTCAATACATGCTGCTACAAATAATTTTATTCAAACATTGTTTACAATTGTTTGCCTGCCTTATGAAGCATATTATACGCTCGATGCGATTATAAGAACAAACTGGCGCATGTTTATTTCTCACAAACATTTGCTGGAATGGAACCCATCACACAATACAAAATTAACGGCGCCAAAAAATATATTTTCTTCCTACTTATACATGTGGTTTGCACCATTCACTGGTTTATGCATGCTTGTTTATGTAATTATTTCGAAGCCGATAAATTTATTAACAGGCTTGCCAATTCTTATTTTATGGATGGCATCACCGGGCATTGCTTGGTGGCTGAGCCTTACACTAACGAAAGCAAAAAATATATTAACAGCCGAACAAATTATTTTCTTAAGAAAATTATCCCGCAAAACATGGGCGTTCTTCGAAACATTTGTTGGTAAAGAAGATAACTGGTTGCCACCTGATAATTACCAGGAACACCCGGTATCAAGAATTGCACACAGAACATCGCCAACAAACATTGGCCTCTCATTACTTGCCAATCTTTCCGGTTGCGATTTTGGTTATATCACAAATGGCCAATTTATTGAACGCACAGGAAATGCAATGGCAACTTTGCAAAAGTTGGAACGTTACCAGGGGCATTTTTATAATTGGTATGATACAAAGACATTAACGATTTTACCACCGAGATATATTTCAACTGTTGATAGCGGAAACCTTGCCGGGCACATGCTTACGTTGTATCATGGCATCATTTCTATACCATCAAAAAAAATTATTGGTGAAGAATTTTTTGAAGGTTTGACGGATAGTTTTTTATTATTAAAAGATCAGGTAAAAGAAATTTCTCTTTTACAAACGTTTGAAGAAACGCTGAATAATGCACGCGAAAATTTTCCAACTGCATTAATAGATTTAAAAAATTGTTTACAAAAATTATCAGCAACCGCTGATGAAATGTTTATTAATATAAAAGCAGATCCGGAAAGTGATTTGTGTTTTTGGGCAACTAAAATTTGTAAACAATGTGCAAATGCATTGCAGGAAATCAATACGCTTATTCCTGCAGAACTATTAATAAATGCGCCGGCGAAATTTATTAATATTCCAATGTTTGATTTTATTCCAACATTATATGAGTTGGCTAATCTTGATAAATTATTATTTAAAAATATTAATCAATATCGTTCTGCTGATAATTCTATCGAAGAAAATAACTGGCTTGATCAATTTGAAAAATATATTGAACAAACAATTTTATTTGCAACCGAAAGATTGCGCACCATTGAAACACTTTCATTAATAAGTATTGATTTTTCAAATATTGAATATGATTTTCTGTATGATAAATCACAACATTTATTAACGATTGGTTATAATGTTGATGATCACAGAAAAGATCAGGGCGCCTATGATTTGCTTGCTTCGGAAGCAAGGCTTGGAATTTTTACCGGAATTGCGCAGGGAAAATTGCCGCAGGAAAGTTGGTTTGCATTAGGCAGGCAACTCACCAATCGCGGCGCTACACCGGCTTTGCTGTCATGGAGCGGTTCTATGTTTGAATATTTAATGCCGCTGTTAGTAATGCCAAATTATGACAACACATTATTGGATCAGACTTATAAATCAATGATTCAAACACAAATAAATTATGGTAAACAACGTGATGTTCCTTGGGGCATTTCAGAGTCTGGTTATAATTTGGTTGATGCAAGTTTAAATTATCAATACCGCGCATTTGGCGTACCGGGATTAGGTTTTAAAAGAGGCCTTGCGGAAGATTTGGTTATTGCCCCCTATGCCACCATGCTTGCATTAATGGTTGCCCCCCAGGAAGCATGTGAAAATCTTCAAGCCCTTACTGCGGACGGGTTTGAGGGCCGTTACGGTTTGTATGAAGCGATAGATTACACAGCATCCCGTTTACCAAGGGGGCAAACAAATGTATTAATAAGATCGTACATGGTGCACCACCAGGGAATGGGTTTTCTTGCACTTGCTTATTTGTTGCACAATAAACCAATGCAAAAAAGATTTGAAGCAGAACCACAATTTCAGGCAACATTATTATTGTTGCAGGAACGTATTCCAAAAGCAATTGCTTTCTATGCTCCTGCTGCTGATATTGCAGATACAAGTGTGCCATCTGCAGAAACAGAAATGCGCATTATCACAACGCCAAACACGCCAATACCTGAGGTACAATTACTATCTAACGGAAAGTACCATGTGATGGTAACCAATAGTGGCGCGGGTTCCAGCAGGTGGAAAGATATTTCTGTTACACGCTGGCGCGAAGACACAACGGTTGACAACTGGGGAACTTTCTGCTATATTAAAGATTTGGAAAACGGAAATTTTTGGTCAACCGGATTTCAACCAACATTAAAACAAACGAAAGATTATGAAGTTGTTTTTTCGCAAGGAAGAGCGGAATTCCGGCGCAAGGATAATAATATAGAAACGCATACCGAGATTGTTGTATCGCCCGAAGATGATATAGAAATGCGCCGCGTTCATCTCACGAACAGATCGCGCAAGCAACGTATTATTGAAGTAACAAGTTATGCGGAAGTAGTGATGGCTTCTGCTGCGTCTGATAATGCGCATCCGGCTTTTTCTAATCTTTTTGTGCAAACAGAAATCGTTCCGCAGCGCCATGCAATATTATGTACGCGCCGCCCGCGATCCGTTAATGAGCAATGCCCGTGGATGTTTCATTTGATGAATGTGTACGGGGCAAAAGTTGAAAAAGTTTCTTATGAAACTGATCGCATGAAATTTATTGGCAGAAGAAATACGCCTGCGCAACCCGTTGCTATGATCAGCAATGATCCGCTTGGCGGCAATGAAGGTTCTGTGCTTGATCCAATTGTTGCAATACGTTACCGGATTATTATTGAACCAGATGCAACTGCAATTATTGATATGGTAATTGGAGTTGGTGAAAATAAAGATGTTTGTCAATCACTGGTTGAAAAATATCAGGATCGGCATCTTGCAGATCGTGCATTCGAATTATCATGGACGCATAGCCAGGTTGTATTAAGGCAAATTAATGCAACGGAAGCCGATGCACAATTGTATGGAAGGCTTGCCAGCTCTGTAATCTATGCGAATGCTTCATTGCGCGGCGACCCTGCTGTGCTTATAAAAAATCAACGCGGGCAATCTGGTTTATGGAGTTATTCTATTTCTGGAGATATACCAATTGTACTTTTACAAATTGAAGATTCTGCAAATATTGATTTGGTAAAACAACTTGTACAAGCGCATGCATACTGGCGTTTAAAAGGATTAATAGTTGACTTGGTTATATGGAATGAAGATCATGGCGGCTATCGCCAGATTTTACAAAATCAGTTACTCGGATTAATAAGTGCAGGTGTTGATTCTGATCTTGCCGACAGGCCGGGTGGTATTTTTGTAAGAGCTGCTGATCAGATTTCTGCAGAAGATCGCATTTTGTTTCAAACTGTTGCGCGCATTGTTATTTCTGATGCAAAAGGTTCGCTTGCGTACCAGGTTAACCGAAAAACTCTTGCGAAGGCAATCATTCCAAACATCACTCCTAAGTTGGCAGTAAACAATCCTGTTATTAATATCACTGAGCCGAAGGATTTAATTTTCTTTAATGATCTCGGTGGTTTTTCAACTAATGGCCGCGAATATGTTATTATAACGAACGATCAAAAAGCAACGCCTGCGCCTTGGGTTAATGTGCTCGCGAATAAAAATTTTGGAACCGTAATTTCGGAAAGCGGGCAAAGTTATACATGGTCTGTTAATGCACATGAATATCGGCTTTCGCCCTGGAACAACGACCCAGTGGGCGATTCAGCCGGCGAAGCATTTTATATTCGCGATGAAGAAAGCGGAAATTTCTGGTCGCCTTCACCATTGCCATCAACAGGAAAATCTTCTTACATAACAAGACATGGTTTTGGCTACAGCATTTTTGAACATCATGAAGATGGTATTCATTCTGAAATGTGTGTGTATGTTGATTTGAAATCTTCTATAAAATTTACTGTTATTAAAGTAAAAAATAAATCAGGAAGGCCGCGCCATCTTTCTGCAACAGGTTATGTTGATTTGGTTTTGGGCGATATGAAACCAAAATCTGTAATGCATATCGTTACGCATATGGATGCAGACAGCGGCGCATTAATGGCAACAAATCATTACAATGGCGAGTTTGCAGAACGCGTTTGTTTTTTTAATGTAAATGATAAAACAAAAACATTCACAAGTGACAGACAAGAATTTTTAGGAAGAAATGGAACGTTGAAAAAACCTGATGCTTTATCACGCTTATACCTGTCAGGCAGGATTGGCGCGGCTTTAGACCCATGCGCAGCAATGCAGGCAGAATTTAATTTGGGTGATGAAGAAGAATATGAAATTATATTTTCTCTTGGTTCTGGAAATAATTATAATGACGCGAAAGATATTTTAAATCGTTTTCAAACAACAGAAAGTGTACATGATGCGCTTGATAAAGTGCATGCATACTGGCAAAAAACGTTAAATGTTTTGCAGGTAGATACACCAGAACCTTCTTTAAATATTATTACAAACGGATGGTTGATGTACCAGGTTTTGGCTTGCCGTTTTTGGGCGCGCAGTGGTTATTATCAATCCGGTGGTGCATTTGGTTTCCGTGATCAGTTACAGGATTCTATGGCCATTATGCATGTAGAACCTGCGATTGTACGCGAGCATATTCTCACAAGCGCATCAAGGCAATTTCGTGAAGGCGATGTGCAACACTGGTGGCACCCACCTACAGGAAGAGGCGTGCGCACAAGGTGTTCCGACGATTTTTTATGGTTGCCGTTTACTGCGGCGCGCTATGTAAGTTATACTGGTGATGCAAAAATTCTTGATGAAAATATTAATTTTTTAGAAGGCCGTTTATTAAATCCCGGTGAAGAATCTTATTATGATTTGCCCGGCCATTCCAATCAATCTGCAAGTTTGTATGAGCATTGCGTGCGTGCAATAAAACATGGTTTGCAATTTGGTGTAAACGGCATTCCATTAATGGGTTCCGGCGATTGGAATGATGGAATGGATAAAGTGGGTATTGAAGGAAAAGGTGAAAGTATATGGCTTGGATTTTTTCTGTATAAAGTATTAATGCAATTCAGCGAAATTGCGAAACTCCGTAACGACGCGGCTTTCACGCAACAATGTTTGGATGAAGCAGAAAAATTAAAAACCAATCTTAATAAAAATGGTTGGGATGGCGAATGGTTCCGCCGTGCATATTTTGATGATGGCGCACCACTAGGTACATCAACAAATGAAGAATGCCAGATAGATTCAATCGCGCAAAGCTGGTCTGTTTTATCAGGCGCAGTTGATAAAGATCGCACCATGCTTGCATTGCAAATGGCTGATAAAAGACTGGTAAAAAATGAATCGTCATTAATACAATTATTAACGCCTGCGTTTGATAAATCTTCATTAAACCCTGGTTATATAAAAGGCTATGTTCCCGGTGTGCGCGAAAATGGCGGGCAATATACGCATGCAGCAGTTTGGTTGGTAATGGCTTTTGCAACATCAGGAAATTATAAACGTGCGTGGGAATTATTTGCAATGATTAACCCGCTTAATCACGGCCGCACGAAAGAAGAAGTTGCAGTATATAAAGTAGAACCTTATGTTGTTGCTGCAGATGTTTATTCGGTCACTTCCTTAAACGGCCGCGGCGGATGGACCTGGTACACGGGTTCTGCAGGATGGATGTACCAATTGATTATTGAATCCTTACTTGGCATGAAACGCCAAGGAAATAAATTACATTTTGAAACGCGCATGCCGCTTGACTGGAAATCGTTTACACTACGTTATACTTATGAAGAAACTTTTTACAGTATTGTATTTTCACCTGTAGAAGGCGATAAAGAAATGAGTATAACAATTGACGGCGCTGTGCAAACGGAACAATTTATTAATCTTATTAACGATCATACAGATCATCATGTGGAAGTAATTATTAAAAGCGCATAACAACCACCATTAATAAACAAACTCATTTTGAAAGATGCTATTAATCTTTTAAAATGAGTTTTACTTTATCCGTAAATATATCAATGTCAAATGGCTTTGCAAGAAAATCATCTGCGCCGGCTTGCTTGCAGGTTTGTTCTCCATCAGGGTGTGCAGACATCATCATAATTTTTATAAAAGATGTTTCATTATCGTTTTTTATTTTTTTACAAATGTCGCGGCCATCTGCCCCGGATAAAAACATATCTATTAATAACAGCCGTGGGCGCGCTTCTTCAAGCAGCTTCCATAATTTTTCAGGCGTAAAACAGTATTTAACTTTATAACCCGTGAAATTTAAAATAGATTCCATCATTATACAAATATCAGGATCGTCATCTATTATTATCACATCCAATGCTTCTTTCGCCATATAAATTCCCTTATTATTAATAAGCTGTTTCGCCGGCTATAAATTTTAATTAGCACAAGTGTTCACTCATTAATAATTTTTAGTTTTTAAATAGGTATGTATTGAAAACAAAAAATAAATTATTAAAACGATAATGAAATTAATTACCAGAAAAATATTTATTCTAAAATTTAAACTTTTTTCTTATCAGATAAAACCAAAACAACTCCAAGAATAGAAACAATTGCGCCTGCATAAGTTGGCCATCCGATCCAATGGTTTTCTTTTTTATTAATCTGCAAAGGGCCTGCGTCAACTATTTTTTTTTCAGAAGCGACTGAAAAACCTTTAAAAATTATCATAACAATTCCGCCGATGATTAAAATAATTCCAAGTGTTTTCATTGTTTAGTTTTTTAAGTGATTAATAAAAAAATTTATGACGTTAATAATTTTACCGGTGTTGTTAATCCTGTTGGCCCATACAATTCGCCCGACCATTCCTGCGCGGCTTTATTATTTTTTAAAGATTTTGTATATGCGCCAAGCGTTGTAACAATTTTTATGCTGATATAATTATCGCCCTTTTGCACGGCTTTCGAAATATCATATACATGATCGCCGTACCATTTTGTGCCAATAGTTTGCCCATTTACTTCCAACTCAGAAACATCATAAATGTGGCCGAGATCAAGATAGGTTTTATTATTAACTGCATCAATTGCTATTATTGTCTTATATATAATTGTGCCGGAAAAATCTTTCAGCTCATTTATTTGTTTTAAATCCGTTAATGCATGAAGCGTAATTTTTTTCGCAGTATCATTTACATGATTTAAAGTAAGGTTCCAGTCGCTGTTAATAATTCTTTCTTTTAAATTACTTCTGTCAACCGAAATATATTTTTCACCTTCTTTATTATTATCAAACACAATTATTTTTGATTCAGACGGCCCGAGTGAAATTTGCAATAAACCGTTTTCTGATGATGGATATAAATAACGTTTTCCAGTTTCTGCATCCCACAACCATGCTGTTTTTTTATTATTAAAATTGGCGGAAAAACTATGCGCATTGTTTGCACTGTAATTTGTAAAATAAAAAATATCGCGGTCGTTTACTTTATAATACAATTGGCTTACATGATGAACCGGTTCATTAATAACAACATAAGGCGTTAATGAAAATTGTTTTTGCAAATCGCGGTACCAACCGAGCAAATCCTTTGCTGGCGCGGCTACCACGCCTGTTGTTTGCGGATGGCGTTTTAAAATGTTTGCAGAAATTTCTTCAATTTCTTTGCTTTTTTTATCATAACCTTCAAGTCCGGAAGATATGTGTGGCGCCTTTCCAATAAAAATTACTTTGCCGCCAGCATCTGCAAATTTCTTAATTGCTTTTGCAGTTTCAGGTTGCATTGTTTCTACTTCTATTAATATCAATGTATGGTAACTTCTTGTATTAAAATTTATTTTTCCTTTATTAATAATTGATTGTTGTAAAATATGTTCAGAAACATAATCGCAGCCATTTCCGTTTTGATGAATTGCTTCCCAAACATGATGCACATACAACGGATAAGAAACGCGCGGAAAAGGATCGCGCTGAAAACCAGATTTAGAAGCCAAATCTGCAAGCGGATGAAGCACAGCAATATCAGCCTGCATCACTGAATTTTGAAACACAGAAGACATCCGCGATTTATAATCAGACCACAAACGGAAGTAAGGCCACCATGTATTTCGCTCATTAAAAAAACTTCCATAGCGCAGCCAACCTGGGAAAGGCGCTTCCAACGGCGTATAATTAAAACCATGCAAAACAGAATGTGTAACACCTGATAAATTACTTTGATCACCGGTTAATTTTACACGCTCTAATGTTGTGCTGAAAATCTGGTTTGTATTCGTCATTTCTTCGCAACTGATCAGTTGCTTATTTGAAAGATGGCCGGCAGAGGAAACAAATTTATTAATCATCGTATAATTTCTGCCACCGAAATTTGGGCTGCCAGGCGTGTCATCAAACTCTTCAATATCAGGAACCCAAATCCATGTTTCACATTCGGGAATATCAATCGTCATGCTCGATTCCAACGGATGACAATCCATTCCATAAGCTTGCATGCGCGATTTTACACCATGCGCCGTGCACCATGTTGTGAATGTTTTTATAAAACGTTCCTGAAATAATTCAACACGCGTAATTTCAAAATCATAATGAATGCGGTTAAGCATCGCTTTTATTTCCGGCGAAAATTTTGAACCATATTCTTCATTAACCGCATTGCCCATTTCGCCAACCTTATATAATATAAATGGAAAATAAGGTTCTACATCATACCCTCTTCGTTGCTTGAATTGTTCAAACATATCATTGCACCAGTTCGCGCCTTCGAGCTCAATACTGTCTGTAAAAAATGCGCGGAAATAATTATTAAGCGGGCCAAGTTTGCCTGTTAATTTTTCTGCAAAACGATTTAAATAATTTTCGACAGCCGTTTTATCGTAATGATTAATAACCGGGCCATTCGCGCCAAGTGCGCCCTGGATAACGCTTTGGTAGCCTGTAAACTTTATAAGATAATATAAAACGTGGTTGCCATCAGGCACGTTTATTTTTATTGCATCATTTTTTATTTGTGCATTTAAATTAATGCCTTCGCCAAAAACATTCATTGCTGCCGGTGCTAAACGAAGCACAAAAAGTTCACTCAATTTATTTTTATAGTTGGATGGCGGCTCAACACTTTCCAACAATTCTTTTTGTGTAAATGAATATTCTTTATTGCCTTCTAAATTTTTTGTGCCCAGCATTATGATTTGCGATTGCTCGCTGCGCGGCACAAACTCACCGCCAAAAGGCCATCCCGATCCAATAATCATATCGCAAATAATACCTTTTTCTTTCGCGCCCTTTACTGTGGCTTCAACAACATTTAACCATTCATCGCTTCCCCATTGCAATTGCGGAATATCAATACCGTCGGCGTTTTCATTCCATTTTATAGGGTTAATTTCCACTCCGCCAATGCCGGCATCTTTCATTACATCAAGCTCGCGCAATGCTTCTTCTTTTGTAACGCGATCTCCATTCCACCACCATCTTACAAACGGCCGATGATAATTTTTGGGATTAATAAACATATCAAACATCGCATCATTTTCCACAGCAGTGTTGCCTGCGCCGAGTTGATTGGATGCTTTTTTTGTTAAACTTAAAAATGGTAACGATGCAGTTGTTAGCGAAGTTATTTTTATAAACTGTCTTCTTTCTATGCTCATATTCCGGTATGTTTTTGGCTAAAACAAATGTAGCGGATAAATATTCAAATTGATAGTCCGCCGCTTCGTGTTTTATTAAAATCTTTTTTATAAGCCTTACGTATATTTCGGGATAAATTAATTTATGCAAAAACAGTTATTAATAATTTTATTTTCAGCTTTCTTTTCAAACTTTTTATTTGCACAACAAAACCTGCCGGTTAAGTACAAAAATTTTGTTTTTAAAAACGTCAATGTTCAAAAAAATATCTCTTATAATAATGCGATTAAAAAAGGAATAAAGGCAAAATATTATTTATTGGATTTCTATGAACCATCGGCTGACACTGCATTACGGCGGCCATTAATAATCTGGATGCACGGTGGCGGATTTAAATTCGGAAGTAAAAATGCAAACGGAACGCCGCTATGGAGTAAATCTTTTGCGAAGCGCGGGTTCGTTTGCGCAGCGATAAATTACAGGTTAAGCAAAAAGAAACCGCTTGCCAAATTTCCTGATTTGGTTGAAGGTTGTTATGATGCAATTGAAGATTTAAAAACAGCCGTTGCATTTTTTAAAAAGAATTATTCAGTGTATAAAATAGATACAAACCGCATAATACTTGGCGGCAATTCAGCCGGCGGAATTATGGCGATGCAAGCCGTTTATAGTAGTAGCAATGACTTACAAAAATTGTTTAATAACGATAGCGCCGCCAATTATAGCAATGCAATTAACCCGATGCATATTGCAGCGATAATAAATTTTTGGGGTGCAATCTTTAATACTTACTGGTTAAAAAATACAAACATTCCGATTGTAAGTGCACAGGGAACGCGCGATAGAATTGTGCCTTTTGAACACAGGGATATTCCGTTGTATGGCACAAATGCCATTCATAAAAAAGCAGATTTATTGCATATTCCAAATGAATTAAAAACATTTGAAGGTTATGGCCATGAATTGCATAAACATTTCATCCCATTTTTTGCAGGAAGCGGAACAAAAAAACGCTGGCGCGAAGCGGAACAATTTGCAGCCGATTTTTTATATGAACAATTGTTCAGGAAGAATTTGTTTTAAAAAAAAATTGCGGATTGTATTTAATTAGTAATCTTATTAATGAATAAAACATTTTCATGCGTAGAATAATCTGCCCATTCACGGGGAAATATTCAGCCATTTAAAATTTATTAATGGTTTAGCAAATCAACATTGCTTAGCAAAAAAAATTCCTGATATTATTTTTAGAAAAGAATTGCAATTGCGGCGAAGTCTTACCCAAAAAACACGCTGCGGCACTCTTCTTGCATTTCATTAAAAAAATATTTTTATGGAAAATGTAAATAAAAATTTAAGCTTCCCTCAGCGCAACTGGTTTTTGCTTTGTGTGCTTGTTGCTATTTTGAGCCCGTTAATCGTGCATTGGGTACAGGCCGGCGCACATAAAGAAGCATACAAACAATCAATTGATATTAAAACAAAAGATCAGTCTGATCAAATTGCTAATCCTCCTAGTTCTGATTCTGCAATGCCTGGTGGAAAAACAGGAATGGACTCAGCCTCTCATTAACTTTGAATTTTGCTGCAGCAAATTTTCACGTTAATAAACTTATGATGAACCCACACCAATGGATGAAAAAAATAATTTAGTAAAAAAAAGATCAGGATTTTTATACATTTTAATACCAGCGTTATTAATATTTATTGGCTTGCTTGGCTGGCAATTTTATAAATATAAATTGGCCAATAAAAATATTACAAAGCTTGTCGACGAAAAAAGTAATGGCTTATACAGCATTCATTACGACAGCCTTTTTATTGATGAACTCAGTGGAATTTTACATGTGAAAAACATAAAAATAATTCCTGACACTGATGTGTACAATCAATTGGTAAAAGGAAAAAAGAATCCTTCAGTTTTATTGAGATTATCAATTCCTTCGCTGGATATTATCCGGTTACAAACTCCGAAAGCCTTGTTGAGCAAGCAAATCGATGGAAATAAAATTGAAATATCCAATGCAGATATTGAACTCGATCTTAATAATTTTTTAAAAGATTCTTCAACATACAATCCTGCAAAAGATATCACGAAAGAATTGCTCGGTAAATTTTTACATATAAAAATTGATAGCGTTCGCATTAATAATTCAAACCTTCTTGTAAAAAATATTCCATCTGGTAATGAAGTTTGTAAAATCGTTAATGCTTCATTTTTATTAACGGATTTATTAATCGACAGCGTTTCAAAAAATGATACATCACGGATTTTATTTTCAAAAAACATTAATGTTGATTGTGATAAAATAGTGCTCTCTTCAAAAATAAAAGATTACCATTTTGATATTGAAAAAATAAAATTTGCAAGCAGCAATAATACATTGCATATTGGCAGTTTTAAAATTATTCCACGATTGCCGGAAGCAAAATTTGAAAGCGTGTGGCCGGTTCAAAGAGATCGATATGATTTTGTGATGGATGATATTGTTTTGGAAAACATCAACCGGCAAAGCATGATGCAAAAAATAATTGAAGCCGATAATTTAATTATTAATAAAAGTTCGTTTAAAATTTACAGGGATTTATCTTATCCGCGCGATACGTTGAGCAGGCTTGGAAAATATCCGCAACAAATGTTAGTGAAAATTCCTGTTCAGTTTTTATTAAGAAAAATAACATTTGTAAAATCATTTATTGAATACAAAGAAAAAAATCCAAAGAGCGACAGCGCAGGAAAAGTACAATTTTATGATGTGCAGGCAACGATGAATAATGTTACCAATATTAGTAAAGAAATTAAAAAAAATAACGAAAGCGTTTTAGTATTCAACTCAAAGTTTTTAAATAAAGCTGCAATACATGCAAAGCTTATTATGTTCTTAAACAATCCTAAAGGAAAATTTTCAATCGCCGGAAACATAGGCGCAATGGATGCTACAGCGCTTAACCCTTTAACAAAGCCAATGGGTTTGGCAAAAATTGAAAGCGGAAAAATCAACAGCGTTGATTTTAATTTTATGGGAAATGATTCAGCAACTGATGGAAAACTTACTATTTTATATGATGATATGAAAGTTTCTTTATTGAAAAAAAATGATGAAGAAAACAAATACACAAAAAAATTTCTGCCAAGTTTATTTGCAAGTGCATTAATAAAAAAATCGAACCCGGAAAAAAATCAACCGCCACGCGTTGCTGATGTACATTTTAAAAGAAACATGAATAAATCGTTTTTCAATCTTTTATGGAAATCTATTTTTACCGGTATAAAAGAATCAGCCGGGATGAAATTATAAAAACGATTACTAAAGCCGCTCACCGAAAATGTTTTTAGTTAACCGGTAGTTTTTGTATTATTATATCTTCATTTAAATTTTATTATTGCCAAATAATGGGTTTAATTAATGCTGATGGTTATTGCAAAAACTATAAATAAAATAAAAATATTTTCATCATTGCTCAGCGATGCGTTTCATGAATTCCAGGAAAACGATCCGTTGCGAATGGCTGCTGCAACTTCATTTTTTGCAACGTTTGCGCTTCCACCGATATTAATAATCATTACAGAAATATTTGGGTTTTTTGGTGACACAAGAATTATACGCCGCGATTTAATTGATCAGTTAAGCAATGCAATTGATAAAAATACAGTATCACAAATTCGCGAAACATTAAGGAATGTACGCTACTTGCCTTTGAACTGGTATGCGCAAGCCGGCGGTTTTATTTTTTTATTATTTGTAGCCACTACTTTGTTTAATGTAATTAAAGGTTCGCTAAACCAGGTTTGGAAAATTCGTTCGAAAAAAAATAATGGAATTGCATTTATGCTTTTATACAGGTTAAAATCTGTTGGTTTAATTATAAGTGCAGGTGTTTTATTTTTTTTAGTCGTAAGCGGAGATTTGAGAACATCATTATTACAGCAACATCATGATGATTTACAAAGTGGTCCAAATATTTTTTTTCAGAAAATATTTTATCATACCATTTCTATGATTGCTGTAACTGCCTGGTTTATTTTAATTTTAAAAACCCTTGCAGATGCACGTCCAGCCTGGAAAGTAGCGATTGCCGGTGGAATTTTTACGGGCATTTTATTCACTGTTGGTAAAATAATTTTAAGATTGCTGTTATCTTATAATAAAGTAAAAACTATTTACGGCGCATCTACTTCAATCGTTTTGTTATTGCTTTTTATATTTTATTCTTCTTTTATTTTTTATTATGGCGCCTGCTTTACTAAAGTGTTGGCAGCGCACATTAATAAATCAATTTTGCCAACAAAATATGCAACGCGTTATGCATTAAAACAAGTTGAATGGAATGATGAGATTTAAAATGATCTCATAAATTTTTTAATAAAAAAAACGGGCAAATTTATTGCCCGCTTTTTCCATTAACCATTATCCATTAAAAATTAAAATACATGTGCTTCGTCTTTTTCATCAACTGCATATTCTGAAACGTTTGTGCCCGTAATAAAATCAATCAAATCATTATTTAATTGTTCTTTTTCAGTTATAAATAATCCGTGTGGTGCACCTTCGTAAATTTTAAAAATCGAATTTTTTATTAATGCTGCCGATTGTTTTCCTGCGGTATCAATAGGAACAGTTTTATCGCTGTCACCATGAATTATTAATGTTGGAATATTTATAGATTGCACATCATCACGAAAATCAGTTGATGAAAATGCTTTCAAACATTCGATAGTTGCTTTAGAAGAACCGCACAGTGCAAGGCTTTGCATCCAATTTAAAATTTCATCGCTAACAGGATGGTTCATTAAATTGACACCGAAAAATTGTTTACCGAAAGTTGCTAAAAATGCTGGCCTGTCTTCCTGCAATTGCATCAGCATTTGATCAAACATTTCTTTTTCTACTCCGTCCGGGTTTGTATCTGTTTTCAACATATATGGTGTAACAGCACTTATCAAAATAACTTTTGAAACCCTTTCACTGTTGTATAAACTGCAATAACGCGCAACTTCTCCACCGCCCATTGAAAAACCTGCAAGCACTACATCATTCAAATCTAACTGTTCAAGCAAAGCTTTTAAATCGTTGGCGAGTGTTGTATAATCGTATTCTCCCCAAGGTTTATCAGACATACCAAACCCGCGCCTGTCGTACGATATAACGCGTATGCCATGTTTTGGCAATTCATTTAATTGGTATTCCCACATATTATGATCAACTGGCCAACCGTGAATTAAAACTACTGGCTGTCCTTGACCGGCATCTTCATAATAGATATTTACCGGCTTTCCTGTATTTTTTTCTGATTGTATGTAAGGCATAATTAAAAATTGAAAATGATTAAATTATTTATCATTAATAAATATTCAAAACGTTTGCCACCAATATTTTACCGGCAAATG
>JABDAZ010000054.1 GCA_013288945.1 Bacteroidota bacterium | reverse complement strand
TTCGTAAACGATTTAAACAGAATGCAACAAATTAAAGCATCTGTTCCAATGATTGGTTATAGTGCATCGGATACTGTTTCTCATTATGGCTACCAGGCAATTGATAGTTTAAATCATGTATTCACTAATGCAACAGGACAGGTAACAAATGAGTATGGCGGATGGATGACAGCGACAACGTCAGGCGGGTGGATTAAATTACAAGTACCTTTTATTGTTACAATAGGGAATTCAATAATTGCTGGTCATCCTGATCATCTCTCTGGTTTAGAAAATAATAATTATAATCAATGGGACGTCCCCGGCCAAATTGGTTATAATCTCAACCGGCTAACTAATATGCCAGTTAGAAATATGGGTATCGGTGGTCAAACTACTGTGCAAATAGCATCAAGGTTTAGAAGAGATGCTCTTGGTTATAATGATGCGGTTGGCGATGGCTATGCCGCTCCAACTATTATGCATAAACCATCATTGATTGTTTTGGAAGGCGGTGTTAATGATGTCTTCAATGGTGTTTCATTAGCTACATCAGAAGCCAAAATACTTTGGATGGTTCAGCAGGCCGCAGAGGCTCAAGTTCCAATAATTGTTTTGAATAGTCCAGGTCAGGGCGGCGGTTTAGGAGCCGCAACACAAACGCAGTTAAATCAAATTTCTGCATTGAATAAATGGGAGGCTTCTGGTATATTGCAGATGTACGGAGCTGTAGTAATTGATTTAAATAGCTTTTGGAATAGCGGCACTTATGGAGGTGTTTCTGCTTACAATAATGACAATTCACATTATAATACAACCTACGTTAACGGTGGAGGAATACATTTTACATCTGCGGGATATGATACACTGGCAAATTACATTTTTCGGTATGGCCATTTGCCAGTACTTACCAAAATTATTTTTTCATCGCCTTTAGACCCTGTCAATTCACCTGCAAATTTTAATAGGCCAACTGGTATTACAATTGGTACCACTACTTACACTTTAGCAAATCAGCCTTATGATACAATTACTCTTACATCACCGATACTTACCGACACGGTTAAAGTAACAATTACGTCATCTGTAAATATACAAGGCACGTCCTCTCAAACAGGCTGGACACAAATAACAGGATTTCTTGATAATAATCCAAATAATGAAATCTGGTACACACAAAAATCTCCCTTTAATGGTGCATATTCAGATAATATAGATTTTACAAGCATTCATATTACATCTCCAACATCAGATGCATTTACCACTTTATTAATTAGTCAAAGTGCTGCTGAATCTTATGGAGATGCGTTGCGAGTTGTTGTTTCTGCGGGTGGTGCAACTATGTATTTAAATGGGTTTACAAACTCTACACCAATAAATACAAACTCGGTTTTAAATGTTTACGGGTCTGGTGGTATTGCAACACAAGGGCCATTTTTTACAAATGATCATAACACAATTATTGGCAACTTACAATTAGGTAATAACTCATCCCCTGGAAACACAGGTTTTGGAATAGGCCTTATAACAGCGGCAATAGATTTTCAATCGGGGTCTGGTGCAACTATTTCAAATGAGATTTTCAGATTTAATAAATGGTCTTCACTTACACCCGGTACTAACAATTCAAATTCAACATTTGGGATAATTAAATCAACAACAGGATGGGGCGATATTGAGGGCGAAGCAGATACTTTATCTGTTCTGTGTTTTATGCCGAACTATAATCAAACAGGGAATGCAAACGTCGTTGCAAGTTATGTGGGAGGCTATTATTTCCAGCCGACAAATACTAACTTAAATAATCTAAAAGAGTTTGGCTTTTGGAACACAGACGGCCACAATTATTTAAATAGTAAAACGGGAACTACAATTATCGGCGTGCATAATCCAGCCTCTCCTGGTGGTTCTGCAAAATTGAATATTAATGACACAGCAAGGAGTTTTTTACCACCGCGACTCACAACTGCACAGCGCAACAATATTGGTTATTTGAAATCCGTAACAGTCGTACAAGGCAGTGGCTATACTTCGAAGCCAACGGTAACCGTATCAGGTGGAACAGGAACAGGAATGAGAGTTAATTGCTATGAACAAACCGGAAACTTGTTAATAGCTCAAATATTAGATCGAGGCTATGGTTATAATCCATCAAGCCCGGTAACATTAACACTTTCCGGCGGTGGTGGCTCTGGTGCTTCTTTCACAGCAGTTTTAAGCGGCGCAGATAGCGGCTCGGTAATTTATAATATAACGACAAACAGGCTTGAAATTTTTAATGGTTCCGCGTGGGTTGGTTATGGAGGAAATGCACGAACTGTTGTCTCTGATGCAGCTTACACGATAACGGCATCTGATAATTTTATTGCATACACAACATTGACTGCAACTCGGGCTGTAACGCTTCCTTCCACAACGAATTTAAACATCAATCAACATTTTATTATCAAAGATGAATCGGGTACTGCGGGTACAAATAATATCACAATTGTTGGAACCGTCAACAGCTCTGTAAATCCGACTGCTATAAACTCTAATGGAGGTATATATAAATTTTACTGGACAGGTACAAAATTTTTAACTGAATAAAAACCAAACAAACATGAAACACTTATTTGTAATTTTTCTATTAGCTATTTCAATTAACAGTAACGCACAATCTAAAAAGGAAAAATTTCCAAAAACAGACTCTGCCAGTTATAAAAAGAATTCCGATTCATTGCTGGTTATAAAAAAATTTTCATTGACCTTAAGTGAAGAGGAATGGGTTGCAATAATGAATTTGATGCGTCATAATTCTTTATTGAAGGCTTCCGTTACAGAAGATTTAATAGAGGAATTATCTAAGAAACTAAAAGCCAATTAATGAAAAAGCTAATCGTTCCTTTCTTGTTTTTTATAGTCAGCACACAAAGTTCATTTGCTGCAATCACAGATACAACCTTTTATCCCTTCGGGCAAAACTCTGGTTATTATGGTGGCCAGTTTACAGACCAGCAAATTTTTGATTTAATGTATGCAGGTGGTGCACGAGCTGTGCGGCCTGTTTTTACTTTACAACAATATTTGCAATACGGAGTGGCTCCGTTTGCGCCGAGGTTTAATTATCCATATCAAACATTAAAGACACGCAACAATGTAATGACTTTAACTGTTGATCCTTATGGTGGAAGCTATGCAGGCCAAAGTACAAAAACCACTGCTGGTGGCAAGCAAAGCCTTCTGCCCGCATCATTAAATTTGCCCGTTTTTAATTCCGATAGCTCTATAAATACCAATAACCTTTGGGCGAAATTTGTTGCCGATGTTTACAATGCGACGCAAGGTTCCTTTCAAACTTATGAAGCGTTTAACGAACCCGATATTAATAATGATTACGTTGCAGCAGAATATGATTCCGCAACCGGAAATTATAATACTTGGGCTACAAGAGAACCAACGCCTGATGAGTTGCCGAATGTTTATGATAGCCTTAGCAGCGAAGTAAGAATTCAACAAATTACATGGCAGGTTATACATCATCTTTCAAACAATACCGTTCGTGTTGCCACTGGCGGTATTTCTATGCGTTACTGGTGGAGGCAAGCCTTAAAAAAAGGCATCGGGCAATATGTAGATGTGCTTTCTATGCACATGTACCCGTATTATTACTGGACTTATTGGACAAATCAAAGTCCTTTGGGAAGTGGCAATCAGCGATACAGTGATATGCTTTTACGTGTAAACGATTCGCTGTATAATGGCATGCAAGTAATCTCTTCGCAAAATGGCGTCTCACCTAATTTGCCACACATGATTACCGAGACAAATACACCACGTTGGAATTATGATGTGAATACGGCAACCGGCCTGCAAAACAAAAGAGTTGGTAATGATACAATACAACGCAACTACGCATTGAAAGGAGTTGCTGATTTTTGGCGCAAAGGCTTTTCTCCCATCATTTGGTTTCAGACCGGCGAAGCTGCTGACAGCGGCGTAATAAGCGCTGTAGAGTTTGATGCGCAGGGTATGTATAAAAATTTAAAAACTGCCTCGCCTGGCAATACTGTTTTCACGCAATCTGGTAAAGCAATGCAAACAATGCAAAAGCTTTGCGGCAACTATACAATGGATGTGTCGCAACCAACATTCGCAAGTAGTGTTGATGGTATTTTGCTCGACAGCGCTGGTTATAAAATTTATATGATTTGGGCAAAAACTCATTTGGATTTAAACGAAACTGCATCGGGGACTTACACATTGCCAACGGGAAAAACATACAAAAAATATATTTGGGATGGTAGTTCATCAGGAACTGTTAGCGGAACAATAAATTTGATTGGAGACCCATATATTTTAGTAGAAGTTCCAGGCACAATACCGCCAACGCCACCAGTATTTAATTGCATTGTAAGGCCTCGCGGTGGTTCGGCATGGTATGCAACTAAATCATTAATGTTTTATTTTCCTTTGGAACAATTCGGATGTTCAAATCAAGGAAGTAATGTTACTGTTGTTTTGCCTGCTGATTCAGTAAAGTTTATTCATGTTGCAACGGCTGCTACTGGTAAAACAATTTCTTCATATTCATGGAAACAATTGAGTGGCCCATCAACGGCAACAATTGTAAGTCCATTGTTTGATAGTACAACTTTTAAAAATCTTGTAAAAGGCATTTATATTTTTCAATGCAAAGCAACTGATAATACAAATTTATCAGCTACAGTAAACGATACAGTTGAAGTTGAACAAGGTGCGCTTGCACTGCCACCGCTTACACCAGTTGACCCTGTTGGTACTTTTAATTATTATTTTACTGTATCACCAAACCCCGCAAGTGATGAGTTTAAATTATCAATGAATACAAAAGCAACCGGCTTTGTTGATGTGACTGTTTTCGATATGCTGGGAAGAAAAATGTTTAATACTGCCCTTTATAAATCATCGTATTTATTCACCGGCACTTACAATACTTCATTATTAAAAAATGGAGTTTATTATATTAAAACAATAATTGGCGGTAAGGAAATTCACAACACAAAATTGACAATTATAAAGTGAAAATTAATGCCGTTATCTTTAATCAGTCTTTTCTATTTGACTCTCTAAAAGCAGTCAATTTTCTCATAAGCAGTTAGTTTTGGTTAGTTCCCCTGTTTCTACAGGGGAACTTTTTATTTGGGAGTAACAAGCATAAACATTTAAACACTCAAATAAAATATGAAACCGAAAATGAAACCTTTATTGCCATACTACGGTGGCAAAAGTAAAATGGTAACAACGTTGTTGCCAATGATTCCAGAACATGTTAGTTATGCAGAGCCTTTCTCTGGTGGTGCTGCATTATTCTTTGCGAAAGAACCTTCAGCTATTGAGGTTTTAAATGACACTAACAAGGAGCTTATTAATTTTTACAGAATTGTACAGCAAGATTTTATTAGCCTTGAGAAGCTGGTTAGAATTACTTTACACAGCAGGACAATGCATGCTGATGCATCAGTGATTTATAACAATCCTCATTTGTTTGATGAAACAAAAAGAGCATGGGCGGTTTGGGTATTGGCAATACAATCTTTCGCGTCAATAATTGACGGTTCGTGGGGTTATGATAAAAACAATGACAGTACAAGCACTACAAAGATTACAAACAAGCGAACTTCATTTACGGAAGAATATGCAATCAGATTACAGAATGTGCAGATTGAGTGCGCAGATGCTTTATACATCATAAGAAGCCGTGATACAAAAAAAGCTTTCTTCTATTGCGACCCGCCATATTTTAATAGTGATTGTGGCCATTACAAAGGTTATTCTGAAAACGATTTTGAAAAGCTGTTATTGCAGCTCAGTCAGATTGAAGGAAAGTTTTTATTGTCTTCTTATCCTTCTCCATTACTTGATAAGTTCACTAAAAAATATGGATGGTACCAGAAAATTAAAGAACAATGTGTAAGTGTAAATAAAGGCTATTCGGGCAAGAAGAAAATTGAAGTGATGACAGCAAACTATTTAATTTGATGGCCTGAATAAGAAAGCAATGCACGTTCAGGCAAAGCTTTTCTTGAGAGTAACAAGCATTACAAATATAGTTTTTATAAAGCCTTTAAAAATGTTTTAAACGCTCTTTTTGCCAAAGGAAGTAAATTGCCTAAAAATTGGATGTTTCGTTTTGCGGATTAGGATGTTTCGTTTTGGCGATTATACATGCTAAAAAATTATCTCATCCTCGCGTTGAAAAATTTGCGCAAGCAAAAAATTTTTTCGCTTATTAATATTTTGGGATTAACAGTTGGCATCACGTGTTGCCTGATGATTTTTTTGTTTATAAAACATGAAATGAGTTATGATAATTTTCATGCAAAAGAAAAAAATATTTACCGCGTAGTTCGCCAGGCAGATTTAAATGGAAGTGGCTCAAAGGAAGATATAGCGTGGCTTTCAGGGCCTTACTCAATTGCATTGCGCAACGATTACCCGGATGAAATTAAACGCGCTGTGCGTGTAGAACCTGATAATGATTTGTTCACTTATAACAATATTTCTTTCAACGAAAAAAGAGTGTACATCGCAGACAGTGATTTTTTTCAAATCTTTAGTTTTCCATTAATAAAAGGAAATCCTGAAAGTGTGCTTGCCGATCCCAAAAGTATTGTGCTTACAGAATCTACTGCAAAAAAATATTTTGGTACAGAAGATCCGATGGGAAAAATAATTGCGATGAATAAAGATTTGCAATTGAAAGTTACAGGCATTGCAAAAGATATTCCGTCAAATTCTCATTTGGATTTTGATATGATTGTGCCCATTAAAAATTTTAAATACCATGATTCCGTACAAAATTTTCCCAATAATGGTTTGTTTGTTTATATAGAATTGAACCCGAATACTGATCCAAAAAAACTGGAAGCGCGCTTCCCGCAGTTTATGGATAAATACATGGGAAAATGGTTTGCTAAAAGTGGTTTTAAAATCGGCCTTGGCCTGGAACACATGCAGGACGTGTATTTCCAGTCGGAAATACATTTCGACCAGGTGAAGCATGGCAATAAAAAAATCATTTTTATTTTTATGTCCATTGCTATTTTAATATTAATAATTGCGTGCATTAATTTCATGAATTTAGCAACAGCACGCGCAACGGATCGATCCAAAGAAGTTGGTTTGAGAAAAGTTTTAGGTGCGGTCCGCAAACAATTAATCTGGCAATTTATTTTAGAATCATTTTTATATGCAGCGCTATCGTCTGCGCTGGCGCTGGGTTTGCTGGCTTTATTAATGCCTGCTTATAATAATTTGCTTGGTTACCAGCTTTCATCTTTTTGGAAAGATGGAACAGTATATCTTTTTATTTTAGCCATCATTATTATCATTGGTTTTCTCGCGGGCATTTATCCTGCATTATTATTATCATCTTTTTCACCCATCGAATCATTAAAAGGCAAATTGCGTGTAGGAAAAAATGGTGCGTTTTTCAGAAAGACATTGGTTGTTTTTCAATTCAGCGTTTCTGTTTTATTAATAATCAGTATCACGATTATTACAAGCCAGATGAAGTTTGTAAAAGATAAAGATCTTGGTTTTAATAAAGAACAAACTTTGCTCGTGCGCATTGACAACAATGATATTTATAAAAATAAAAATCTCTTTAAAACCACGCTGCAGGCCGATCCTGCGGTTATTAATGTTTCATTAATGAGCGGCGAGCCTGGTGGTTTTCATGATGTACATACTTTCGAAATTGAATCGAAACCGGGAGAAAAATTGTTATTCGATACTGAATTTGCAGACTTTGAATTTGCAAAATCACTTGGTATAAAAATTATTGCAGGCCGCGATTTTTCTCCATCATTTCCAACTGATTCTTCAAGCGCTGTAATGGTGAATAGAATTGCAGTAGAAAAAATGGGTCATAAAAGTCCTGAAGAGGCAATTGGAAAATGGGTAAAAAATGTAGGCCGCGATACAGCGCGCCGCAAAATAGTTGGCGTGGTTGAAAATTTTAATTTCGCTTCGCTGAAAGAAAAGATTGAACCGATGATAATCTCCACAGGCGAAGATTGGCGCGTTGCGGTAATAAGATTAAAACCAAGTGATCATCTACAATCGAGCATAGAAAGTTTTAGAAAAATATATACAAGTGCAGCGCCCGGTTATCCGTTTGAATATGATTTTTTAGACCAGGAATTTAACCAGCATTATAAAGACGACATCAAACAAGGATATATATTAAGCGTATTTTCTGCCATCGCAATTTTTATTGCATGCCTTGGTTTATTCGGCCTCGCATCTTACACTGCAATAAAACGTACAAAAGAAATCGGCGTGCGCAAAGTGCTTGGTTCATCTGTGCAAAATATAGTTGTGCTATTATCCAAAGATTTGCTGAAACCCGTGCTGCTCGGCACTTTGATTGCCATACCAGTCGGATATTTTATAATGAACAAATGGTTGCAAGGCTTTGCATACCGCACAACAATTGCGTGGTGGATGTTTGCATTATCTGCAATGACGGCCATTTTAATCGCATTAATAACAGTAAGTTTTCAAGCCATAAAAGCTGCGCTAACAAACCCTGTAAAAAGTTTAAGAAGCGAATAGTTATTAATGTGAAAATGTGGAGATGTGGAAATTATTAATGAAGTAAAAAATAAAAAGTAAAAAATAAAAAATAAAAAGTAAAAAACAAACACGTGAATTTAAAATAAGATCGGTCATCTGTCATCCGTCAACTGTCATCTTTTTTATGAACCAAGCGATAGAATAACAATTCAGCTTCATTGGCGTCGCACTCTTGTACTTTTTGTTGTTTGATGATCGATTGGCCACAGAGAGCCGCGGAGAATAATTGAGAAACTCTTTAACTCTGCGGTTCTTTGTGGTTGTAAAAGCTCAATAAAGCTGCAACTGCACAAGTGTGCGACGCCACTGAAGATCATTAATGAACTAACAGATCGGACAATAAAAAAAAATAATCATCCAAGCAACATTTGATTTATATAACGCGACTTTACTTCATTAATAAATGCCAAAACAATTTCCATGATAAAAAATTATTTCAAAATTGCGTGGAGAAACCTGATTAAGAATAAAGCATATTCTTTTATTAATATCGCCGGGCTTGCTGCAGGCATGGCCGTTGCGATGATTATTGGTTTATGGATTTATGATGAAGCTTCTGCCAACCGGCATTTTAAAAATTACGACACTATTTATCAAGTGATGATGCACCAGACTTTTGATGGTGTGCGTTACTCGCAACAGGCAATGCCTTTTCCGCTTGGTGAAGAATTGAAAAATAAATATGCTGATTTTAAAGGCGTGGCGATGTGCGATTGGGGCAGCCATCATTCATTAGTGTATGGAGAAAAAAAGTTGAGTAAGTACGGGCATTTTTTGGGAGAAGATGGTGTTAATATGTTTTCATTACAAATTTTGCAGGGCGATAAAAACCCATTGCATGATCCATATTCCATTGTACTGACCGACGAAACTGCAAAAGCATTTTTTGGAAATGATAACCCCATTGGAAAAGTGCTGAAACTTGATAATGAAACAAATTTAAAAGTAACAGCCGTAGTTCCGAAACAACCGAAGAACAGTTCATTCACATTTGATTATTTAATTCCATTTCAGTTGCAGGAAAGTATTTACACATGGATTAAGCAATATCATAAAACAAATTGGGGAAATAATTCGTGGCAGGCATTTGTGCAGTTGAATAATAATGCAACAGAAAAAAGTACAGATGCGAAAATTAAAAATGTTGTTATCTCTCACTTTACTGACGAGAATACATTGAAGCATATTATACCAGAAGTATTTATTCACCCAATGGCAAAGTGGAGATTGTACAGTGATTTTGAAAATGGAAAAAATACCGGCGGCTTTATTAAGTATGTAAGAATGTTTGGCATTCTTGGTTTGATTGTGTTGCTGATTGCCTGTATCAATTTTATGAACCTATCAACTGCGCGCAGTGAAAAAAGAGCGAAAGAAGTTGGTGTGCGCAAAGCAGTTGGCTCCGGAAGAAAACAATTAATCAGCCAGTTTTTAAGTGAATCTATGCTGATTGCATTGCTTGCATTTGTATGTGCATTGGCAATTGTGTTGCTTTCATTGCCGTATTTTAATAAGCTTACAGACAAAGCCATGAGTTTGCAAATTGCAAACCCGTTGTTCTGGTTAATCATGATTATGTTTACAATTTTTACAGGTTTGCTTGCGGGAAGTTATCCTGCATTTTATTTATCATCTTTTAATCCGGTGCGCGTATTAAAAGGAAATTTGAAAGCAGGAAAAAGCAGTTCGTTGCCGAGAAAAATTTTAGTGGTCTTGCAATTTTCAAGTTCTGTGATGCTGATGATTGGAACAATTGTGGTAAACAAGCAAATACAATTCGGAAAAAACCAACCGATTGGTTTTAATAATAAGGGATTGATTTCTGTTAGTTGGTCGGGCGACATTGCAAAACATTTTGACGTAATAAAACAGGAGTTATTAAATACAGGCGCAGTTGCATCTGTTTGTCAAACCAATTCACCGCCTTCTGAAATTTACAGCAATAATAATGGATGGGAATGGAAAGGCAGCACGCCAATTGAAAAGTCAACTGTTTTTACAACCATTACCACAACTTACGATTATACAAAAACATTAGGGATAAAAATTTTAGAAGGCAGGGATTTTTCAAAAGACTTTGCAGACTCCAACGCTGTTGTTTTAAACCAGTCAGCCGTTAAGCGCATGCGTTTGCAAAACCCTGTTGGGCAACCATTGAAATGGAATGATAAACCAATGGTTGTAATTGGCGTAATTCCTGATATACAAATGGAATCGCCATATCGCCCGATATCGCCGCTCACAATAATTTTTAATAAAGATTGGGTTGGATATGTAGACATTCGATTGAGCCCAAACATATCTGCATCAAAAGCGCTTGCGGCAATCAAACCAATTTTTGAAAGATATAATCCTGCATTTCCATTTGAATACCAATTTGCAGATGAAGAGTATGCTAAGAAATTTAATTATGAAGAACTGGTTGGCAACCTTGCAACCATCATCGCTATACTCGCCATCTTCATTTCATGCCTTGGGCTATCTGGATTGGCATCATTCACTGCGGAGCAACGCGTAAAAGAAATTGGCGTGCGCAAAGTACTTGGCGCAAGTGTGCTTAATTTATGGCAATTGCTTTCGAAAGATTTTATCATACTTGTGTTAATATCGTGCGCCATCGCCATTCCACTTGCATGGTATTATATGAGCCAGTGGCTGGATAGTTATAAAATTAAAACAACCATTAATGCCGCAATTTTTATTTTGGTAGTTGTAATGGCAATAGCAATCACATTAATAACAGTAAGTTTTCAGGCAATAAAAGCAGCGCTTGCAAACCCGGTTAAGAGTTTGAGAACAGAATAATTTATTAATGTGCAAATGTGGAGATGTGGAAATTATTAATGAAGTAAAAAGTAAAAAACAAAAAGTAAAAACAAATACGTCAATTTAAAAGAAAGATCGGTCATCTGTCATCCGTCAACTGTCATCTTTTTTATGAACCAAGCGATAGAATAATAATTCGGCTTCATTGGCGTCGCACTCTTGTACTTTTTGTTCATTAATAATCAATAAAAAAATAAAGTACGTCATTCCGAGAAAAATAAATTGTTCATCATAGCTGAAAAAGCACAAGTGTGCGACGCAACAAATGCTCATTAATGATTTAATGATCGGACAATAATAAATGTGAAAATGTGAAAGTGTGATAAATTTGAAAATGGTTTATGACACTCAAATGTCTTCCTGTAGTTGATTAATCTCTTCGTGCTGTTGTATCAAAAACGTACACATTCTGTATCAGAAACGAACTCGTTCGTATATCTTTTTTAACTACCACACTGTAAATCACTCGTAATTTTTCCGGCATGTGTTTGGTGAATTGTAACCTTGCGTGGTAAGCGTTTTCAAGAAATTTGAAAATTTGAAAATGTGGAAATTTGAAAATGATAGGTAAATAATAAACGCAATAAAATAACTCATAATTCATAATTAATAACTCATAATTCATAACTCATACTTCATAGCTCATACACAAATCTTATGCTGAAAAATTATTTTAAAACTGCATGGCGCAACCTGCAAAAAAATAAGGTTTTTTCTTTTATTAATATTTCTGGCCTTGCTATTGGAATGGCTGCGTGTTTGCTGATTTTGCAGTATGTAAATTTTGAACTGAGTTATGATCAGTATAATAAAAATGCGGCGGATTTATACAGAGTCTATAACGATCGTTATCAAAACGGAAAATTAATTCAGCACGGAACAATTACATATTCTGCTATTGGAAAAGCAATGCAGGATGATTATCCGGAAGTAATAAATCATTCGCGCGTGGAACCTTTTGGAAGCAACACGATAACGATTAGTGATAAAAAAATTGGTAAGCAATATGTGATTGCAGTTGATAATTCTTTTTTAACGATGTTCTCCTGTTCGTTTGTTGCAGGAGATGAAAAAACTGCGCTGAAAGATCCATTTACAGTTGTACTTACAGAAACTGCTGCGCGCAATTTTTTTGATGTGCGCGATAATAACTTTGCGCAGTTAATCGGTAAATCAATATTAATGAGCACCGACTCAACGCCATATAAAGTAACAGGAATTTGTAAAGATGTTCCTGAAAATTCACATCTTCCGTTTAATCTGCTGGTATCTTATACTACCATGCTTTCCGGCAAAAATCCTTACACAGTTGCTGATTACAATTTTCAGGAATCAAGTTTTTGGCATTATGTACAACTGAGGCCGGGAACGGATTATAAAGTATTTCAGAAAAAATTTGAAGCCTTCAGCGATAAACATTTTCAGGGCAATAAAATTTCTGGCAGCGTTGAAAAATTTTATTTGCAACCATTAATAAAAGCACATTTATATTCTGATTTTGAATATGAAATTGGTAAAACAGGAAGCGCAACTGTAGTGCTTGGCTTATTAATAATCGCATTGTTTATTATTGTGATTGCGTGGGTAAATTATATTAATCTTTCCACTGCGCGTTCATCAGAAAGGGCGAAAGAAGTTGGCGTAAGAAAAGTTACGGGCGCTACACGATCGCAATTGATCAAACAATTTCTGACAGAATCTTTTTTAATAAATATGATTGCACTTACAGTTGCTGTTTTGCTTGTTATTATTTTACAACCGGCATTCAATTTATTAATCCAGCATAAATTATCTTTTCAAAATCTTTTTCAAAAAAGTATAGGCGGTTACAGTGTTACACTCGGTTTGCTTTCATTAATACTTGCAGGCATTTTAATTTCCGGTTTTTATCCGGCATTTGTTTTATCATCATTTAAACCCATCATGGTTTTAAAAGGAAAATTCAGTGCATCAAAAAAAGGGATTGTATTGCGCAAAGGGTTGGTGATTGGACAGTTTGCAATTACTGTTACATTAATCATCGGTTCGTTTATTGTTTATAAACAAATAAAGTTTATGAATAAACAGGAACTTGGAATGAACATTAACCAGGTTGTTATTATCGATCCTCCCGCGATGACTAATTTTGATTCGGCATTTATCGCGCGTGTAAACAGTTTTAAAGAAGAAATAAAAAAAATAGCAAGTGTAAAAGATGCAGCTACATCACAAACCGTTGCAGGAAATGAAATGGGGCGCAGCTTTGATGTACGCAGGGCAGATGATAACAGCGGCAATCATTTTACACTGAGAAATATGGGCGCTGATTTTGATTTTATAAACCTGTACAATATAAAATTATTGGCAGGCAGAAATCTTTCGCGCATTGATTATAATACTGATTTTAATAATCTTCATAATATTCTGATCAATGAATCTGGTGTTAAACAACTTGGTTTTAAAAGCAATGAAGATGCTGTTGGAAAATCAATTATGCAGGGAAATAAGAAATGGGATATTATTGGTGTGATTAATGATTATCACCAAAAATCATTTCATTACGCGCTTGAACCTATAATGATAATGCCATTTTATGGTCCCGGAAATCCTATTTCTGTAAAATTAGATGTGGCAAATGTTGCTGCAACTATTGCTGCCATTAAAACAAAATATGCGCAATTTTTTCCAGGCAATTTATTCGATTATAATTTTTTGGACGAACAGTACAATGCACAATACAAAAACGATCAGTTGTTTGGAAAAGCATTCAGCATATTTGCGGGCTTTGCTATTTTAATTGCATGCCTTGGTTTGCTTGGTTTATCATTATTTGCAACTGCACAACGCACCAAAGAAATTGGTGTACGAAAAGTATTGGGTGCATCAGTATCAAACATCGTTTTATTATTATCAAAAGATTTTATAAAGCTTGTTGTAATTGCATTTATTATCGCATCGCCACTTGCATATTTTATCATGCATCAATGGCTGCAGGATTTTGCATACAGAATAAATATAAGCTGGTGGGTTTTTGCAATCGCAGGAATATTATCAGTAATCATTGCACTCGCAACAATCAGTTTCCAGGCTGTTCGTGCAGCCATGTCAAATCCTGTAAAAAGTTTAGGAACTGAATAATGTGAAAATGTGAAAATGGCTCAATGTGAAAATAAAAATGCAATTAACGGTAATGCATAAACGAAATTAAAAAACTTAACACATCATAACTCATACTTCATACTTAAAAAATTATGTTCAAAAATTATTTCAAAATTGCGTGGAGAAATTTGGTGCGGAACAAAACTTTTTCTGCTATTAATATTTTTGGCCTTGCCATAGGAATTGCGACCTGCCTCATTATTATGCTGTTTGTAAATAATGAACTGAATTATGATCGCTATAATAAAAAAGCAGACCGCATGGTGCGTGTTTATTTCCAGGGAAATGTGCAGGGAGAAAAAATGAAAGAATCTTCGGTAATGCCGCCCGTGGCACAAACACTTAAAAAAGATTATCCTGAAGTGGAAGAAGCAACGCGCATGCGCGATTTTGGCACACCTAAATTAATGTATGGAGATAAATCTTTCCGGGGAGATGCTTTTGTGTTTGTGGATTCCAATTTCTTTCAGGTATTTACATTGCCATTAACAGCGGGCAATGCCAAAACAGCTTTGCTTGAACCTAACTGCATTGTAATTACAAAAGAAGTTGCCAATAAATATTTTGGCAACGAAGATCCGATGGGAAAAGTAATTTCTTTTAAAGATGGAAAAAATGCGCCTTGCAAAGTAACAGGCGTTATAGAAAAAGTGCCATTGAATTCGCATTTTCATTTTGACATTTTTGCATCTATGTCAAGCTTGACTGAATCAAGAGAACCAACGTGGATGAGTTCCAATTTTCATACTTACCTCGTGCTTAAAGAGGGATATGATTATAAAAAGCTGGATGCAAAATTACCGCATGTAGTTGAAAAATATATGGGCCCGCAAATGCTTGCTGCCATGGGAATGACGTTGGCAGAATTCAGGAGAAAAGGAAGTGATATCAGTTTTCATCTGCAGCCTTTAACCGATATACATCTTCATTCAGATTTTACCGGCGACTTTGGCCAGTCGGGCGATATCCGTTATGTATATATTTTCGGCGCAATTGCTTTATTCATGTTAATGATTGCATGTATCAATTTCATGAACCTCTCTACAGCAGGCGCTTCCAAGCGTTCGCGCGAAGTTGGTATCCGTAAAGTTTTAGGTTCAGTTAAATCACAATTGGTAAAACAATTTCTGACAGAATCAATTCTTATCACAGCAATCGCATTAATAATTGCAGTTGTTTTAATGTACATGGCTTTGCCTGCGTTTAATAACCTGGCAAATCAAAATTTATCATTTAATTTTTCTGAACATCCGTTTGTAATTCCATCATTAATCATTTTTATTTTACTCGTTGGTATTATTGCCGGAAGTTATCCTGCATTTTATTTATCATCTTTTAATCCAGTTTCAGTATTAAAAGGAAAATTTGTTTCGGGTAAAAAAAATACACAGCTGCGAAGTGGTTTGGTTGTTTTTCAATTTTTTATTTCTATCATATTAATCGTAAGTACAACTGTTGTGTACAAACAACTTTCTTACATACAAAATAAAAAACTGGGTTATGATAAAGAACAGGTAATGATTATTGGCTATACCTATTTGCTTGGCAAAAATCAAAATGCATTCCGCCAGGAATTAATAAATGATCCACGCGTTGCATCTGTAAGCAACTCTGGTTATTTGCCCGCAGGCAATAGTAATAATAATAATTTTTTTGTAGCTGCTGAAGAAAACCCTGACAGGCTTATTAAGTCGTTAAGATACGATGTGGATGAAAATTATATAAACACCTTAGGTATTAAACTCGCTGCGGGAAGAAATTTTTCTTCATCATTTAATACTGATTCATCTGCTGCTATCTTAAATGAATCAGCCGCAAACGCTTTGGGCTGGCGCGAAAAATCAATTGGCCGCAGTATATTAAAAACTGATAACAGAGGAAATAAATCTGCCTATCATATCATTGGCATTGTAAAAGATTTTCATTTCCGTTCATTGCACGAACGCATTTCTCCATTGATAATGGTGCTTTCGCCCGATCCGGGAACATTAATAATAAAATTAAAAACGAAAGATATTGCTGCATTAACAACCACATTAAAACAACGCTGGACAAATTACGGTGCAGAAGATCCATTATCATTTTCTTTTCTTGATGATCGTTTTAATAATACCTATAAAGCAGAACAAAAAATCGGAACTATTCTCGGCATTTTTGCAGGCCTCACCATTTTTGTTGCATGCCTTGGTTTGTTTGGCCTTGCCACATTTACTGCAGAACAACGCACAAAAGAAATTGGCATCCGCAAATTACTTGGTGCAACAGTTACCGGAATTGTTTCTCTTTTATCAAAAGACTTTTTGAAACTCGTATTCATTGCGTTTGTAGTTGCGTCGCCGGTTGCGTGGTTTATTATGAACAAATGGCTGCAGGATTTTGAATACCGCATTAATATCAGCGTGTGGGTTTTTGTAATCGCCGCATTGCTTGCCATTGCTATTACATTAATAACAGTAAGTTTCCGCGCCATCAAAGCCGCCGTAGCAAACCCTGTGAATAGTTTGAAAACGGAATGATTTGAAAATGTGAAAATTTGAAAATTTGAAAATGTGGAAATGTGGAAATGTGGAATTTTAAAATGTAGAATGTGAAAATGTGAAAGTGTGTAGATGTGCAAATTATTAATAAAATGAAATCTGATAATCGTTTAATCCGGCAAATTCCAATTAAGACAAAAAAAGTTTAATAAAGATGTAATGTACAAGTGTGCGACGCAACTGGTGATGATTA
>JABDAZ010000053.1 GCA_013288945.1 Bacteroidota bacterium | reverse complement strand
GCTAAAAATAAACCGGAAACTGCATCAGGCATATAACCTTCTGTTTCAAAACCTAGACTTACAAAGGATTTGCGGTCAATAAATTTTCTGAACACAAAAACAACTATCAAGGAAATTATTAATGAAGATAAAACGGTGAGCCACAAAAAATCTGTGTTCATCAATTTATTAATATCATCTTTTGAAATATTTTTTCCACCCATTGCAATGATTAATCCCGCAATTGTAGCTGCACTCAAAAGAAGAATAATATAAACAACAACAAATATTAATACGCGCAACCAGCCTGATGATATTAAAGGTTTTTTAGAAACAATTGCATCCATAGTTTTAATTTATAGTTTTGATACCTTCACGAAGTTTATAAATTATTTATAAATCAGGAAAACCAATACATTAATAGTATGTTTCAAAGTTACAATTTTACGGTTGCAGAAAGATTTATTCGTTACGTGCAAATAGATACGCAAAGCGATCCGCAATCAAATACATTTCCATCAACAGAAAAACAAAAAGATTTATTAATGCTTCTTGTAAATGAGTTGCAGGAAATAGGAATTGCCGATGCGCACATGGATGCGAACGGTTATGTATATGCAACGATTGCTTCAAACACAGACAAGAAAGTTCCGGTAATTTGTTTTTGCGCACATGTAGATACGGCGCCGGATTGCACGGGAAAAAATGTAAAACCAATTGTTCATAAAAATTATGATGGAAATGATATTGTGTTGCCAGATGATGACGCACAAATTATTTCTATTAATGAACATCCGTATTTAAAAGAAAAAATTGGTGAAGATATTATTACGGCATCCGGAACAACTTTACTTGGCGCAGATGATAAAGCTGGCGTTGCGGTGATTATGGATTTTGCCAATTTATTAATAACGCATCCTGAAATAAAACATGGCGATATAAAAATTTTATTTACGCCGGATGAAGAAATTGGACGTGGCGTTGATAAAGTTGATTTGCAAAAGCTCGGCGCCAATTTCGGTTATACATTGGATGGCGGCGAGCGCGGCGCGTATGAAGATGAAACGTTTTCTGCAGATGGTGTTACGATAAATTTTTATGGCGTTAGCGCGCATCCTGGATATGCAAAAGATAAATTGGTGAATGCGATAAAAGTTGCTTCTGCGTTTTTGGATTTGTTGCCAAAAGATGAATGGTCGCCGGAAACTACGGAAGATCGTTATGGGTTTGTTCATCCCGTAAGTATTAATGGTATTGCAGAAAAAGTAAGTGTGCAATTTATTATCCGTGATTTTGTAACGGTAAAATTAGAAGCATATGAAAATTCTTTGCGTGATAAAATGGAAGATGCCTTGAAACAATTTCCCGGTGCAAAAGCAGAATTTATTGTGAAAGAGCAATACAGGAATATGAAAGAAATTTTGGATTTGCATCCGCAAGTTTCTGCATATGCAATGGAAGCAATTGAGCGCACAGGTATTAATGTGAAACAATCAAGTGCGCGTGGCGGCACAGATGGATCGCGGCTTTCATTTATGGGTTTGCCTTGTCCAAATATTTTTACAGGCGAAATGGCTTTTCATGGCAAGCATGAATATGTAAGCATCCAGGATATGCAAAAAAGTGTGGAGACAATTGTGTTGCTTGCGCAAATTTGGGAAGAGAAAAGTTGAAATTGATAATTTGAAATCCATCGATAAATCGGGAAAAATTTTACCCAATCTTTATTAATATTTATAAAGATAAATTAACTGCGCTTTAGATTTTGCACCTGATTGATGGCATGATTTTTTTGCTTTATTAATAAAATAATTTTATGGAAACGATATTAAAAGATAATCTTACAGGCGCAAATAATGAAAATTTATTTGCGAACACGCCTCTTAAATATTTGACAGCCACTTCAATTATTGGTGATAAAGTGCATAATGAAAAGAATGAAAATTTGGGTGAAATAAAAGATGTAATGCTGAATATTGTCACTGGTCAAATTGAATATTTTGTTATTGAATTTGGTGGTTTTTTAGGAATTGGCGTTAAGTATTTTGCGATTCCTTTTCGTTTATTAAAAGTAGATGCGCCAAACAAAAGTTTTATTTTCAGCCAAACCAAAGAAGCGCTGGAAAAGGCTCCAGGCTTCGATTTGGAGCATTGGCCAGATACAAATTTGCATCTCGATGAAGTTGGTGGATATTGGAGTTTTATGGGTTAATATCAATCATTAACAACACTTATTCTATTGTAAAAATTACCTTGCGTAGTTGATTGTATTTTCAATATATAAATGCCGGATGGAATATTTTTTAAATTCCATCCGGTTTTGTTTTTACCCGTTATTAATGCAATATTTTTTGTTTCAATTAATTTTCCAGAAATATCCATCAAACTCAATGATGCATTTTCCGTTTTTGTTGATGTAAATAAAATAGTAACCTGATTGTTGTTAGTAACCGGATTCGGATAAATGGAAAGGTTTTGGTCAAAACCTGTTTTCACTATTATAATATTTGAGTAAATACTTTTACCTGATTGATCAGTTTCTTTAATGCGATAGTATTGAATATTATTATTAATATTGTTATCAATAGCAGTGTAAACGCTTTGATTTAATTCACTGTTCACGACTTCAATGCTATGAAAATTAATTCCATCGTCAGACTCTTCTGCATTAAAAAATTCACTGCCGGTAATTTTTCCTGAAGCCCATGTTAGTTTAATATTGTTGCCATTATTTGTTGCTGTAAATCCCGTAATATTCAATGGCAGCGCCACATTGCAAGAAGTGCAATTCATGGTAACAACTGCACCACCAAAAGTTCCCGGGCCGGTTTTAGTTGCGCCAACAGCCATACAAACAAAAATTTTATTACTTAGCGTAACGTTTGTATTTAATTGCGCAGAACCAGTTATACCCAGGCAAGCCGGCGATCCTGTGCCGCTGTATATTATTGAGTTCAAAGTATTATTGGCAAGGTTAACAAGATTGGTAGTTGAGAAATCCTGCATGCACAATGCAGTTCCGCCACCTTGTATTATAAGTGAAGTGGCTTTAAAAGTTCCACGGTTTATAATTATTGATGTGGCGCTATTAACCGCAACTGTACCATTAATAGTTAATATACTTGTAGTAAAATCATTCCACAAAACGTTGTTTATATTTTGCAACGCAACGTTGCCATTAATAGTTAAGCTGCCGCGATTTATTATTGATGAATTGCCATTCATATTCATGCCCGCATTAATGGTGAGGCTTGCACCATTTTCAATAAAAATAGAACCTGAATTATAATTTATGTTGGTAATTGTAAGCGATCCGCAAATGCGTAATGTGCCGCCATTAAGATTTACATTAGCAATCGTTCCGCCTGAAGCGCTGTACCAGTAAGTGTTTCCGGGATTTATATTTGTATTGTTTGCAATTGCGCCATTTCCACCGCTGCACGTTCCGGATGCCGGCGCAGTTAGGCATTGACTGAAAGAAAATTGCGAAGCAACTAATAACACAATACAAATAAAAGCAGCATAAAAAAATTTCATAAAATAAGGTTTAGGTAAATGATTACAATAATTGTAACGTGCAATGATAAGTGTATTTATGTTGTAACAAGCAAAAAACACTTATCGTACTGCTTGTGCATACAATTGGTTTTTTAAAACTTAATTGAGTTTAAAAATTAAAAACTGGAAATTTTATCGGGATAATTTTGCAGTGGATGCAAACCGCTTTTTTAGAAAAAATAGCGCCTGCATTTATATTTATACTGCGTAAAATTAATTTTTGCAATATGCGGCGCGTGTAGAAAATTGTTGAACCCGCAATGAAAATTATGGAACTATTCTTCGAAATATTTTGGTAATAATTACAAAGCGCTATTATTATCCATAAAATATTTGTTGCTTTATGTATGCGGATTTTTTTGCTTTGCCTCTTCTTTCCTTTTTACGTGCATGCACAAAACATTATTCCCAACAGTGGTTTTGAAGATGAAAATATTTGTACGGAATATTCAAAAAATTGTGCGCCGGCAGCTTGGATTGCAACATCACTGCGCGCCAATTATTATTTTGATGATCAGCCAAACGCGCATTCCGGAAATCATTTTGTTGGATTAATAGCTCAAAACATTGCTCATGCAGGTATAAGAAGTTTTATCAGAACGCAGTTGCTATGCAGGTTGCAGCCAAACCATCAATACTATTTAGAATTTTTTGTACGATCGAAAAATGCAGTGTTAGATAGTGTTGGCGTTTATTTTTCTACCGATGATTTTTTATTCGACAGGCGTTATTTTAAAGACATCTTTCCGCAACGTTTGGCAAAAAATGGAATTGATTCTGCAAATTATAATTCATCAACCTGGCAGCGCGTGCATTTTATTTACACTGCAAAAGGAGATGAACAATTTATTACCATCGGTAATTTTAAACGCGCAGAATATAAAACCACCGGCCACACTGAATTTGAAAATAATTTTTATTTTTTTGTAGATGATGTTTCATTAACGCCGGTTGATATTAATGAACATTTATGCATCGGTTCGGATAGTATAAAGAATGAAATTTATGCAGAACATGCACGCCATAATTTATTGGAAAGTAAAATTTATCTTGCAAGAAAACATCCACCGCAAACAATTCCATTGCCAAAAACAATTACAGTTCATATTGATACTTTATTAATACCCGATATTTTTTTCGCGACGGCAAAATATAATATTAATGATAAAGATGCTTCGCTGCTTGATAGTTTTTGTAATAAAATAAAAAATAAAAACATTGATTCATTAATAATAGAAGGGCATACTGACAGCGTTGGAAAAGTTGCTTACAACCAAAAACTTTCTGAAAACCGTGCAAAGTCTGTTGAAGATTATGTGAAGCAAAAAACATATTTAGCAGACGAAAAATTTGCTATTAAATTTTTTGCAAGCACGCACCCAATCGCATCAAACACTACAGAAGCCGGTCGACAAAAGAACAGGAGAGTGGAATTGTATTTGTATTCGCATGAATGATTTTGATTTCGGATTTCTGATTTTTTCCAATAAATAATTTCTATTAATAACAATGCGGTTGAATATTTAAATAACGTGCAACGTTTTTTATAACATCTATGTCAACCACAAAACAGATTGTATGAAAAGTAGAATTTTATATCTTATAAGTTTATTAATAATCATTTTCATTGCATCATGCACCAAGCACAATCAATCTTCTGATGGAAGTATTTGTATTACACGCATAACACCGAAAGTGAGCGATTATAAAGTTGCCGGCGCAAACCTTGATTCTATTAAAACATTGTTTGCAGCAAACAATTTGTCCACTTCAAATTTGCAATTTCAAAGTTTCGGAACGGATACGGTTATTAATATTTTACCTGGCAATTACAGCGGTTACCAGGAACAAATTTCTGCTACTCAATTTTTTAATGGGTTGCCTGTTTTTTCTGGCGATGCATATTTTATTTTTGACGCTGGCATATTTCAAACAAGTGAATCATACTTTTATAATGGCGTGCTGCCCGATGCAGATACAACTTCGCACCAATCTTATATAAACCTGCGAAACGCTTTTCTGGCGCATGTTTCGGAGTCTTCTACTATTGGCGGGCCTGTAAATTCAAAACCATTTATTCCATCTGCGTCCACATATATTAATGCATGCCTTGATGTAACGCTTGGTTATATTGATGCATCGCGCATTACCGGCAGCAACGTTGCGTATGGAAAACAATTGATAAAAGTTTGGTCTGTAACTCCGTCTATTAATAGTGCTATAAATTATTATCCCTTGGTTTATGTAGAAGATAATAATGGGCTTGCGTGGGGAAACGCATTTGTCATTCCATAGTAGATTTTTATTTACACAAGTCAATATAATTGTCCGATCTTTTGGTTCATTAATGATCATCAGTTGCGTCGCACACTTGTACATTGTATTCTATACTCATCAATTATTTCGCGAGAATGACGAATAAAAAAAGTGATCAATAAAGAACCAAAAGTACAAGTGTGCGACGCCAATGATGTTTAATTGAAATTCAAATGCTAAGTACAAAAAAGTTGACAATTGGCAGATGATTGTTGACAGAATTTAGTTTGTATATGATTTAAAATTTGAGGTAGATATTTTCATTTTCACACTTCCACATTTTCAAATTTTCACATTCTCCTTTATCGCATTAATAATTTTATCAGCATGTTCGCGCGAGTTTTCTATGAACCAACTGTGCGTATTCATTCCGCCGCAAACAACGCCGGCGAGAAAAATATTTTTCATATTTGTTTCCATTGTTTCCGGATTATAATTTGGCAAAAGCAATGCATCATCTGATAACTTTATGCCAATATTTTTTAAAAAATTAAAATCAGGTTTGTAACCAGTTAATGCAATCACATAATCATTTTGCAATGTTATTAATCCTTGCGGCGTTTGTATATCAACTTCTTTTTCGCGGATGGCAATTACGTTGCTGTTAAAATATGCTTTCACCGAACCTTCTTTAATGCGGTTTTCAATATCAGGTTTTACCCAATATTTTACGCGGTTACTAATTGCTTCGCCACGCACAACCATGGTTACATCAGCGCCTTTTCGATACGTTTCCAAGGCAGCATCAACCGAAGAATTACTTGCACCAACAACAACCACTTTTTGCATTGCATAAAAATGTGGCTCTTTATAATAATGCATAACCTTCGGTAAATTTTCTCCGGGAATATTTAAGTCAACAGCGATATCATAAAAACCAGTCGCGACAATAATATGTTTCGCCAAATACTTTTGTAAAGAAGTTATCACTTCATATTTTTCATTAACAGCATGTACATTTTTTACGCCTTCATTCAAATGAATAAGTAATTGATTTGACAATGCAACGCGTCGATAATATTCAAGCGCTTCATTGCGAGTTGGTTTTATATTAATCGTTACAAAAGGAACGCCGCCGATTTCAATTTTTTCTGATGTAGAAAAAAAAGTCATGTTCATCGGATAGTTGTATAATGAATTTACAAGGCAGCCTTTTTCCAAAATCAAATAACTGAAGCCAGCTTTTTTTGCAGCAAGCCCGCAGGCAATACCAATTGGCCCGGCGCCTATAATAATAATATCAAATTGTGTATCCATTCTTTAAAATTAAATATTATTATCGTGAAATATGGTGAATGGTTAATGGTGAATGGTCAATTAAAATTTTCACCATTCACCATTGACCATTTACGACAAAACATTCATCCGAAAAAGTAGTACATTCAATTTTTAAATTTATGCTATGGAAATTTTATTTTCTTTCTGGTGGCTGATTGCATTGTTAGTAATTTTTTTCAGCGGCCTTGTAACCGTGAACCAGGGCTACATTAATGTAATTACGATGTTTGGAAAATACCGGCGCATTTTACTTCCCGGTTTAAGTTTTAAAATTCCTCTGCTGGAGCAGGTTACAAAAAGAATAAGTATTCAAAACCGATCGGTAGAACTGGAATTTCAGGCAGTTACTTCCGACCAGGCAAATGTTTATTTTAAAAGCATGTTGTTGTATGCCGTGCAAAATGCGGATGAAGAAACGATAAAAAAAGTTGCCTTTAAATTTATAAGTGACAAAGAATTAATGCAGGCATTAACGCGAACTATTGAAGGAAGCATCCGCGCATTTGTGGCAACAAAAAAGCAGGCGGAAATTTTAGGGTTAAGAAAAGAAATTGTAGAATTTGTAAAAGATCAGATCGATCATTCATTGGAAGAATGGGGTTATCATTTGCTGGATTTGCAGATTAATGACATCACTTTTGATCAGGCGATTATTGATTCGATGAGCAAAGTTGTTGCAAGTAATAATTTAAAAGCAGCAGCCGAAAATGAAGGCCAGGCTTTATTAATAACAAAAACAAAAGCTGCAGAAGCAGAAGGAAATGCAATAAAAATTTCTGCCGAAGCGGAACGCGAAGCAGCGCGTTTGCGCGGACAAGGTGTTGCGTTATTCCGCGAGGAAGTTGCGCGCGGTATGAGTGAAGCTGCAGAACAAATGAAGAAAGCAAATTTAGATACCAACGTAATTTTGTTCAGCATGTGGACTGAAGCCATTAAAAATTTTGCGGAAGTCGGCAAAGGAAACGTCATCTTTTTAGATGGCAGCGCGGTAGGCATGGAAAACACGATGAAACAAATTCAGGCACTGATGATGAAGCCAAGTGGAACTTAGAGGAATGGATAATTTATTAATTGATAACTAATAATTAATAATTAATAATTGATAATGATTAATTGAAAATGAAACTGGTTGATAGTTTGTTGTTGATGATCATCATGTAATATTATTTTATTAATAGCTTTCAATTGAGCATTGATTATTGATTGTTGAATATTGAATGTTTTACAACTTTACAATTCATTGCTCAAATTTATACTTCAATTTAAAAAAATTGAAAAAGCTGCACTATCCACACACTTTAGCATTTTGTTAAAAAATAGATACAACAACTACACGTTATAGTTTAATATCTTTACTTTCTTCATTAAAATGCTATTGGATGAATTTTTATTTCCTGCAAATTATTATTGATTCAGCAAAAATTAAAGACAGTCTTTTTCGCGCCATGCAAGCTGCTGCGCCCGCGCCCAAAGTGAGTTTGCTCGATTTGCTCGAGAAAGGCGGTATATTAATGATTCCGCTGGCAATACTTTTGGTCATCGCCATTTATGTATTTACAGAACGCGTTTTATACCTGCGCCGCGCGTCAAAAATTGATGATAATTTCATGAACATCATCCGCGATAATATTATTAATAGCAACATCAGCGCTGCAAGATCGCTTTCTAAAAATACCGACAACCCTGTTGCGCGCATTATTGATAAAGGCATTCAACGCATTGGCAAACCAATTGATTCCATCGAAAAAAGTATGGAAAATGTTGGCAAACTTGAGATGTATAAAATGGAACGCAACCTGAATATTTTATCATTAATAGCAGGCATCGCGCCAATGTTCGGTTTTCTCGGAACGATTTTCGGAATGTTTCAATTGTTTTTCAAACTCGCATCGACTGGTGAGTTTACCATTCAATCCATGGCCGATGGTATTTATACAAAACTCATAACATCCGCTGTGGGCTTGATTATTGGCTTGCTTGCATATATTGCTTTCAATTATTTAAACACACAAATAGATAAAACCGCAAACCGCATGGAAGCTGCAAGTGCAGAGTTTGTAGATATTTTACAAGAACCAACGAGGTGAGATTAATTAATAATTGATAATTGATAATTAATAATTAATAATTAGAGTTGATTGATAAAATATAAAATGATAAATCAGGCATTATAAATCAGAAATAAATTTTGTTGTCCGATCATTTGAATTTCTATCATCTCCCGTTGCGTCGCACACTTGTACATTTGATTCTTTATTGAGCAAAAATATTTGAGCACATGAATTTTCGAAAAAGATTAAAATCACATACAGAAGTACATACAGGCCCGCTGAATGATATTCTTTTTATATTAATGATGTTCTTTTTAATTGCATCAACACTTGCAAATCCGAATGTGGTAAAACTCTCTCAGCCAAAAGCAAAAAGCGATACCAAGGCAAAACAAAATGTGGTTGTTAATATAGATGCAAACAAACAGTTTATTGTAAACGGCAAACATATTTCCGAGCAAAATTTAAAACAGGAATTACAACCATTTATTTTAAAAGATACCAACCAGGCAACCATTGCCATTAATGCCGATAAATCAGTTCCCATAGATGATGTAGTCGCTGTAATGCGCGTCGCGCGTGAGTTAGGCGCCAGATCTGTTTTGATGGTAGATAAGAAAGGAGTTCAATAATTTAAGGCGCAAGAGTCAAGGGACAAGAAACAAGAGTCAAGGAACAAGGCACAAGATTCAAGAATCAATAGCAAAAAATCAATTAATAAGATTCAAGAATAAAATTGATTATTACTATTAATATTGATTATTGAATTTTTTCCTTCTTGTTTTTTGGGCATTGTGTTTTGGACATTATTTCTTGTGCCTTCAATCTTAATTCTTGTGCCTTGACTCTTGTTTCTTGTGCCTTGATTCTTGTTTCTTAGAAATCAACATGCGTTCTGATTCCAAAAACATGCACTGGCCCGCGGTCTTTATTATATGCCGGATGATTTACAAACTGATAATCGAAACCCAGCGTTACGTAAGTAAACAATTCTATATTATAATAAGCTTCTGCAATTTCTTCGTGCCCATAATTTAATGTGCCATCGCCAATAATAAAACCATAACCACCTTCTTTTAAAAATTCACGGTGATCGGATGAAATTCCATTTATAACAACTGCAATTCCTGCAACATCATCTTTTCTTTTCCAGCGCGTTCCTTTAAAAGACAATCCCAAATGCGCAGTTTGATCAATCTCTGTAAATGCCCACGTGACGTGCTTTCCATCGTTCCAGCCAACGCGTGCAAAAGCGGAAATATCATCCGTAATTTCCTGTTCTATATTAATACCAATCCCTGTTTTCTTTCCGCCAAATTTATTGTTTTGTGCATTGCCCGAAATTACATTCAACAAAAAAGTATCCTTTGTTTTTATTGCATTCAATCCATCTTCATAAGAAGGCGCGCGCGATGCAGAGTAACTTAATAAGAAACGTATTGTACCTTTTCTTTTACTAATATTTATTTGCTGTTCAAACTCCGCGGTTTCAGAATGTGCTTTGCCAAATTTATATTCCATCTCCGGATGGTTTGCAATTTTCGGAACAGAGACACTTGACAAACGCAGCGCCCATGTGGGTTGTATCAATTCTGCAACAACACCAAATGTATAACCTTTTGTATTTGCAGGATAATCCCAAGCGCCATTGCTCATCAAACTCCAGTTAAAAAATTGCGTACGCGGATCATGGCTTAAAGTATTTTTATCATAAAAATCAGACATTGAAAATTTGCCCGCACTAATGGTAAGCCTGCTTGATGGAACTTTGCCGCCAACCTGGTTTGCATCATCTTCCTGCTCTTCATATTTATCCCCGAGCGCAAAATTTTGTTGCAAATATGCACGCGCAACAGACACAACCGGCGCAGCATCGCCAATGCGGTAAGTCTCGCCATTTAATGCACCTGCAACACCAACTGCATAACTCAATCCGCGGCCACCGGAAAGTTCAGGATTAAAATAAGCAGCAGCGCCTTTCCATAATTTTCTCCCGAGAAATACAGTTGATGTAATACTTGTAGCACCAAGTTCAACAGTATCCTGCAAACTATTCATGCCACTGTATTTTGCTTTAAATCCAGAATGGCTTTGTGCAATAACTGTTAATTGAAAATGCGCGCTCCAAGCAGAGTCTTTCAGCAAAGAAGTATTTTCCTGAGTGTATGCAAAGGAAAATAATTGTAAAAAAAGAATGGAAAGAAATAATATTTTGTTGCGCGGTTTCATATTTTAAAATCTGCGCAAAAGTAAAGTGGATGCGGTATGCAGCCAAATTAATTATAGCAACATAGTTGCTTTTAGCATGCGATCTTTTCCCTGCATATCTTTTTTAATTACAACATTTTTAAAACCTTTATTAAGAAACAATTCCTTAACATTGGCCGCGAGATTTTCATGAATTTCTGCAAAAACATAACCATCAATTTTTAATTTATTAATGGCAAAATCTGCAATGGCATTATAAAAAATCAACGGATTATTGTCATCAACAAACAATGCAATATGCGGTTCGAAATTTAAAACATTTGCATGCATGGTTTGCTTATCATGTAATGGAATATATGGCGGGTTGCTTACAATAATATCAAATTGCTGCAGTTTGTTTCTTTCATTTTCAGCAAGAAAATCAAGTTGAAAAAAATGTACATCAACATTATTAATAACTGCGTTTTTTCTTGCAACAGACAAAGCATCTTCACTTACATCACATGAAAAAATGTTAGCGCTGGAAATTTTTTTCTTTAATGAAATTGGTATACAACCGCTGCCACAGCCAATTTCAAAAACATCTAAGATGCCAGATGTAAGATGTGCGATATTTTGTAAAGCCTTATCGCTTTTTTCTTGTTCCCTTTTTCTTGTTTCTTGTGCATTGCTTTTTAATTCTTCAACAATCCATTCTACCAACTCTTCTGTTTCCGGCCTTGGTATTAATACATTTTCATCTACAAAAAATTTCATTCCGCAAAACCATGCTTCGTGCAAAACATATTGAATTGGTTTACGCATTAATAATTCGCCTGTATATTTTTTCAGCAATTCTTTTTGCGGTAATGATAATGGAACGTTTTTATTAATAATGAGATCAATTTTTTTCCAGCCTGTAATGTTTTCCATTACTAAATCTGCAATGGAAGCGGCTTCGCGGTTGTCGTAAATATGATAGAGTTGAAATAATAATTGTTGCCGCGCTTCATGAATAATCATTTGTAAAAGTAAAATGTAAAATTTTAATCATCAAATTGTTGATAATAATCTCTCAATTATACATTCTATATTTGCGCATTACAATGATTAATAATCACGAAACATATATGCGCCGTTGCATTGAACTTGCAAAATTGGGAGCAGGCTTTGTTGCGCCAAACCCAATGGTGGGCGCAGTTTTGGTGCATAATGAAAAAATTATTGGCGAAGGATTTCATCAGCAATATGGGCAAGCGCATGCAGAAGTAAATTGCATTAATAATGTAAAAAAAGAAGATAAAGAATTTATTAATCAGTCAACATTATATGTTTCTCTTGAACCTTGTGCGCACCATGGAAAAACGCCGCCTTGTGCTGATTTAATTATCAAAAATAAAATTGCAAAAGTTGTTATTGGTTGCCGTGATCCATTTGTAGAAGTTGATGGAAAAGGAATTGAAAAATTATTGAATGCAAATGTGGAAGTTGTTCAACATGTTTTGGAAAATGAATGTATGGAGTTGAATAAACGCTTCTTTACTTTTCATACAAAAAATCGTCCGTATATAATTTTAAAATGGACACAAAGCAATAATCATAAAATTGCAAATGCAGATTATTCAAAAATTTTTATTTCGAATGAATTTACCAACCGCACCGTTCACAAATGGCGCAGTGAAGAAGCTGCAATAATGGTTGGAACAAAAACTGCATTAACCGATAATCCATCTTTAAATGTAAGATTATGGAACGGCCGAAACCCAGTACGGATAACGATTGACAAGGATTTAAGTTTGCCTTCTTCATTAAATTTATTTAACGGAGAAATAAAAACAATTGTTTTTAATACGATAAAGAATGAAGAAAAAAACAACATCATTTATTATAAAATGAATGATGAAAAATATTTGACAAAACAAATTGTTGATGCATTGTTTAAATTAAATATTCAAAGTGTATTAATAGAAGGTGGTACAAAATTGCTGCAATCTTTTATTAATGAAAATTTATGGGATGAAGCGCGTGTAATTATTAATGAACAATTAATAATTGATAATGGGTTGAATGCGCCTGAACTTCGCGATGCAAAATTATTCTACGAAGAAAAAATATTTTCCGATCATATTTATTATTATAAAAAAGATTAGCGCAAAATGCTTTATTTGATCGGCAGTATTGTTCTTACTTCATATCTCACGCTTACTTTTAAAGTGCTGGAAAAATATAAAATAAATACTTTCCAGTCAATCATGTTTAATCATTGGACTTGCGTGATCACCGGATCTTTTGTTAATGGCGAATTTCCTTTCAATGCTTCAAACCTGCGCCAGCCGTGGTTTTTGTGGGCTTTATTAATGGGCGTAATGTTTATTTCTATTTTTAATATTGTTGCAATAACAACTCTAAAAACTGGCGTAGCTGCGGCTTCTGTAGCAAATAAATTGTCATTAATAATTCCGTTTTTGTTTTCGATTTATTTGTATTCAGAAAAAATAAGTACGTTAAAAATTGTTGGGATCATAACTGCTTTTATTGCCGTCATACTTACTTGCTGGCCAAAAAAAATAAGCGAAGAAAAAAATAGTACGCAAAAAGTAAATCCCATTTTATTAATCATTCTTCCTGCAGTTTTATTTTTTAGTAGCGGTTTATTGGATACCGTTATAAAATATTCCGAACAAACTTTTTTAAATGAAAGCAACAATAATATTTTTTTAATAACTGCATTTGCAAGTGCAGGAACTATTGGCGCAATCACTTTATTAATACTTGTTGTAGCAGGCAAACAAAAATTTTCTTACAAAAGTATTATTGCAGGAATATGTATCGGCATACCAAATTATTTTTCCATCTGGTGTTTAATAAAAGTGCTGAAAGCCAATGCTGGCAACAGTTCTGCAATTATTCCGGTTAATAATATGGGCATCGTTTTATTCAGCGCTGTGATGGCTTGGATTTTATTTAAAGAAAAATTGTCCACGCTAAACTGGCTTGGAATTTTATTATCAATCGGCGCTATTGCACTGATCGCATTCGGATAATTATGAGTGAAAAAGATTTTTATTTTACAATAGATAAAACCGCTTCTGCTGAATTTAAAGATCGCGGAAGCAAATTTATTGGCTATGCATTTCCGATAAAAGATACCGATGAATTTAAAGAGCGGCTTAATGAAATAAAAAAAGAACATGCAAAAGCAACGCATCATTGTTTTGCATACAGAATTGGTTTGGATGGAAATAATTTTCGTATAAGCGATGATGGCGAGCCTTCAGCAACTGCAGGCAAACCAATTCTTGGACAAATTGATAGCAAAGAATTGACGAATGTTTTGGTGATCGTTGTGCGCTATTTTGGTGGAAGTTTGCTCGGCGTTCCCGGATTAATAAACGCGTATAAGTCAACAGCAGCGCTGGTTTTGCAGATGTCGCCCATTGTTCAGAAAACGGTGGAAGAAGAATTTTATCTTCAATTTGATTATACGCAGATGAATGATATAATGATGATTGTAAAGCAATATAATTGCAGAATTACTGAACAGGAAATACAATTGTTTTGCAAAATAAAAATTGCTGTTCCTAAAAACAGGCTGCATGAAGTGCGTTATAAATTAGATGAACTGCGCGATGTAGAACTGATAAAAATAAATTAAGATTACCCTTTTCCAGTTATCTTAAAAACGATGTTCCCGATTATTTCTTTTAAAAATTTATGCCAGTTTGATAATATTTCCAGGTCAGGAATAAAATAATCTGTTATAGAAAATTTGACATCTGTTTCTTCATAATTGCATGGGTAAGGAACGATTTCATATCCTGTAGTTTTAAAAATCCGCAATGCGCGAGGCATGTGCATGGCTGATGTTATTAATACAATGGCACTTTTAAAATACAATGAATCCAATATCAGTTTGCAATTTTTTGCATTCTCAAAAGTGTTGCGCGATTCATTTTCAAAATAAATATCAGTTGCAGAAATTCCCTGTTCAATAAATTGGTCGCGCACAAAACCAGCTTCTTTCGGCCTTGTTTGATCAAGGCTTCCATTGCCGCCGCTTACGATTATTTTTTTTATAATTCCCTGGTGATATAATTTTCCTGTCTCGATAAAACGATCAGACGAACCATTAAAAAAGCCATTATTGTGTTTATCAAAATTTGTAAATCCGCCAAGCACAATGCCTGCATCGTAGTGCTGGCTTAGGTTTGCGGGTTTTGGTTGCCACGCCATTACCAAACGGTTATGTATAAAGCGGTTTCCGAACAATAAAAAAATAAGGATAACGGTGATGTATAAACGCTTTTTTAATTTTGGATTTTTGATAATAAATATGGCGAGAAATAAAATAATTAATATCCAGCTAACCGGATCAATCAAAAACAATAATAGTTTGGAAAGGATAAACATTTGTAAATATTATCCTGTAAAAATAAGGGAAGCAAAATGTTTATTAATGCGATTAATAAATCAATTGAAATATTTACTTACAACTAAATCTTTATTGCCGGTTGTATATTTATAAAAACCTTCACCAGATTTTACGCCGAGAAAACCAGCATTAACCATATTCGTTAATAACGCGCACGGCGCATATTTTGGATTGCCAAAACCATCATGCAATACTTTTAAAATAGAATGGCAAACATCAAGGCCAATAAAATCTGCAAGTTGCAAAGGGCCCATTGGGTGCGCCATTCCGAGTTTCATTATCGTATCAATTTCTTCAACGCCGGCAACGCCTTCATGTAAACTGAAAATGGCTTCATTAATCATCGGCATTAAAATCCGGTTGGCAACAAATCCCGGATAATCATTTACAACGCAGGGAATTTTATTAATCTTTTTTGTAAGCTCAACAATCGAATCTGTCACTTCTTTTTTTGTAGCATAACCATTAATAATTTCAACCAGTTTCATTACAGGAACAGGATTCATGAAATGCATGCCAATAACCAACTCCGCACGTTTTGTAACTGGTGCAATTTTTGTAATGGAGATAGAAGATGTATTTGTTGCAAGTATGCAATCTTTCGGCGCAGCTTCATCAAGCTGTTTAAAGATTTTTAATTTCAGTTCTGTATTTTCTGTTGCTGCTTCTATTATTAAATTGGCGTTTGAAACGCCTTTTGCAATGTCAGTTTCGGTATTAATATTTGCTAAAGCATTTTTTTTATCTTCTTCTTTTATTAATCCTTTTGCAATCTGGCGATCGAAATTTTTTCCAATAGTTATTAATGCCTTTTCCAGTTGACCAACATTTACATCAACCAATGTGACAGCAAAACCACTTTGTGCAAACACATGCGCAATGCCGTTTCCCATAGTGCCCGCGCCGATTACGGAGATTGTTTTTAACATGACTTAAGTTATAAGTTGTAAGTGATAAGTTTTAAGTAATAAAAAAAAGACAAACTTATTACTTACAACTTATAACTTTTCACTTAATTATTGCTGCTTTTAAAATCGCCACGTTTCCAGGCTTGTATAAAACTTGCCCATGCAAGCGGACTGAAAATGTTTTGTGGAGGTTGTTGCCCTTGGTAAGAATATCTTTGGGCAGACTGGCGCAAGTAGGTATTTGATGCTTCACGCGCATCTGCCGGCAATGTTTTATAAAGCGCACGCCGTTTTAATGCATCTGTATTTTGGCGCGCAATTTCAATATCGTCATCCGGAACTTTTGTGTTCACAAATTCACGTTCAAACTGCTCTTTTGTTGGCCTTGGTTTTACAATCGTCATCGCCAGATGAAACGTATCAGAAATCATCAACTGAATCATGCTGTATTGATTGCCATTAATGTTTGTTGGAACAGCAACAGTTTTAGATTTATAACCGATACTTGAAAATTCTAAACTATCGCCTTTAAATAAAACGATATTAAAAACACCCTGATCGTTTGAAATAGTTCCGCGCCCCATTGCGCTTCTGCCTTTTACTATTATACTCACCGCAGGAATTCCCTGCAGGCTGTCGGCCGTCATCACGAAACCGTACACTTCCACCACAGAATCTTTCAGTTTATCAAATTGCGCTTTTGCGATAACCGGGCCGGATAACAATAGAATGTATAGTACAATTTTTTTCATTCGGTCAACTTTTGTTCTTTGATATGGCATTTGTGGCGACGCTCCGTTCAACTTTTGGTTTTCAATGCAGCAGTGGTTTGCCCAATAGAATTACCGCAAGTACAAGTGTGCGACGCAACGATGTTTAATTAATAATCAGTCGCTGGGTTCAAAAATAAACTTTTAACCGCAAATCGTAAACAAAGTAATGGAGGCATTGGCTAAATTTGCCGTAAAATAAAGTTTTTAACAAAACCTTGCAGATGACGGAAGAAAAAATTTTAGAAGCATTAAGCAATGTTCAGGAACCGGATTTGGGAAAAGATATTGTGACGCTGAACATGGTGAACGATATAACGACAGACGGGAATTATGTTTCGTTTACGGTGGTCCTCACTACGCCTGCGTGCCCGATGAAGGACATGATTAAAAATGCGTGCATTAATGCGATAAAATTGCTTATTAATAAAGAAGCGATTGTGAATGTAAAATTCACAAGCAACACAAGCAGCACAAGAAAATCAAACGATGCCGTGCTGCCAAAAGTGAAAAACATAATTGCAGTAGTAAGCGGAAAAGGCGGCGTTGGAAAAAGTACGGTTGCAGTAAATTTTGCACTTGCACTCGCCAAAGGCGGCGCCAGCGTGGGTTTGATGGATGCAGATATTTATGGCCCGAGTGTGCCGATAATGTTTGGCGTTCGCGGTGAACGCCCAAAAATGATGGACAATGGTGGCAAAGGCGTAATTGTTCCGTTAGAAAAATATGGTATTAAATTAATAAGTATCGGTTTGCTGGTTGATGAAAAAAGTGCAGTCGTTTGGCGCGGCCCGATGGCGAGCAGCGCAATCAAACAATTTGTAACAGATGTTTATTGGGACGAGCTGGATTATTTAGTAATCGACATGCCGCCGGGAACGGGCGATATTCATCTTACATTAATGCAAACCGTTCCGGTAACCGGAGTAATTGTTGTAACAACTCCGCAAGACGTTGCGCTTGCAGATGCAAAAAAAGGTATCGCCATGTTCGGCCAGGCACAATTAAAAGTGCCGATAATCGGATTAGTTGAAAACATGAGTTACTTCACGCCGAAAGAATTGCCTGATAATAAATATTACATCTTCGGAAAAGATGGCGGAAAAAAATTGGCAGAAGAATATGATATCCCGTTTCTCGGGCAAATTCCATTGGTACAAAGCATCCGCGAAGGCGGCGAC
>JABDAZ010000052.1 GCA_013288945.1 Bacteroidota bacterium | reverse complement strand
TCTGTTCACTTTCCAATATCCTTCAAAATACATCCATCCATACTGCTGCGAATATTTCCAATGCGGTGCAACCCACACGCGGCCGTTGTTTTCATTATTCTGTGGTTGTTGCGCATACGGCTGTTGCTGCTGTTGCTGCTGCAACGCATAAGGCGGAGCAGATGATGGTTGCTGGTTTTCAGCATGCGGTTCCATTGTGGAATCTGCAGGGTTATAATAACCGCCATCTCTTTCATTTGGCTGAGGAGGTGGTGGGGGCGTGTTATTATTTTGTGCCATCGGCGGCTGCGCATTATTGTTATAATTATCACCATAGCCATTATCATAATAACCATTATCATATCCATAACCGTAACCATAAGGATAATAATACGGGCTATATCCATAATAATAAGGATTATAATAGCCGAAACCCAAGCCCAGCCCTAATCCCCAGCCATAACCATAACCGCCATAGCCATATCTGTACACACTTCCATATCCATATCCGCCATGGTAACCGCCATAATATCCGCCGCGATAACCACCATATGAACCTCTATATCCATTGCTCACAACGCCATTTCTGTAACCGTTGCTTACAGTTCCGCCTCTATAACCATTGCTCACAGCCCCACCTCTAAAACCATTGCTTACGGCGCCGCCACGATAACCGCCGCCACTGCTGCCACGGTAACTTCCACCACCGCCGCCTCCGCGATAACTTCCACCGCCGCCTCCGCGGCCTCCACCACCTCTTTGTGAAAAACCAGTTGCAATTGTGCAAAGCAAAATTGTAACTATTAATAATCTACGTTTCATGGTACTACTTTTTATTTTGATTAGATAACAATACGTTAGTGCTTAAATGCGGGTTGCTAATCCACTTTAAATTTACGAAATGTTTCGGGTAAAAGTTGTTAATCTACACATGAATTGCAAGAGCTTAACAATTGAAAAAACACGTTCATTTTAATAATGAATTAGAAAGAAGATTATCACTGTTTTAAGTAATTTTTTTTCTTGGATAATATGATGTAGAAATTATTTAATTGTTTAGAAAAGTAAAAAGGAAAAAATAAAAAGTAAAAAAGGAGAAAATATTGTTGGTGAAATTTTTTTGTTTTATTTGGATTTGTTGAGTGAATAGATTCCATCATTAATAATCTTTTTGAAGCTTTAGGTTTTTGTTGTGCGCCTGTGGTTATAATTTTTATTAATAAACTAAAACAAAATATTATTAATAAATGCAAATAATCCTGCAATCCACTAATCCAAAAAATCCCAATGAAGGCAATTGCTGAATAAAGATATGATGTAAAAGTGTGCGACGCCAATGAAGCTTAACAGAAATTCAAATGCTAAGTACAAAAAAAGTTGACTGATGACAGTTGACAGATTTATATTTGTAAATTTTTGAGTTGAAATTTATATTTAGAAAAATAAAAAGAGATGATGTTATTAATGCCATCTCTTTTTTAATTTTTAATTTTTGTTTTTTACTTTAAATAACTCTGAAACAATTTAAAAATACGTTTGTATTCGTCGGTCCAACTGCTTGGTTCTACAAATCCATGATCTTCCACGGGATAAACGGCGAGTTCCCAATTGTCTTTTCCGAGTTCAATTAATCGTTGTGATAAGCGAACAATATCTTGGAAATGTACATTCTCATCAACCATTCCGTGGCACATTAATAAATGCCCTTTCAATCCTTGCGCAAAATAAATTGGCGAGCTTTGTTTGTATGCAATGCTGTCGTTAAAAGGTTCATTTAAAATTTCGGAAGTATAACCATGATTATAATGCGCCCAGTCTGAAACACTGCGCAGGCCTGCGCCTGCGGCAAATACATCAGGCGTGGTAAACATTGCCATTAATGTAATAAAGCCACCATAAGAACCGCCATATAAACCAATATGTTTTGGATCGACGCCTAATTTTTCAACCAAATATTTTGCGCCGTCAACATTATCACTCAAATCTTTTCCGCCCATGTGGCGATAGATGGCAGTGCGCCAATCGCGGCCATAGCCGGCGCTTCCGCGATAATCAATATCTAAAACGGTGTAGCCATTATCAGCCAGCAAATTGTTGAACATATACTCGTGATAATAATAGCTCCACCATTTATGCGCGTTTTGCAAATAGCCTGCACCATGTACAAAAATCACTGCAGACTTCGCTGCATTTTGATTGGTTGGTTTATATAATCTTGCATAAACTGTTGCGCCATCGCTTGCAGTAAAAGTTATTAATTCCGGATCGCGCCATGGATAAGATTTGAATTCATCGCTCATGGCAAGCGTTGTAATTTGTTGTGCTTTTGTTGCTGGTTTATTTTCCTGGATAAATAATTCCCAGGGTTTATTACTGTAAGAATATAAGATTGCAATTTGTTTTTCATCAGGCGAAATTGTGATTTGATTTGCACCTGCCATTGTTGTAATTCGTTCTGCTTTATTTGTTGTTATTGGTAAACGATAAAATTGTTGTTCGCCGGGATGCACTTGGTTTGTTGTTATGTAAAAATATTTTTTGTTGAAAGAAAGTTGCGCTTCCTGCACTTCATATTTTCCAGTTGTTAATGCAGTTTTTTCGCCGGTAGAAATATTTATTTTATACAAATGAGAATAGCCACTCGCTTCACTTTGAAACCAAAAAGTGTTTTCATCAATCCATCCGGTATTTCCACCGCCGAAGCTGTAACCCACGCCAGGCCCGCTGATCCACGCTTCATCGCGCTGGCGGTCGAGTAATTTTAATTTTCCGGTTGATGCATCAAGCAACATCAACCAGCGATCTTTATTATCGAACGAACGAATATCAACCACTGCATTCGTTCCTTTGTCGCTCCAATAAGGGCCGTTAATAATTACGTTTCTTGATTGCGTTTTATTTTTGGAAGTATCTTTTGATGGATAATCTTTCACATAATCAGGCAAATCATTAATGCCCGGAATTTGATCAGGCTTTACATTAATGATGGTATCTTTTTCTTTATCAAAAATAAAAAATTCATACGTTCCTTCGGGTGCGCCAACTTTCGTTCTGCCAGGAATATCTTGTGTAAAACCGCTTTCCGTTACATAGTTTGGAACGATGGTATTTTTTGCATCTGTCGGGCGTTTGTATAAATTATAGGTAACAAATTTTCCGTCAGGACTTATCGTAACATCATTAATACTTTTATCATCAACATAAATATTTTTGAGCTCTTTTGGTTTTGGTAATAATTTATTTATCGAGTCTGTAATATCTCTTTTTTCTTTCCGGCTTTTTAATACATCAAAGTTTTGCAACTGATCTTTTTGTAACCATTTTTCTTCCGCATTTAAATTCTCTTTTTTTTCTTCTTTGGCCGAAACCTGCCCACGGCGCGGGTTTGCGGGTTTTGTTTCAACAATCGGCGCAACACCTTTTTGAAAATTGGTTAGTTGAATTGTTGAACCATCATTAATGTCCCACGCAAATAAGTTTTGATTTTTTGTGTACACAATTTTTGTTTCATTAAATGAAAAAACAGGATTGCTTTCATAATCGTTTGTTTGCGTTATTCTTTTTTCTTTACCAGATTTTATATCGCTGAAAAAAATATCGCCGTCTTTACTGTAAGTAAATAAGGTTCGTGCATTATTATAAAAAACAGATGATGCGCGCAACGTATTTTGGCGCATGTCGATTGTTGCTTTGCGCGGCGTAAAATTATCCTTGGTAATATAATATAAAGAATCACTTGCTGATTTGTCGGGGTTCCACCTGAAAAATAAATACTTGCCATCATTGCTCCAGTAAGGGTTTGACGGCGATGCGCCCATCCATTTCGGATCGCGCATTATTTTGTCGATGGTTAATTTTTCTAATTTATTTTGCGAGAAGGCACGGCAAGAAATTACCATTAATAAAATCAGCAGTAGTTTTTTCATTAAAGGAAATTAATGAAGAATTTGCTATAATAAAGTGCCGCTCATAAATAAAAATGCAACCGTAAAATAAATAACCAGGCCTGTTACATCAACCAATGTTGCTACAAATGGTGCGGAAGAAACTGCAGGATCAGCGCCTAATTTTTTTAAAATAATTGGTAGCATGGAACCTGTTAATGTGCCCCAAAGCACTACGCCAACCAAAGAAAATCCAACCGTTAATGCAATCAGCATCCAATGAATGCCATACAAGTCACGAATTATTCCGTGCTGCATTAATACGTGCCATAACAATATTCTGAAGAAGCCAATAAAGCCAAGAATGCCACCCAATGTAAGCCCGGAAAAAACTTCACGGCGTATAACCCGCCACCAATCTGACAATGAAACTTCGCCTACAGCCATTGCCTGAATGATTAATGTAGACGCCTGTGAGCCACTGTTTCCGCCACTTGACATGATTAAGGGAACGAAGATTGATAATACAACTGCTTTGGCAATTTCATCAGAAAAATAAGCCATTGCTGTTGCTGTGAGCATTTCACTAAGAAATAAAACTATCAACCAGCCAGCCCGCTTTTTTATTAATTTAAAAAAAGGAATTTCAAGATAAGGTTCATTCAAAGCTTCTGTTCCACCAATTTTTTGAATGTCTTCACTAAACTCTTCCGTTGCAACCCAAAGCACATCATCAACCGTTACGATGCCCAATAATTTATTGCTGTTACTAACTACCGGAAGCGCCACGCGGTTATTCATTTTAAAAGCTTTGTATGCTTCTTCCTGATCATCATAAGCATTCAACGCAATCACTCTTCTTTCATCCATAATGTCAGAAACTTTTCTGCCGGGCGGATTAAGAATAAATTCACGAATCCTGATATCATCAAGCAATTCCCCTTTTTCATTTATCACATAAATTACATCAATCGTTTCACTGTTTTTTCCAATTTTTCTGATTGTATCCAACACTTCTGCAACCGAATTATTTTCAAAAACATATACATAATCCGGCGTCATTAATCTGCCAACACTATTTTCAGGATAACCCATTAATGAAAGTGTAATTTTTCTTTCATCTGGGTTGAGCAATTTTATTAATTCGCGAACAATACTGCTTGGTAATTCTTCAAAAAAATCTGTTCTGTCATCGGCTGATAATTCATTTAATAACTCTGCAATTTTTGATGGCGGCAAATCGCGCATTACGCGTTTTTGCGTTGGCAAATCAAGAATTTTGAAAGTACTAGCCGCGCGGTGAATGTTTAAATGATCAATTATCTGCTGTTCATATTCCGGGTATTCATCAATTAGTTTTGCAACGTCGCTGATGTTTTGATCATCTAAAAATTCTTTGAGTTTTGTTACATCATTGCTTTCTACAACCTCAAGAAATTGCTCGAGCATGATGGTATTTTCAAATTCTAATTGCATGCGTCAAATGTACTATTTACTATTTATGAATAATTTTTTTGCAGGCATTCATCATTAAAAAATCATTAATAAAAATATTTTTTTCAATAATTTTTTTATTAATAAAAATGATAACAATAAAAAACCCCGGCGATTTGCCAGGGTTTTTTATAAAAAATAATTTATTAATATTTCAATTTCAATTCTACTCTTCTGTTCATTGCGCGGCCCTTTGCAGTTTTATTATCAGCAATTGGTTTTGTATCTCCGTAACCGGCAGCAGTCATGCGGCTTTCATCAACACCACCTTTTGTTTTAATAAATTCCAATACAGCTTTTGCGCGGTTTTCGCTAAGTACCTGGTTTTTTGCAGGCGTGCCGGTAATATCTGTATGGCCTTCGATATCCAATTTTAAATTGGCATCATCTTTCAAAATTTTAGCAACAGCCAATAATGCTTTTGAAGATGTTGGCAACAATTTAGAACTTCCTGTTGCAAAGAAAATATTGTGTGCAGCAAACTGTACTTTCTTTACAATTTCTTCTTTCACAATCGGGCAACCCTGGTTTTCTTTTACACCTGCAATTGTTGGGCACCTGTCTTCATCATCATTAACGCCATCGCCATCAGTATCAGGAATTGGACAGCCATTATATTTCGCAACACCGGGAACGGTCGGGCATTTATCCATTTCATCATTAATGCCATCACCATCTGTATCCGGTATTGGGCAGCCGTTATACTTTGCAGTTCCTGCAACAGTCGGGCATTTATCATCTTTATCAGGAATACCATCGCCATCAGTATCCGGGCATCCTTGAAATTTAGCTAAACCAGCCACGTCAGGACACGCATCCAAACTATCAACAACGCCATCGCCATCTCTGTCTTTCGGCGGCACAACCGCAGGAATAGGAACAGCTTTTGGTGCAGGCGGCGCTTTTGGTTTTGAAATATTTTCTGTTATACCAAATGAATAAAAAAGGTTGTTATCCAAATCGGCTGTCTTTAAAGATGCCCGGTAATTTAATTGTAAAAAAATGTATGTAATACTGTTGAAATTTAACTGGATACCACCACCCAAAGGTGCATATGGCGCCCAATTTCCGCCATAATTTCCGATGCCGATACCAGCGGTAAGAAATGGGTTAAAAAAATGGTTGTCAGTCAGCGCGCGAAAGTGCAAAGATCCTTCAAACTCATTTGCATAAGATGAATTGGAAGATGCATCCGTATTTTTTGAATAATCAGTAAAAATTCCATTGTAGCGAAGCGAAAAATCAATTCGGTTCACAATACCTTTCCAATACATTACGGAAAAACCAGGATTAATGTTGGCATTTTTAAACGAATTTTTAATGGCGATCAACTGGCTGAAATCGGTGCTGTTGGCGCTAAAACCAATCAGACTTCCTTTAACGGGCGAGGCATAATCCTGCGCAAAGGCAGAACCTGTAAAAATGCAGGCAATCAAAAGCAGGCTAAATAATTTTCTTTTCATGTTTTGTGTGTTTTTTAAGATAAGGAGAAATCTTTAAATCATATTAACAGGCTAATTAACAAAGATAATCCTGTTAAAAAATTAATAATTTTGCAAAGTTAATGGTTTCAACTAATAATAATAAAGATAAACGCTTATTTAATTGTTGTAACCGATTGAAAAATACCATTCGCACGCAAAAAAGCAGAAATTGCTTTTGATATAAATTAATCTATAAATAAATTTTTCAAGAATGATTTTACCCTTCCTGTTTTTTGCACCGTCGGATAAAAAAGGAAGAGGAATTTTCACGTCAGAAAATATTGAAGAAAATACGGTTATAGAAATTTCTCCCGTAATAATAATGAATGAAGCCGAACGCAAATTGCTCGACCAGACTTTGCTGCACGATTATATTTTTGAATGGCAGCCGGAGCAAAAAAAATGTTGCGTTGCGCTCGGTTATGTTTCTTTATACAATCATTCTTATCAATCCAATTGCGAATATATTATGGATTATGAAGAAGGTTTTATTACGATAAAAACAATGCGCTTTATTAATAAAAATGAAGAATTATTTATTAATTACAATGGCGATTGGGATAATAAAATTCCCGTTTGGTTTGATGCGGAATAAGATTATTAACGGCGCTTTTTACTTAATAACGGCGCAAATTTTACAGAAAGGTTTATTCCGTAACTGCTTAAATTAACTTTCCCAAAACCAATTCCTGTTAGCGGCAATTTCATATAAGGTTCAACCTGTAAAGAAAAACTGTTACTGATTTTTGTTTCAAAACCCGTTGATAAATTAAGCGCAGAAAACCAATAATTATTTTTGGTTGAGTAAACAGTGTTTTGCAAAAACCGCCCGTAATTATTGTTGTGAAAATAATAAGTGTAGTTTTCTTTCTTAATAAAATATGAAGAGAAACCGCCATTTACAAAAAATGTTGTGTTGAAATCTTTATTAAAATCGTACCGTATGTTTAATGGAACTTCAATCATGTTGGAAGTGGCTTTTACAAAATCGAGATGAACCATATTTGTCCAAAAGCCCGGCGGCGCATGAAAATCTTCGCCATTAACAGTATAATTTTTCTTTGTAAAAATCAAGCCGCTATTAATAGAAAATTTTGATGTTAATTGATAGCCCAGCGTTAAGCCAACATTGCTTCCTATTTTATTAACGTAATTATATTTTACTTCAGAAAAATCGGGCGATAATAAAAAACCAATTTGTAAAGAGCGGTTTGTATAATATTTTTTTCCGTTTTTATTTTTTGTAGGATCGGTTAATCCTGTTTCTGTAACCGATAATTTATTAAGCAATGAATCATGCACAGAAATATTATGGTTTTGCAATTCTATATTTCCCGGAATTGCAAATTTTAAATGATCATCTGTTGAAACAGTCGATTTATTAATAAGCTTTTGCTGATCGTTTCTTACTAAATTATTATCAGCAATATTATTAATATCGTTTTCTTCTTTATTTATTTTGCCAGCATTTTTATTATTCTTGTTTGAAGAATGATTTTTATTAATGCCATTTTTATCAGCAGATGGACCAGCATTTATTTGCGCATTATTTTCATCATTAATAAAAGATTTATCAGCATTTGTATGCGCTGTATTTTTTTCTTTATCAATTTTTTTGAGAAAAATATTATTTTCTCTTTTATTATTTATTAATGAATAAGAATGATTAATGCCGGCATTTTTTTCTTTAATAATATTTTCTGCAGAAGACGATTTTACATTATTAATTGAAGCAATATTTTTTGCTTTTTCACCAACATTATTTTTATTAATGTTTTTATCATCATTAATAATTTTGTTGTTATCAATGATATTGTTTTTTGCAACTTTATTAACGTTTGCAGAAGTTTTATTATTAATAGCGTTGTCTGCAGAATCAGCCGCAGCGTGCGTTTGAGGGCTGTCCGAAATTTTTTTATTTACAGAAGAATAATTTTTAAGAGTAGAGTTTGCTGTATTTGAAGATGGTTTTAAAATGAAATAAAATGAACCGATTAATATTGCCAGCGCAGGAAAATAAATGAACGGGTTTCCCGGCTTGATGGTTCGTGGAACCGGGCTTGATCTGCCGAGTTCTTTATCCAGCAACTGTTCAAGATTATTCCACGAGCCAAGGTCTTTTTCAACCTCATATTTTTCAGCGGCTTCGCGGCTTAAACGATCCAGTTCTTTATCTGACAGGTTAAACATAAATTTTATAGTCAGTTTTTTTCACCAGAATTTTCCGCAAATTATCCCTGGCTTTTGAAAGGTTGGATTTTGATGCACCAACCGATATTCCCAAATGATTTGCAATTTCCTCGTGGCTCATTCCTTCAATTACAAAAAGATTAAAAACGGTTCTGTATCCTGGCGATAATTTTTTAATCGCTTCTAAAATTTCTTTGTATGATAAAACGTCCAATCCATTTTCTGTATGGTCAGCAATTCGTTCTGGTTCATCTGTTATTACTCTTCCATTTATTTGCGATGCATTTTTTCTGTAATGATCAATGCATGTATTAATAAGAATGCGTTTGAACCAACCTTTTAATGCAATTTCAATATCTGTGTGCCGCGCTTCATCAAACTGGTTAATGTTTTTAAACAGTTTAATAAATCCTTCATTCATTATTTCTTCAGATTCTTCGGTGTGATTTTGATAACGGAAACAAATTTTTAAAGCATAACCTTTAAGCAATTGATACAACTCTTTCTGGCTGCTGCGATCATTATTTCTGCAACCCGCAATTATTGCGCTTATATTGTTATTGCCCGATATCAAATGTTAAGTAATTTTTAGAACGTGTAGATAACGAACGCAAACTACCTCACATGTAAAAAAATTACGTCAATGATTTGTTAAAGGTTGCTTGCGAGGAAATAAATTTTCCAAAATAGAAAATGAAGCGGCTTAATTTTTAGAAATATCCTGTTGTATTAATGACAATGTTGCGTTTGTATAAATCTGTAATTGTATTGCATCTTTTTTAGCCAGCAAACCAATAAATTTTAATTGATTGATTTTGCCTGCAGAAAAAATATTTCCAGTCAGTTTTCCATTTAAATATCCTTCTATTAATGGCATATTTGTTTTTACCAACGCAGCTAAATCGAGATAAGAATTTCCGTTTAATGTTTTACGGATTTTATTTTTAAACAAACTTTTTGCAAGGTTTAAAATCAAATCGCCACTTTCTAATGTGTAAGAAATATCAGGAATGGTGAGCGCTTGTTTTGCAGTATCAAGCACTGGGGTTCCGCGCAAATAAACGCGGCCTTTATTGCTTCCTGCAAAATCAATTTTAATTTCTATTTGATGATTGCCTGCGCTTTTTATACTCACTTCTTTTATAACAATTGTTCGACCTTTTATATCAAAAGTTTTGTTGTGCAACGTATCGTTTAATAATTTAGAAAGAAAACTATAATCATACAACGCATTAAGATATAATGAAACGCCATTCCTGTTTGGTGTCGATTGTAAAACAGGCAACACAACCGTTTTTTCTTTTACAAAACTATCAGACGAAAGTTCCGGGCGACAGGTAATTCCTACAGAAATATTAAACGTGTCTTTTACATAATTCAATTGCCCAACACGAATAACTGTTGGATTGACAGATATAAAACCATACTTGCTGATTGCTGTTTTTCCATAACTTTTTTCAATCGCCGGTTGTGCCATCGTTTTAAAATCCATTCCTGCAATCGTTTCATCTAGCGATGTACAAAAAGTTATTAATGACGATTTGATACTATCTAAAACTTGCTGCGTAACATCGGTTGAAAAAAGAGAAACATTGCATTTATCAAGCGCCTCCAATTTATCTGTTTTTGTAAAAGTATTAATATGATAATTTGGCAAAAAAAATAATTGCGAAGTGACATTAATATTTACGCGGCGCATCGGTTCATTGCCAAAACCACAGGTTCCGGAAATCCAGGGAGAAACTGGTTTGTTCATCGTGCACAAACAACGGCCGCCAGAAATTTGATAATTTCCTGTAAGATGAATTCCGATTTTATTATTAATACAAGTAACCGTTAATCCCGAACGCACGAAACGATATTTATACCGAAAATCGCAAGAAGGTTGTGAATAATTTGGCCATGCATCAGAAGTAAATTGTTTTGGAACCAATGAATCTGCTTTGGCTAAAACATAGCGCCCGCCTGCTTTTAACGATAAATCAATTTCACTTAAAGGAAGCGTAGGTAAGGTGTCAGCAATATGAAAAGTTGTTACAGCTTGTGTTGCTGGCTGCGTTAATGGCTTTCGCGAAGGCGCACACGAAATAATAAATAATGAAGAAATTATTAAACAAAAAAAGAAGTATTTCATGTTGTGCAAATAACTATTTGCAAACGAAAATAATCCAACATGTTCTATAATCAATCGTTGAAAAGTTATTTATTAATCAAAGTAATTTTTTATCTTTTAACCAGCCTTCCAATTCTTTATCCCATTGTTCTACGTGGCCAAGATTTTGTTTTTTTAATGCAAAACCATGGCCGCCTTTTTCATAAATATGCAGCTCAGATGGAACATGGTGTTTTTGTAATTCAAGAAAAAAATCAATTGCGCCATCTGGCTTTAACAAATAATCATTGGCTGCAAGAATCATTAATGTCGGCGGCGTATTATCAGTGATGTATAATTTATTACTGAAAAAATGTTTCAAAGAATCTGCAGGATTATCTCCGCCAAGTACATTATCAAATAAATTTTTTACTGGTGGCAAACGAAAATAATTTGCATTCGGATACATGCCGGGATAAACAAGAACCACAAAATCTGGCCGCAGGCTTATTGATGTATCAACAATTTCCCCGACAGGAAAATTATAATGCGTGGCTTCTGTTGCAGCCAAATGCCCGCCGGCCGAAAAACCAATAATGCCAATTTTTTTTGCATCAATATTATACTTCGCTGCATTTTTTCTTATTAAACGAATTGCCTGTTGCGCATCCTGCAAAGGCCGGATTGCTTTATTGGTCATAAATAAATCATCTGGCAAACGGTATTTTAAAATGAATGCAGTAATGCCTCTTTCAGCAAACCATTTTGCAATAGCGTGTCCTTCAAATTCAATTGATAAAGAAACATAACCGCCGCCAGGATAAATTATTATTGAAGTGCCATTTGGTTTTTTTGGTAGATAAATATAAAGCAATGGATTTTGCACACCACTGACAGAAATGACAACGCCTTGTTTATCGATTTTTTTTCTTTCAGTTAAATTATTATTAACCTTGCCCGGCACGCCGGTCGGATATAAAAAAACGGAATCGTATTGGGCAAATAAAATGGTATTAATAAATAAAAAAGAAATTAAGCCAATAATCCGTTTGCGCATGATTGATAATTTAGAGAATCAACTTTTGCAAATAACGGGGAAATATGAAAATGGTTCAGTTGAGATTTGATAATGTGAAAATTTGCAAATGTGAAGATGTGAAAATTAAAAAGCAAACTTATGCAAGCAATATAATTGCGAGATTTTTTACTTTTTAATTAACTCAGCAAGCTGCTGCTTTCGCTGCGTCTTTTTCTTTAACGACTGTTAAATAAGATGTGGTAATTTTTCTTACACCGCTAATTTTTTCATTAAAGTAAAAATAAATTTTGCGGCTAAGTTCCTGGCGGATTTTTCTCTTATTAATAGTTCTGTTTCTGTGTTTTGATTTTATCAGTGATATCGTTTTATAACTGAGCGGAAGGCTCAATAAATAATCGCCGCTATGAATTTTTACAGATTCAAAAGATTCCCAGAATTCATCATAACATTTAAAAGATTGCGGCTGGTTTTTGGTGCAGCCCAAACTGATTTGGTTTAAGCAATTGATACCTAAAATAGTTTTTATGCCAAGCGAAAGCGCGAAGCCTTCCAATGCAGAAACAAGCAAAGTTGCCGGCGTATTATCATTAAAACATTTTGATGCTTTTGAAATAGAATCTAGGCTGCTTCTTGCGCCTTGCAAACGTGTTGCGTAAATAATTTGCTCATCAACCAAGCTAAATTCGTTGCCAGGACAAAAGGTAAATGCAAGGCAATAAACTATGTCGCCATTCATTATAAAGTTGAGCGATAAAGAACCTTCACATTCTTCCGGCGACGTGCTCATTAATTTGATTTCAAAAACATTATTGTCTTTAATTTCTTTCCAGCAGGTTATGCCATCTTTATAAATTTGATGCACAACATAATCAGGAAATTTATTTTGAAAATAAGTGTAGTGGCTTGTAAGAATTTTTAAACGCGACCTGGTATTTAACGACCACGAGAGATAATTGAAAAGATATAAGTGGCACATTTTCGGTCCAATCAAACTTGCGGATTGCAGTGGTTTTAAAACGTTTGCCAGTTTTGCATGGCCATCAATATAAAAAGGAATTTTTATTGCTTTCGCCATATAACTGGTAAGCAATGGGAAGGATTTTTTACGGCAATCCTGGATACTATATTTTATATTACTTATAGCAGGGTACAAGGTAATTACTTTAGAATATTGGATAATTTGTTGGGATCTCTAGAACCGTTCTATAAAATTAATTATTGACGGTTTTATTTTAAACGGGTTATTATTTATTTTATTGTAAGTGCTTATTGGAATTTATTTAATCAATTTTTGCTTGTATTTAATAACGGTGATATTTGCTCTTTAGTAATAGAAATTTATCTAAAAATGATTTTATTTGATAGGTATAGAAACGACTATTTAAATTTTGCCCTCAATTTATTTATATAGTCTAAAAAAAATGCTGACCATTATTAGTTTATTATTAATGAAATTCAGCAGCAATTCTCTAATCAGAAATTCTCCATTTACCATTCATCACAGTTTTTCAGGAAATAGTTTTTTTATTTAAAAAAAATAAAACCACTACAATCGTTTGCATATCAATATTTTATTTCTAAAATTACTGTAAACTCCAACTAAATTTGATTTTTGGATATATGCCATTCAATGTATTATGTATTGCATAGTACATGCTAAAAGCTTTATCTTTGTTATATCAATGAGCGGGAAAAATAAACAAATGTTCACTGACAAAAAACAGAATCAATTCATTAATAATAAAAAATCAAAAACATGAAAAAGTCAATTTTAATCTGGACAGTTTTATTAATATCAGCTACCAGTTTCAGTTTCGCGAACACAACCAATGATGATTCAAATGCAAATGCAAAAACATCATTTAAAAAAGATTTTGAAAACGCCAGCGATGTAAAATGGGAAACAACACACACACTTATTAAAGCAATATTTAAACTGGGCGACAAAATTATTAATGCCTATTATTCCAAAGAAGGAAATTTGGTTGCGATGACAAGGAATATTTTATCAACAGATTTGCCAATTACAAAACAAATAAGTCTTGCCAAAGATTATAAAGGTTATTGGATTACAGATTTATTTGAAATGAGCATTAACAACGAAACATCTTATTACGTTACCATCGAAAATGCAGACTATAAACTAACATTAAAATCTGAAGGCAACGATTGGAATGAATATAAAAAAGAATCAAAATAATAAACAACAGTAATAATTTTTATCCAAGAAGCTATCAATTTTGATAGCTTCTTTTTTATTAACCTTATTTATAAAATTTTATTCCATAATAATTTTTGTAAGATAATACGTGTCAGGATCAATCACAGGCAAGGTTGTACTTTTTATTGCAGTTCCATTTTTATTAACGATGATATTTTTTCTTCCTTCACTTGTAATTATTATTAAAGGAAGTTGCATATCAACATTAATAAGGCTTATCAAATATTCATTGCGCGGGCGTTTTTTTACATCAATTTCCATCTTATCAACCGTACGCAAATACAAATTGAATAATGGTTGCAAATCAATACCAGATTTTTTGCTGAAGAATTGTTCAACATCATCTGTGTTTACCAAATTGCTGTATGTATATTTTGGATCGGTAACAAATTCTTTTAATGCAGGAAAAAAAATACTGTCGCCAATTACATAGCGCAACGTATGCATAAAAAAAGCGCCTTTGCCATAAATATCATTGTTATAAGCAGCTTCTTCATCTATATTTTTTCCAACAACAACAGGAATTTTATTTTCGAAAATTGAATTGTGTTGAAAGTGTTTTATATAACCTGCCTCGCCTTCCAACTCACGCAAATCAAGTGCATCGCCAAAAGTATTAATGCCCTCATGTATCCAATAGTCAGCCCAATCTTTTGCAGTTACTTTATTGCCCCACCATTCATGCCCAAATTCATGATCCATCAGCCAGTCAAAATCTTTTCCGCCAACTTTTTCATAACGAAATTTATTTCCGTAAGCATTCATCGTTTGATGTTCCATTCCTAAATGCGAAGTTTCTGCAATGCCAATTTTTTCTTTTGCCCAAGGATATTCTCCAAAATATTTTTCGCGGGAATGAACAGTTTGTTCCAATACATCAAGATGATGTGCTGCTTTATTGACATCTTCTTCCAGCACATAAAACTGCATCGGGACTTTGGTTCCATTTACCGTTGTATAAGTTCTGCTTACTACTTTGTATTTACCAATATTAAAAACAATGCTGTAATTATTAATGGTATAATTTGTTTTCCAATCATAAGTTGCCTTATCATTTTTATAAGTTACTTTTTGTAATAAACCCGGGCCGGCAACAACCAGGTTTTTTGGAACTGTAATAATTAGTTCAGCACCTTCATTCGGTTCATCAGATGGATGATCTTTACACGGAAAATAAATTTTGCCACCGGTTCCTTCTGCAGTTATTGAAACCCAAGAATTGCCAAGTGAATCTTTTGTCCACGTGAAACCATCGTCCCATGGCGGGTTTACAGCGGTATGTGGTTTTCCATTGTAAATTATTTTGACACTTGCTTTGCCAGTAATTTGTTCTGCAAGATTTATTGTAATTAAATTATTCTGGTAAGTATACTGCTCTTTTTTTCCATTAACCGTTATACTTTTTATATGGAAGGAATCCAACAAATCAAACAATAAAACTTTTGCAGGCTGAAGCATATTAACATCAATAATTGTAAAGCCATCAATTGTATGATCATTAATATTTACATCCAAAGAAATTGTATAATGTCGGATATCCATTACAGCTTGCTCTGGTTTTAATTTTCCACCAGAAGTTAAATGTTGCTGCGCAAAAACATTAATAAAAACAAAAAAGGAAATAACGCAAAAAAATAATTTCATTTTATTTGTTTGAAATAATGAACGTTTTATAAATATGGTTTTATAAAATAGTTTAACTCCTCAAATATTCCCTCAACGCATCATGCGTTTCATAACAATGTATTGCGCGGTTAATATTATTATGCTCATCAAAAAAAATCTGGGTTGAAAGGTTTGGCATAAAATTTCTTTTCCATTTATAAAATGAAAAATTTAAAACTTCATTTTCTTTTTCCCAATTTTCATTGTCAAGGCTTGCAATAAGTGCTTTATAATCGTTTTGCAAAATTGCATCTGAACATAATAACCCGCGCAGTACAATTATTTTATTTGCTGCAAAAAATTCTTCCATCATAATTTTTAAATTGAATGCTATTAATAAAAATTTTTATTCCTGTGGTTTTCTTGTGCCTGCGTACAATTCATATTCGAGCAGGCGGCAATCAATAATACTTGTATAAAATTCTATTCTTCGTTTTGCTTTTAAGCCAATTTTTTTTGCAAGTTCAAGATTGCCTGTAAATATATAACCCCAATAGCCGCCGCATTTTTGTTTTAAAAAATCGCCAATTTTTTTATACGTGTTTTCGAGTTCAGCAATATTTCCAAGGCGTTCGCCATATTCAGGGTTTATAAAAACAACACCATTAATGCCTTGTTCAATTTGTGTATCTGCAAAATCACAAACATAAAAATCAATAAGGTTTAAAACGCCGGCGGCGATTGCATTTTTCTTTGCATTTTCAATGGCAACGTTGCTGTAATCTGTTGCAATAATTTTTAAAACTGGCACATCAGTAATCTGTTTTTCAAGCAACGCATCTTCATCTTCATAAATGGATGCATCATAATTTTGCAAATGCATAAATGAATAATTTGTTCTGAATAATCCGGGCCTTCTGTTGGTTGCAATCATAGCAGCTTCAATAGCCAAAGTGCCTGAGCCGCACATCGGATTAATAAATGGAGAAACGCGATCCCACTTGGTTGCATAAATTGTTGCGGAAGCCAAACCTTCAAGCATCGGCGCAAGCCCGGGAATTTTTCTGTAACCATGCCGCGCCAACGAATCGCCGGAAGTATCTATAAAAATTTCTGCATCATCATTCTTCCAAAATAAATGTATAACAGCGCCACTAAGTTCCGAACCTGTTGATGGCCGCGTTCCTCTTTTTTCGCGAATGCGATCTACAATTGCATCTTTCACGCGCAGGTTTGCAAACAAACTATTATTAATCGATTCATTATTTACATTGCTTGTTATAGAAAAATATCCGGGCTCGGGCAAAATATTTTCCCATGCAAAATCTTTAAGGTTGTTATAAATATCATCTGCATTAATGGCTTCAAATTTTTTTAAACTATACAATACCTGGCTTGCGCAACGTAAATTTAAATTCAGTTTTATGCAATCATTAATAGTTTCTGTTAAGCGAACGCCGGTTACAAATATTTCTTCAACAACAAATCCTAAATCGGTTACTTCATTTGCAAGGTATGGCGCAAGGCGTTTTGGGCATGTAATAATAACAGGTGCTTTTTGCGTAAATAAATTCATATTAGTTAAAGATAAAAGCTTTGGTTGATTGCTCTATTAATAAATAAATTATTGGATGATATTTTATGTTTATTAATAATGAATTTTTGCTGCGCAAATTTTTTTATTTATTGAATGACTTTTTAATTTTTTAAGCTTTTCTGAGAACATTAATGCAGGCTTGCGGAACTATTTCCCCAGCTATTTTCGATTTTTTGCAACAAAATTGCAATTTTAACTTTTGCGTATTTTCGTCGGCTTATTTTCTATATATCAATGTTATAGGTTGTTAAAATGCACATTAATCATCAATTTTTTATTTCAAAAAAAATAATAATGGCATGGTAATGGAAATTACTGAATCATAATATTTGAAATCAAATTTTGTTAATCAATTTTTTAAAATCAAAACTTTAATATTATGGACAACTCAAACTATCCCTCAAACTATTCAGATAATCAGCCGGTTCAACAACAACCATCGAACAATCTGAAAAATGTAGTTATCGGTGTATTAGCATTTGGATTTTTAGGATCACTTGGTTATGCTATTGCAAGCAATAGTAAATCAACACAAACTATTCAAACGCAACAAACACAAATCGCAAAAGTAAGCGATGAAAAAAGTGATGTACAGAAAAATTTTGATGCATCATTAGCCCGTTTGGATTCAATGTCTGGTATTAATAATGGATTGAGAAGTAAATTAACAGCGAGCAATAAAGAAATTGAAAAAAGAAAAACAGAAATCCGCAGCATCTTAAATAAGAAAAATGCAACTGCTGCAGAATTATCTAAAGCAAAAGGTTTAATTGAAGAATTAAATACCAATATCACAAATATGGAAGCGCAGGTTGCCAAATTAACACAGGACAACCAATCATTAACGCAGGATAAAGTTGCTTTAACTGCGGACAAAGAAAAATTAACGTCAGACCTTACAACAACAACAACAGCAAAAGAAGATCTTGAAAAGAAAGTAGATGTTGCATCAACTTTAAATGCGTCTAATATTTCCATTACACCAATTGATGTAAAGAAAAATGGTAAAGAAAAAATGACATCAACTGCAAAACGTGTAAATAAATTATTAATAACTTTTGATGTTAATAATAGAATTGCACAATCAGGTTCAACAGATGTTTATGTAGTTGTAACAGGCCCTGATGGAAAACCAGTTACTATGCAAATGAAAGATTCAAGCATGAGCACTGGAACAACTTTTACGACACGTGAAGATGGCGATAAACCTTACACTGCAAAACTTGCGGTTGATTTGGAAACTAACAAAACAAAAAATGTTCAGTTTGCATTTACACCAGGCAATTTTCAACAAGGAAATTATACCATCCAGATTTATCAGAATGGATTTAAAATTGGTGAAGGAACACGTGAGTTGAAAAAAGGTGGCTTATTTAGCTAAGCAAAACAATTTCGATATTATGTTTTATATACGCTGAAAAGCAAGAGCAGCCCCAGTTTTCCGGGGTTGCTCTTTTTATTAATAAAAAGCCATAGA
>JABDAZ010000051.1 GCA_013288945.1 Bacteroidota bacterium | reverse complement strand
CAACTGTTTCCGGAATGGTTGCAGGTACGTATGTTTTTCAATTAAAGGTTGTTGACATTAATATTTTATCATCACTTGCAACAGTTACTATTGTTGTTAAACCAGTAACAAACCAGCCACCAGTTGCAAATGCAGGAGCTAATCAGAATATTACATTGCCAACAAATTCTGTAACGCTTAACGGAAGCGCTTCGAAAGATGCTGACGGAACAATTGCAAGTTATAGCTGGACTAAAATTTCCGGCCCAACTTCCGGAACTATTGTAAGCGCAACGAGTGCAACTACTGTTGTTAATACGCTTGTTCAGGGAACTTATTCTTTTAAATTAACAGTTACAGACAACAGCGGTGCAACGGGTTCTGATACAGTAACAGTTGTTGTTAATGCTGCTGCAAACCAGGCACCAATTGCCAATGCAGGTTCAAGCAAAACAATTACTTTACCAACAAACACTGCAACATTAAGCGGCAGCGCATCATCTGATCCTGACGGCACAATTGCATCATATAAATGGAGCCAGGTTTCCGGTCCGTCAACTTCAGTTATTACTAACGGAACAACGGTTTCGCCAACTGTTTCTTCATTAATCGCAGGCACATATGTTTATCAGCTTTTAGTAACAGATAATAGCGGCGCAACTGCAACAGCGCAGGTGAAAGTTATCGTTAATGCTGCGATTGTAAATCAGTTGCCAATTGCCAATGCAGGGGCAAATCAAACCATAACATTACCAACAAATTCAGTAACGCTTGATGGAACAGGATCACAAGATCCGGATGGAACAATTGCAGCGTACAATTGGGTTCAATTATCTGGGCCAAATACTTCGACTGTTGCTAAACCAGCAAGCTTAACTACATTGGCAAGCAATCTTGTACAAGGGATATATCTTTATAAACTAACGGTAACTGATAATAGCGGCGCAACTGCTACAGATACCATAAAAATCACTGTTAATGCTGCCGCGAACCAAGCACCAGTTGCCAATGCTGGTTCAAGCAAAACAATAACATTACCAACAAACTCAGTTTCTTTAGACGGAACAAAATCTGCTGATGCTGACGGAACTATTGCAAGTTATTTATGGGCGCAGGTTTCAGGACCGTCAACTGCATCTATTAACAATGGAACAACGGCTTCGCCAACTGTTTCTTCATTGGTTGCAGGAACTTATATTTTTCAACTTACAGTTACAGACAACAGTGGCGCAACTGCAACAGCACAGGTGAAAGTAACCGTTAATGCTGCTGCAAACGTGAACCCGATTGCAAATGCTGGTGCAAATCAAAACATAACTTTACCAACAGATTCAACAACACTTGATGGTAATGCATCACAGGATCCTAATGGAACAATTGTGAGCTATAGCTGGACAAAAATTTCTGGCCCGGCATCAGGCACAATTGTGAGTGCGAGTTCTGCAAATACAGTGGTTGATAATCTTACTGCAGGAACATATGCTTATAAATTAACGGTGACTGATAACAGCGGTGCAAAAGCGTCTGATACAGTAACAGTTGTTGTTAATGCTGCTGCAAACCAGGCACCGGTTGCCAATGCAGGTTCAAGCAAAACAATAACATTACCAACAAATTCACTTTCTTTAGACGGAACAAAATCAACTGATGCTGACGGAACAATTGTTTCTTATAGCTGGGTTCAAAATTTTGGGGCATCAACAGCGACAATAACAAATGCAAATACTGCAACACCACAAGTAAGCGATCTTGTTGCAGGCAACTATTATTTCAAATTAACAGTAACTGATAATGACGGGGCAACTTCAAGTGCAATTGTAAAAGTTACAGTTGTGCCAGCAGCAAACCAGGCGCCGGTTGCAAATGCAGGTTCTAATCAAACCATTACTTTGCCAACCAATTCTGTAACACTTGATGGCAGCGCATCTGAAGACCCAGACGGAACAATTACAAAATATAACTGGACAAAAATTTCTGGCCCGGTTGCAGGTACAATTGTTAGTGCAACATCTGCGAATACAGTTGTAAGCGGCCTTACACAAGGAACTTATGTTTATAAAATAACTGTTACGGATAATAAAGGCGCGACAGGTTCAGATACAGTAACTGTAACTGTAAATGCTGCATCCAACCAACCACCGGTTGCACAGGCAGGTTCAAATCAAACAATAACATTACCGACTGACTCAGTATTATTAAGCGGAGTTGGATCATACGATGCAGACGGAACTATTGTAAGCTATTCATGGAAACAAATTTCTGGTGCGTCAGTAGCAACAATTACTAATGGAAATACTATTTCGCCAACAGCTTCTTCATTGGTTGCGGGTTCATATATGTTCCAGGTAACAGTTACTGATAATAGCGGCGCAACTGCAACTGACCAGGTAAAAATTATTGTAAACCCTGCACCAAACCAACCACCGGTTGCAAATGCTGGCGCAGACGTTAATATAACATTACCTGCAAATTCTGTAACGTTGAATGGTTCTAAGTCAATTGACCCAGACGGAACAATTATTTCATATAGCTGGGTTAAAATTTCTGGCAGCGGTTCAACACTTGTTAATGCAAATGCACCAGATGCTTCCGTATCAGGATTGACTGCAGGCACATATGTTTACCAGCTTACAGTAACAGATAATAAAGGAGCTACTTCTACAGATAATATCACAATAACTGTAAACGCAGCATCAACAGTTATTGTAGCTAACCAACCGCCAGTTGCAAATGCAGGAAGTAATCAAAGCATGAAAATGCCGGTTAATTCTATGACATTAAACGGTACCAAATCATATGACCCGGATGGAACAATTGCAGGCTATAACTGGATAGAAATTTCAGGGCCTTCAAATGCAACTATTACCAACAGCAATGCAGCAACTGCTTCTGTTAGCGGAATAAAAGCAGCAGGCCAATACACTTTTAAATTAACAGTAACTGATAATAAAGGCGCTACTGCATCAGCACAAGTTACTGCAACAATCAGCGCAGCGGCTGTTGTTATAACTAATCAACCGCCAGTTGCAAATGCAGGCGGAGATCAAACAATCACATTACCAGTAAATTCAGTAAAACTGGATGGTTCAAAATCAACTGATGCCGACGGAACAATTGTTAGTTATGCATGGTCGCAGGTATCTGGTGCAACGGCTACATTTACCGGAGCAACCACATCAACACCATCTGTTACTAATTTAACTGCAGGAACATTTACTTTCAAATTAACGGTGACAGATAACAGCGGGGCATCATCATCAGACCAGGTTGTAATAACTGTTAATGCAGCTCCAGCTGTGGTTGTTGCAAACAAACCACCGGTTGCAAACGCAGGGCCTGATCAAACGATTATCCTGCCAACAAATACAACTAAACTGGATGGCACAAAATCTTCTGATGCTGACGGCACAATTTCAACTTATGCATGGACACAAATTTCAGGTTCAACACCAACAATTACTGATGGCACAACTGCCACAGCAACTGTGAGCAACCTGCAAGCCGGCACTTATGTTTTCGAGTTAACAGTAACTGATAATAAAGGTGCAACTGATACAGACCAGGTTGTAATAACAGTTATACCAGCAACAAATGTTATCATAACAAACAAACCACCGGTTGCAAAAGCTGGCAACGATACAACGATTAATATTCCTTCAACAGTAGGAATATTAAACGGAAGCAAATCGTATGATGTTGACGGAACAATTGCGAGCTACGAATGGGCACAGTTAAGCGGGCCATCATTTGCTACCATTGCAGATGCAAACAGCGCAACTACAAACATTACAAACTTGCTTATTGGCAGATATGTTTTCCAACTAACAGTTACAGATAATGACGGGGCAACTTCTGTTGATACTGTAAGAGTATCTGTAGTAGACAATTTGCGCTCATCAGGCAGTTCATTAATGTTGTATCCAAACCCTGCAGCAAGTATTATTCACTTAAGATTAATCAGCGATTCAACTGGCACAATGAAAATTAGTTTGGTTGATTTAGCGGGAAGAACAGCAATGGTTATTGAAACAAACAAACCACAAAGTTTTTACGATGCACCAATAAACATTTCAGGATTGGCACATGGAATGTACGCGGTTCAGGTTGTTATCGGAACAGAAACGGTAATCGTCGGTAAATTCCTGAAACAATAATTTTAAACAACATTAATAATAAAAAAGAGCGGTCATTAATGATCGCTCTTTTTTTGTTTGATAAAATTAAAAAGTAAAAAACAAAAAGTAAAAACGATTAATGAAATGAAAATAGAATTGAAATAAAATTTATTAACCAGGCATTTGAATTTCTATTAAACTTCATTGGCGTCGCACTCTTGTACTTTTAGTTCTTTACTCAACTTAAGCATTAATAAAATTGCGCCCGTATAATACATTTGCGAATTGCGACAAAAGATTGCAGACGCAGATTCGCAGATTATTGAAAGATTTTGTTTTACATAATTTAAGATTATTAATAAACTGAAGTGAAAAATATTTGCACTTTTTGTATTAATTGCATTAATAAAATTTAAACCAATAATGAAGTACGAAGGAACATTTTGATATTTCACTTTTACATTTTAGATTTTACATTTATTATTTACATTTCAAATCTCGCTGAATAAAATACAAAAAGCACAAGTGTGCGACGCAACTGATGATCATTAATCAATCAAATGATCGGACAATAATAAGTGCAGAAAATTATAAACTGATAAAATAAATGCAGCGATTTGGCTGCAGGTTTTATTTTATTAATAGGAAAAAAAATGACCGCAGTTTGTTGCGATCATTAATAAACGAAACGTGAAATTATTAATAGATTTTATTTTGTTTTCTTTTCAATATCACGATTAATAACGGCATAAGCGCCAAGATAAATGGTTACGATTTGCGTGTAAGCAAGCAACAAAGGCTTTTCCCAATTGCTCAATTCTGTCCAGTAACGCTGAAGCAATTCCGGGTTATCATAAGGAATGCACACGTAATAATCTTTCTGTGAAATTTTTGAATTTATAATTATTAATATCGCGGCGATTTCAGTTTTTTGTTCGCGCACTAAAGTTTTTGCAGTAAAATTATAATTGCCGAATTGTTTTTCAAACAGTTCATTAAAGTGGTAACCTTTTTTTGCATCAAGTCCGCCCTCGGTTTGTATGCGAAAACCTTTGGTTACAAAATTATATTCTTCGGCAGTTGTTGGCGCGGGCGCTGCAGTTGTTGGTTGCGCAGTTTTTTGTTGCGCGGAACAATAAACAACAGCAAGCATAGAAAGAGCAAGCAGGGTATTGAATTTCATATTGGATTTTTTTATTGATGTAGTAACGTAGTTTTCCGGCAAATATTTTACGTATTCTTCCGGAAGCAGCGTAGTTTATCTTTTAATTTTTGTATTAATAGCTGCTTATTATCTCTCAAAATATTAATAAGGAATAATTATTACGCTCATTAACAAAATTCATTTACAACTTTATTGAAATTGCGGGAGCAGCAATGAAATATTATTATAAATTGCGCATGTGCCGGCAACATTTTTGCGTTGCTGATTTACCAAACGAAACACCCTAAAGCTGCTGTGAGATGAAGATTAAACATTTTAAAGTCCGTGTAACAACAAAAGATAAAGTTCTAATTTTAAAATACAATACTGATAATAAACCGGAAGTTGATGAAGAATTATTATTTTTTTACGATGGCAAAAACCGTTTTGTAAAAGTTATCAAAGTAACTTCCAGTGAAATTGATGCAGTTGAAATTGAAAGCAATTAAAATATTTTATAAGCCTGCATCTTGTAAAAGTTCATCTGCAGAAATACTTTTATCATTTTTAAATGCAAACGGCCGCATGATAAAACGGTTGCCTTTATCAAACGTAAAATAGTTCCACAACCAGTTTGCAAATACCAATATTTTATTTCTGAAACTTATTAAAAAAGAAATGTGGACGAACAGCCAAATCCACCAAGCAATTCTTCCGGTGGTATGAATGTTTCCCGGCAAATCCGCAACAGCCTTGCCTCTTCCGATAGTTGCAAGATTGCCTTTATCAAAATATGAAAATGGTTTAACGCTTTTATTTTCGTGCAAGGCTTTTAAATTTTTACCAATATATTTTCCCATTTGTATGGCAGGTTGCGCAACGCCGGGATGGCCTTTTGGATATTTTTCTGATTTCATTAATGCCATATCCCCTATTGCAAAAATATTTTTGCTGCCAATAATTTTACAATTTTCATTAACGAGCAAACGGCCTTTTTCGCTCCATTCTTTTTTTAATCCTTCTAATAAAATTCCTGTTACGCCGGCAGACCAGATGACCGTTAATGCGCCAATTTCTTCACCGCCTTTTAATGTAACTGTGTTGCCATTATAATTTTCAACCATTGATTTTAGTTTAATAATAACGCCCATTTTTGAAAGGTTATAATAAGCGCTCGCTCCTGCCTTTGGCGACATAGTTGGCAACAGTTTTTCCATGCCTTCCAACACATAAATTTGCATTTTAGAAAAATCAATTTGCGGATAATCTTTTGGCAGCACATATTTTCTGAGTTCTGCAACTGCGCCGGCAGTTTCCACGCCAGTTGGGCCGCCGCCGACAATTACAACAGTCAGCATTTTTTGCAACAAACTTTCATCATGATTAACAAGATTTGCTGATTCAAAAAGTTGCATTAATGAAGTCCTGATATCAAGCGCATCCGGAACTGTTTTTAATGGAAGGGAAAATTTTTGCACTTGTTCATTGCCAAAAAAATTTGATTTTGTACCATTTGCAATAATGAGATAATCGTAACGCAAATCGCCCGAAACTGTGCTGATAATATTTGCTTCAGTATCAACTGATTTTACTTCCAGCATGCGGAAATAAAAATCTTTTTTATTTTTAAAAACTTTACGCAACTGGCCTGCAATCGCGTCTGGCTGCAGGCTTCCGGATGCAACCTGGTATAATAAAGGTTGAAAAGTATGGTAATTGTGTTTATCAAAAAGTACAATCTGAAAAAAGTCGCTGTCGAGATTTTTAACAGCATTAATACCACCAAAACCCCCACCAATAATAACAACACGCGGCTTATTTGTGTCAGGGATATTCAACGAAAATTTATCCATAATTATAATAAAGTTTTTATGAAGTAGAGATCAATAACTGCGTGATTATTTATTAATAAAAATTTTACAGCAATTTTTTATTAATAAGAAATTATTCTTTGTTGTATAACAATCGCAATTCTTCTTTTGCATCATCCAAAATTTTCTTTTGTTTTTCGGAAATATTTTTTCCGCCACGGTTTTCATAAAAAGTAATCATCGACATGGCAGATTGAAATGGCGTTGTTTTTTTGCGTGTACTTTTTTCAGCAGATCTTTTTAATGATGCCGCAATTTTTTTCGGATCATCAGATTTAAAAATATCTTTTTGAAGATCCATTGCATCGCTTGTTGCCGTTACTTTAGCTGACCATTTTTTGGTAGCTGTCTTTTTTGCCGGAGCTTTTTTGGCTGTCTTTTTTTTAGTAGCCGTTTTTCTTACCGGAGACTTTTTCGTAGCCATAAAAATAATTTTATAAAAAAACTATTCAATTATGATACCACGGAAAATGATATAATAAATCAAAACTTTAATAGCAACTATACATTATTTAATGAAGTAAACAGGATTGGCTTATGAATCAGGTACATTAAAGATTAATAAAATGTAGAGAGAAATTAATGAAGAAGGTTTTAAAAGTTCCACATAATAAAAAACGCCTTGTAAAATTTTACAAGACGTTATCAGGTTGTACCCGGGATGGGAGTTGAACCCACACTAGCATTGCTGCCAACAGGATTTTAAGTCCTGCGTGTCTACCAGTTCCACCACCCGGGTAAACACAATTTGTGATCTCAGCATCACAAATAAAAAATTCCACCCTTTTAAACAGAATGGAATTTTTTCTGAGCGGAAGACCGGGCTCGAACCGGCCACCTCGACCTTGGCAAGGTCGCGCTCTACCAAATGAGCTACTTCCGCAATTTTAATTTGAGTTTTTTAAACTCAACAAACCTTCAACTTCAACAGCACAAAGAACTTTACAGGGGTGCAAAAATAGGGATTAACCCTATTCCTGCAAAAAATTTTATTGCTTATTTGTATTGCGGAGTGTACAATGTATTTCCCGGCACATTTACTTCCGGTTTGCCTTTGTAGCGGTGCGTGTATAAACCATAACAGCCGCCAAGTATTACCGCAACGATGCAAAATACTTCCAAATAAAAAAGAAATACTGAAGAGTTTACCCAGTTGTAGGTGAAGTCTTTTATTTTGGGGTCTTTAATTTCTTCTGCGTGATCCATAAATAAATTTATTACTTCGCAAAAATAATGGATAGATTGAAAAAATCATCTTTTGTTTTGCACTATTTGCGCAAAAGTTTTTTTGCCATTTACAAAATGTTTCCAAACAACACTTTTTGTATACCAACCATGCAACTTTCCATCTTTATTTTTTGGAAAAATACTTTTGCTTTTTTTAAACAATACCCATTTAAAAAAACCTGCATGCGCTTCTATAATTGCAGTAAAATAAATGGCTTGACCGGCAAATAAAGATTTCCATGCAGACACTGCATCCAGCAAAATGCGAAACGGAATTTTCCAAACCAATTGTGATAACGGAAGATTTTTTGCAAGCATAATTAAGTTGTTGCGAAAATTTAAAAACACTTTACGTTCATTTCCTTTTGGCAACGTGCCGCCGCCAACATGGTACACAACCGATTGCGGGCACACATATATATTATAACCCGCCAATTGAAGGCGCCAACAAAAATCAATCTCTTCCTGGTGCGCAAAAAAATAATTATCAAAGCCTCCAACTTCATGAAAAAGATTTGCTTTTATAAAAAGCGCAGCGCCGCTTGCCCAAAAAATTTTTTCTTCATTATTATATTGTCCGTGATCTTTTTCACACAAATCAAAAACCCTTCCGCGCGCAAAAGGATAACCTAAATAATCTATCCAGCCGCCGCTTGCACCTGCATATTCAAACGTTGTGCGATCATCATACATAATAATTTTTGGCTGGCATGCTCCTATTGTTTTATCTTTTTCCATTAAGTTGATAATGGGTTCAATCCAATTATTATCAACTTCAACATCGGAGTTTAATAACACATAATAATCACTGCTAACCTGCTTCAGCGCTTCATTATAACCTGTTGCAAAACCGTAATTTTTATCAAGTGAAATTATTTTTACCTGCGGAAAATATTGATTTGTAAAACTGACGGAATCATCTGTTGACGCATTATCGGCCACGATAATTTCTTTATTAATATAATTGCTTGCAACCACTGATGGAAGAAATCTTTCCAGGAATTTTTTACCGTTCCAGTTTAATATTACGATTGATACTTTTGGCTGCACTTTAATTATTAAAATTTTTCAAAAATAAGCGTTGCTGATAACAAGCTGCGCAAAAGCACTTTGTTTTTTTTGAATTGAAAATATGCAGCGCAAATAAAACTATTAATAAAGAAAAAATTTGTTGAGAGAAGATGGGATCGATTTTTCTAAATAAAAAAATTCTATTTTTTATTTCCAATAAATCATAAAAAGAAACATTAATAATGTGCATGTTTTTTATACATTCGGCAAATGATTCAGCCACTTTTTAACTGGAGATCTTTAATTGCCATACTCGCCATCTTTATAGTTAGCGGCACTGTTTTTTATTCGCAATATCTCGCCAAAAAAATTGCATCTGAAGAAAAACAAAAAGTGGAACAATGGGTTGCGGCAAGCAAAGCAATTATGAATAATCCTGGAATGGATTTAACCCTGCCAAGCCTCATACGCAACGAGCAACAATCTATACCAATTATTGAAACCAATGAGCACGACAGTATCAGCGGCTATATTAATCTTGATTCAGCAAAAGCTGTTAATGATAAAAATTATCTCTATAAAAAATTAAAAATTTTCAGGTCGGAAAACACGGCACTGGAAATAAAACTGAGCGATAATCCATACACTGCAAACCGATATTATTATGGCCACACCGTTTTGCTTGATGAAGTTCGATACTATCCGTTAATACAATTATTTATTGTTGCGCTATTTATTTTCTTTGCATTTTATTCCATAACTGTTCAAAACCGCGCAACGCAAAACCAGCTCTGGGCGGGCATGGCAAAGGAAACGGCACATCAATTGGGCACACCGGTTTCATCATTAGATGGCTGGGTTGAAATGTTGAAAGAAAGCAATACTGATCCAAAAATTGTAAGTGAAATTCAAAAAGATGTGAACCGCTTAAAATTGGTTTCTGATCGTTTTGGAAAAATAGGAAGCAAGCCAAAATTAGAAAACCTTGATCTCGTTTTGCAAATTGAAATGATGGTTGAATACATCCGCAAAAGATCAAGCGGCAAAGTTCATTTTAGTATTGATACGCATGGTTCAACTTTTATTAATGCAAAAATTTCTGCACCATTATTCGATTGGGTTATTGAAAATTTATTAAAGAATGCACTCGATGCAATGGAAGGAAAAGGCGAAATAAATATTAATATCCTGCAACAGGAAAAACAAATTTTTATAGACGTTGCCGATACCGGAAAGGGAATCTCAAAAAATAATTTGCGTAAAGTTTTTAAACCAGGATTCACCACAAAAAAACGCGGTTGGGGTTTGGGATTAAGTTTGTCAAAACGCATTATAGAACAATACCACGCCGGAGAATTATTCATCAAACAATCTGACGCGGGGAAAGGAACTACGTTTAGGATTGTATTGAATAAAAATGTTTAGTTTAAGAAACAAGATTTAAGAATTAAGGCACAAGAATCAAGAAACAAGATTTAAGAATTAAGGTTCAAGAAACAAGGCTTTATTAATAAACTAATCTTGTGCCTTGAACCTTGATTCTTGTGACTTATTGATTAAAATCGGTGCGGAAGAGGAGATTCGAACTCCCACGCCAGTTACGGCGCTACCACCTCAAAGTAGTGCGTCTACCAATTTCGCCACCTCCGCTTTTTTGGTGATTGCAAATGTATGAAAGATGCATTCAAGATACAAGAAATCAGTTTTAAGATTTTACATCGTTCATTTTATCAACAAAAATTTTTTGTTCGAATATTAGCATTAATAAACGATTTATTAATCATGTAAAAACCATTTCTCGTTAATAAATTTTTTCGTTGGAAACCAAACAAATTTTGCTTTCTTTTAAAAAAATAAAAATTCGTAATTTCCTGTATAAATACCTAACGATTTAAAAACTGAGTATGAAAAAATTTATCTGCACATTTTTATTTTTATCAACTTTATTTTTTACGCCACGCATTTCATTTGCACAACAACCGCCGGCTTATCATATTCCTGATTCATTTGTTTTTGATTATGAAGTTGTGCAACAAGTCACCGATCAAAAAAATCCCGGTTCGCCAAAAAACATCACTTATTATTATTCGCAAAATGGCGATTATATGGCATTGGGCAACGCCGAAAAAAGTAAAAATCAATTTATAATTTTTACCAAAGAAGGCGTTAATATAATTATAGATGAAGAGAAAAAAAATGTTACTGCAATGCGGCTTGGAAATTTAATTGGCGATCTTGGCAAAGCAATGGCAACACAGAAAAAAAATAATCCATCGCAACCTGCAGGCGATAGCAACAAAATGAAATCTGTAAAAACAGGCAATACAAAACAAGTGTGCGGTTACACTGCAGAAGAATATACATTTACTGATAACAATGGAAAAACAGGAAGTGTGTGGTGCGCAAAAGTTGATTTCAATGCGTCTTTATTTTACTTAATGGGCACAAACATTGGCGGCGCAAACGCAGGCCAGCCGCGCATGAGCAAGGTTCCGCAAGCATCCAATTATCCGAGTTTTAGTGATCCGCATTTGCTGCTAGTTGAAACAAAATCTGCATCGCATCCTGATGAAGGAATTACAACAAAAAGCATCACGAAAAAAACAACAACGTTTAATACAAAAGGCTACACGATTAATGATTATAGCAATATGAATTTGCAACAAATGATGCAATCGAAGATGAATCAAAATTAAAAATCATTTTTTTTAAATTATTTTATTAATGTTTTTGCCTTTTATAATCTCGAAATCATTAATAAATTTTAAAACTATTTTTCATGACTACTCAAAAAATGGCCATCTGTTTATGGTTTGATAAACAAGCGGAAGAAGCTGCACAGTTTTATACTTCTGTTTTTAAAAATTCTGAAATTGGCAAAATCAGCAGGTATGGAAAAGCAGGTTTTGAATTTCATAAAATGCCGGAAGGCACTGCGATGGTGGTGAATTTTAAATTAAATGGAATGGATTTTAACGCGCTCAACGGCGGCCCGCTTTTTAAATTTAATGAATCCATTTCCATAGTTGTAAGTTGCGAAACGCAGGAAGAAATTGATTATTATTGGGACAGCCTTACTTCAAACGGCGGCCAGGAAAGCCAGTGCGGCTGGCTGAAAGATAAGTACGGTGTTTCATGGCAAATTGTGCCGGCAAATCTTTCTGCATTATTAACCGGTTCTGACCCCGAAAAATCGCAACGCGTTACGCGCGCATTTATGCAAATGAAAAAATTTGATATCGAAAAATTAAAACAGGCATAACACTTATTGCTTTCATTTTATTAATAATAACAATCTTCATTTTTGTACATAATATTTTGTACTTAGCTTCAGCAATACTATTAAACATCGTTGCGTCGCACACTTCAGCGCCCAGTTCTTTATTGGGCGCCTATTAATAAAAACTTCAACAAACTATAATCAGCAAATTTTTTAATCGCTGAAATAAACCACACCACAAGCGGTTGTTGCCATTCACATTATTTAAGATTTAATTATGGCTTTTGATCATAAAAATTTGCAGGCGAAATATATTTTTACGCAGCCTGAAATCTTTTTCTGAAAAAATAACCCACAACTGCCCACATGAAATTTTTTAAGCTAACCCTGATTTTCCTAAGTTTTTATTGCATTGCTTTTGCACAAACAACCAATAATAATGTGGTTATAAAAGGCATTGTTGCAGATTCTGTAAACAACAAACCGCTGTCGTATGTAACAATTGCTTTGCAGGATGCAGCCACAAAAACCACCATAAAAAGTGCGCTCGCAAAAGATGATGGAAGTTTTGAAATAACTATCGCTAACGATAAAAATTATTTACTCGTTATTGCATTTACAGGTTACATTAATAAAACAATTCCAATAAAAAGTAAAGAAACAACTGTTGACATTGGCAAAATAGTTTTATCTCCGTCAGGCAAACAATTAAAAGAAGTTGTGGTAACCGCAGTGCGCCCGGTAATGAAAAGGCAAATCGACGGTATAACTTACGATGTAACCGCAGACCCTGAAAGTGTTGCCCTCACTGCATTAGACATGATGCGCAAAGTTCCTTTGTTGTCCGTTGATGCTTCTGATAATATTAAATTAAAAGGAAACAGCAATTATAAAATATTAATAAACGGAAAAGAATCTGCACTTGTTGCAAAAAATCCATCAGACGTTTTGCGTGCAATGCCTGCAACAAATATTGAGCGCATTGAAGTGATAACAACGCCGCCCGCAAAATACGATGCAGAAGGTTTGGCTGGCATTATTAATATCATTACTAAAAAAAATATGGATCAGGGTTATAATATTGGCGTGAATGGAAGATATAATTCTGTGTGGGGCCCGGGATTAAATTTGAATGGAACGATGAAGCAAGGCAAGTTTGGTTTGTCGGCTTATGCTGGTTACAATGTGCACAAACAACAGTCAAGAGATTTTGGAAATACACAAACTTTTTTTGCTGATAATTCTGTGCTATCACAAGCAGGATCAAATTTAAATCATGGAACAAATAAATATGGAAATGCAGAATTGAGTTATGAAATCGACAGTTTGAATTTAATTACCGGTTCTATTGAAATATTTAAAGGCAATCGTTATCAAAGCGGCAACCAATTATCAACTACGTTGGATGCAAATGATTTTACACAGGAGCAATATCGCTTGGCCAACAACGGCTACGAAAATTTTGAAGGCGTTGATGCTGCAATAAATTACCAGTTGGGTTTTAAAAAAGATAAAAACAGGTTGCTTACACTTTCGTATAAATACAGTTATTCGCCAAACAGCCAGTTTAATAATAATGTTTTTTCTGACACGATAAATTATCAGCAACCCGGTTATCAGCAATACAACAGCGCGGGAAATAAAGAACATACCATTCAATTAGATTATGTTCATCCTTTTAAAAAAATAACGCTGGAAGCCGGTGGCAAAGCGATTATCAGGAATAACTACAGCAATTTTGAAACAAATAATTTTAATGATTCTGCACAAAAATATATTTTAGATCCGTTGCAAAGCAATGACTTTAATTATCATCAAAACATTTATAGTTTATACAATTCCTATCAATATAAATTTGAAAAATGGACTGCAAAAGCCGGCGTGCGTTTAGAGCGTACAACTATTAATGCAAACTTTGTTTCTGTAAATAGTTCTGTAGATCAGGATTATAATAATTTAATTCCATCGTTGTCTATTCAAAAAAATTTTAAAACAAGCAGCATAACTTTTGGATATACAGATCGCATTAGCCGACCGGGAATTGAACAGCTTAATCCGTTTGTTGATCAATCAAATCCAAAATTTATAAGTACAGGAAACCCAAATTTAAAACCAGAACTAAACCACACGTTTGAACTGAACTACAGCAACTTTACAAAAACGTCTGTTAATATCGGTTTGAGTTATGCGTTCTCTAAAAATTCTATACAAAATGTTACAAGCTTGCAGATTAATAATACCGCTAATTCAATAGATACAGTTACGTTAACAACCTATGAAAATTTAGGAAATAACAGCAGGCTTGGGTTGAATGTCAATACTAATTTTTCTATTATAAAAGATTTGACGGTGAGCTTAAACGGGCAACTGGCGCACGTTTGGCTGAAGGGCGCATACAACGGGCAATTTTATACGAATCAAGGTTATACCGGAAATGCATTTATGAATGCAGGGTATAAATTTGGTAAAGGATTTCGTTTTGGAATTGATGCCGGATTTTTTAGTGGCGATGTAAACCTGCAGGGAAAATCGAGTGCGTTTATATTTTCATCTTATGTGTTATCAAAAACTTTTTTAAATAAAAAAGCAACCATTTCTCTTGTTGCAAATAATCCTTATAGCAAAACATTCACTTATCATTCGCACACAACAACGCCAGATTTTTATCAGTCATCTTATGGCGATGAACCTTACAGAACATTTGCCGTTCGCTTCAATTTTAAATTTGGAAAACTAAATAGTGAAATTAAAAAGAACCAACGCACCATTAATAATGATGATTCAAAAGGCGGAAAATCAAACGGCGGAAATAATTAATAAAGTTTATTTTTCTTATTAATATCATTTTAAAAAATAAAAAAAGGATTGAAAAATTTTCAATCCTTTTTTTATTAATAAACTTTTATACTGTGAAAAATTATTGTTTTGGATTTAATGCCTGCTTAATTCTTTCCAGTAAATCCTGTAAGTGATATTTACTTAGTTTATCATTTTCCCTTGGGATAGCAGAAGTAATTTCATTTTTTAATTGATTAAGTTGCGCACGCGCGATTGAAGGAATATCTGTGTTTTTTGTATCAGGAAAACTAAGAAAAAATCCTGGTGGCAAATTAGGAATTACCGGCGCTGTTGGATTGATTAAATTGATTAATGCATCAATATAAACTTTCTGCAGGTTGCGCCGATAAATATCAATAGTTGTTGCCGCAGGCAATTCTGTCCACACGCCTTTTTTTACATCATTTAAAAAATCATCCGGCGAATAAGCATTTGTGTATCGTTCCGTGCATATTAATAACCTGAGTATGCGCGGTGCGCTAATTAAATTTTTCAAGGTGTTTGTTTGCAAATTAATTACCTGTTCCGAAGCTGCAGGTTCACTGAATTTATTAAGAATGTCTTTATTTAAAATCCATGATGGTGTAGCGAATAATTGTTTATTAATAAATTCAACTGCATCTTTTTGCATTGCTTTTGGTGTTGCTTCGTATACATCGCCAGGTTGTTCAATGCTTTTATAGGTTTCATAAATGCCACCAACATTTTTTGTAACATGGCCAACATAGCGGCCAAATTGTGTTACCAGTTGCCCGTACATTTCTTCTAAATTATCATATTGATCAGCTTCTTCTTTTGTCCATTCCGGCAAGTTTACTAAAATGCGTTTCAAATTTTTTATGCCATATTCACTTGCTTTAACGCTGTTGTCACTTAAATCTTCCGTTTGTGCGCGTGGATCAGAATTTTGCGCTTCGCCCCCAAACCACAGGCGTGGATTGGCTTTCAGGCTGTCAATAGTTAGCTTGTTTAATATTTTTTTATCTTCTTCATCGTCTTTCGTTCCTAAAATATTTTTGTAGCCCCACATTATTGCCCACTTATCATAGTCACCAATGCGCGGGTACAAACCTTTCGGCCTTATGTTATCTTCCGGTTGCGCAACATAATTAAAACGCGCATAATCCATAATAGAAGCCGTGTGGCCGTTCGCTTCAACCCAAGCTTTATCACGTAATTTTTCCACCGGAGTTTTGCTGCTGCTTCCCATATTGTGGCGCAAGCCAAGTGTGTGGCCAACTTCATGCGATGAAACAAAACGAATCAAATCGCCCATTAATGAATCATCAAATTTCATTTTGCGCGCGCGTGCATCAACCGCTGCAGTTTGAATAAAATACCAATCGTGAACAAGCTTCATAACATTATGGTACCATCCGATATGGCTTTCAATAATTTCCCCGCTGCGCGGATCAGCAACATTTGGCCCATATGCATTTTCAATATCAGAAGCGAAGTAACGGATAACGGAAAAACGTGCATCTTCAAGGCTCATCGTCTTATCATTTTCCGGCCATTCTTTTCCAACGATTGCATTTTTAAATCCTGCTTTTTCAAATGCAATTTGCCAGTCATTAATACCTGCAATTAAATATGGCCGCCATTTTTTTGGCGTTGCAGGATCTATGTAATAAACAATTTGCTTTTTTGGTTCAACCAATTCACCGCGTTTATATTTTTCCATGTCTTCATCTTTCGGTTCCAGTTTCCAGTGATGAATAAAACGGGAAGTTTCAACGCGCTGCTGGTTATCATCATAAACAGTATACTCGCTTGCAAAATAACCAACACGCTGATCGAAAATTCGTTTGCGCATGGGTGATTTTGGTAATAATATAAAAGAGTTATTAAGCTCCAGAGTAACCGCCCCTGTTACGTTTGCGGCTGGTAATGATCCGCCCGTTCCAAAAATATTTATACCCGGTGCAGCGGGTGATGATGTAAAAGTTTTTATACTTCTTATCTCGGTATTAATAGGATAAGTATGGATGCTTTCAATATAAGAACGTTCGGTTGCCAAGCTGTTAAGGCTGTATCTTCTTTTAATACCCGGCGTAAGGCTTACAACCTGGTTATCGCCTTTAAAAAAATCAGTTACATCAATCACAGTTGTATGAGATGAATCAGTTGCTTTGCCATAAGCCTTCACGTCAAACGCAGCAGCGATGGGGTTTAAATTAGAATTGCTAACTGCTTGTGCAATTGGCTGCGTTGAATCTGTTGCAACATTTACAATCGTTAATACATCAAGAAACAAAGTATTGTTTGGGCCTTTGCGCCAATGAATGGTTTGCAAATTCACTTGCTCTCCGCCATAGTTGCCGCCGGCAGCAGTTTTGCCGTATCGTGTGCTTACTAAAATATCTCTTCCTAAAATTGAATCAGGAATTTCAAAATACCATTTGTCTTCAACTTTATGCACGGTAAATAATCCGGTGTGTGTAATGGCTTTTTCAGTAATAATTTCTTTATAAGGTTTTGGTTCCTGCTTTGCAGAAGCCGCGCCTGGCTTAGCTCCTGCGGCAACAGCCGGAGCGCCAGCAACCGGAACCACAGGCTGCTGCGCAATTGCAGCATTAATACCAACCAATAATAAAAGCGCAATAAGTGTTTTTTTGGTTACAAACATCATGTAGTTTTTAGTTGATAAATATATTGTTTATAAACAACTCCATTCATCCTTTCATCATTAAAATTCGCATTAACTTATAATAATAAAACTCGCTGAAAAATCATCCATCGTTATTAATAAAAATTTTTCCTGATGATATTATTACAAACAATCACGAAAATTTATTTTTAAATAACATCATTACTGCGCATAAATTATTTTCATCTTTTTATTTATCTTTAATGCTATTCTCCAACTGACTAATCAAAAAATCAATGCACAGTTTCATCTTATCAATTTTATCTTTTGAAAAAAGGAAAACAACTGTATAAATTTTTAATTAAAAAATGAAATGGATCATTCTTGCCGCAGGTATTTTTTTTGAAGTACTTGGCACCATTTGCATGAAATATGCTGAAGGTTTTACAAAATTAACGCCGTCAATTTTAGTATTTATTTTTTATGGAATCAGTTTGGCAGCACTTGTTTTTGTGTTGGAAAAAATGCAGGTAAGCATCGCATACGCAGTGTGGGCAAGCGCCGGCACAGCATTAATAGCCATTATCGGAATGTTGTTTTTTAAAGAGCCTGTTTCATTAATAAAAATTTTATCGCTATCATTAATAATATTAGGCATACTCGGACTGGAACTTTTTGATTAATAGAAAACCGTATGAATATTTTTTTGACAGGAGCCACAGGTTTTGTTGGTGGCGAACTGCTTGTTAATCTATCCCAAAGAATTGAAGTTGATAAAATTTATTGTTTTATCAGGTCTTCATCGCGCGAAGAAGCAATAATAAGATTGCGGCTCGTTTTTAATTTGCACAATGATTTTTTTAATGAAAAAAAAATCATCCCGGTTATTGGAAATTTATTTGACAATGATCTTACAGCATATTTGCAGGCCAATAAAATATTGGATGATATTGATGTTATAATTCATTCCGCAGCCAACACTTCTTTCTCCAGGATTTATGATGATATCGTTGAGAAAGTAAACATCACAGGATTAGAAAAATTATTATTGTGGGCAAAAAATTTACCGCATTTACAAACTTTTTTATACATCGGCACGGCAACAATTTGCGGAAAAGATATTAACCACAGAACAATTTTTGAAGATGAATCTCCCAATACAAATGCGCAACATTTGGTAAGATATACCTACACAAAAATGCATGGGGAATTATTAATAGATAAACATTTGCCTGCAGAAAAAATATTAATAACGCGCCCGTCAATTATTATGGGAGACAGCCGGCCAGTGGTTCCGCGCTCGCCGGTAATATTGTGGACAGTAGCCACCATCAACACTTTGCGGCTCATTCCGGTTTATGAACATGCGCCGCTTGATATGGTGCCGGTTGATTATGCTGCGCAAACTATTATTGATTTGTTATTTGCAAAAAGAAAATATAAAGTGTATCATATTTCTGCAGGCAATGCAGGATATACAACAACTTTTAAATTGTCTGAAAGCTTAAAAACTCATTTTAATAATTTGCCTGATTTTCATTTTATTAATAAGTCTTTATTAACGCAGGTAAAACAATGGACGAAACACAAACTAAAACACGGCAGCGAATTATATCATTATCAACCTTATCTCGACTACTGGAAAAATGCATTTGCCGAACCCGGCACATTAAGAATATTACTCGC
>JABDAZ010000050.1 GCA_013288945.1 Bacteroidota bacterium | reverse complement strand
ACCCGAAGGAACACTTGCAATGGGAACATTAATAACATCCTGGCTTAATGTTGCAGATGAACCCAATAAAATCTGGTTTGATGAATCAGATTGCCAGCAAATAAAAATGCTTGAATCATAAGGGTCAGGCGGATAATAAGCAACGGTTGCGGGAGAAAGTGCATAAGCATATCCTTGCGGTGTTGCCGTCATTACATACTTTAATTTTGATAAATAAGCAGCATGAAATTCCCATGTTTCATTATACAACCATTGATAATAACGTGTATTGTTTTGCGGGTTATGTGTGTTCACAGAAATTTGCAAACCATCATTATTTTGCAAATAATTTATGGAATCAATTGGCGGGTTTGGAATGACGGAAACAAAATCAGAAACATATATTTCTCCATTGCCGGTTAAAATTTTTAAGCGGTATTTTTTTGTTGTGTCCAAATTCAAATCGTTTGCTGTGTATTGTCCTGCATTTGTTTCAAGCAAATTAAATGTTGAACTATCACTTGCCTGAACAGTTATTTGTGCGCCCGACTCATATTGCGTTGCGGGAGAATCTAAATTAGTGCTGCGGCTCAATGTTAATAATGCTTGCCCGCTTCCGCTGTTTAAGGTTCCTTCCATCACCAAAAAATTATTTGATGATGGCCTTAAGACAGGCACATATTTTTGTGTGCAGCTTGCTGCGATGATTATTAATAAAAAACAAAATAATTTTTTCATCAACTTTTAATTAAAACCTGATATTAAAATTCAGATACGGAATCGCACTTCCGAAAATGGACAATTTGTAACCATTAATAACGCCGTTTTGTGAAACATAATAAACTGAATATGGATTTTTCCTACCTGTTAAATTATAAACACCAAGCGTCCATGAGTTGTGAAACCTTTGATGCACTTTATGATTGCCTTCAATGTTCATAGAAAAATCCATGCGGAAATAATCAGGAATCCGGTATGCATTTCTATCTGTATATAAAGTGCGCTCGCTTCCTGCATACGTGTAAACGCCCGCCGGCAGCGTGATTGGACGGCCTGTACCATATGTTCCATTTAAAGAAATACTGAAACGGTGATTAACACGATAGTTTCCAACAACAGTTACATCATTCGGAATATCATAGTTCGCCGGATAATAAGATCCATTATTTATTAATTGCCCTTTTGATGCATCGTTCATTCTTAAAAATGTGCGCGACCATGCATAACTTATCCAGCCATTTAATTTTCCGGTTAGTTTTTTTATAAGCAATTCTACACCGTAAGCTTTTCCGGTTGTTGGCACAACGTCTGTTTCAATGTGCGGGTTCATCACAAGTACGGCACCGCTTTCATAATCCAAATAATTTTTAATGTTTTTATAATACACTTCAACAGAAGTTTCAATGGTGTTCGATTTTAAATTTTTATACAGGCCCAAAGAAATTTGATCGCCAGATTGCGGTTTAATATTTGGATCACTCAGTTTCCAAATATCAGTTGGCGCCATTGATGTGGTGTTTGATAATGAATGAATGTATTGGCGCTGCGTATTAAAACCTGCTTTAATAGAAAAACTATCACTGAAAGAATATCTTACGGACAAACGATATTCCGGTGCGCCATATGTTTTAATAAAAGATCCACTTCCATAATGATTCGTTTGTAATAAACTGCTTTCACTTTCTGGAACGCCTTGCTGATAAATATTTACATTTTGCGGCCCTAAATAATTATAAATTGAAAACCGAATGCCGCCATCAGCAACAAGCGAAGGAGAAATTGTGTAATGATCACTAACATACAACGCGCTCTCTAATGCTTGCTCCGCGTGTATTTCATCAGGCTGAACCAAAGACTCTTTTCCTTGTGGCTGATAAGAACCGGGATGAAGTTTATATAATAATGAATTCAATCCGAAGTTGAAAGTGTGGTTGTTGCTGAAGTAATAATTGTAATCTGCTTTCAAATAAAATTGGTTAATATCAAACGAAAGTTTGTATGCAGAAATTGGAATGGTTGCGCTGGAAATATTATAATCATACCGATCATATCCGCTTGTGACAACGCCATTTATTTTATTATTAAAAACATGTTTCCATTTTAATGAAATATTTTTATTTCCATAACCATACAATGTATCGCTGTTGAGATTAAACCGATCCTTACTTAAATAACCCGTTAAGTAAATTGAATTTTTTTTATTAATCTCATGGCTGATGTCGAGGTTCAAATCATAAAAAGATGCTTTGCTGTTTTTATATTGATCAGGCAATAAATTTAAAAGCCAGTCAGCATACGTCGTTCTTCCACCAATAATAAATGACGATTTATCTTTTATAAGTGGGCCTTCAATATCAAGCCTGCTTGTAAGCGGCCCGATGCCTGCGGAACCTGTCACTTCTTTTTTATTTCCTTCGCGGCTATTAATGTTTAATACAGAGGAAAGCCTGCCGCCATATTTTGCAGGAATGCTGCTTTTATACAATTCAACATCTTTCACCACTTCAGGATTAAATGCAGAAAACAATCCAAAAAAATGTGAAGGATTATAAATGGTTGCATCATTAAACAATATCAAATTTTGATCTGCCGCGCCGCCTCTTACATTTAAACCAGTGCTTGCTTCGCCAACAGTTTTTACGCCGGGCAAAGTAGTTACTACTCTTAGTATATCTGCTTCGCCAAAAATTACGGGCACTTGTTTTATGGTTTTGATATCTAATTTTTGCAAACCCATTTGCGTGCCTTTTACATTGCTTAGTTTTTGCGCAGAGATGACCACTTTTTTAAGTGCAATAATGGTTTGCTGCATTTCAATATTCAGCTTGCCATTATTGTTTAAAATGATTTGCCTTTTTGTATCCTTCATCCCGATGTTCTGAATGTCCATCACATAGCGGCCTTTAGGCAATGTAAGCGAATAGAATCCATATTGATCTGTGGAAACGCCGAGTTTGGTTTTTTCAATATTAATTGATGCGCCTGCAAGTGGCTCGCCGGTTTTTGCATCTTTAATATAACCGGCAATAGTTGCAATGCCATTTATATTGATTGAAGATTTTTCGCCGATTTCAAAAACTTTATATTCTATCCACGATTTTTTTTGTGCAATATCATCGGCTTCGCCAAAATTTATTTGCGATGATTTATTTTTATTTGGCTTATTATTATTTTTATTTTCTACAATATTTTCCGTGAAAGAAAAATTTAAAGGCTCGCTCTTTGTAAGAAAAAAATGCTTGTCATTATCCGTTGCAAAATAAATATCCGTGTTTGCAAAAGCGAGTTCAAGTATTTTTTGTAAAGTCAAATTGTTTGCATGAACCGTTATGCGAATACTGTCAGTTATTAATGAATCATAAAAAAAATGAACGCCGGTTTGTGTTTCTATTTTATTAATAAATTGTTCAACGGTTGCGTCGTTAAAGTCTGCATTTATTATTAATGATGTATCGTTTTGCCCGAATGATTTCTGGCAAAAAAATAAGAATGCAAAAAATAGAACACAACAAATTTGTTTCATTTTATTTTGTTGTCGCGTCAAAAAATTCAGCAACTTTTGCAAGCGTGTTATCCGGATCTTTTTTAAAATTCAATTTATTCGTTTTTATAAAACGCTGCATTTCTTTTTTCTTATCATGAAAAAAATCAACTAATTCTTTTTGGTTATTAATGGCAACGTATTCATTATTTTTTTTTAAATAATAATTGATTTTCGTATCAATCACATATGTTTTTTCTTCACCGGAAAACGCAAGTATTTCACGAATTTTTTTTGTTTCTTTTTTTAAAGCGCTTACGTTGCCATCATATAAAATATTATAAAACCCGCTTGCGAGAGATGTATTATTTTGCCCGATATTATTTACATTAATAAATTTGAAACCAGCAATAATAAACCAAGCTATCTTTTCATTAAGCAATTGAATGGTATGATTTTCATCATGCATAATAACTGCGCCGGATAATTCATCATACTGCAAATGGATATTTTGAAATTCAACATCATCGTACGCAACAGCACCTTCCTGTAATTTATCAGAAAGAAAAAATGGAATGCCTTCTGAAAATTTGTAGGGATAACCTGCATATTTTGTTCCGTTGTATAAGCGCGATTGATCGCCGAGAGATTGATAATATATAGAAATGGAATTGGAAAAATTATTTTTGAGAATTGTGCTATCGCTTACATTTTTTTGTGCGGTTACATTAATGGCTGCAAGCAAAAATGAAGTGACGAATAAGGAGATTATAATTTTAATACGTGCAGGCATGCAGCAAAAGTTATTGGTTACCGATTCATATGCACATTGAAATTACATTTTAATTTTTATTACAAAAATGTTATTAATAATAAATTGCAGATAAATTGATGATGCTTTTTGATTTCAATTATTAATAATATAATTATTTCCAAATCTTTTCCTGTAATTGAAAAACAACTTCTTTATTGCTGATCGCAAAGAACAATTAATGATTATTGAACCCTTGCATTATCAATAAAATAAAATTTTATATCTGCCGGTTTATTAATCTGTTTATAAAAATCATCAAGGTAGCCGATCATGTATTTTTTACTTGCAGGTTTTAATAAGTTGAAATTACTTATCAATCCATAAATTTCATCTTTCTTATTTTTAAAAATTGAAAGCACATCATTAAGTTCATCCATTGTTTTTTTATATCCGCGGTAAACTCTTTCACGAACATTTTCAGTGCCTATATTTTCACTTGGAATGGCATATTCCGTATTAACCAAACCTGAATAATCAAAATCATACGGCACAACAAAAATCTTTTTTTCCGCCTCAATACTTCGTTCAATAAATTTAATATTATGGTTTGCAGAAACTGCCCAATCTGTATTTCCAATCATATATTGAAAGATGTCAACAATGGCCATCTGCCGGCGATCTGTAAATTGCGCACCAAGATTTTTCATTTTTGATTCTTTACATTCATTTCTTTTTGCCAGTTGTTTTATATCTTCTACTAAAAATGCATGTTCTGTAATTGATTTTTTCTTTCCCGCACTATCTTTAAAAGTTACATTAATAAACCGCACTCGAAAACTCATGTCGGTTAGTAAATTGTATATTTTATAAATAATAAATTCTTTAAGCAAATACTGATCATACTCATCGTTAATCTTACATTCATTAACAAGCTTCAATGATTTTAAAGATGCAAGTGTTGCTGTTTGCTGATGATTAAAAATAATTTTCAATGGCGGCATATAACAATAACCGTTTCTCATATTTCCCCTTGCTTCAAGTTGTATCGAATCATTAATAGAAGTTCCGTCTGAAAGTATGGTAATAAAATTTGCAGGTAAAAGCGCTTTTTTATCATGCTTTAATAATTTATTCATATTGGTAATGATGGTTGCATTTATTACAGCCGTATCATTAAAAAAAGATTTTTTATCTGTTAAGGCTGATTGCGCACGTGCATTATTAATTCCACAAAAACTATAGAGTAATGCAATGCATAAAATAAATTTCATGACAATTAAAAATTTAATTCTGTTATTAGTAAGGTATTTAAAAAAAATAATTTATAAGAATTTAACTGCATGCAACTATCGAATTTATGAATGCCGTTGGCAACAAATTTGATTATTATTTTAAAAGGAAAGATTATGAAAGCAATACAAATACATGGATTCGGCGGCCCGGAAGTGCTGCAATACGAAGAGACAAATCGACCCGAAATAAAATCAAATGAAGTGCTGGTGCGTGTTTGCGCAAGCTCTGTAAATCCGGTTGATAATAAAATAAGGGCAGGCGAAGGCCAGGCAAAATTCCCTGCTGAGTTTCCGCTTACAATGGGTTGGGATCTTTCAGGCATTGTGGAAGAAACCGGCCAGTCTGTTACAAAATTTAAAAAAGGTGATGAGGTTTTTGGCCGGCCATACCCGGGAAAAAATGGTGCATTTGCAGAATTTATTGCCGTTAAAGAAAGTGAAATTGCATTTAAGCCAGATGGAATAACGCATGAAGAAGCAGCGGCAGTTCCATTAACGGCGCTCACTGCGTGGCAAGGTTTGTTTGACCATGGAAAACTTGAAGCCGGACAGAAAGTATGTATTCTCGGTGCATCTGGAGGAGTGGGATTATTTGCAGTGCAGCTTGCAAAATGGAAAGGCGCTTCTATAACCGGAACATCTTCTGGCGAAAATATTGAATTTGTAAAAAGCCTTGGTGCAGAAAATGCAATTGACTATACAAAAGAAAGTACCAATAACATGGATAGCGACTTCGATTTAGTGTTTGATACCGTTGGCGGAGAAATGCAAAAGAAAGCTTTGCGATTAATTAAAAAAGGCGGACGACTTGTAACTACAGTAAAGCCAGAAGTTCAACAGGAAGCAAAAGAAAAAAATATAACTGTTGAAAGTTTTACAGCAAGATCGGACAATGATATTTTGGATAAGATAAGTGCGCTAATTGAAAAGAAAACGCTCAAGATTTTTATCGCGGCCGTTTTTAGTTTGAAGCATGCGCCGGATGCAGAAAAAGCAGGCGGAGAGAAACATGCGCCGGGCAAAATCGTAATTCACGTGAGTGAACCATAATGAATATTTCAAAAAAAAAATCAGTATAAAAGATTCATGCAGCATGAGTTTTTTATACTGATTTTTTATTAATAAAATTATTTGTGCTTTTTCTTTATTAATAATATTTGCTGACTAATAAACTTATAAATATCCAAATTTTTATTGCATAATTATTTTTGTTTCAAAGCCTCATCAACAAGTGATTGTGCCTGCTCCTGTATCTGTTTTAAATGTTCAGCTCCGGAAAAACTTTCTGCATAAATTTTATAAATATCTTCTGTACCCGATGGCCGCGCTGCAAACCATCCGTTTTCTGTACTTACTTTTAATCCGCCGATTTCTGCATGATTACCCGGCGCTTTTGTAATTACTGATGTAATTTTTTCACCAGCTAATTCGGTTTGTTTTACTTGTTCGGGTGATAATTTTCCAAGCAATGCTTTTTGTTCCGGTGAAGCTTTTGCTTCTGTGCGATCATAAAATGATTGTCCCAATTCATTACTGAGTTCTTTATAAATTTCTCCCGGATCTTTTTTTATTTTTGCTGTTATTTCTGCAGCAAGTAACGCCGCAATCATTCCATCTTTATCTGTTGTCCATACTTCACCATTCATTCTTAGAAAAGATGCACCGGCACTTTCTTCACCACAAAAACCAATTGAACCATCGAGCAAGCCAGATGAAAACCATTTGAAACCAACTGGAACTTCATACAAATTTCTTCCCGCTTTTTTTGTAATGCGATCAATCATATTGCTGCTCACCACCGTTTTTCCAACCATTGCTTTTGATGGCCATTGCGGCCTGTGCTGAAATAAATAAAAAATCATTGTACTTAAATAATGATTCGGCGGAAGCAAGCCTTCACTTTTCGTAACGATCCCGTGGCGATCATAATCTGTATCGCACGCCATAGAAATATCAAACTTATCTTTTAATGCAAGCAAATTTTTCATTGCATATGCTGATGATGGATCCATTCTTATTTGCCCATCCCAATCAACGGGCATAAAACGAAAGTCTGCATCAATCGTTTTATTAACGAGTGTAAGGTTTAAATTGTAACGCTCTGCAATTGGCTCCCAATAATAAATTCCTGCACCGCCTAACGGATCAACACCAATACTGATTTTTGAATCGCGGATTATATCCATATTAATAACATTGCTTAAATCATTTACATAATTATTCATGTAATCAAAACGATGAGTTGTTGGTGCATGCAATGCTTTTTTATAAGCAATTCTTTTAACGCCATTCAATTTATTAATAAGAAATTCATTGGCTTTTGCCTCAATCCATTTGGTTACTTCGCCAGATGCAGGCCCACCATTTGGCGGATTATATTTAAAGCCGCCATCCGTTGGCGGATTGTGCGAAGGCGTAATTACAATGCCATCTGCAAATCCGTCTTTGCGGTTTTTATTATAAGTTAATATCGCGTGAGAAATGGATGGCGTTGGTGTAAAATCATTTTCATCAATCATTAATATCACTTCATTGGCGGCGAATACTTCCAGCGCGGTTGCGTAAGCAGGCAAACTCAACGCATGTGTATCGATACCAATAAACAACGGGCCATTTGTATTTTGTTGTTTGCGGTATAAACAAATGGCCTGCGAAATAGCAAGTATATGCCACTCATTAAAAGAATTTTTTAAAGAACAACCGCGATGGCCGGAAGTGCCAAACGCAACTTTTTGTTCATTAATAAATGGATCAGGAATTTCCGTGTAGTATGCTGAAATTAATTTCGGAATATTAACAAGCATAGATTGTTCTGCAGGCTTGCCTGCATATGGGCTTATATTCATTTTGTTTTTTTTCTTAAGTAAATCAAATCCGGTGCTTTTATTTTTTTGTAGAAATGTTTTATAAAAATTTATTTGTTATTAATAACTTTTAATTTAATAAATATGCTATTAATGATTAATAAATTTTGCATAACCATCATTCAAACAATAAGGAATAATATTTTTTAAATTCATGAAATGATTTTTTAACCGGCGACCACGACCACATATATTGGTTGCCGGTATCGTAATCGAGCCTGCAAAAATTTGCGTTCCAACGCATGCCGCTAACCGGCGGCACATTTAATAACGGGCTAAGAATTTTATAAGGAAAAAATATTTCTGCACTCCACGATTTTATAGCAGCGCCTGATTCCATTGCGCCTCCATTAATGTTTACGTTTTTTAAAATTTTATTTTTGTCTTCATAATGCCACGGAACCCAGCCGCCCATTTTGCCTTTGCGGTTTATTATTAATAAAATAAGTTCTTTATTCAACGGGCTGATTTCATATTCAAAATAAATAGGTTCAGAAATATCCGGATGAAAAAAAACTTCAAATACATCCGCATAAAAAAGGCTATCAAAATCATTTTTATACGGTGATGTTATCTTATCATCTTCACCATTAAAAAGCACATACATTCCTGTTGATGAATATAAAATTTTGAATTTGCTTTCATAATTTTTGCCACCTTCATTAATCTTATTTAAAGCAACCCATGTTGTCTTTTGCCATTCGGCATTATCGCCTTTTCCGGTAATTGTAAAATCACTGCATTTGTGCACAACAAGCGGTGTATCTGTTTCTGAAACTTGTTTTATTAAAGTATTTGCAGAAGCTGCATAACAAAAAAAGATAGTTGCAATCGCTGCGATTAATTTCATGTTTATTAATTTATGCTTACGAATTGTAAAGTTGTAATTATTGCCAATCATTAATAAATCATTTGAAATTTATTGATTTTTAATCTTGAAAAAACTACAATTTTTCAAAAATGATTTGTAAAAGAATTTTGACACATGTAGCCTCCAAGGTTAACGTTTTCACTTTCTTATTTGATAAGTTCAAATTAGTCAACATCATTTCTAGAATTTCGATGATTTGTCAAACTAGTTTTGATTAATTTTAAATAGCTTTTTAAATATTTATTATAAGATGGATCGTCTATTCCTTTTTGTCGCATGCTTTCAACTAAATAAAGCATTTTATTTTTAATAATTAATCCTGTTATTTCGGGCTTATTTTTTTTATAAAAAACCTTTTTATAATTGATACAAAATTTGCCTTCCGTAATGATATTAACGAATTCGGGGATAAGAAATTTAAAATCGTTTGCGGATGAAAAAGTAAGATCATCTAGATAACTAGTGAAAATAACTTTATAAATTTTACATAACTCTAATAATCGTTCTCCTGTTTCTTTAAAGACAAGATTGGAAATAATCGGAGAAGTTGGAGGGCCTTGCGGAAGTTTGCCTTCATAAGTTGTCAGCTGGGTAAGTTTTTTTGAAATGGTAGAAGAAAAACCATTTTGTAAAAACATGTTGAATACTTGCTTATTATTTATTCTTGAAAAATAATCCTTCAAATCAATCGAAAAAAAATAAGTGTTATCGATGTGTTGCAAAGCATTTTTAATATTGTTCTTTCCTGTAACAGCTCCAAAAACGTAATTGGGTAATTGTATTTGCTGAAGAAACAAGTTTATTTTTTTATGAATATTCTTCAAACGCTTGGTGCTTGGAGTTAATTTTCGATATTTTATTTGGCCACTATTTTCATCACGCTGAAAATCCCCATATTTTGTTTTAGGCACTATTGTATGATAATAGTAAGAATCTATATTAGCAATTATTTCATCAAGTTCGTGTTCAGATGATTTGATAGCATAACATAAATGTTTGATAGTATAAATCATACATGAATTTTTAAAAGAAAACTAGAAGTTGAACAGTCTGCGAATAATAATTTCTGCTGCACTTTCAAAAATTGATTTGATTAAATCAAGACAAAAAGAAAAGCGGCTCTTTTTTTTATTCTTTTGGTAATGTATTTTTTTAAATCAATTAATGTTACAGATCGACAGGTCTCTGTTCGTAATTCATAGCAATGGTTTTTAGTAAGGATTTTTATTTTCCTTTTTTTAAAATGCTTAATTTTTTTAACGCAAGCTTTCTTTTCCATGAGTAATTGATTTTATGAGGTAATATTAAATGCCCCACAATCACAATACTCGATTACTCATTAGAATTGCTATGATTTACTTACTTCTAGTCTTATACTTCATTACGAGGCACCACAAGCCGAGTATCAAACCTTACGATATGCAACTTAATGCACTTTAAATATTGAGTTGGAAAAGAAATAAAAGATTCAAAGAACGGGCATAAAGTTTTACATCAATTTAATTTTAAACAAATGTTGTTATTAACAATTGCTGTTTTTATGTGAATTATTTTAGGACTACTGGTAATAAGAAATTAAATTTTATATCATGGTCAGAACTTTATATAAGATATCTCCATATTTTATATATTGATAGGCACTACTATTCGAACTAAAATGTTTCTTGTATCTTGATATACTTTTTGATATTATAAATTGCATTGCTTTCTAATAAAAGAAAGTAAATTATTTTTCTTATAAATATGTTTGCTCAATATCTAAAGGTTATTTTAATTTAATAAACAATTATGCAAATCATATTTGGCATTATTTTTCATTTTATCGGCGGCTTTGCTTCGGGCAGTTTTTATATGCCGTATAAAAAAATAAAGGGCTGGCATTGGGAAAGTTATTGGATTGTCGGCGGCCTTTTTTCATGGTTAATAGTCCCGCCGCTCGCTGCATACCTTACTGTGCCTGGCTTTGCAGAGATTATAAAACATACGCCATGGCATATTATTAATTACACTATTTTATTTGGTGTTTTTTGGGGCGTTGGCGGATTAACATATGGACTCGGCGTCCGTTATCTTGGCATGTCACTTGGAAATTCTGTTGTGCTTGGTTTTTGTTCAGCATTTGGCGCACTTGTCCCTTCCATTTATTATAACTTTTATCCTTCCGAAGGCAAAACAACTTTTCATGATTTAATAACAACGTCATGGGGAAGAATTGTTTTTGCTGGCGTTATCGTTTGTTTGCTCGGCATTTACATTTGCGGCCGTGCCGGCGTTATGAAGGAAAATGAATTGCCCGAAGCAGAAAAGAAAAAATCAGTTGCAGAATTTAATTTGGGCAAAGGATTAATCGTTGCCATCATCTCCGGAATACTAAGTGCGTGTTTTAATTTTGGTATAGAAGCTGGCAAGCCAATGGCGCAAGCCGCTGTGGCTGCAGGTTTCAACCCATTGTATCAAAACAATGTAATTTATATAACGCTGCTTTGGGGCGGATTAACAACCAATTTTATCTGGTGCATAATACTTAACGCACGCAACAAATCTTTCGGCGATTATACAAACAAACAAACGCCATTAATAAAAAACTATTTATTCGCCGCGCTCGCAGGCACAACATGGTTCCTGCAATTTTTCTTTTACGGCATGGGCGAAAGCAAACTTGGCAACGGCGCAAGTAGCTGGATTTTGCACATGGCATTTATAATTTTAGTTGCCAACATGTGGGGCATTTTTTTAAAAGAATGGAAAGGCGTGAGCAAAAAAACAAAAGCAACATTTACCATCGGCATCATCACAATAATTTTATCTGTATTATTGGTTGGATATGGTAATGCGTTGAAGTAAAAGGCTGTTAGCTATCAGCCTTTAGCTATTAGCTTTTAAAATTAAGATCGTTAAAACACCTACAAAACCTTATTTATGAAAAATTATAAAGAACTTATTATTTGGCAAAGAGGAATGGAAATTGTGAAAACGATTTATACTATAATTAAGCAATTTCCTGTCGAAGAAAAATTTGGAATTGTTTCGCAAATAACGAGGGCTGCAGTTTCTATACCGGCAAACATCGCTGAAGGAAGCAGCAGGAACAGTGATAAAGATTACGCAAGATTTCTACAGATTGCTTTAGGTTCTGCATTCGAAATACAAACGTATTTAATTATATCAAAAGATATGCATTGGGCTAAAATAGATGAAATTGAAAAATTAGAATTAGTATTAGAACACGAAATAAAAATGATTCACAAATTTATTAATACTTTAAAAATGCCAACAGCTAACAGCTAATGGCTAACAGCAATTCAATGAAAACACAAAACGATTTTAAATACGTAAGTTATTTGTGGGATGATAAAAAAGCAGCAGAACTCAAAGGCGATGAAGTCGCGTTATTGGTTTATCGTTCCAATTTATTAGGTGCGGATTTGCGCCTAACAAATTATGGTGGCGGAAACACATCTTGCAAAATAATTGCAAAAGATCCACTCACAAATAATGAAGTTGAAGTAATGTATGTAAAAGGAAGCGGCGGCGATCTCGGAACGATGAAACGCAGTGGCCTCGCGGCTTTATATGTAGATCGTTTGCGATCATTAACAAACGTTTATCGCGGCATTGAACATGAAGATGAAATGGTTGAACTTTTTAATCATTGTATTTATGATCTCGCATCAAAAGCGCCATCGATTGATACACCGTTGCATGGTTTTCTTCCATTCAAACATATCGATCATTTGCATCCTGATGCGGCCATTGCAATTGCTGCTGCAAAAGATGGAAAAAAAATAACGCAAGATTTATTCAATGGAAAAATTGGTTGGGTTGATTGGCAACGCCCAGGTTTTGATTTGGGTTTGAAACTAAAAAAATGTTTGGATGAAAACCCGGGCATCATTGGCATCATGCTTGGTTCGCACGGATTATTTACATGGGGTGATACTGCGTTTGAAAGTTATATTAATACACTTGAAGTAATTGAAAAGTGCGCAGAGTATCTCGAAAAAAATTATGGTAAAAAAAGAGAAATTTTCGGCGGACAAAAATTGCAATCATTAATAAAAGAAGAACGTATAAATAAAGCATCTGCGCTTGCACCAATATTGCGCGGCTTTTGTTCTTCATCCACAAAAATGGTTGGGCATTTTACGGATGATGAAAGAGTTTTGCAATTCATCAACTCAAACGATTTAGAAAGGCTCGCGCCAATGGGAACAAGTTGCCCGGATCATTTTCTAAGAACAAAAATTTCTCCACTCGTTCTAAATTTGGCGACAGATGAAGATGTAACAAACACATCATTAATAAAAGAAAAAATTTCTCCACTATTTGATGCGTACAGAAAGATGTACACCGATTATTACAACACCTGCAAACACGCTAACAGCCCAGCCATCCGCGATGCAAACCCTGTGGTGATTTTATATCCCGGCGTTGGCATGTTCACGTTTGCAAAAGATAAACAAACCGCGCGCGTTGCTGCAGAATTTTATATTAATGCAATCAATGTAATGAAAGGCGCTGAAGCAATTTCATCATACACTTCATTACCACGACAAGAAGCTTTTAACATAGAATATTGGTTGCTTGAAGAAGCAAAATTGCAACGCATGCCCAAACCAAAATTATTAAGCGGCCGCATTGCATTAATAACCGGAAGTGCCGGTGGAATTGGAAAAGCCATCGCAAAAAAATTTGCTGATGAAGGTGCGTGTGTTGTTATTAATGATAATGATGCGCAACGTTTAGAAAAAGCAAAAGACGAATTTTTGAAACAATACGGAAAAGATGCATACACTGCTGAAATGCTTGATGTGACTGATGTTTCAACGATTAATAAAACTTACAGCGCTGCATCATTAGCATTCGGAGGCGTTGATATTATTGTAAACTGTGCGGGCATTTCTATTTCAAAACCGCTCGAAGAACACACGGAAAAAGATTGGGATTTGCTCTATGATATTTTGGTGAAAGGCCAATTTCTCGTTACACAAAAAGGCGTTGAAATAATGCGAAAACAAAATTCCGGCGGCGATGTAATTAATATCGTTAGTAAAAATGCACTCGTAAGCGGGCCAAATAATGCAGCGTACGGATCTGCAAAAGCCGCGCAGTTGCATCTTAGCAGATTAAACGCTTCAGAACTCGGCAAAGATAAAATCCGCGTGAATGTTGTGAACCCTGATGCGGTAATTTCCGACAGCAAAATCTGGGAAGGCGCGTGGGCCGAAGGCCGCGCAAAAGCTTACGGAGTCAGTGTTTCAGAGCTTCCGGCTTATTATGCAAAGCGAACTTTGCTTAATGAAATTATTTTGCCCGAAGATATTGCCAACGCATGTTTTGCTTTCGTCGGTGGCTTGATGAATAAATCAACCGGCAATGTTTTAAATGTTGATGGCGGTGTTGCGATGGGTTTTGTGCGATAGAAATTTAATATTTGGTATTGGATATTGGATAATTGATATTAGGCATTCAGATATCGTTAAATGTTTTTGTTATTAAAAATTTATTCGGTTAACATTCGAAAAAAAATTATCAATAGCCAATATCAATTATCCAATATCTTAATAACACAACAACAACCTTACTATGAAAGAAAACTTCGTTTTAGAAGATTTGGAAATATATCAGTCTTCTTTAAAAATTGGAGAAATAATTTGGATTACAGTAATGAAGTGGAAATATTTTGAGAGAAAAACTTTAGGTGAACAATTAGTAAGAGCTGTAGATTCCATAGCAGCAAATATTGCAGAAGGTTATGGAAGATTTTTTTATAAAGACAGAAAGCAATTTTGTTATTATAGCCGCGGTTCATTAATGGAAACAAAAACATGGATAACAAAAGCACATGCAAGAAAATTAATTTCCGAGGATGAATTTGAAGAACTCATAGGTCAATTAAAAAGCTTACACATGAAGTTGAATACTTACATCAAAAAATTAAAAGAAAATTCCGCAACCAGCAATATCTAATACCTAATATCAAAAATCATGCTTATTAATAAAAATAAAATCGAAGATCATAATCAAGCGTTAATAAAAGAACACAAGCGAAAATTCGATTTTATTAATGAAGAAATCGAAGGCATAGAAAATATTTTACAAAAATTAATTGCTTTTCAAATCGCCATTCCAAGCTGGGCTTTGGGAACTGGCGGAACAAGGTTTGCCCGTTTTCCAGGTGGCGGCGAACCGAGAAATCTCGAAGAAAAAATTGAAGATATTGGTTTGTTGCATGCGCTTAATAAATCAAGCGGCGCTATTTCATTGCATATTCCGTGGGATATTCCTAAAGATTATAATGCTATAAAAAAATTAGCAGCGCAACATGATATTAAGTTTGATGCAATGAACTCAAACACATTTCAGGATCAGCCGGATCAAAAGTTGAGTTATAAGTTTGGTTCATTACAACATGTAAATATAGAAGTGAGACAACAAGCCATTGATCATAATATTGAAGTTATAAAACATGGAATTCAACTAGGCTCAAAGTCGCTCACCGTTTGGCTTTCAGACGGTTCGTGTTTTCCCGGGCAATTAAATTTTAGAAAAGCTTTTCAAAATACATTGGAAGGCTTGCAAGAAATTTATGCAGCATTACCAAGCGACTGGAAAATGTTTGTTGAATACAAAGCTTTTGAACCAAATTTTTATTCAACAACAGTTGGCGATTGGGGACAATCGTTATTGTACGCAAACAAACTTGGCGATAAAGCTTTTACACTTGTCGATCTTGGACATCATTTGCCAAATGCAAATATTGAACAAATCGTTTCTTTATTATTAATGGAAGGAAAGCTCGGTGGTTTTCATTTTAATGATTCAAAATATGGCGATGATGATTTAACTGTTGGAAGTATAAAACCATACCAACTTTTTTTAATTTTTAATGAATTGGTCGAGGGAATGGATGCAAAAAAAATGGATCACACAAAAGATTTAGGATGGATGATTGATGCGTCGCACAATGTAAAAGATCCGCTGGAAGATTTGTTGCAATCTGTTGAAGCGATAATGATAAGTTATGCGCAATCATTAATAGTACACAGAAAAAAATTAAACGAAGCGCAAAATAATAATGATGTTGCAGGCGCACAAGAAATTTTGCAACAGAGTTTTCGTACAGATGTTCGTGCGCTGATTGCTGAAGCAAGATTAAGGTCTGGCGCAGCTTTGCGGCCATTGCAATTATACAGAGATTTAAAAGTTCGCGAAGAATTGATTAAAGAAAGGGGATTGAAAACTATTGCAACTGGACTTTGAGTTATAAGTATTAAGTTTTAAGTGATAAGTTATGAATAATAAGTTATGAGTTAGGTTTATTAATAAATAATTATCTGACTAGCTCTGTCATTTATGGCGGAGATTTTGGGTGATGAGATTAATAAGACATTTTACAAAAGTATCAGATCAATAAAGAACAAAATGTACAAGAGTGCGATGCCACTGAAGTTGATTAATGAATAAATGATCGGTTCAAAAAATACATGAAAAAAATTTTGGCCATAGCAATTTTTGATGTTGGTAAAACCAATAAAAAATTATTGTTGTTTGACGAACATTATAAAATTGTGTACGAAGAAAATGTGCAGCTGAAAGAAACGAAAGATGAAGATGGTTTTGCGTGCGAAGATATTAATGCCTTAACGGCGTGGATAAAAAATTCTTTTTATAAAATTATTAATGATGAACGTTTTGAAATTGTTGCAGTAAATTTTTCTGGCTATGGTGCGAGCTTTGTTTATTTGGATGATGATGGAAATATTTGTGCGCCGTTGTATAATTATTTAAAACCTTATCCTGAAGATTTACAAAATCAATTTTATAAAAAATATGGCGGAGAAAAATTATTCGCAAAGCTAACGGCATCGCCAGTTTTGGGCAATTTGAATTCGGGCATGCAACTGTATAGGTTGAAATATGAAAAGCCTGAATTGTTTGATAAAATAAAATATGCATTGCATCTTCCGCAATATCTCGCATATATATTAACAAGAAAAGTTGCAACGGATATTACGAGCGTTGGTTGCCACACAAACCTCTGGAATTTTACAGAAAATAAATATCATGACTGGGTTAATGAAGAAAATATTGATGAAAAATTTGCACCAATAATTGCATGTGATGAAACAACAATCTTTGAGATTAATAATAAAAAATTAATTGCAGGTTTCGGTTTGCATGATAGTTCTGCTGCATTAATACCTTACATGAAGTTTATTAATGAACCATTTGTATTAATATCAACCGGCACTTGGTGCATCAGTTTAAATCCATTTAATCATTCGCCGCTAACAGATAATGAATTGGAAAATGATTGTCTCTGTTATTTATCTTATGATGGAAAACCGGTGAAGGCTTCAAGATTATTTGCGGGATATGAACATGAAGAAAAAGTAAAATTATTATCTGCGCAGTTTAATAAACCGCTTGATTATTTTACGACAGTTGTTTATAATGAAAAGTTTTTAGCGGATTCTATTAATACGAATTCAAATTATGAAAGTGCTTATCATTTTTTAATACGTGATATTATTAATCAGCAAATAAAAAGTACCAACCTTGTTTTAAAAAATTCTTCCGTAAAAAAAATATTTGTTGACGGTGGTTTTAGCAAAAATGAAATTTATATGCAGTTGCTCGCTAAAGCATTTCCTGAAATGGAAATATTTGCAGCTTCTGTTTCTCAGGCAACTGCGCTTGGCGCAGCTTTGGTTATACATGAAAAATGGAATAAAAATGTTATTAATAAAGATGTTGTGAAAATGAAGTTGTATTAAACAAAATAATTTTAAAAAACTTCGCTCGCAGAATGCAAAGCAATTTATTAGTTAACAAACATGATTCCTATCAATCTCATTAATAAAAAACTATTTTGAATATATTTTTCCGGTGAAACAATTTATTAATACCAACCTCCGTTAATAGAATGGTTTTTCATAGGATATTGGATTTTAAAACGGGCTGGATTTCTATCCTGGCCCTTTTTTATTTTATAAAGCGCTCATTTATACTTTTATATAAATTTTCTTTCTGTCGAGCAGCCAGGCAATCAGCCAAAAAAATGCAACCGTGCAAATTGCAAATAATAAAGATCCGATTTTAAGATTGTCAGATACGGGCTTGCAAATATGATCATAAAACCATTCCAGCGGCGATGCATAAATAATATTACCTGTTGCATCAGTTCCTTCTTTCCATCTTATTAATCCCGAAACACGCGGAACAAAACCGCCGAGTACAAAAATAAACAGCGGGTTTTTTCCAAATACATCAAAAAATTTGGTCCACGGGCCGCGCTTGTTTTGAAATTCAATCAGGTAAATAAGAATGCACAATATTATAACGGCCAGCCCGGATGTATAAACAACAAATGAACTTGTCCATATTTTTTTATTAAATGGAAAAACCATGTTCCAGCACAAGCCGGTAAATATTAATATAGAACCGGCAACAAAAAGTTTGCTGAGCATTTCATAATTGGTTCCTTTTTGCAAAATATAATTGCCAACCATGTAACCCAAAATTACCTGCATAATCGCCGGAAAAGTGCTTGCCAGACCTTCGGGATCAAAAGGAACACCTTCACCTTTATACATATGCGGAATACCAAGAATGGCTTTGTCAATGGCAACGCCAAAATAATTTTGCATGCTATATGGATCATTGCCGCTGCCAAGTAAAAAACAAAGCAGCCAATATGCTAACAATATAACTGCGCCAATATAAAACGCGCCCCGGATTTTAAAAAAATAAATAATAAGTGAAGCAAAACAATAGCATAAAGCAATGCGCTGCAGCACGCCAAAAATGCGCACGCCGCTTTCAGGGTTTTCCGCGCTTACCCAATGTTTAAAAACGAGCGTATTATTTTCCCAATCTACAAACGGAAACCAATTTAAAAAAAGGCCGATGGCAAAAATGAGTACCGTTCTTTTAAAAACTTTTTTTAGAAATACAGCATTGCCGGCATCTTCCAATCGGGGCATTACAAAAGCAAGCGCATTGCCAACGGCAAATAAAAAAAATGGGAAAACGAGATCGGTTGGCGTGCAACCATACCACGGCGCATGTTCCAGCGGCGAGTAAATGTGCGACCACGTTCCTGGATTGTTTACCAAGATCATTAATGCCACGGTTGCACCGCGAAAAACATCGAGTGAGTAAAAGCGTTTGTTCAAAGCAGCAGTTTAGGTTTATTAATATTTAATTTAGGATTTATTCTGAAAGATAAAAGCTTGTATTACAGCGATGGCAAAAACAATTTGCATGGTAAAATCTCCTATATTTGCAATCCAATATGATAATAGAATTTACATAGCTTTCAGTCATTTATTGAAAGTACAAATTATCATTAACATGTTGATCAAACTGGAACCTAAAAAAACATTTAAAAAATTTGTGAAGACGAAGTGTGTATTGGTAATATAGACTTATGTATAAGGGTATAAGCGGGAACTTTGCGGA
>JABDAZ010000049.1 GCA_013288945.1 Bacteroidota bacterium | reverse complement strand
GAAAGCGAAGTTGGTTGCGAAAGTGTAACGCCCGATGAATTATCAATTTTAAGCGTTGCAATAGTTGTATTAGTTGCATCTGTTACAAACAATCCTGTTACCTGTGCAATTCGTCCATTGTATACATAGTTTCCAGCCGTACTAAATGACCTTGTAGAAGTAAGAATGCTACCTGAAGTACCGGTTTGTTGGGTAGAACTTGACGTAGCGCAAACCAACCCTCCGGCATTTCCTGTTGCTAAAGTTCCGCCAGCGGCTAATACAAATTGTGTTAAGGTAGATGTGTTTACATTTTGGACTGTAAAAGTCTTACAGTCCAGCGTAGCTCCCGCTTTAACCGTTGTTATAGAATTGTAATTAACTCCACTGGCCGTTGAACCATACACTCCTAAATTGCCGGTTAGCACAACAGTTCCTGTGCCACTAATATTAAAATTAATATATTCTGTTTTAGGCGCATTTAGAGTTTGAATATTCGGACTGCTTGCAACAAAATTGATAGTACCATTTTGGGCACCATTTACTCCCGAAGTCCAAATTAGGCTTGAAGTGCTAGCTTGAAACAAATTGCCTGAAATATTGAGTATTGCATATGCATTACCTGTTCTTCCCAAATCTAAAATTGCTGAACCCTGAACTATTAGATTTCCAATTGTGTGATTAAGCTGGGTGACAGCGTCCATAGCAAGGGTTCCGGCAGTGACCAATAATGAGTCATTAATTATAACGGAAGATTTAAAGCTTCCAGTTCCGCTACCTGAATAAGTTACATTATAATAACCACCAGAAACTGCAGGGATAGACTGGCTTGCACCGTTAAAGGTCATTGTATTACCTGTTGTAACATAAATACCGTTGCTGTTATCCGTAAATGCTCCGGAAACCTGTATGTTACCTTGTGATAAAATGGTAACATTATTACTGCTTCCGGTGATGGTTAAATTATTAAAGCTAAACGGAGCTGGCACTGTTTGATTCCCGCCATTAAAGTTAACTGTACTTCCTGTTGTTGTAATAACATTTGTGCCAGTAGTCATTACTCCTGCAATGCCTATCGTTCCTGTACTTGCAAGGGTTCTTGCGCCTGCATTACTCAAAGTAAGATTGCCATAATTTACAGCACTAATAGTTTGAGCAGATGGTGAAGCATAATTTACTGTGCTTGTTATATCTAAAGTTCCTAACAAAGGCACAGCCGCATTTTGCAATGTAAGCATGCTGTTTGCTAAAACGTTTACTGTTGGATTTCCTGTTCCTGCAATTGAAAAAGCGGTTGGTATTGTAAAGTTCACAATAGTAGATCCATCACCTACATTAATTACAGAACCTGTTCCATTCACAGTCCAGTTAGCTGTTAATGTTGCTGCTGTATTAATAACATTATAGGTAGTATTAGCAGCAGAAAAGTCAACAGGGTGTGTGCCTGTTAAACCATCTGAATTGCTCCACCACTGATTTGGATCATTAAGACTCCCTGCCGCAGAATAAAATACGGTAGGCGCTGCCGGAAGTGTACTAAATGTAACACTTAACGGAGTTGAATAAACTGGGCCATTTGAACATGCCGAGCCGCCGTTATAAGAATAAATAAATATGTTATATAATTTGTTAGAATTTAAATTTGGAATAGTAAATACATAAGATGATGGAGGGTTTCCTACAATTACCGCTCCTACAGAATCTCCAGTAACCACTAAATCACCAACATGGTAAGTTGTTCCTGTATTAAGTGTTGGCGGGGAAGTATTAATACTGCTGTACACAACGACATAACCACCGATTGGTAATGTACCAGGAGGAGCAATAGTTCCGGAAATAGTGGTTGAAGTTGCTGAAAAACTACCCGCACCGCCTGGAGAATTTGGTGTTGTACAAGCTGGTGTTATTGGCACTTGCGCCATCACATAAAACTGTGTAGCGGTATTAGCAATATTATTTGAATTGATAATAGAATTGCTACCGCTAACGGAGCCGCCAAATGAAGCATAAGGCCCGGTTTGTACATTGCTTTCACCAATTCCGTTTAAAGAACCCAAAGTTGATGGAGTTGATCTTGTTAAGCTTACAGAAGCATTTGACACAGCTCCTCCAGACAAAACAGACTTCCAATACTCAGTATGGCTAATAGCTATAATTGGCGAAGTAACTGTCGCACTTGCACCCACATCACCCGAAAATGCCTGAACTTGCAGCACAGGTTTAGCCGTAGACGAAGTTGTAAGGGATGTTATTGAAAAAGGATTATAAACGGTTCCCGAACCTACAGGATAATTATAAACGCTTGAACTCATTGTCAAACTCATTGGGAAAGTTAAGCTGAGTGGGCCATTTACAAATGACGACGCAGAACCACCAGATATAGCGGATGGCAATGTGTTTGTTACTGTCAAAAGCCTGGCAGTTGTTGTAGTTAGGATACCACTTGACAATATTAATGTTCCCGCAACTGTTGTAGCTCCGCCAGTTGCACTGCTTCCACCGGTTCCATTGGCAATAGTTAATCCGCCGTAAGCCGCACCAGCATAAACTGTTTGTGCACCAGTTCCAATATAAGCTACTGTACTGCCGTTTGCTAAAGTATAGGTGGCAAAACCTATAGGAAAATTACTTCCTGTTTGACCATATTGAATATCTGCAATTTTTAAAGTTCCTGTGCCATTAATAGCGAGTGTGCCTGATGTAGTTCCACCCACATTACTAAAGTTATTAATCGTAGTACCGGTTCCCAAAACTAAAACAGCACTTCCATTTATTGTAAGGTTTGCCTGTGCAGTAATGTCATTTACTCCCGCAGTAGCGCCTGAGCCCAACACAACCGTAACTGTTGGATTATTTGCAGAACCAATCGTTATGTTTCCTGGATTCCAATAATTGTTTATTATATTATCAGTTATAGTTTGTAAGGAAGATGCGTCAAATAAAGTTGTTATAGTTGCACCTGTTGTTACTGTTGAACTTGTATTAACACCTGCAAAAGCTCCCAGGTTAACATTATTTTTAAAAGTAATTGTTCCTGTACTGGTAGTAGCAATACCTCCAATTCCTGCTAATCCACCATTACTTGTACCATCATCAAAATTTGCGATTCCACTAAATGTGATTAAAGCAGGAGAATTGCCGACATTGATCTGCGTAGCGCCCGCGGCGGTAGTATTTATATTGTTTACGAGCGTTGTACCGCTAACAGTCACCGTTCCTGAATTATTAATAGAAGTCATATAAGCCCTGGCAGTACCTGTAACATTATTTGTGATTAATGACAGGTTTCCACCAACATTTAAAACTCCGCCAGCTGCAATATTTAAATTTAATATAAGAGCCCTGGTTCCACCAGTTGCTCCGGTATTGGAAACTGAAATATTTCCAGTCGAAGTAAATGTATATCCGGCCGGTATATTAAGTATCCACGTAGAGGCACTAGTTACTGGTGCTGCATAAATAATTGAAAGACTGCTAAAATTAATATTTGTACTGCCAGATGCAGGAGCTACAGTATAACCACTGGTGGTGCTTGTGATATTCATTACTAAATTATCACTTGCAGCAGGTGAGCCGGCGGGGCTCCAGTTTGTTGCCAAATTAAAATCCGAATTTGTACCACCTGCACCAGCACCAATCCAGTTTTTTTGATTAGCCAATGTTGTTGTACCAGTTACTGCTACATTAGCTGTTGTAGCGCCAGTTGCAGCATTTGTAACATTTCCTGAAGATGTGCCTCCTGAAGTTGAATTTAATTCAACAAAAATTGTAACAGGCTGTCCGGTAATAGTACCACCAGATATCGGCAGTGTAAGAGAACTTGTATAAGTTCCGCCACTTGTTAAAGAAATCTGATAATTAGTAGGTGCCGTAACTGTAACATTCGAAGTTAAAGCTGAACCTGAAATAGTATATGATTGAGGCGCCGATGGCGAACCAACTGTTTGGGTAAAGGCTGAAAGTGTTGAAACACTTGTTGTGATTGAAGGAATAAGGCTTACCTGTATCTGTATGTTTCCGACAGAGGTATTGCTAAAATCTGATGCAAGTATATAATAGGTGGTTCCTGCTGTTAGTGTTACAGAAGAAATAATTGCCTCTAAAGTATTTGCACTACATAAAGTCGTTCCTCCATCATCATTACAAGCAAAAGCTGTTAGTGAACCACAGGTGCCAGTATACATAGAAAGTATATCGTCAGCTACAGTAGTAGCAGTTGCAGATGAACAAGTTGAAAAAGTATAAGTCCCGGAAATTGTTGGCGTAAAAGTGTACCATATGCCATGAAACGAGCCTCCTGTTTGGCAGGAAGGAGTTGGATCCCCAGTACTTGTTGCAGCAGAAATGTCAACCGTTGTTGTCAAAACGGGGAAAGTTGTTGCCGGGATAGCTATAGCATTAGCACATAAATCGTTCGCTGGAGCAGGTGCCGGAATATTAAAGGCCGCTGATGTTAATGAAGTAACGCCTGGGCTTGTAAATATAATAGTTGCCCCGATTACTGCTGCTGCACTTGTTGCTGTCAGGTTGGTAAATGTCGCAGCTCCAGAGACACCTGCAATCCCTGTTATACCTCCTATTGTCCAAGTACCTGCACCCACTGTTGCTGTTACAGTAGCGGTACTTGATGTAAAGTTTCCATATTGGTCTTCTATATAAACTGCAGGTTGAGTAGCTAATATAGCACCATTTGTGGCTGGCGCAGTAACTTGCGTTTTAATTGCAAGTTTATTAGGAACACCCGCTGCAATTGGTTGACTTACTGTTGCAGTTGAATAGCCCGTTGCTGAAACAACAATTGTTTTAGTGCCTGAACTTTGCAACAAAGCAGATGCCGAAGGAGTAAACACTATTTGTCCCGCTGAAATTGTATAAGCTGCGGGAGGTAAAGTTGTACCACCCACTGTAATACCTGTTACAGCGGATCTCCATGCTGAATTATCTGTAAATGTCACTGTAAATGGCGCATCTACAGTTGCACCTGTCGCTGCCGTTAGAGTAGGGCTCGCTGCCGGAATTGTAAATGCACTCGATCCAACAGTTCCTGTGCCTGTTGTTGGTGTAAATGTAATTGTTGCTGTTGTATAAGGTGCACTAGTAAGATTTGTTGCTACAAGACCGCTGAATATCGCTATCCCACTTGTATTAGTAGTTGCTGTCAAACTTCCGGCAGGTGTTAGAGACCATGAACTTGTCTGGCCGCTTGTTACAGCCGCTGTTACGCTTATTCCTGCAGGCTCAAGATTACTATATTGATCTTTAACTGTTATTTGAGGTTGTGTTGCCAAGGTTGCACCGTTACTGATAGGACCTACCGGCTGAGTGCTTACAGTTAATGTTTTTGGTACGCCGGGATTAATAGTTTGGCTAACTGAAGATCCTGAATAGCCAGTTGCCGTTACTATAATAGCTTTTGAGCCTGAACTTTGAAGCAAAGCAGAAGCAGAAGGTGTAAAAGTTATTGTTCCAGCTGGTGCATTTATAGTAAATGCCGTATTTGATAAGACCGTTCCTCCTACAGTTATCCCAGTTGTCGGTATTGCATTAGCCCATGTGGTATTTGCTGCGCTTACTGGAAATGTAATTGCAAAAGAGCCGTCTACGGTAGCTCCTGTTGCAGCTGTAAGTACGGGAGGTGTTAGAGGCGGAGTAAATGTAAAAACACGCCTTGAACCGTCGGTTAAACCGTTCAAACCTGTAATTATGCCAGTAGTAGCATTTATATTCGTTGATAAGGAGGCTGAAGTTGTTGAATTATATGGAGAAGTTTGACTTATTGTAATGTTATTATTTGCTCCAGTAGAATTCATAATACCAATTACTACTGTAGTACCTCCACCTAAAGTGCCTACTCCATTAACTTTCATTCCGCCATATACAAATTCTATCACTCCGGTAGTTTCATATAGTCTTACTTGAAAATTGCCATCAGCAGTTGTACTGGAATAATTAATTCCCATATTGCTAAACTGTATTACAAAACACCTATTCGGTGCTATACCAACAAGCTCACTTTGAATGGTACCTGTTGAACTAGTAGTTAAATCCCCAGAATATGGAGAGAGAATCGGTGTTGTTAAGATTGGCAAACTTGTACCATAAATTGTTGCTGCAATTCTGGCACCCAATTCAACACTACCATTCGTATTTACGGAAAATTGAGTATATGGAGTGCCGTTAAATGTAAAACTAAACGATGAAGGAAAAGTTGTCAAGAGAGAACGTCCATCATCTGTAGATGCGGTAACAAGATTTGCACCAAAACCGCCTGCTGTAATAGGATTTGCGTTTTTATCCGCTCCAAACGAACCATTAGAAGTAGTTGCAAATGAATAATTTGTTCCAACTTGACCTTTAATTGATCCTCCCATCATCATCATTCCAAAAACAAAACATAGAGCCATCAAGCCATTCGCCCGTTTTTTAATAAATAATAATGAAGCGAGTAGGTTTTTTTTTGTTGCAAATGTTGGTTGCAATGTATTGTGTACAATTGTACGCATAGTTTCAGTGTTTATAGTTTGGTAAGAGGAAAATAATTGTCGTGGAGACAGGTGTAAAAGTCTTTTCATTTCAGGTTAGTTTAATAATAATAAATGCCTTATTGTACTTATGAAATACAATAAACAAGCTTATTACGCATATAGCATAATAATTCTTAATGTGTAGAAGAAGAGGTTGGAAATAATAGAAATGGACTTAATTGGCTAAAATCGTAAAATCTATTTTCAAACAGGATTGAGGAAGGGCGAAAATAAAGGTTATTGTACTATTATTAACATTTTAATATAAATGTTAGTAATTATAAATAATTTATTGATTATTATCAATAGTAAAATTTTTTAAGTATTTTGTAAAAATATGATAACCAATAGATTAATAAATAGAGGCTTATTAATTAGCTTATTTAATCGTAAATGATTTTATGTAATTTTTGCGGTTTTGCACATCTGTTGCCTTCATAAAGTATATTCCTGAAGGTAATTGTTGTTTAAATGGGATATATGCAAGGTTGGTATTTTGAAATTGAGCGCTTTGTAACAGAATTCCGTTTGATGCATATATTGAAATATTCCAATTGTGCACTTCCGGTTGGTTGAAGTCCACGTTAATATAGTTGGCAGACGGGTTTGGATATAGGTACAAATTTCCGGAAAATGCATCCAAATTTATTTCTCTGTTTTCGGAATATGTTATTGCACCTGCAGCATCAGTTATTTTTATCCGGAAATAAATTTTGTCTTTATCTTCTGCTGTAATTTTATACTCGTACAAATAATTTCCTGTATCATTTGCGCCTTTTAAAGAAGGTATCGAAGTTACAAGCTCAAACGTAATTCCATCTTTACTTTTCTGGATTTCATAATTGCGGCCGACTGTTTCATTTAATATTTTCCATGATAAGGCTATATTTTCTACACTTTCTTTTTTCGCAAAAAAATCAATAATGCCGGCAGGTAAAACTGTTGCGTTACAATAAAAATAAGTTATAGAAAAACGAATGGAATCGCTTGCTGTGGCGGCATAATAATAAACATTGCTACCGGTTAAATTGGTATAAGTTATGGGCGTGTAATTATAATCGATAGTACCACTTCCTAAAAAATTTGCCATGTCGTATATAAGACTGTCGCTTTGCATATAGTGCGACAAAATAGTTGATGGTGCCCGGATTACGCTATCACCTGGATTAAGTGGGAAACTGCCTAGTGGAACGCTTAATAAATTAGTATGCGGAGTGCTTAATGCTGTGCTCGAAAAGTTATCGTAGCGGCCAACAGAAACTGCAAAATCCCTCGGAACTCCTTCCACATTTTGCAATGTAAAACCATAATTTATTGATATAAGAGAAGTGATTTTCGCAGCTACCAATGTGCCTGTTGCAGGATTAAATTTTGATAGGCTGAATACATGTGTATCATTGCCATTGCCAGCAATTGCAGTGTCGTAAGTAACAGTTTGTAGTATTCCGGTGCACTGCGCGGCAACTGTTAATGCAGCGAAATTTATTATGTACGCTGACAGGCACAGGATTTTTAGAAAAGATTTCATGGATACAGTTTTCGGACAGAAATTGGATAACAAGGTTCTTATTAATAACTCAAAAACTTGCTTTTTTAGTATATAAAAATGAACAGTTTAGTAATATAAAATGGCCAAAAACGATCAAACCCCTGAAGATTTAAAATCTCCAGGGGTTTGATCTGTATTAATACTTATTTGAAATATCAGTTTTGGCCTACAAGCACTTTATAAGTTTGTTGCGTTCCGTCGGCAGATTTAACCTGTAATAAATAAATGCCTTGGGCATAATTATTAACCGATAAGGAAACGGTAGTTCCTGCTGCATTACTGATTTGTTTTTCCTGCAAAACTTTGCCGTAAATATCAGTCAAACGCAAAATTTGGTTTGAAGTTATATTGTTACCCAAAGTGACATTCACATAATTTCTCGCAGGGTTAGGGAAGATTTTAATTCCGCTTATTAATGAACTGCGGAGCACTTTTATTCCTGAATAGGTATATTTTCCACCCAAATCAAAAGATTGCAAACGATAATAAGCAATGCCTGCCACAGGAGATACATCTGTGTAAGAATAATTTACAGGTATAGATGAAAAACCTTTTGCCGGAATGGTTGCTATTGTTTGCCAATTGATTCCATTTTCACTGCGTTGCAATGCAAAATGGTCAGAGTTATTTTCTTGCTCTGTTATCCAGGTTACATCAACATCATTATTGCTTAATACTGCATTAAAGTTAACCAGTGTTATAGGCAAAGTTCCCTGGGAATTTATGCTAATTGGCCCAGATAATACTGCATTTGAGGTAATAAAAAACCGCGGCACCCATTGTTCAAAATAAGATGGCGCTCCGCCAACAAATTTTTGTTCATGGTTCATCGTTGGATCAGGAGTTAAGTTTACGGCAAAAAAACCATCATATTCGCTGTTATTGCCAGTTGCATTTACAGAAGCACCACTTGCAAGATGACCTGATGCAGTAGAAGTAGCATCAAAAAGTATGTTGTTAGAGGTTGTTGGCGACGTGCTATTGGAATTAGGAATTATAATTTCCGAATTGTCTTGCAACTCCAAAAAAGTATTTCCTGTTAAATAAACACTTGCATTAAGAGTAACAATTACACCCGTGCTTATTATTATATGCACGTTTGTTGAAGTTGCTGGTGGTTCTCCATTTACATCCCAAATATTAATACCAGATGGCGTATGCCAGTTTCCGCTTCTTACAGCGGTATACGTACCTCCGGAATACGTTTGAGCAAATGCGGAGTTAATAAATAAACATGCAGCCAGCACAAAAGCTGCCAAAGTGTAAAACTTCTTCATACTAAATAAATTTAATTTTAAAATGTGGTTTATGGTAAACCATAGCGAAGTGGATTTGTGGCGAGGTTTTACGACAGGATTTTACGTAATAGTAAACAGCTTGGGTAATAAGTGTAAATCAAGAGGTCAGATAACAATGAGGGAGGGATGAGGTGTTTCTGCTAGGAAGAATGGATAAAGGTGATGAGAAATCAAAAATATAAAATTATCTGTTTAATTCACAACTTTTCAACAAAAAAAAGATAAATATTTTTTTTATGCAGTGCAGGATCGGTTGCAAACTATTCCAGTTCGCTTTCTATTTTATTTAATCCAAGGTTGGTAATGGCAACCTGGGCGGCAATTTGGCTTGCATCTTTTTTATTATAGGCTTTTCCCTGCGATAATATTTCACCATCAACTACTGCAGCTACTGTAAATAATCTGCGGCCGGCTTCCATGTGTTCATCAAGCGTTTCAAACTCCAGGTTTTTGCCATTTTTATTTGCCCAGCCATATAATTTATTTTTATGGTTGATTTCTAAATTTTCCAAATCATCCATAAATAAATATGGTTGAATAATGCGTTCCATTATCCACTTGCGCGTTTTATTGTATCCTTTATCAAGATAAATGGCGCCCACAACGGCTTCCAGCGTGTTGCCAAATATCTGGCTCATTTTAAGTGAACCATCAAATTTATTAAAATTGCTTATTTTTCTCAATCCCATTTTTAGCGCAATTTCATTAAGCTGGTTGCGGTTAACCATTTTGCTGCGCATTTCGGTAAGAAAACCTTCGTCTTTATAAGGATATTTTTTAAACAAAAAATCTGCAATAACGGCGCTTAAAATAGCATCGCCCAAATATTCGAGCCTTTCATTATTTTCGTCGGAACCTTCTTTAAGCGAACGGTGTGTTAATGCTGTTTTATATAAAACAGCCTTGCCCGGCGTAAAGCCAAGCACATTGCGCAATTGCTTTTTTAATGATGCGGCAGATGCATCCCGTTTTAAAATACGTCCGATTATTCCCACAGGTAAAAGCTACAAATTTTTTTGTTCAGGAAAAAAAGAAAAGAGTGCGATGTATAAAAGCATAATGATTTATTCAAACGATAAACGCTTTTTTATGCTTTATATTTTTTTACGATTACACATGCATTATGGCCGCCAAAACCAAATGTGTTGCTCAATGCGGCGTTTACAGTTCTCTGTTGCGGTTTATGAAAGGTAAAATTTAGGCGCGAATCTATTTCAGGATCTTCTGCAAAATGATTAATGGTTGGCGGAACAATATCATGAACAACACTCATTACACAAGCAATTGCTTCAATAACGCCAGCTGCGCCCAAACAGTGGCCAGTCATGGATTTGGTAGAACTGATATTAATATTATAAGCATGTTCGCCAAAGACTTCAGTAATAGCTTTCAGCTCTGCAGAATCACCAAGCGGCGTAGACGTTCCATGCGTATTAATATAATCAATATCGGCAGCCACCATTCCTGCATCTCTTAATGCTGTATTCATTACATTTTTTGCGCCAAGCCCTTCGGGATGCGGGGCGGTTATATGATGCGCATCAGCAGTAGATCCGCAACCGGCAATCTCGCAATAAATTTTTGCGCCGCGTGCTTTTGCATGTTCCAATTCTTCCAAAACCAAAACGCCTGCGCCCTCGCCCATTACAAAACCATCGCGCTCTTTATCATACGGACGGCTTGCAGTTTTTGGATCATCATTGCGCTCACTCAGTGCGCGCATTGCATTAAAACCACCAATGCCGGCTTCTATAATTACACTTTCGGAACCGCCGCTTAAAATAATATCGGCAATGCCCAAACGTATTAAATTGAAAGCTTCCATAATGGCGTTGGTAGAAGATGCGCACGCACTAACCACTGCAAAATTTGGCCCGCGAAAACCATGGCGCATAGAAATATGGCCGGAGGCAATATCCAAGATCATTTTAGGAATGAAGAAAGGATTAAATCGCGGCGTGCCATCGCCTTTTGCAAAAAGCATCACTTCTTCCTGGAAAGAACCTATGCCACCGATGCCGCTCGCGAAAACTACGCCAGTTCTATCAACATTAATATTGTTTTTATTAATGCCTGCATCAGCAACAGCTTCATCACTTGCGGCGAGTGCCGTTTGTGCAAACCGATCTACTTTTCGCGCTTCTTTCCGATCGAGGTACTGGAGCGGATCGAAATTTTTTAATTCGCAGGCAAACCTTGTTTTAAATTTTGTTGCATCAAACAGGGTAATAAAATCAGCGCCGGAAACACCGTTCAATAAACCGTTCCAATAATCTTTGAGATTATTGCCGAGCGGTGTTAATGCACCAATTCCAGTTACTACAACTCTTTTCACTTCCATGTGGCTTGCCGTGAAATTTTACAAGGATAAATCCGCCCCCTAAGCAAAAGCTCCGGAAAGGCGGATCAAAAAGATTAACTACAGAACGGTTGCTTATTTAGCGTGTTCTTCCAGGTATGCAACGGCCTGTCCTACGGTAGTAATTGTTTCAGCCTGTTCATCAGGAATAGAGATGTTGAATTCTTTTTCAAATTCCATAATAAGTTCAACGGTGTCTAATGAATCGGCACCCAAATCATTTGTAAAAGAAGCCTCGTTGGTAACTTCTGCTTCTTCAACTCCTAATTTATCAACTATTATCTTTTTTACTCTTGTAGCGATGTCTGACATTTTTGTAAAGTTTAGTTACGGGTGCAAAAATATATTTTTTCAATTAAACACAGCAAACAAGCTGCCTTTAATTTTTTATACCAAATTTCGCCGGTATAAAATTTTTGGCTTCCTTAATAAAAATCGTTTATAATGCTTGCTGGCATTGCATTTCATCAGTTTTATGCAAAATTTTTTAACCGATTGAATTATGCAGGTTTTCCGCATTTCATTTTTAGATATTAAAATAATAGAAGGAATCAGTACATTTAATTATCTGAAAATACAACCCAATTAAATAAACAGCATGGCATTAAGGATGATTGATTACGGCACAAAAGAGTACCAGCAAATGGTTTTTTTGCGGAACGAAATATTGCGCAAACCTATCGGATTGCAATTTGATGAAAAAGAACTTGAAAAAGAAAAAGACGACGTATTAATGGGCGCTTTTGAAGATGGAAAAATTTTAGGCTGCTGCATGCTTACAAAAGTTGACGAAGCAACCGTTCGCCTTCGGCAAATGGCAATACCAAATAATATGCAGGGAACTGGAATTGGCCGCGCATTAATGATTTTTGCAGAAAATATTGCGCGCGATCTTGGTTACAAAAAAATGATAATGCACGCACGCAAAACTGCAATTGGTTTTTATGAAAAGCTCGGTTATAATACAAGTGGCGCAGAATTTCAGGAAGTAACTATTCCGCATTTTGTAATGGAAAAAAATCTTTCTAATAATTAATTTTTCAACTTCATTAATGTTATTTTATTAAGCGAAAATTAATAGGATAGCGATATAATTTTCCTTCACTCGCACGTATTGTTGCAACGATTACTAATATAAGATGTATTATTCCTAAGGAGATAAGTATCAAAATGCCAATAATTAAAATCATGGTAACGATACCAATAAAATAACCAATCAGCAACGTGATTTGAAAGTTGAGTGATTCTTTTGCATGATCTGAAACGAATTTTGATTCATCTTTTTTTACCAGAAAAATTATTAATGGTGCGATAAACCCACCAACCAAGGTAAGAAGATGCGAAAGGATGGCAACTGTTTTTTCATCGCTTGTTGGTAAATAAACAGGCTCTTCTTCTAAGCCGAGAAAAGAGTTTTGGTTATCCATATAAATTTATTTTACATGAATATAACGAAAATATTAATCGGCATTTATTAATACATCTTCATTTTTTTTATTAACCGCGCTGTTCATTTTTTGTAAAAAATGTAATAATTGCTGCATCGTTTTTATATCATTAATAGATAATAAAAATAATTTTCCGGCTTGTTTCAGTTTTGCTTTGTTGGTTTGTTTTTGTATGTAGCTTAAAATATTTTTAAACGTTTCCGATTCAAAATATGGTGAGTCAGGTTTATTAATAAAATAACAACGCAGCGTATCGTCTTTTAAAATCATTTTCTCAAAACCCAGTTCCAGCGCCAATTTGCGGCTTCTTAAAGTATCAAATAAATCTTCCACCTGTTTTGGAATCGGGCCAAAACGATCAATTAATTCTTTATGAAATTCCTGCAGCTCAGTTTCATTTTCGCAATTGTCTAATCTCGTATATAACGATAATCTTTCCGTAATACTTTCAACATAACTATCAGGAATTAATATTTCCAAATCTGTATCAATCGTGCAATCCTGCACGTAATCTTCCTGCTTGGAAATTTCTTCTTTAAACAAATCTTTAAAATCTGTTCGCTTTAATTCTTTAATCGCTTCGCTTAAAATTTTCTGGTAAGTTTCAAAACCAATGTCGGCCATAAAACCGCTTTGTTCGCCGCCAAGCATATTGCCCGCGCCGCGAATATCCAAGTCGCGCATTGCAATCTGGAAGCCACTTCCAAGGTCGCTGTGTTGTTCCAGCGTTTGTAATCTTTTGCGTGAATCTGTTGGCAATGTTGCGAGCGATGGCGCCAACAAATAACAAAATGCTTTTTTATTACTGCGCCCAACTCTTCCACGCAACTGGTGCAAATCGCTTAATCCAAAATGATGCGCGTTGTTTACAATAATCGTATTCACATTCGGAATATCAACACCACTTTCAACGATATTTGTACATACAAGTACATCATATTTTTTATCAATAAAATCAAGGATTCTTTCTTCTAATTCATGGCCTTCCAATTGCCCGTGCGCAAAACCAATACTTAAATCAGGACATAATCCTTGAATGATCGCAGACATTTCTGCCAGGCCTTGCACGCGATTATAAATAAAGAAAACCTGGCCGCCACGCTCGGTTTCAAAGTAAATCGCATCGCGGATAAAATCCTCATTAAAACCATGCAACTCTGTTTGAATAGGCTGGCGGTTTGGTGGCGGCGTATTAATAATACTTAAATCGCGTGCGCCCATTAAACTGAATTGCAATGTGCGCGGAATGGGCGTTGCTGTTAATGTAAGGCAATCAACATTGGTTCGGATTGTTTTTATTTTTTCTTTATGTGCAACGCCGAATTTTTGTTCTTCATCTATTACTAATAACCCGAGGTTTTTAAATTTCACTTCTTTGCCAAGTAATGCATGCGTGCCGATGATGATATCAATTTTTCCTTCTTCCAATCTTTGCAATGTTTCTTTTTTTTCTTTGGAAGATTTAAAACGGTTTACATAATCAACAGTTACCGGAAAATCTTTTAACCGTTCACTAAAAGTTTTATAATGTTGAAACGCAAGAATAGTTGTAGGAACCAATACAGCAGCTTGTTTGCCGTCGCAGCAACTTTTAAATGCAGCACGAATAGCAACTTCTGTTTTGCCAAAACCAACATCTCCACAAACCAACCGATCCATTGGCGATGATGATTCCATATCTTTTTTTACATCAGCAACAGACTTGCTTTGATCAGGTGTGTCTTCATAAATAAAAGATGCTTCGAGCTCTGTTTGCATATAATTATCGGGCGAAAAAGCAAAGCCTTGTTGTGCTTTTCTTTGCGCATATAATTTTATTAAATCAAATGCAATCTCTTTTACTTTTGTTTTTGTTTTGTCTTTTAATTTTTGCCAAACATCGCTTCCTAATTTATTAACCTTCGGGACAGTTCCATCTTTTCCAGTATGCTTCGCAATTTTATGCAGCGAATTAATATTTACGTATAAAATATCGCTGTCGCGATAAATAATTCTTACAGCTTCCTGCAATCTTCCGTTTACTTCCATCTTCTGTAACCCGCTGTACACGCCAACTCCGTGGTCAATATGTGTAACATAATCTCCGGGTTGCAACTCACGCAGCGTGCGAAGTGTGATCGCTTTATTTTTATTGTATGCTTGTTTTACTTTGTATTTATGATAGCGTTGAAAGATTTGATGATCTGTATAACAAACCATTTTTAAATCATCGTCAATAAAACCTTCATGGATTGATAATGGGATCGGAACAAAATTTATTTCTGATTTTAAATCTGCAAAAATGGTATGCAATCTTTCGAGCTGTCTTGGGTTTTCTGCAAACAAAAAAATGTTGTATTTTTTTTGTTCCCAGCTTTTCAAATCTTTTATTAATAATTCAAACTGTCGATTAAAAGAAGGTTGCGCTTTTGTATGAAATTCTATTTCAATTAATGGTGATCCGGAAATAGTTTGCCGATGGCCAAACTCAACGAGGTGGCGGGTTTTCAAATGTTCTTCAACAGACGCGGCCGTTATAAATTCGTTTTTATTAATAATTTTTTTTTGCGCTTCATCTTCATTGTCGCGTGTTGAATATCCTTGTTCGCCGAGTTCAATAAAGAGTTGCAAATCTTCTTCCTGCGTTATTAATCTTTCATTAATAAAATCCCAATCCTGCAACCAGATTACCGTGTTTGATGGAATGAAATCGAAGAAAGAAACTTTTTCTGTTTCATCAAATTGCGTTTCTACATTTGGAATAATTGTTACCTGCAATAATTTGCGTTCACTCAATTGTGTTTCAGGATCAAAAATTCTTATAGAATCAACATCGTTTCCAAACAGTTCTACACGATATGGTTTTTCATTTCCGAAAGAATAAATATCCAATATGCCGCCGCGCAATGCAAACTGCCCTGGTTCATACACAAAATCTGTTCTTTCAAAACCATAGCGAACAAATTTTTCCATTAATCCATCCACGTCAATCGCGTCGCCGGATTTTATATAAATCATGTTGCCCGATAATGTTTTTGGCAACACCACTTTTTCAAACAATGCTTCGGGATAGGTTATTAATATTTTTTTATTTCCGCCGGCGCTCCATCTTGTTAATGATTCCGTGCGCAGCATCACGTGGCTGCTGTTTAATAAGCGGTAATTTTTTTTATTTTTAAAAGACGATGGAAAATAAAAAATATCCAATGCGCCACTTAAATTTTCAATTGTGTTGTGTACGTAAGCCGCAGATTCTGCGTCTTCGCAAACAACCACATGATTCATCTGAGAAGTTATTGAATGCTGAAACACGGCATTAATAACAAACGCAGGCGAACTTCCGTATAAATTTTTTAAAGAAATTTTTTGCGGTTCAGACAAAGTAAGCCTGTCCGCCAATTGAAAAAGCCGGGGAGAATTGATGTATGAATTTTGTAAAACCTCACTGTTCATTCAGATTGCAAAGATACTAACTATCGCACATTAATAAGCAACCTGACAAAATGAAAAGCCGTATATATTAAAATAAGAAGAATCAGACGGGATTAATAAGCGGCATCATAATCAACCTTTATTTCAACCTTTGTAATTTTTCCGGAAACAACTTTTGCAGGAGCGATATTATTTTTTTCATCGAACCAGTTTGCATAAAACAACGTATCTTTTTTTGTAAAGATGGAATAATCGCCGGCCGGAAGTTGTATAGAAAAATGGCCGCTGGAATCAGATTCGGTTTTCTTAATAAATTTTGTTTTTATAGTTGCATAAAAAGGCGAGCTGCCCGGTTTTGTAACCTGATTTATATTGGTAAGTTCATAAAAATATATTGTTGTTTTGGTTCCTTTGGGCGTTGATGGTTTTTTGTTTGGCGAAGGCATCTGATTTCCTGAAATGCGGTAAACAAATCCTTCAATTCCTTGTTTTTTTAAAATTGGTTTCATAAAAATGTTTATTAAACCCATTATTGTAAATAGTAAAAAAAACTTTCCCGGAAATCTTTTTATCATAATCTTATCTTTAAAAAATATTCAATTTTGGAAGTTATTGCAAAAACGGTTCCTGATTATAAAAAGCTGTAATTTAGAAAGCGATTAAAAAACAAGTATGAAGAGAAATAAGTTTGTACCCTGGGCTATTTTTATTTTGTTAATCAGTTTTTCGCATGTGCAGGCGCAATTAACTACTAATACTGCCGTTTTACAACGCGCGGGTTTGCAACGCGCGCAGGAAGATAAAGCAGCTTATCAAAACCTTGTAACTCTTGCCAGGCAAAAGAACTGGCGTTTTACAAGAAGGGGAAAAGATGGCAGCACCATACTTTTAGTTGGTGTTGATAAAAGAGGTTTCCCGATTTATTTTACTACGAACGATAATATAATTTCTGCGGCAACAATCAGGACAAATACATTGCAACCAGGCGGAAGCACCGGTTTAAATTTAAGCGGCTCATCTGCAAATATGAAAACCAAGCTGGCCATTTGGGATGGCGGAAAAGTAAGAGGAACGCATGTGGAACTTACCGGAAGAGTTGTGCAAAAAGATGGCGCAACAACTATTGATGATCATGCAACGCATACTTCGGGAACATTAATCGCATCGGGCGTTAATCCTGTTGCAAAAGGAATGTCTTTCGGTGCGCAGCAATTGCAGGCTTATGATTTTAATAATGATGTTGCAGAAATGCTTACTGCATCTGCAAATATTTTAGTTTCCAATCATTCTTACGGCGCTATTGCAGGGTGGAATTATAATACAGATGTAACGCCAAACCGCTGGGAGTGGAATGGCAATCCAAATGATACAGTTGACTACAAATTTGGTTATTATGATGAAGAAACACAAATGTGGGATTCCATTGCTTATAATGCGCCGTTTTATTTAATTGTGAAATCCGGCGGCAATAGCCATGGAGATGGTGACGGGGTTCCTGTGGGAACAACTTACTGGCGGCCAAATAAAAGTGGCGTGATGCAAAATGCGGGCGCCAGGCCAGATTCATTAAGCAGTGATGATGGATTTGATAATCTGCCTACTTATTCTGTAGCAAAAAATATTTTAACGGTGGGTGCTGTTAATCCCATTCCCGGTGGCTACTTACAGGCATCTGATGTACAGCTTGCGGGTTTCAGCAGTTGGGGGCCGGCAGATGACGGGCGAATAAAACCAGATGTTGTTGCGGATGGCGTTAATGTAACTTCCAGTTGGGGAAGCGCTGATAATGCCTACCAGGTTGAAAGCGGAACTTCTATGTCATCACCTGCAGTTGCAGGTTCTGTTTTTTTATTGCAGGAATATTATTCAAAAATACACAGCGGCGCTTTTATTCGCGCAGCAACGCTTAAGGGAATTGTCATTCATACAACAGATGAAGCAGGGCCTGCGCCTGGCCCGGATTATATTTATGGATGGGGATTGGTAAACATGCAAAAAGCAGCATCTGTTATCACATCGGATTCGATGGTTTCGAATCCGGATCAAAAAATTTATGAAAATAATTTAGTCAACGGAACGAGCTATACTTTGAATGTTGTTGCATCAGGAAAAGGGCCGTTGGTTGCAACAATTAGCTGGACAGATCCAAAAGCTGCTGTTGATGAAGTAAACATTTTAAACAACCACACAAAAAAGTTAGTGAATGATTTGGATTTGCGCATAACCAGTGGCAGCGCAACTTACATGCCTTATACTTTAGACAGGACAAAGCCTGCCAACGCAGCAGTTGCCGGCGATGATTCATTAAACAACGTTGAAAAAATTGTTATTAATAACGCTGTCCCCGGACAAACTTATGCCATCAAAATAACGCACAAAGGAACTTTGCAAAGGGGCCAGCAAGCCTATTCATTAATACTTAGTGGCATTGGTGGCGGTGCATATTGTACATCGGCTGCAACAAGCAGCGCAGGCACACGCATTGACAGTGTAACTTTTAGTAACCTAAAAAATGCAAACCCTGCCGGTTGTACAACGTACACAAATTATTCAAACTTGACAGCACAGATTCAGCCAAAACAAGTGTTGCCGATTAGCATAAAACTCAGCAGTTGCGATGCATCTATTGCCAATAAAATAGTGAAGGTTTATATTGATTATAATAATAACGGAACATTTACCGACGCAAATGAATTGGTTGCACAAAGTGGTGTTATTAATGGCAACGGAACATTTACCGGAACCATAACTGTTCCTGCAGGGTTAACGATTGGAAGCTCTACATTAATGCGCATTGTTGCAGAAGAAACGAGCAACGCTAGTGATGTGCAACCTTGCGGAAGTTATGGTAAAGGTGAAACAGAAGATTACTCTATACAAGTTGTAAGCCCTTCCAATGATATTGGTGTTACAGGAATTATTTCACCGGTTGGCGCATCATGTGCCAACGATTCACAACTGGTAACGGTGATGATCAGGAACCTTGGATCAAATCCATTAATAAATGTTCCGATTAATACAACCGTTAAAGCAGGCAACACAGTAATTGCCAATTTAAATTTTGTTTATCCTGATACAATTCCGGCATACAGCATTATTTCTTACACGTATCAATCAACATTTAATGCTGTTGCAGGAACAACGTATACAATTACAAGCACAACAAATTTACCGGGCGATCAGGACAGTACAAATAATCAAACCACTGTC
>JABDAZ010000048.1 GCA_013288945.1 Bacteroidota bacterium | reverse complement strand
ATTGGACCAGTGCATGAGAACGAAACAATCGCCAATGTAAGTGCCATAAAAAATATGCCAGCAATATTTCCAACGCCCGCTTTTTCATCTGCTTTGTTTGCAACGCTTCCTGGTAATGTAATTTCAAAATAACCAAAAAATGAAATCGCAAATACAACGAAGATGACAAAGAAAATAAGGTTGAGCCAAACGTTTGTTGAAATGTTATTGAGTATTTCCGGGTTTGCATCCAGCAAATAAAATGGAAGGCTTAATAATACATAAATAAGAAAAATAAAAAAACCATAGAGCATTGCATTTGCAATTCCTTTTTGCCTGCTGGCTGCGCGTTTTGTAAAAAAAGAAACCGTTAATGGTATTAATGGAAACACGCACGGCGTAAGCAATGCAATAAAACCTCCAACCAATCCAAGTAAAAAAATACTTGTTAATCCTTTGCCTTCGGTGCTTTCATCACCACAATTGCTTACAGGATTTTTGAGATCAAAACTTTTAATTTTTATTCTTGTTGTTGCTGCAACGCCGCCTTCCAACGGAACAGAAAACTGATAAGCTATTAATGGGTAAAATTCTTCTGCCTTTCCATAAGTATATTTAAAAGTGCCAATCAAATTTGCAGGAACTGTTCCTTTAATTTTTATAGTTGCGATAAATTCTACATCGCTTTCATAAATTTTAAATGATGCATTATCAAAAATTTTACTGGTGATAGTTTTATTAATACCAACTTCTTTATAAACCTTTTCAACAACAATTGATGAATCTGAAAACAATAATTGCGCAGCAGGAATATCACTTATTGTTTGATTGGGCGCATACAATTGCCAGCCGTTTGTTGCTTTTGTTTTAAAAGAAATTTCATATTCGCCATTAGCAATTTTTTTGCTGCTTGCATTCCATTTAAATGCAGAACTATCTTGTGCGTTTGCGAATGAAAAAGTTATTAATAAAAGAAGAAAAGAAATAAGCCGAATTAGTTTCATAAAAACATTATTAAAAAAATAAACGAGCCTTTCATACAAAGAACTCGTTTTAAAATTTTATAATTGGTCGCATTGCCGACTATCCGCCAACATTAACTTTTATATCTACATCAGCCGGTGGCAAACATTGTTTATCGTTGCAAACCATAAACTCCACTTTGCCCGCTAAATCTGTTTTCACATTTGCTTTTAATTTTATTATCTGTACAAAGTCAACCGTTTTTTCATAATATTTCACGTCATGTTTCCATGCAGTTTCATATTTACTGATTAGTTTTCCCTGCTCTTTTACTTTGCCGTTAAATGTTATTAACGGGTTTGGAGAAAATGTAAATGAAGTAGCTACAGGCCCTTCTCCGCCTGCATCCTGCGCGTATAAATGATAATCGCCATTAATGGTTGCAGCTAAATGTACTTCGTAAGTTTTGTCTGCAATTTTCTTTACGGTATAGTTCCACTGAACTTGTTTGCTTGATTGCGCAAATGAAAATGTTGCGATTAATATTGCGAAAGAAAGAAGTAAATATTGTTTCATAATTTTTTCAGGTTGATTATTCAATAACGGCAAAGTTGCTGCAACAGATGCTAACAAAAGTTTAAATATTTGCCAATTGCTTTTCCAGCTTTGCATTATCAATTGCTTTGTTAAGATACAACGATTGCAAAATAATTTTACCATCAACATTACCCAAATTTTCAGAACATGCTCTTTCAGGATGCGGCATCATGCCAATTACATTTCCGTTTGCATTGCGGATGCCTGCAATATTTCTTAATGAACCATTTGGGTTTCCAACGTTATTAATGTTTCCATTTTCATCGCAATATTTATAAATGACGTGGTTGTTTTTTTCCAAATCATCCAGCGTTTTTTCATCTGCATAAAACCTTCCTTCGCCATGCGCAATGGGAATCATTAATGGTTGCCCGTTTTCTTCTTTTATAAAAATATTTTTACCAATAAATTGCTGGTTTGCGTTTCTTAATAAAACGCCGGGAAGCAAATGCGCTTCACACAAAATCTGGAAACCGTTACAAACTCCCAGCACATTGCCGCCTTTGTTTGCAAACTCGATTACACTTTGCATCATCGGGCTGAAACGTGCGATGGCGCCGCAACGCATGTAATCGCCATAACTAAACCCGCCAGGCAACACGATACAATCTTCTGTATCAAACATGCTCAAATCTTTTTCTTTATGCCAAAGCATTATCACTTCCTGGTTCAAATCATATTGTAATGCATCCTGCATATCGCGATCGCAATTGGAACCGGGAAAAACAACTACTCCAAATTTCATATTAATAATTATTTTGAAAAGAAAGATAAAGGTAACAATATCCTTATTAACCGTAAAACTCAAACCACATAATTAATGAGGATAATAAAAGCAAACGTTATCCAATGCAATATTAATGGCAGGTTTTTATTGGGCGCATAATAATAAGCCGCGGCATGAAAAGCCGCAAAAGGCATTGCAATTACAATCCAGTTTTCGTATGAATCTGCATGGTTTATTATTATTACAAACAAAGCAACGAGTAAAAATAATAATGATAAGCTCCAGCTTTTGCGAACCTGGATCAGCATCTTATTTAAATTCCCTTGCACAAAATATCCTCCAATCATAAACGGAACAACGAGCAATATAAAACCGAATGAAACCCAGATGGAATGCGGCATTCCGGGCAATGTGATGGTTATGGAAGGAACAATATTTTTCCATTTCCAATTGTTGGTGATGTATAAAATAATGAACAAAAAATAATATGGAAAAGTAAAACCAAGTAAACCCATCAACCATTCTTTTATCCTGAAAGGCCGCATGGTTAATAACGAGAAAAAAACGAGCAGCAGAAAAAACAACGCAGGCACATATAACAATGTAACGATGCCCGTTAATACGCCGATATTAAAAATTGCCGGTTCCGGGCGATTGTTATTATAGAGCGCAACCATTTTATACCAAATCCATATTAATAAAGAATTTATTAATAATGGTGCAGAAAAATGGTTCCAGTCGGGCAATAAAGAAGTTACCAAAATATAAGACATACCGGGCAAAAAATTTGGCTTTGGTAAAATTTTCTGGTAATTGCAAATGCGGTTGAATAATGTTGCCTGCGTAAATATTAATAAGAAAGTAAAAATGGAAAATATAATTGGCGAATCATGAAAAAAAGCATCGAGCGCATTAAAAATTATGCGGTATAAATAATTGTCTTCTTTATGCAACACAGGCAAAACGTGATGTATAAACACCGGAAATTTTAATACCAGTGCATACACCAAAAGCAGCAGCGCATTGCCGGGGTTTTTTTGTTTAAAGATACCAATCACCAAACAGGTTTTTAAAAGTCAACTTTTGCAAAACAAAGATAGTTCCTGTATAAACAGGGTATTAATATTTGTTTGCCGCTTAATTGCCTTCCGTGCCTTGGCATAAACTCGTAGCCTTTGTCTAAATTTTTAAGAGTTGGGTAGCGCGTAATTTTTCCATCGGGCGCAATACTTTGATCGTTTAATAAAAGGTTGCGGCCTTCATATTGATTGTATAAAAAATGCAGTTCGCCGCCGGTATTCATCAATTGATAGGAAATCATATTGTCCGTTTCATCATCATACTGGCTTTTGGGAATTACATTGCTCCATTCTACATTATCATCTTTATCAAAAGATACAATCATCAAATTTTCTGCATGATAGCGCATGGCTGTGTTTCCATTATAATTTCCATAGCGGTTGCCATAAAATGGAGAACCATAATAACCACCAAAACCCGGTCCCATGTAAGGATTGTAGCCATTCATATAATCCCAGCGATTAAAATAACCGCCGCGCGAAGTAGAATATTCTGCTTCGCTGATTAATATATATCCGCCATCACGTTTTGTAATAATTTGTTTAATAAAAAAATCATTAAACGCAGACTTGATGCTTGACTCGGAACTTTTTGCAACCGATCTCAAATCTTCAGTAAAAGCGGCGAAGCTTTCTTTAATTCTTGTATCGCTCACTTTATCCCATAGCAAAGAATATGCACCTTCAATATTTCCTCTTTTTTGTTTGTAATAAAAACCGGTTAATATGTAGCGCTTGTTTGTATTATCAACTTTAATTTTCAGTTCATCCAAAATATGATCCTGCGTTCCTGCATCTTTAATTGAAAAAGTATCTGCAAGCGGGCCTTTGGTAACCATATTTACCCTTGTAATATAGTCGCCGCCGCTGCTGTTTAAAAATTTTGCAAACACCAGCTCACCATCATTATCAAGCGAAAAATCTGTAAAGCTGTTTTCTTTTTCTTCCATCGGTAAATAAATACGGTGCCTGTCGAGCAGTTCCATATTTCCATCATACAAAAAAGTGGTAAACAAAAAATTTTTAGAATTTTTGCTGTTTATTTTAAACAGCATTATCCGTTGTTTGTCTTCACTAAAAATGGTTGTATAAATTTTATTGCTTGATGTAAGCCCGATTTGCGTAGTATCTAAATCTGCTGGTTCATTCAATTTTTTTGCAAAACCATCCATTTTTACCATGGCAAGATGAACGATGTTTTTATGCTGGTATTCATAAAACATATAAAAATGATCGCTGTACGGAACAAAATAAACATTAATATACCTGTCGGGAATAAAATCGAGGTTAACGCGCTGCAGCAATTTCATATCGTTGTCATAAACAGAAATGGCATTGTCGTTTCGGTTGTTTTTAAAAACCAAAAAGTTGCCGCTTATTTTGCCGATAATTTCAAAATTTGTTCTGCGGTTATCATCGCGTTCTGGTTCTGAGTAAACTATTTTTTGCGCAAAAGCAATTACAGGAACGATGAAAAAACATAATGGCAATAAGCTTTTCAGAGATATTTTCATAGCTTGTATTACTTTAATTTTAAATGGCTTTTGAGCCGGAAATCTGGTTGTAATTTAGTTAAAAGTTTAATGCAACGCTGCCGGCAAAACGGCAAATTGATTACGCAACTAATCATTAATACAATGTATATGCACAAAAAGTTGCCTTGTGGTTAAATGATTTTTCTTAAAAATATTGGTGCATCTTAATTAATTTATTTACTAATACCTTTGCAAAGCCGTAAAGTTTTATATGGCACAATTATTATTAATAAAACCGTTCCCCGGTAAGAAATATTTTAACTGATTCCGCCGTGAGCAAACAGATTAACAAAGTAACATTCGCCAATTTAGTTATTGCATTAGGTATTATTTACGGAGATATTGGCACATCTCCATTGTATGTTCTCAACGCTATTATTAACGGAAGAAGGATTGAAGAAAAACTGATTCTCGGTGCATTATCGTGCATCATTTGGACGCTGACTTTACAAACCACCGTTAAATATGTATGGCTTACTTTAAAAGCCGATAACAATGGCGAGGGCGGCATTTTTTCTTTATACGCATTGGTAAGAAGGCAGAAAAGATGGCTCGTTTTGCCTGCAATGATTGGTGGCGCAGCGCTGCTTGCAGATGGAATGATTACGCCTCCGATTTCTGTAACATCCGCCATTGAAGGCTTGCGGCAGATGGCTGCATTTAAAGATATCGAGCAATCTACCATCGTTTATTTAGTGCTTGGTATAATGGCGATTTTATTTTTTCTGCAACAATTTGGTACAGATTCTATCGGCAAATTATTTGGGCCGATAATGTTTATTTGGTTTGCCATGCTTGCAGTATTGGGTTGCAGCCACCTGATGGATGATTTGCAAATTTTCCGTGCATTCAGTCCATATTATGCCATTGAATTATTAACGACTTATCATAAAGGTTTCTGGATTTTGGGCGCTGTGTTTTTATGTACAACAGGTGCAGAAGCGTTGTATTCCGATCTCGGGCATTGTGGCAAAAATAATATCCGCATATCGTGGGTGTATGTAAAAACATGTTTGTTGCTGAATTATCTCGGGCAAGGCGCATGGTTGCTGGCAACGCATAATGGAAAATTTTTCAACATTACTACAGGCAATGTTTTTTTCAATATAATGCCGCAATGGTTTTTAATACCGGGAATTATTATTGCAACTGCAGCAGCAATCATTGCGAGCCAGGCATTAATAAGCGGATCGTTTACATTAATAAGTGAAAGTATGCGGCTTAATTTATGGCCGAAATTTCGCATCAGTTATCCAACAGAAGAAAAAGGCCAATTGTATATTCCTGCAATTAATTTTTTATTATTTGTTGGTTGCTGCGGCATCACTTTATATTTTCAAAGTTCTTCGCACATGGAAGCGGCGTATGGTTTGGCAATTACTTTGTGTATGCTTGCTACATCTATTCTGTTTGCCAACTATTTAATTTCTCACCGAACAAATTCGTTATTAATCTATTTATACCTGTCAGTTTATTTAACGATTGAATTAAGTTTTCTTGTTGCCAACTTGGATAAATTTCCACACGGAGGTTTTGTAACATTAATAGTTGCTGGGGGATTATTTACGATAATGTATGTGTGGCACCGCGCGCGAAAAATCAAAAACCGCTATGTAGAATTTGTGCGCATGGAACATTATATTCCACAAATACAGGAATTGAGTAACGACCGCACTGTGCCGAAAGCCGCGACACACCTGGTTTACATGACGAGCGCTAACAACCCGAAAGAAATTGAACATAAAATCATCTATTCTATTTTAAATAAAAAACCGAAGCGCGCAGATATTTATTGGTTCATACATGTTGATACGTTGGATGATCCATACACAGCTGAATATTCTGTTGATCACATTATTCCGAACGATATTATACGTGTTGAATTTCGTTTGGGTTTTAGGATGGAACCAAAAATTAATTTAATGTTTCGCAAAGTGGTGGAGGATTTGGTAAACAATAAAGAAGTAAATATTACCAGCCGTTATGAATCTTTGGAACGCAATAATGTTGTTGGAGATTTTCAATTTATTGTGATGGAAAAATATTTGAGCCAGGATAATGAGTTGCCATTTTTTGAACGCGTGGTTATGAAATTATATTTCTGGGTAAAAGAATTAAGCCTTTCAGAAGAACGTGGTTTCGGGCTCGATCCATCAAACGTGACGGTTGAAAAATTTCCGTTAATCGTTTCCCCAATTCCAAATTTTAATTTAAAAAGAACAGAAGCAGAAGTATAATAGTTGTTATTAATTATGCAGGAAATTTCCCCGTTTTCTTTACAGCAAAAAATTATTAATAAAGAAGATTTTCAGTTAATAGATGTGCGCGAAGCCAATGAACACGCGGCTTTCAACATTGGTGGCACATTAATGCCACTTTCAGAATTAATGGATCATGTTGAAAAAATTTCCATTAATAAGCCTGTAATTATTTATTGCAAAAAAGGAATAAGAAGCCAGATTGCCATTCAACGGTTGGAAGAAAAATTTAAGTTTACCAATCTTATTAATCTTCGCGGCGGAACAGATTCTTGGATCAAAGAAAATCAAAGTTCAAGATTCAAGGCACAAGATTAAAATCTAAAATACAAAAAACAAAATCCAGGATTAAGAATTCAAGACACAAGTTCAAAGCGCAAGTTTTTTATTTTTTAATTTTTATTTTTTACTTAACCATTAATAAACTGTTTTAGTTTTTCTGCGCGCTGTTTTGTAATAAAATAATGATTGTGCGAGATTGGCCTTTCTTCAGCATTTACATCAAGCAAATGCAATTTTTTATTCTTTAAAATATACACATCGTAATCAAAATGTTTTATCATTTCATACAATGCAATACGATCTTTAATATCGCCAAGCTCGCATAAAAGTGTTGGATGATGTCTTTCCAAAATTTGCATCATTGATGAAAAAACAGCAACTTCCAAACCTTCCACATCGCATTTTATAAAATCCAAACGCGGCAAATCTTTAAATAAATTATCGCCTTTTTCATTCTTCACTTTTTCTGATTCGATATACTCAAACTCCTGGCTGATTTCCTTTACACGTGCATAAGCAAACTTCTTCATATTGTTTACCTCAGGAATTCCCATCTCAACAAATTCACCATCGCCGCCAAGTGCAACCTGTTTTAATATAACGTTATTAATGTTTTTATTCCGCAATAAATTTTCCAGTGTTTTATTGAATTTGCTCATCGGTTCAATCGCAATTACTTTTCCATTTGCACCAACAAGCCTGCTTAATTCGCCGGTGTAATATCCTAGGTGCGCGCCAATATCAACACAGTAATTTCCGGGCTCAATTATATTTTTTAAGAAATAAACATCCTGGTAATCTTTGCCCGGCAATTCTGTTTTATATATTTTTTGAAAAGAATTTGCAAGCAGGGAAAGATATTTTTTTTCGCCCAGCAACGACAATAAAATTTTCTTAACACCATTCATGCCGCTAAATTAAATGATTAATCTATTAAGGTTAATGAATGGCAATTAAATTTATTAATACGATTGATTAAAAAAACACGATCATTAAACAGGTACCACATACAAACTTTTATTATTCCTTATTTTTTCGGGAACGGCATTAATAATTTCCTGAATTAAAACCTGCATCAGGCGCTGCTTTACAAAGTCGCGGTGCACAACCAAACTTACTTCGCGCATGGGCGCAGGGTTTTTAAAATGCCTTATCAATTGCAATTGCCGCTTATTTAAATCCATCGTTGCAAGCTCTGGCAAAATAGTAATGCCATCATTTAATTCCACCATTCTGCGCAGCGTTTCAATGCTTCCTGCTTCGTATTCAAAATGGCTTCCTTCGCGGCTGGCTTTACGCAACTCACACAAGTTTACAATCTGCGATCGGAAACAATGTCCTTCTTCAAGCAACCATAATTTATTTGGATCAATATCTTGCGCAAGCAAATAATTTTTTTTATAAACGCCATTCTTTTTTGAAACATATGCAACCAGTTCTTCATAAAAAAGAACATGTTCTTTAATGCCATTTTCCTGTAAAGGCGTTACTAAAATACCAGCGTCAATGCGGCCTTCACGCAATCTTGAAATAACATTTTCCGTCATTATTTCATTTACAATTAATTTTATCTGTGGATATTTTTTTGAAAAATTTTGTACAAACAACGGCAACAAATAAGGCGCTAATGTTGGTATAATTCCGATGCGCAATTCGCCTGTTAATGTGCCTTTTTTTATTTGCACAATTTCAGCCATCATTTTTTTCTCAGATAAAATGCGGCGCGCCTGTTCAATGATTTCTGTTCCGGCTTCTGTTGGGATAACAGGTTGTTTGCTGCGATCAAATATTTTAATCTCCAATTCTTCTTCGAGCTTTTGCACCTGCATACTCAACGTTGGCTGCGTTATAAAACAATGTTCCGCCGCATTTGCAAAATGCCTGTATGTGTCAATCGCGATAATATATTCCAATTGGGTAAATGTCATTATAAAGCAAATCTATTGCATATTGAAATCAATCAATAATATTGATGACAAATAACTGCTTTGTGAAAATGAAAAATTGCAAAAGTTTTTTGCAGAAGTAACATTAACAAAACCAAGCTTCTATTCCTGGAGCGTTACTTTATTTTTAGCAACTTTTAACTGATAAGTGCAGCCAACTTTTAATGCAACATTTTCTTTTGCATGGCTCACCGGAAAATTATAACAAACCGGGTAATTATATTCTTTCACAACATCATCAATCAATTCATAAATGGTTTTTCCAAACGGGCGATCAGTATCTTTTAAATCTGTAAAACCACCAATTATTAATCCTGCTAATTTATCCAGTTTGCCACTGCGTTTTAACTGGTAAAACATGCGATCTATATTGTATAAATATTCCCCCACATCTTCTATAAATAAAATTTTATTTTTTGTTTTTATATCAGAAGATGAACCGATAAGGTGTGCCAATAATGTAAGATTGCCACCAATTAATTCGGCTGTCGCTTCGCCTTTTCTATTCAATGCGTTTATAGCACATTGATATTTATTTTTCTTTCCTTCCAATGTATTTTTTAATGATAAAACAAATTCATTTTTATAACCATCATCATTAAACGCAGAAGCCATCGGCGCATGTAATGTTGCAATTTTATAATTGCTATTAATGTGTGCATGCAAAACAGTAACGTCACTAAAACCAATAATCCATTTTGGTTTCTTTTTAAATTTCGTAAAATTTATTTTATCAATAATGCGACTAATGCCGTAACCACCGCGGGCGCAGAGGATTGCGTGCACATTATCATCATCAAGCATTTGCTGAAAATCGGCTAACCTTTCTTCATCAGTTCCAGAAAAATAATTTTGTGAAACGCTGTTTATCGTGTTGCCAATTTTTATTTTATAACCCCAGTTTTGAAGTGTATTAATACAGGTTTGTATTTTATCCGATGCCATAAATCCTGCAGGGCAAACGATGCCGATTGTATCACCTTTTTGTAAATATTTGGGAACAATAATCATTTAAATTTCTTTTAAAAAACATTCGGTGTTATTAATGCTAAGTGTGTGGTTCACTCCGCATTTTAATGCATAATTTGTTTTTTGATGGCCAACCGGAAAATCAAAACAAACCGGGTAATTATATTCTTTCACTTTTTCCAACACAATGTCATAAATCGTTTTGCCAAAATCTTCGCCGGCTTCATCTGGCTTTACTTTGAAACCACCGATTATTAATGCTTTTAAATTAGAAAGTTTATTTGTTCTTTTTAAATTCCAGAACATACGATCGATGCTGTATAAATATTCGCCGGTATCTTCTACAAATAAAATTTTGTTTTCAGTTTTAATATCAGACTTACTTCCGGAAAGTGATTCCAAAGTTTTCAAATTGCCGCCAACCAGCGCGCCTGCTGCGTTTCCGGGTTTGTTATTAATGTTTGGTAAAAAACTATATTTCATTTTTTCTCCAACCAAACTTTGTTTGATGGAAATAATAGAATCAATTTGCGCTGGTTCTGCTTTGCTAAAATCATCCGGAAAACTGTTGCACATTTTTGAATGAATGGAAGCAATATTAAAATTCCGATTAAGGTGGGAATGTATAACGGTGATGTCACTAAAACCAATTATCCATTTTGGTTTATTAATAAATTTTGTAAAATCCAGTTTATCAATAATGCGCACAGAGCCATAACCGCCGCGCGCACACATGATCGCATTGATAGAATCATCATCAAGCATTTGCTGAAAATCGTTTGCACGTTCATCATCAGTTCCACCAAAAGTATAATCGCGTTTATTGACTGTACTTCCAACGCGCACTTTAAATCCCCAGTTTTGCATTTGCTGAACGGCTGGTTGTATTTCTTTATCAGTAATAAATCCCGCAGGGCAAGTGATGCCAATTACATCTCCAGCACTCAAATATTTTGGGATAATGATTGGTTTATCATAATCATTTTGATAAATATTTTTTTTACCAACTACAGGAATTGCGGCGCCAGCTATTAATATTGATGAAAGAAATTTTTTACGGTTCATTATTATAAAGTTATTTGAAAATAGTGATTTTGAGATTGGTTGATATTAATGTTTATTTTTGCAATCTTTAAAAAGTAAAAAGTAAAAAGTAAAAAGTAAAAAGTAAAAAGTAAAAAGTAAAAAGTAGAAAATAGAAAACTAATGATACTCATTGGATTTTTATTTTTGACTTTTTACTTTTTAATCTATTAATAAAATTCGAATGACAGATTATAAAAGAATATTGGTTACTGCGGCTTTGCCTTATGCAAACGGGCCGGTGCATATCGGGCATTTGGCGGGTTGTTATTTGCCAGCGGATATTTACGTGCGTTACCAGCGCGCGCAAAAACGCGATATAAAATTTGTAAGTGGAACGGATGAACATGGCGTGCCTATTACAATCCGTGCGATGAAGGAGAATATTACGCCGCAACAGGTGGTTGATAAATATCATGATTTGATCAAAGAAAGTTTTGCGCAGATGAATATTTCTTTTGATATTTTTTCGCGTACTTCTAATAAAATTCATCATGAAACGGCTTCTGGTTTTTTTACCAAATTGTATGATGCAGGTTTGTTTGAAGAAAAAGAAACCGAACAATTTTATGATGAAAAAGCAAAAACATTTTTGGCTGATCGTTATATTGTTGGCACCTGCCCGGTTTGCGGAAATCCGAATGCGTATGGTGATCAATGTGAAAATTGCGGCACTTCATTAAGCCCTGATCAATTAATAAATCCGCGCAGCACATTAAGCGATGCAACGCCTGTAAAAAAGAAAACTACGCATTGGTTTTTTCCATTACAAAATTATGAACCGTGGTTGAAGGAATGGATTATTAATGATCATAAAGAATGGAAAAATAATGTATACGGCCAATGCAAAAGCTGGCTGGATAACGGTTTGCAGCCACGCGCCATGACGCGCGACAGCAACTGGGGAATAAAAGTTCCATTACCAAATGCAGAAGGAAAAGTTTTATATGTTTGGTTTGATGCGCCGATTGGTTATATCAGTGCAACAAAAGAATTGACAGATAAATGGGCGGATTACTGGTGCAAAGAAAATACAAAACTGGTTCATTTTATTGGCAAGGATAATATCGTTTTTCATTGTATTATTTTTCCATCGATGTTAAAAGCGCATGGAAATTTTGTGTTGCCGGATAATGTGCCTGCGAATGAATTTTTAAATATTGAAGGTGAAAAAGTTTCCACTTCGCGCAACTGGGCAGTGTGGGTGCATGAGTATGTAAAAGATTTTCCGGGTTGTGAAGATGTGCTGCGTTATGTGCTTTGTGCAAATGCGCCGGAAACAAAAGATAATGATTTTACATGGAAAGATTTTCAGGATAGAAACAACAGTGAGCTGGTTGCTATTTTCGGAAATTTTGTGAACCGAGCAATGGTATTAATGCACAAACTTTGCAAGGGAAAAGTGCCGCCATTGCATGCAGATATTTTGGATGAAGCAGATCAAAAATTGATTAATAATATTCAGCAAGCTGCCACAAATGTTGAACGATTAATTGAAGAATATAAATTTCGCGATGCATTGTTTGAAGTGATTGATTTGGCAAGAAAAGGAAACAAATATTTGCAGGAAAAAGAGCCTTGGAAAAAAGTTTCAAACGATAATGAACAAGGCACAAGTGAATTGAATCAAAAATTAATTGACAACTGTTTGCATATTTGTTTGCAGCTAACGGCTAATCTTTCCATTCTTATTAATCCGTTTTTACCAGCTACTTCAAAAAAAATATTGCACCTTTTAAAAGTGGTTGATAAAATGCTTGATTGGGAAAATGCCGGTAAAATAAAATTGCTGAGTGTTGGTTACAGTTTGCGCGCGCCTGAATTATTATTTCGTAAAATAGAAACGGAAGAAATTGCAGCGCAGGTTGAAAAATTAAAAAAAGGTTCTATGCAAAATGCCGAAAGCAAAAAGCAAATTGAAGAAAGCAAAAAAGAAAATGAAGTACAGGTTGCAGTTGTAAAACCTGAAATAGTTTATGAAGATTTTGCGAAGCTTGATTTGAAAGTCGGGACAATTATTAATGCAGAAAAAGTTGAGAAAGCTGATAAATTATTAAAGCTGGAAGTTGATTTGGGTTTTGAAAAAAGAACAATCGTTTCCGGTATTGCCTTGCATTTTAAGCCGGAAGAAATTATTAATAAACAGGTTGTTGTTGTTGCAAATCTTGCTCCGCGAAAAATGCGCGGCATCGAAAGTAACGGAATGATATTAATGGCAGAAGATGAAAACGGCAAACTTCATTTTGTAAATCCGGATGAAAATATAAATGCGGGATCATCTGTTTCTTAAAAAATAATTTTCAATTTTATTAATGCCTTAATATAATACGTAAAGTATTTTTTTATTAATTTCACAGTAAATGGTTGTTTAACTAACTAATTTTATTTCTCTAAAAATTGCTATATGTCAAACCGCATTATTAAAAAAGTTGCAGTGCTTGGAAGTGGTGTAATGGGTTCACGGATTGCATGTCATTTTGCAGGCGCAGGTTTGCAGGTTTTGTTGCTTGATATTGCTCCAAAGGAATTGAACGATGCAGAAATTGCAAAAAAATTATCACTTGATCATCCCGCTGTAAAAAATAGAATTGTTAATGAAGCATTGGCTGCTGTTGTGAAATCAAACCCTTCGCCTTTATATACAAAAGATGTTATCAAAAAAATTACTACGGGAAATTTTACCGATAACATGAAAGATATTTCCAATTACGATTGGGTAATTGAAGTGGTGGTTGAAAGATTGGATATTAAACAATCCATTTTTACCGAAGTTGAAAAATACAGAAAGCCCGGAACGCTTATCACATCCAACACTTCGGGCATTCCCATTCACTTGATGGCAGAAGGAAGAAGCGATGATTTTAAAAAACATTTTTGTGGAACGCATTTTTTTAATCCGCCACGTTATTTAAAATTATTGGAGATTATTCCAACACCTTTTACAGATCCGGAAGTAATAGGTTTTTTATTGCATTACGGAGATTTATATCTTGGAAAAACAACAGTGCTTTGTAAAGACACGCCTGCATTTATTGCCAATAGAATTGGTGTTTATAGCATCATGTCAATTTTTAATTTGGTTGAAAAATTGAATTTAAATATTGATGAAGTAGACGCATTAACAGGGCCGATTATTGGCCGTCCAAAATCTGCAACGTTCCGCACTGCAGATGTTGTTGGCATTGATACGTTGGTGAAAGTTGCCAAAGGTGTTTATGAAAATTGTCCGAATGATGAAGCGAAAAATACTTTCATTGTTCCATCCTGGCTGGAAAAAATAGTTGATAATAAATGGCTCGGCGATAAAACAGGACAAGGTTTTTTTAAAAAAACAAAAAGCAAATCTGGTGAAAAAGAAATACTGACTTTGAATTTACAAACGCTTGAATATGGCGAACGCAAGAAACCCAAATTCGTAACCGTTGAAACTGCAAAACCAGTTGATGATTTAAAATCAAGATTAAAAATATTAATAAACGGAACTGATAAAGCCGGCGAATTTTATCGTCAGTTTCATTACAGTTTATTTTCTTATATCTCTCACCGCATACCTGAAATTGCAGATGAAATTTATCGTGTGGATGATGCAATGATGGCTGGCTTTGGCTGGGAAATTGGGGCGTTTGAAAGCTGGGATGTGTTTGGTGTGGAAGCGACTGCGAAGAAGATGCGTGATGCGGGTTTCGTGGTTGCGGGATGGGTTGATGAGATGATTGCAAGTGGTGCAAAAACATTTTATAAAGTTGAAAACGGAAAGCGTTTTTATTATGATGTGATTACAAAATCATACAAAATAATTCCTGGCGGCGATGCATTTATTGTGATGAAAAATTTTGAAAATGAAACGGTTTGGAAAAACAGCGCATGCCATTTATATCATTTGGGCAATGATGTTTTAGGATTGGAATGGTACACAAAATTGGGAACCATCGGCGGCGAAGTGCTGGAAGGTATTAATAAATCAATTGGCATTGCAGAAGAAAAATATAAAGGATTGGTGATTGCAAATGAAGGTGCAAACTTTAGCGCTGGCGCAAATGTGGGGATGATTTTTATGTTGGCGATTGAACAGGAATATGATGAACTGGATATGGCAGTTCGTCAATTTCAAAACACGATGATGCGTGCACGTTACTCTGCAATACCTGTCGTTACTGCACCGCACGCATTAACCCTTGGCGGCGCATGCGAATTAAGTTTGCATTCTGACAAAGTTATTCCTGCTGCAGAAGCATATATTGGTTTGGTTGAACTCGGCGTTGGATTAATCCCCGGAGGCGGCGGCACTAAAGAATTTACCATGCGCGCATCAGATGAAATGCATGAAGATGAACCGGAAACCATCAACCTTAAAAACCGTTTTTTAACTATCGCTACTGCAAAAGTTTCTACCTCTGCGTATGAAGCTTTTGATCTCGGCATATTAAGAAAAGGAAAAGATTTTGTAAGTATTAATCAAGGCAGAAGAATTGCTGAAGCAAAAAATGCAGTGATAGAAATGTATGATGACGGATATATAATGCCTGTGCAAAGAAAAGATGTAAAAGTAATGGGACGTTCGGTGTTGGGCACTTTGTATTCTGGCATACATGGCATGTGGCGCGGGAATTATGCAACTGATCACGATGTGGTGGTTGCAAAAAAATTAGCGTACGTAATGTGCGGCGGCGATTTAAGCGAACCTTCTTTTGTAAGCGAGCAATATATTTTAGATTTGGAACGCGAAGCATTTTTAAGTTTGTGCGGCGAGAAAAAAACACTCGAAAGAATTCAAAGTGTGTTGAAAGGTGGCAAGCCTTTGAGGAATTAATATTGATTATAAATATTTATTAAATAAAAGCGCAATGAGTAATTACGCTTTTTCTTTAAAAGTTTTCATTCGTACATTTATAAAAAAATTTCGATGAAGTATTTATTAATAACTATTATTTGCTGCATTTCTATAGTTGCATGCCAGCAACCAAATTCAAAAAAATCTGTTGCTTCAAACAACGATTCTTCATATACAATTACAGGAAAAATTGATGGCATTGATTCTGGCTGGGTTTATTTGATGAACAGGCAGGCCGGTGAAAAGCCAGACTCAGCAATGGTTTCAAACGGGACGTTTACATTTAAAGGCAAAGCTGCAACACCTCAATATTGTTATCTTGGCATTCCGAATAATGGCAATAAAGAATATCGTTTGGGATTTTTTATTGACAACGGAAAAATAAATATCACAGGAAAAAAAGATTCTGTGAGTGATGCATTAATAACTGGTTCAGCAACACAGGATGAATATAAAAGTTATATCGCCAGCCGCAAGCCGATTAATGAAGAAGAAGAAAAATTGAGCAAGTTGTATGAACTCGCAAGTGCAAAAAAAGATACACACTTAACAGATAGTTTGGAAAAAGTTTTTGATATACTTGGTAAAAAAGAAAAAACTTTCATACAGGATTATGCAAAGCAACATCCTTCATCTTATGTTGCAGCATTGCAGGTTTATCAAAATTTTTCTTACAATCCTGCAGTTGGGCAACTCGATAGTATTTATAATTCATTCGATACTTTAATTCAAAATTCTTATTACGGAAATAAAATTAAAACAGTGTTAGACATCGCAAAGAAAACCGATATCGGTAAGGCTGCGCCTGAGTTTGCGCAAAATGATGCAAATGGAAAACCTATTGCATTATCATCATTAAAAGGAAAATATGTGCTGGTTGATTTCTGGGCAAGCTGGTGCGGGCCATGCCGTGCAGAAAATCCAAATGTGGTAAAAGCATTTCAAAAATATCATGCAAAAGGTTTTGATATTCTCGGCGTTTCTTTAGATGAGAAAAAAGATAAATGGCAGGAAGCAATTAAAAAAGATAACCTCAACTGGAACCAGGTTTCTGATTTGCAAGGCTGGAAAAACAGCGTTGCAGAACTATACGGCATCCAGGGAATACCAATGAATTTTTTATTGGATAAAGATGGAAAAATTGTCGGCAAAGGTTTGCGCGGCGATGATTTAGAAAAAAAATTAGATGAGCTAATGAAATAAAATATTTCTATTAATATTAATTGGCTCTTTTAATTATCTTTTTAAACATCACTGTTTTATTATTTTCCTGAACCAGTAAAAAATAAATTCCGGAAGCAATATTTCCAAGGTTAATGGTATTGTTTCCCTGCGAAATACTTGACTTGCTTATATTTCTGCCAAGTTCATCAAAAAGCTGGGCTGTCATATTGGTTCCATTCCCGTTGTACTGAACGTGAATTGAATTAACTGCAGGGTTTGGCCAAACTGATATGCTGGAAAAATTGTTGAACTCAATAAATCTTATTACAGAGTAATTGCTATTTCCATCCAAATCAATCTCATTAATCCGGTAATAATTTGATCCTGGCAATGGGCTTGCATCTTTGTAAGTATAGCTTAAACTACCATTGATGTATGGTACAAAACCCAGCGTATCCCAATTTTTTGAGTCGCCACTTCTTTCAACATAAAATCCTTTTACGTTAGAAGCCTGTGCAATTCCCCAATCAAGGTTCACTTCATTATTTTGTGGTGTTACATTGAAAAACGCCCAGCTAATAGGCAAAGGATTTGAAGTATAAGTGCATTGTCCCAGGTCATTAATAGTGTTTCCTGTATTTATTAATCCGCTAAATGAACCAACTAAAGTGGGTGAAGTTGCACCAATAGGAATTTCATACAATTGGCTCTGGCTTGAAATAAACATGTTACCTGCATTATCGAATGCAGCTCCGGTAAAAAACTCATTATTAGGTAATGTTGAAGGCAATGCAGTATTATACGGTATTACTTGCTGAACTGTAACATTGGCCACAGCGGTTGTAGGCGGTGATGGAAGATAATATAAACCATAAGTATTGTTGGCGCTGTTAACCAACAATAACCATAATGTGCCATATCCATCTTCTATAAAATCGCCGCTTAAATTATTAGCAAATTTTGAAGTAAGATTATTACCTGAATTATCCTGAATTTTTGTGGTAACTACTTCTGTCCACGTATTTGACCCAACATTATAATACCACATAAGGGCATTTTCATCTATTGTATAAAATCCATTACCATCTAATGTTGAGGTTCCTAATACACTTTCCGTATTTGTTTGCCCCGCGCCATTGCCGAAAGGCGTACTTAAAGTGTTATAGGTGCTAACACCATCATAGCTTGTGAAGGTTGTATTATAGTTAGTTCCTCCGCCTCCAGTGGTAGTTATTTTGGAAAAATAATAAAATTTTGAATTTGATACATTGTAACCAAGCGCGTTAGAAGCGTTTGAATTTGTTGCCACTCCCGGTGTATAATTAAGCGGTGTTTGTAGTGCTGCCGTATTGGTATTAATAGGATAAATATATCCCTGGTTGTCTACACCATAAATAGTGTAAGTGCCACAAACTGCAGAGGTGGTACTATTGCCATTAAGGTTTGTAAAAGAATATAGTGGCCCGCCAGTACAGCTTGTAGCATTATAAGAATAAACCCAATACCAATACCGTGTTGAAGCACTCAGCCCATTATCAGTAAAACCAGTAGTAGCGCCTGTTGATACTATATATCCGCCAAGGGCATTTGATCCCGCAGTGTAAATTGTTCCTGATGTAGGCGCTGTTGGCGCGGTTGATGAGGTAGTTCTTATTACTAAATAATTGGTGGGAGCGGTTGCCGGTGCAGTAAATGATCCGACTACACTCACAACTCCCGGAGTTAATAGCAAAGCTGTGGGAGCTGTTGGTGTCGTACACAATGCAAAACTTGTAGTTGTATTTGATATAGCAGAAGCAGTTCCGCAAATACCATTGGATGATGTTACACGATAATAATATTTAGTATTTGAGTTCAACCCTGTAACAGCATAAGACAATCCTGTAAAACCAGAAACTGGGAAACCAGCTATGTTGGCACCTCCTGAAGTTAATGACACGCTAATTGTATAAGTAATAGTACCGGCACTTCCACCAGATGGCGCTGTCCAGTTTATCGTAAAGCCGCCACTCGTTACACCACTCGCCGCATTAATCGTTGGAGCGCCAGCGCATGTTATAGCATTATTGGTAAGAGGAGCAGTAGTTAAATAATATGGCTGCCCAGTACATAAAGAATTGTATGAAAAAATAAAATAATAATATTTTGTATTGGAAGTTAGAGAAGATGCCGTAAAAGTAGTAGCCGCAGATGCTTGCACTACCGTTCCACCGCCTAGTGATGCTCCGACTGCATAACTTGTTCCGTTAACAGGATTGGAACTTAAGGTAGCGTTTGTGCTTTGCACAATCAAATATCCTGAAGGAGTTCCTGTCGCTGCGGTAAAAGAACCGCTGATTGAAGTTGAAGTTATGGTTGGAAAACTAAGAGAGGTTGCCTGAGCTGAAGGACTTATACATGCGGGAGGTGTATAAGTTATTATAATTAATCCATCTCCACCCGCAGTATTTGTTGTACTGCCACCGTTCCCAACTC
>JABDAZ010000047.1:20172-20251 GCA_013288945.1 Bacteroidota bacterium | reverse complement strand
TATTTCTACCAATGAAAAAAGAAGTTTGGTAAAAAAAGTAATGAGTTTGCCGCCGAGCCGCAACGAATCTTTTATCTGG
>JABDAZ010000047.1:0-20162 GCA_013288945.1 Bacteroidota bacterium | reverse complement strand
AAAAGGCGGAAGTATTGTAACTGGCAATTTAAAATCTGCCAAATTACAGAAGCTTCTGGTTTGATTGATATATTAAGGCACGATCCACTTTTTCCAAAACGTTTGCAAGGAGATTTAAATGAAGTGCAGGCATGGTGGTTTTACAAGGAGCAACAATACGATAGCTCTGCTTTTTATTTGGAAAAAGCGCTTGTTAATGCGGCTGATAAACCCGAACAATCAAGATGGGAATATTTGATTGGCCAAATGTATGAGCGCATTAATAAAACCGAACAGGCAAAAATATTTTATGCAAAAGTTTTTGCACACACGTATGATCCGGTGCTTGATGTTTATGCGCGCTTAAGTTTTATCCGGCAGAATAAAGGCAACGATGATATTATAAAAACCAATATCGATGCGCTTGTAAAAATGGCGAAAAAAGATCGCTATGAAGAATACCGCGATATCATTTATTATACCGTTGCACAAATTGAATTGCAAAGAAATGATACAGCCGATGCGCAGGCTTATTTATTAAAATGTGTGAAGGCTGCGCTTCCAAATACAACACAAAAAAATAAAGGGTTTTTGCAATTGGGCGATATCGCTTTCAACCAGAAAAAATATAAACCTGCAAAAAGTTATTACGACAGCGTTAATGTAAATGATCAGCTAGCTGTTGAAAATCCTGCAGCATTAAACGAGAGAAAAAAATCGCTTGATAAAATTGTAGTTCAATTAAATATTATTGAAAGGCAGGATAGTTTGCAACGCATTGCTGCAATGCCGCAGGCAGAGCGCGATGCTTTCATAAAAAAATTAGTCCGTTCCATCCGCAAGCAACAAGGTTTAAAAGAAGAAGAACAACAGACTGGCGGGCCAATAAGTTTTACAAATAATAATACTGCTCCGCCAAGTTTGTTCAATACTTCATCTGATAATACAGAATGGTATTTTAATAACCCGTCATTAAAATCGCAGGGTTATACAAGTTTTAAATCCAAATGGGGAAATCGGCAAAACACAGATAACTGGCAGGTTTCATCGCTTGCTTCTCAACAACAAAAAACAGTTGCCAATAATAAAAATGGCGCTGATGTAAATGTTGATGATAAGTCTGACAATGCACAACCTGCAGCATTTACTTTTGCAGCATTGCTTGCAAAACTTCCATTAACGCCGGAAAAAATGAAAGTATCAAACGACTCTGTTGAGCATGCACTTTCATTGCTTGGAAAAGCTTACCAGGAAGGTTTGCCAGATTATTATGCAGCAATTGATTCGTATGAAAAATTGTTGGCAAAATATCCGGAAACAAAAATGCGTGAAGAAACATTATTTAATCTTTTTTATTGCTACAGAAAGATTGGTGATGAAGCAAATGCAAACAGGATTTTACAATTAATGAAACAACAATTTCCGAAAGGAAAATTTACGGCTATTGCCACCAATCCCGCGTCTGTCGTATATTCTACCAATGCGCCAAAAGTGGAGGCCACAAAAAAATACGAAGACATTTACAATTCATTTATTGAAGGAAGGTTTGAAGAAGCGCTTGCAGAAAAGAAAGCAGCAGACAGTTTATTTGGTAAAAAATTCTGGACGCCGCAATTGCTTTATATCGAATCTATTTATTTTATTAAAGAAAGAAATGACAGCGCCGCAAAAGTAGAATTGAATATTATTATCCGCGATTTTGCAGGAACACCAATGGCTGCAAAAGCAAAAACTTTTTTAGATGTATTAAGCCGACGCAAACAAATTGAAGATTACTTAACCAACTTAAAAATAGAAAGAGCAAAAGAAGATTCTGTGGTTTATATAGCTGATGCAAATCCGATAAAAAAAGATTCATCAACCAAACAAAAAACAGATGAAGACGATAAACAAATTGCCAAAGCAAAAATAAGAACAACGCAATTATCGCCTGCTGCGCAAAAAGCAGATTCATTAAAATCAGCATTTCAGGATGTGAAGTTAAGTGCATCACAATCTGCAAAAATAAAAATGGATTCATCGCAATTGTTTGCCATGAGAAAACAAATGGATTCTTTGCAGGCAGCAATGAAAAAAATGAAAGGCGATTCTATTAATCTTGCAAAACTGAAAAGGCAATCGGATTCTATTAATGCAGTTATGCAAAAATTAAAATCAGATTCATTACAGCTCGCCAATCTTCCAAAAATAAAATCGGTATTTGGTTACACACCTGATAAACCACATGCTGTTGCCATCGTTATTAATAAAGTTGATCCGGTTTATGTAACGGAAACAAAAAATGCATTCAACAGATACGATAATGAATCTGTGAACAACCGTTTGCTGGTTATTAATAATTCCGCATTAAACGATACGGTGAAACTTGTTGTGATAAGTGGTTTTGAAAATGCAAATGCTGCATTAACTTACCTCGACCAAGTACGTAAAGCCGCGCCACGAGACATTGTGCCGTGGTTGCCTGTTGCGAAATATTCATTCATTATTATTACGGATGATAATCTTTCTTTATTAAAAAACAATAAAGATTTACCCGCTTATTTCAAATTTTTATCATCGTATTTTCCCGGTAAATTTTAATTATTAATACGAAAACTGTTTGCTGCAAAAAGTTTTTGTAAATTTTATCAGCCTGTTATTTCATTGCGCAGGTTCTTTTGTTATTTTCGGGTAAGGTTTTTGTTGATGCAGTTGTATCATTCCCAATTATTAAATTAATTTTTCCCGGTATGTCTAAACCTTCGCGCATTTTCTGGCGGTTATTTTTTTTCGGAATAACTGTGTTTATTGTTTTTATTGTGATGATCAATTTCGATTTGTTTGGGCCGCTTCCATCATTAAAACAATTGGAAAATCCTTCAATAATGCTTGCTACAGAAGTGTATGCAGAAGATGGAACATCGATGGGAAAATATTATAAAGACAAAAGCAACCGCAGCAATGTGGAATATAAAGACATTTCTCCCAATGTAATTCATGCGCTTGTTTCAACAGAAGACGAACGTTTTTATGATCATTCCGGCATCGACGGATGGAGCGTAATGCGCGCCGTTGTTAAGCTTGGAAGAGATGGTGGCGGAAGCACCATTACGCAACAGCTTGCAAAAAATATGCTCGACCAGGGATCAAAAAATATCGCGCGACGTTTTATAGAAAAATTAAAAGAATGGATCATCGCAATAAAACTGGAAAGAAATTTTACTAAAGAAGAAATTCTTGCATTGTATTTAAACAAAGTTCCATTCAGTGATAATGTGTATGGAATAAGAAATGCATCAAGAACATTTTTTCAAAAAGAACCTGATAGATTAACAGTTGATGAAGCTGCGGTTTTGGTAGGAATGGTTAATGCGCCAACTTTATACAACCCGCGCCGCAACCCCAAGTCGGCCATTGAAAGGCGCAACACAGTAATGAACAGGATGTATAAAAATAGTTTTTTATCAGAAGCTGAATATGCATCGTTAAAAGCAAAACCGATTGATTTAAGCAGTTATAAAAGAATTGATGAAAACAACGGACTCGCGCCATATTTCCGAGATGTTATTCGCGATGAATTAAAAAGATGGTGCAAGGAACATAAAAATCCGGCGACAGGAAATGCATATAATTTATATGAAGATGGGTTAAAAATTTATACAACGATTAATCCGCGTATGCAATTATATGCGGAAGAAGCGGTGGCGAAACACATGCCTGTTTTACAAAAAGTTTTAGCAGGGCAATCGAATGTAAAAAAAGGACTGGTTTGGAAAGATCATAAAAATGTTTTGGACGGATACATGAAAAGCAGCGATCGCTGGCAAAGCATGCATGATGATGGCGTGAGTGATGCAGACATCAGAAAATCTTTTGATCAACCTGTGCAAATGAAAGTTTTTGCATGGAATGCGAAGCGCGAAAAAGATACAGTAATGAGCCCGCTTGATTCAATAAAATATTCACGCGCAATGTTGGAAACTGCATTCCTCGCAATGGATCCAATTACCGGCGCAGTAAAAGCATGGATTGGTGGAATTGATTTTAAAACCTATAAATACGATCACGTTAATATTAATACCAAACGCCAGGTTGGTTCATCTATCAAACCATTTTTGTATAGCCTTGCAATAGAAGAAGGAAATTTTACGCCAGAAACATTGGTGCAAAATACAGCGCAATATTTTCCTGGTTCAGGTATGGTGCCGGCTGCAGGCAAATGTGGTGGCCGCGGCGATACAGTAACAATGGCTACTGCCCTCGCCTATTCATTAAACTGTGCATCAGCATATATTATTAAACAGGTTGGGCCGGATCGTTTTGCAGATTTTATCAAGCAAATTAATATCCCGACAAAAGTTGAACCTTATCCGTCAATCGCATTAGGCAGTTGCGATCTTTCTTTATATGAAATGCTTTGGGGCTACACGATGTTTCCTGCAAGTGGCTTTAGTTCCAAGCCTTATTATCTTTCACGCATTGAAGATAAAAACGGAAATGTGCTTGATCGTTTTGATTCAGAACGCAAAGAAGTGATTAGCCAGGCAACAGCTTATACCATGTGCAGAATGATGGAAGGAACCGTAGACATCGGTACTGCAGCCGGTTTGCGTAACCGCATCGGCGTTACAGAAATGGGTGGAAAAACAGGAACAACAAATTCAAATTCTGACGCATGGTTTATTGGTTATACGCCGCAATTATTGGCTGGCGTTTGGATTGGTTGTGATGATCGTTTTATAAGTCTTGATGGGAAATTAGGAAATGGCGGAACATCAGCCGCGCCTATCTGGGAATATTTTTTTACCAAAGCAATTGCAGATAAAACATTAGCGCTTGATAAACAAGCAAAATTTGTGCAGCCTGAAAATATGAAAACCGAAGGCGTGTATGATTATCAAAACATCATTGATAAAACGCCGCCACCAGGCGCAGAAGGCGTTGATGCAGGCAATGGCAATGCGAATGAATACACAGATACTTCTACGCAACGCGTTCCCGTAGATTCAAAATTATCTGGCGACGAAGAAAAAGTTTTGCATGAAGCAAACAATGATAATAAAAAGAAAGACATTAATACTTCTAACCAAAAAGAAAATGCAACGCCACCCGAAAAAAAGAAAAAAGGTTTTTTAAAAAGATTGTTTGGTGGCAAAGACAAAGAATAAACAAATTATAATTCCGTTTAATTTTATAATAACGATCATTTGCTTTGCTTGATTAATAAAAGCAAATGATCGTTAATCATATATGAATCCAAAAACACCATGGAAAAAAGGCTTCCAACCATAAAAGAAATTGCGAAAGCATTAAAAATTTCTCCATCAACCGTTTCACGTGCATTGCACAATCACCACAGCATTGGCTTACGCACAAAAACACAAGTGCAGGAACTCGCAAAAGCATTAAACTATCAGCCAAATCAAACTGCTATTTTTTTAAGCAAGGCAAAACTTTTACCATCGGCGTTATCATTCCAAATCTTGCAGAATCATTTTTTTCTGCTGCAATTAGTGGCATTGAAGATTTTGCAAACACTAAAAAATACAATGTACTTTTTGGCCAGTCGCATGATGATTTTGATCGCGAAAAAAGAATTGTTGATACAATGAAAAACCAGCGTGTTGATGGTTTATTAATATCCGTTTCAAAAAATACCACAACCTTCGAACATTTTGAAGCGCTGAAAGATTATAATATTCCCGTAGTTTTTTTTGATCGCATCCCCGAAATGCCACACGTACACTACGTTTCCTGCAATCTTGAAAAAGGAATAACAGAAGCGGTTGATTTTTTAATAGAGAAAAAACACCGCATCATCGGCTTTATTAATGGCCCGCAAACAATGCTTGCAACAAAAGAAAGATTGTCTGGTTTTAAAAAAGCATTATTAAAAAATAAAATAAAAGTTGATAAATCATTAATCGTTTCAACTGATCTCAGCAAACAAAGCACGCACAATGCCATCAAAAATTTACTCGCATTAAAACCAAGGCCAACAGCAATAATCACCTTCAACGATTATGTTGCGCTTGATGCTATTCAATTTGCAAAAAAAGAAAAAGTAAAGATTAATAAAGATATTTCGTTTGTAAGTTTTGCCAATTTACCAATCTATAATTACATGGAAAACCCGCCACTGGCCTCGGTTGAGCAGTTTCCATATGAGCAAGGCAAAAAAGCTACGGAGATGCTTTTTCAATTATTATCGGATAATAAAAACGATAAATCCACACACAAAGAATTGTATAAAATTATTCTCGATTCAAAATTAGAAATTCATCAGTAACAATATTCATCGTCATTTATTAATAACAATTTGCAATAATGCTGTTTCATTTTTTTTAATCAAACAACATTTTATTATTACATAAATATTTATTAACCCAGCGATAGAAATTCTATTAAACTTCAGTGGCGTCGCACTCTTGTACATCAGTAATTATTCATCTATTAATAAACCAATTCAATATTTTGTTTTATAGAAGTATTTAAAAATTTCGTTTTAATATTTACAATTCCATTTCTATCATTCACATCAAAATAAAATCCTTCCACATTTTTATTAATAAAATTATTTTTCAACAACAAATTTTCAATAACTTTTCCATTCACCAAAACCCGCTTTGGCACTGCCTTTCCGTGGATTTGTAAAATATAAGAACGTTGTTTATATAGGCCTTTATAATTTCCACGCGCAGTATTAATAACAATTGAAATATTTTTTTCTTTATCAACTTCTATTAATGTTTTTGCAAACGCGCCATTGCGGTGTTCGCGTGTAATGCCATCATCTTCATACAAATCAAACGAAGATTTTTTTGCAGGATAAATATCAAGCGTTAATGTATCAGCTAATTTTTCACCATCAAAATTCATTAATGGATACATGGGAATTATCGCGCCTTCCTTTACAAACACAGGCAATTTATCAAGTGGTGCATTGTAATTATTCAACCAAATATTTCCATTAATCGTTTCACCATTCCAGTAATCAATCCATTTTCCTTTAGGTAAATAAATACTGTCGCGCTTGCCTTCACTTTTATAAACAGGCGCAACGAGCAACCATTCACCATTCATAAATTGATATTGCGTTAGCTTTCCCCAAGTAACCGAATCCTTCGGAAACTCAAGCACCATGCCCCTTACAGCGGGAACGCCGGTTTCATAAGCTTCATTTCAATACGTGTACATATATGGCGTGAGGCGCATTTTTAATTGCAAATATTTTCTATTAATAGCATTATAAGGCTCGCCATTAATGTATGGTTGTTTATCTTTTTTTGCCCAGCCACTCATCACCATAAACACCGGTGTAAAACATTTCCATTGCAAGTCGCGCACATATGTTGAATCGCTGCCGCCAAAAATTCCATCAACATCACCGGTTGCAGCATTTTGCGCACTCAATCCAGAACCAATAACAGTAGGAATATGAAAACGTATATACTCCCAATTACCCGATTGATCTCCACTCCAAACAGTTGAATAATGTTGCGTGCCAGCCCAACCCATCACGCTCCAAACAAATCCGCGTGCATCACTGTTTTTTTCAATTCCATTATAGGCAGCTTTGCATGCGTCAAGCGCATATTTATATCCGGGGCCAACCCATGCCACATCAAGTTTACATAAACGCGTTCCATATTTATTTACTTCGGTTGCAATTTTGTCAACGCCGTTCTCCGTCCACAACCCTGTGTGGAAGCCACGTTTGGCCAATTCGTTCACAACAGAATCTAACTTTACATATCCGCAACCATAACCATCGTTTGGTAAAATCCATCCGCGCGGCATATTATTTTCAACATATTTATCTGCAACAGTTGTGATAACTGCAGGCGTTGTTTGCGGTTGTTTTTTTCTGTCCGTTTTATTATAACAATTTGCATCGCCCATACTCAGCGCCCAGCGCGGCATTAAAAAAGGTTTGCCTGTAAGCGTTGTATAACCGCCCAAAATATTTTTTAATGACGGCCCATAAAAATAAAATGCATCGAAGCGATTTTCATTATGCGAAAAAATCAATGTGTCTTTAAAAGAATATTTACCTGCGTCGAACGTATTTCGCAACACGCCATAACCAGCAGTGCTCATATAAAATGGCGCAGGGTTTGCGCGGCCGCCATCATCCCAGCCTCCGCCTTTTTCTATTAATACATCTTTATCGCGGTGAGAAAAATATCCATTCTGCATTCCACAACCATAAAAATATTCATCTGTTTTGCGAAGCATTGTTTGACATGTTTTTGCACCAAATACAATCGGTTTATTTTCTTCCCAAATAACTTTTGCATTTGTTGAATCGTACATTGCAAAACGCAATGGATTTTTATAAATGCGAACAATACATTGTGCAGATTTTATTTTATAATAATTTCCTACATCCGTTGTATTAATAACTGGTTTTTTATTAGGAAGATTTATTACAATATCTGAATCAGCGGGATTATTAAAATCGCCGTCAGGCGCAAGCCAAATCCTGAAAATATCATCGCGGTAAAAAATTACTTTAATCTTCGAAACACCTGATTCAATAAGGCTTTCATTCAAATTTGTTTTAAAAGAAGTAGCGCTTCCAAGCGAAGTTGCCGCAGCATTTATTTTTATAGCCAAATCATTATTAATAGGATTTTCATCATCAAAATAATCAACATGAAATTGCAAATTATGCGATGGAAGTTTGGTAAGATCAATTGAAGGAAAACGAATATCACGTTCGGTGTTTGCAACAAAATTTTCTATTGAAGCAGGAACAATAACTTTTATCAACTCATTATTATCAACTTTACAAGTAACCGTAAAATCTTTTTTAATATTTTTTGCGCCGCTATTTTTTATTCGCAAAACAAATGCATCATCTTTTTTAAAAACGTTCGATGCTTCATTATGAGAAACCAAACGCATTATACTCACATCATTATTATACGTTTCCGCCAGTTCAATATCATCAATCATCCAATACCAGCTAAAATATCCGCGCCAATAAAATCGTATAAAAATTTTGGGTTGATTAGCTGCCCATTGCGAAATATTTAATTCTTCCTGTTGCGGTAAAAACATATCGGTAGCAGCCGGCGAATTATTCATCACATTCATGTCGTGCCAGTGAATATTATCTGTGCTGATGCCAACATACAAGCCAGCGCTGTCGGCATGTTTGTAATCATTATAACGAAATGTTTGCTGAAACCGCAAAATAACAGACGCTTTATTACTGCAATCAATGGAAGAAGTTTGCATGTACGCATCAGGATATTCTTTTCGTTTTTCCCACGATGGTTGATCTTCATCTACAATATAACCAGCCTGGTATTGCAAATGATAACCGCGGCTTTTGGATGCAATCGGTGGCGCTTGCTGCTGATATTCAAACGAACCCGGGTATGGCTGATTCGTTACAACCCACTCGCAGCCTCGTTTGTAGATGTCAACATTTTGCCAGCCTTGTGGTAATTTGCCAGAATTAAAATCTTCATGCCAAAATATTTTCGACGCAGCCTGTTTATTTTGAGCGTTTATATTGTTGTATAAAAAACAGAAAATTAAAAAGAAGAAAATAGTTTTTTTCATTAAAGCAGTTGGTTTGAATAAGTATGATTGATTGAAATGTTTATTAATCCAATCAGAAAAATATTTTTCTTTTATGATTAATAATAGCTTGGTTATGTTATCTAAGATAAACAAATTCATAGCTGATTATGAGTACGATTATTTAAACCGAAGAAATTAAAATATCAATCGTTTGCGCATTGATATTTACTAAACATTTAAATGCGATTTGAATTACAAAATATAAATGTTGAGGAAAAAAATGAATAATGTACAAACAAAAAACCCTTTCGTTTGAAAGGGCTTTGAGGAAGAAATCATTTTATATATCAACTATTGATGGCCGTCAAATTTTCAATTTATTTTTTCTGATTTTCTTTCCGTTAATACATTATAGTTTGCGAATTGTGTGCCATTAAAATAAATTATTGCTTATCAGGAGCATATGCATTTTGTATTCATAAAAATTTTCCCACCGCAGGAAATTTATTCCTGAATAAAAAAAGCACATTAAATAATTTACTGACAAAGCACTTACGTTTTATTCTTCCAAAGAGTACAAATAAATATTTACCCTTATTTTTTCGCTTTCAGTTCTGAAATTAATACTACTTTTAGCCCCAAACTTTATTCTGTTAAACAATTAAACAAACACTTATCAAATGAAATTGAGTACCAAATTAGCAGCTGAATTTATTGGCACATTCTGGTTAGTTTTAGGCGGTTGCGGCAGCGCAGTTATCGCCGCAGCATTTCCAAACGTTGGCATTGGTTTATTAGGCGTTTCGCTCGCTTTCGGGTTAACGGTATTAACACTCGCTTATGCACTCGGCCATGTTTCCGGCGCGCATTTTAATCCTGCGGTTTCTGTAGGATTGTTTATTGGCGGGCGTTTCAAGGGTTCTGAATTATTGCCTTACATTGTTTCACAAGTGCTTGGCGCCATTGCAGCGGCCGGCGTTTTGTATCTCATCGCAAGCGGCAAAAGTGGCTTTGATGCGGTTGGCAGCGGCTTTGCGGCCAATGGTTATGGCGAACATTCTCCCGGTGGTTATTCTATGCAATCTGCATTAATAACTGAAGTAGTTTTCACGTTTATGTTTTTGATTATTATTCTTGGCGCCACCGACGATCGTGCACCAAAAGGTTTTGCAGGCATTGCAATTGGTTTGGGATTAACGTTAATCCATCTCGTGAGCATTCCTGTTACAAACACATCTGTTAATCCTGCGCGCAGTACCGGACAAGCAATTTTTGTTGGCGGCTGGGCTGTATCGCAATTATGGCTTTTTTGGCTTGCGCCAATTGTTGGTGCAGCATTGGCTGGCATTGCTTATAAAATTTTTGCCGGAAGGCAAGGAAATTAGTTTCGTTAATGAAAGAGCGTGAATGGTTAATGGTGAATGGTGAAATCTTGTATTGACCATTCACCATTAACCATTCACCTTTTTATTATTAATGATATCGTAAAGAAACTTGCTGAATAACGAACCAATGTACAAGAGTGCGACGCCAATGAAGATGATTAGGATTATTAATGCCGGGTAAATAAAATTTATAATCAATATGGATGTTGAACTGAAAAGCCGAAAATTCTCCAATTGATTATTCATCATTCACCATTGACCATTCACCTTATTATTTGATAATATTTTTCACCACGCCACCTATTAATGCTGCCCAGATTGCATATTCTTTTGCAGAATAATGCAAACCATCTGAAGCAAGCAAACTGTTATCAGAAAAAGCTTTGCGGCTTTCATCCGTTACATTTATATAATTGACATTATAGCTTGCAGAAATCTGTTTATTAATCGCATTGAAAGCGTCTATTTCGGCAGAAATATTTGTGTTGCCATTTCTATTTTTTCCAAAAGGCGTTCCGGAATAATCGGGAATGGAAAGTATAATTACATGCGATGGTTTGTTTCCTGCAAAAGCAATTGCTTGTTTTATTAATGTTGTAAAACCCGTTTGGTATTGCACTTCGGTTGCGCCCTGGTATTGATCATTAACGCCGATTAATAACGTTACAATATCGTAAGAAGATCGAAAATCTGTTTCCGCATTAATGGCGCTTATTAAATTAATGGTAGTCCAGCCATTGGTAGCAATTATTTTTGGCGGCAAAAAATTATACCCAATATTGTTTAAAAATGCCGCTGTTTGATTCGGATAATTTTCATTTGCAGAAATGGATGTGCCAATGGTATATGAATCGCCAAGCGCCAAATAATATCTTGTCGTAGTATCTTTTATTATTACAACTTCCGGAAGAGAATCTGTTTGCTGAACAACCATCTGATTTTTATTTGACTTTGAACACGACGCCTGCGTTTGCATTAATGAAGTAAACATTAATAATAAAACCGCAATTTTTATATTTTGTAAATACACTTTCATTGAAAATATTCTATTAATAAATACGTGTTCAATGAACGTTTGGTTTATAAAAATTACAAAATGTTTTTATGAAGATAGAAAAGATGCACGATACGTGATAAAGGATATTATTAACCAGGCTTTGGAATTTCTATTAAGCTTCATTGGCGTCGCACACTTGTGCAGCAGTAATTCTATTCAGCATTTTTATTAAACCATGGAGAACACGGGATTATTCAATATACCAACGACCATTGATAATTTCTTCTGCGGATTTTGTAGTGGTGATATTATAAGTTTCCTGAGAAACGGGTGAAAAAGACTTTAACTCAAATTCAATGCCGTGTGCAATTATTTTAGTAACGCGATAAAAAGACCAATTTAAAGCATCTTCAATAAATTCAATATTATTTGTGAATTTAGAAATTATAATATTTGCTTTTATGTCTTTAATAGTCGCAGTAGTAACTAAAATTCTTCCCATTTATTTTCTTTAAAAAGGTTCCATCGTTTCATTATACAAATCCCAATCTCCTTCAAATCCTTCTTCTAAATCATTAATATCCATTTCTTCATTGAAGTCACCTTCTTCACCTTCACTCCATCCTCCTTCATAACCCCGAACTATTCTATAATACTTTTTTTCATCTGCGGAAAGTAAATAATTATAATTTACAATATCGATTTCTTTCTGGTCAATTGTCATAGCAATGTTATCAATAATAGATTCTTCCAAATCAAGAATTTCCTTTATTTCACTCGCTATTTGAGTACCATGCAATTCAGTTAATTCTCTAAAAAGTTTAGTACGCTGTTTTATTAATGTTGCTATATCGTTATAAAGACAAAATCCGATATAATCACTTACCTCAATAGTTTCATCAGTTACTAGTAATTTAAGTATCATTAAATAACAATTTAATTAAACAAAGTATAATATAAAGCTTATTTATAAATATCACATTCGATTAATTAAAGTTATCAATTATGTCAATAAAAAATTAATTATTACAATTGAAAAAAATAATCGTATCACTAAACCAAAATTCAACAGAATTTCAAATGTACAAGTGTGCGACGCAACTGATGATGAGTAAAGATTTAACGATCGTTACAAAAAAATAATTTATAAAATTCAGCATGTTATTAATAAAAAAATCCCGCTGCGAAATTGCAACGGGACTGTATTTTAATTGTTGACTGATAACTGTCAACTGCAAATTGATTAATAATCCATTCCGCCCATTCCTGGTCCACCACCTGGATGGCCGTGGCTTCCTTCTTCTTTCTTAGGCCTGTCTGCGATTACACATTCTGTAGTCAGCAACATACCTGCAATTGAAGCTGCATTTTCCAATGCAATGCGGGTAACTTTTGTTGGATCGATTACACCAGCTTTCAACAAGTTTTCATACACTTCTGTGCGTGCGTTGAAACCATAATCAGCTTTTCCTTCTTTCACTTTTTGTACAACGATGCTGCCTTCTATTCCACTGTTCACCACAATCTGGCGAAGCGGTTCTTCGATAGCACGTTTTACAATAGCGATACCAGTTGTTTCATCTTCATTAATGCCTTTCAGTTTTTCCAAACTTTCGATAGCACGAATGTAAGCAACGCCACCACCAGGTACAATACCTTCTTCAACAGCCGCGCGTGTTGCATGCAATGCATCGTCAACACGATCTTTCTTTTCTTTCATTTCAACTTCTGTTGCTGCACCAATATATAATACTGCAACACCACCACTTAATTTAGCAAGGCGTTCCTGTAATTTTTCTTTATCGTAATCAGAAGTAGTAGATTCAATCTGCGCTTTAATCTGATTAACGCGTGCAGTGATATCTTCTTTCTTTCCTTTTCCGCCAACAACAGTTGTGTTGTCTTTATCAATTGTTACAGAAGCTGCAGATCCCAAATAAGTAAGATCAGCGCCTTCTAATTTGTAACCTTGTTCTTCGCTGATAACGATTCCTTTTGTAAGGATTGCAATATCCTGCAACATTTCCTTACGGCGATCACCAAAGCCAGGAGCCTTAACAGCAGCCACTTTGATAGTGCCACGCAATTTATTAACAACCAAAGTTGCCAATGCTTCACCTTCTAAATCTTCAGCAATTATTAATAAAGGACGGCCGCTTTGAGCAACTTTTTCAAGTATATGAAGAATGTCTTTCATGGCAGAAATCTTCTTATCATATATTAATATGTAAGGATTTTCCAATTCAGCACTCATCTTTTCGCTGTTCGTTACGAAGTATGGAGAAATATATCCGCGATCGAATTGCATACCTTCAACTACATCAACTGTAGTGTCAGTTCCTTTTGCTTCTTCAACTGTGATAACACCTTCTTTGCCAACTTTACCGAAAGCCTGCGCAATCAGTTTGCCGATTGTATTATCATTGTTTGCAGAAATTGATGCAACCTGTTCAATCTTCTTTGCATCGTTTCCGATAGTTTGAGATTGAGCAGCTAAGTTTTCAATTACTTTAGCAACGGCTTTGTCAATACCGCGTTTCAAATCCATTGGGTTTGCGCCAGCAGCAACATTTTTCAAACCTTCGCTAATGATAGATTGAGCCAAAACAGTTGCAGTTGTAGTTCCGTCACCTGCAATGTCTGCAGTTTTAGAAGCAACTTCTTTCACCATCTGTGCGCCCATGTTTTCAATAGGATCTTCCAGTTCAATTTCTTTTGCAACAGTAACACCATCTTTAGTAATAGAAGGTGCGCCGAATTTTTTCTCAAGAACAACGTTGCGTCCTTTTGGACCAAGTGTAACTTTAACAGCATTCGCGAGAATGTCGACACCCTTCTTCATTTTATTGCGGGCTTCGATATCGAAGAAAATTTGTTTTGCCATGATTATTTAATTTGAAAATTTGAAAATTTGAAAATTTCTCAATTGAAAATAAACCAATAAGCCATTTTCGCATTGAGCAATTGAGCCATTAATAAATTATATTATAGCAAGTATATCCGACTCTCTCATGATAAGAAATTCGCTGCCTTCTATCTGAATTTCTGTACCTGCATATTTGCCATACAAAACGGTATCGCCGATTTTTACAGTAACTGGTTCGTCTTTTTTACCAGGACCAGCAGCTACAACAGTACCACGTTGTGGTTTTTCTTTTGCTGTATCAGGAATGATAATGCCACCAGCTGTTTTTTCTTCAGCAGGAGCAGCTTTCACAATTACCCTGTCGTGAAGTGGGGTAACGCTTAACTTCTTAGCCATAATAGTATTGATTTTGTGATGAATGAATTATTTCAAGTCCCGTTTATGCGGGCAGCAAATGTAAACGAATTTCATACCAAACCACTATTTAGACAAAAAAATGGAATACTTGGCAGGCATTATTAACAGTTGACAGTGGACAGTTGGCAGTTGACGGAGTTATCAGACATAATGTGTCAAATTTTCATTAATAGAAAAGTTGATGATTTCTGCATGTTCATAATTTATTGATACATCAATATAAATACATCGTACATCCAACATCATACATCCCACATCAAACATTATTTCCCTATCTTCGCACCCGCAAAAACAAGTTCTTATCAATGATTAGCAGAAGAAATATCCGGGTAAAAGTGATGCAAACTCTCTACAGTATTGAAGCCCGCGAGTTTGAATTAAAACCTGGTGAAGACATCCGCATTTTACAAAAACATTTCGACCAGACAAGACAGCTTCTTATTTACCTGATTTATTATATAACTGAAATTGCGCGCTACGCAGAAACAGATTCTCTTTTCAGATCTTCAAAACATTTGCCGACCGAACAGGATAGAAATGTAAACACCAAACTTGCAGGCAATGAAGTTTTATGGAAAATTTTGGAACATCCTTCTTTTCAAAAAGCATTAAGCATTGATAAGCCGCAGCTTTCTATTAATAAAGAATTATTAAAAAAATTATACCAGGAACTTGCTTCTACTGACGAGTATAAAACTTACATTAATAACCAAGGCAGGGAAAAAAAATCGGAGAAAGAAATCCTCGAATTTATTTTTAAAGAAATAATATTGCCGGATGAAACCTTTGAAAATTATGCTGAAGAATTATTTACCAATTGGGATGATGATATAGAAATGGTGCAGCAATTATTAATCGGTTTTTTAGGCAAACCGCAATCATTCAACTTCCAGGAAATTATTAGCAAAGAAAAAACAGATTTTGCAAAATCACTTTTACAAACTGTTTTGGAAAAGAAAGAAACAGTAATGGATTTGATAAAACCAAAACTGCAAAACTGGGACGCAGAGCGCATTGCAACGCTTGATATGATATTAATGCAAATGGGTGTTTGCGAATTTTTATATTTCGAAACCATTCCGCCAAAAGTTACTATTAATGAATATATAGATTTGGCGAAAGACTACAGCACGCCGCAAAGTGGCCAGTTTGTAAATGGGATTTTAGATAATATTCATAAAGAATTAACAACGGAAAATAAAATGGTGAAGGTAAATTTTAAAGAAATAAGAAAGATGTGAGATGCGGGTTTCTAGATACGAGATAGTGAATAAGAAACAAAACAGAAAAAACATCAAATATCCCGAAACGTGTATCTTGAATCTAATACAATCAACCATCGACTTTTTAAATTAGTTTTGCAAAAAAATTGAGCATGCGTTTATATTTTTTTTCTATATTAATAATTGCAGCTGTTGCAGGTTGCCAGATTAATGATAAAAAATCGGGCAATAATAAAACGGATAAAGAACAGGCGGCGATCTTAAAAGATTCTGCAAATTATACAACCATCCAATGGCTTGATTCTACACATAAAGATTTTGGAAAAATTGCTGAAGGCCAAAAACTCGATGTTGCATTTCGTTTTAAAAATACAGGCAGCAAACCTTTGGTGATAACGCGCGTTCAGCCAAGTTGCGGATGCACTGTTGCAGAACAGCCAAACGAACCAGTTGCACCCGGAAAAGAAAGTATTATTAAAGCATTTTTTAATAGTGAAGGACGTGTTGGTGTAAATCATAAAACGCTTTTTGTTTATGCAAATACAAAAGGCACTTCTACCAGCGAATTAAAATTTGAAGTAGAAGTAGAAAAGAAAAAATGGTAAATAATTCATCTAACAAAAAATAAAAATAAAATGTCAACACTTGTGATTTTACTGCAAGCTCAAGCGCAGAACCCGTTAATAATGCCGTTGCTTTTGGGCGGAATGATTTTAGTATTTTGGTTGTTTATGATTCGCCCGCAAGCAAAGAAAGCAAAAGAAGCAAAAAAGTTCCAGGAAAATATGTCGAAAGGTGATAAAATTGTAACCATTGCTGGCATTCACGGAACCGTTAATAAAGTAAATGACGATGGCACATTAATGATTGAAACAAGCCCAGGCAGTTATTTGAAAATAGAAAAAAGTGCGTTGTCAATGGAATGGACACAAAACATTAATAAACCAGTTGTTGTTGCAGATAAAAAATAATTTATTAAGCATTCAAGATTCAATTTACAAGAGTCAAGAGTTAAGAAACAAAATCCAAATTTCAGTACAATGGAATTTGGATTTTGTATTTTTAATATGATATTTTAAAATTTAAATTCTTATTTCGTAACCCTTGTTCCTTGAATCTTGTTTCTTGTGCATTGTATCTTGCACCTTGTTTTTTTTAAATAAAACATATGCTCAAAATCGGTCTCACCGGCGGAATTGGATCTGGCAAAAGCACTGTTGCAAAAATTTTTGAAGTGCTTGGCATCCCTGTATATTATGCAGATGATGCAGCCAAACGATTAATGAATGAAGATGAAAACCTGAAGCACTCGATCATAAAATATTTTGGTGAAGAATCTTACATTAATAACACATTAAACCGCGCGTTTATTTCCAAACAGGTTTTTAATAATGCAGAAAAATTGGCTGCGTTGAATTCATTCGTTCATCCGGCAACTATTAATGATGCGGAACAATGGATGAAAAAACAAAAAACCTATTACGCCATTAAAGAAGCCGCATTAATATTTGAAAGCAATATTCATCAAAATCTTGATTATGTAATTGGCGTGGGCGCACCTGAAGAATTAAGAATTGCAAGAACAATGCAACGCGATTCAATTACAAAAGAAGATGTTATTAAACGCATGAAAAATCAAATGGATGAAGCTGAAAAAATGCAGCGCTGCGATTTTATAATCTACAACGATGAACAGAAGGCTGTGCTGCCGCAGGTTTTAGCGCTTCATGAAAAACTGTTATTAATAAAAATGTGAAAAACAAAAAGTAAAAAATGTTTTCACATCTCACCTTTTATTTTTCACTTTTTATTTTTTTGTTTATATTTTTTACTTGAGTTTCGCCAACGCATCTTTAATTCTCGCCCACGCTTTTTCAATATTTTGCATGCTGTTTGCAAATGAAAAACGAACGCATGCAGGATCTCCAAATGCATCGCCCATTACGGAGGAAACATTGGCTGTGTTTAATAAATACATAGAAAAATCCGCCGCATTTTTTATCGTTTCTTTTCCGTCAGATTTTCCATAATAAAATGAAACATCGGGGAAAATATAAAACGCGCCTTCTGGTTCAAAACATTTTAATCCCGGAATTTCTTTAACCAACTCCATTGTTCTTTTTCTTCTGCGCGTAAATTCATCAACCATTTCATAAGATGGTTTTAAATCTGTTGTTAATGCAACAACCGCGGCTTTTTGTGTGATGGAATTTGTGCCGCTTGTAAATTGTCCTTGTAATTTTTCGCAAGCTTTTGCAACTTCAACAGAAGCCGCGATGTAACCCAATCTCCAGCCAGTCATTGCAAAACCTTTGCTTAATCCATTCACAATTATAATGCGATCTTTTAAATCATCAAACTGTGCAATGCTCTCGTGTTTACCAATAAAATTGATGTACTCATAAATTTCATCGCTGATAATAAAAATGTTTGGATGTTTTCTAAAAACTTCAACAAGCCCTTCTAATTCTTCTTTATTATAAACTGCGCCAGACGGATTGCATGGCGATGAAAAATAAAAACACTTTTGTTTTCGGAGTTATTGCTGCTTCAAATTGCGCGGGCGTAACTTTAAAACCGCTTTCTAAAGTTGTGTGTACTTCAACAACTTTTCCTTTGGCAATTTTTACCAATTCAGAATATGTAACCCAATATGGAGTTGGAATAATTACTTCTTCACCTTCATCCACCAACGCTAAAATTGCATTGGCCAAACTTTGTTTTGCACCTGTTGATGCAACAATATTTTCGGGTTTATAATCTAAATTATTATCTCTTTTAAATTTTGTGCAAATGGCTTCGCGCAAATCTGCGTAGCCTGCAACTGGTGTGTAATGACTGTAATTATCATCAATCGCTTTTTTTGCAGCGTCCTTAATATGTTGCGGCGTATCAAAGTCTGGCTCGCCCAAACTCAAATCGATAACGTCAATTCCTTTTGCCCTTAATTCGCGGCCGAGCTTGGCCATTTTCAAAGTTTCCGGTTCACTGAACCTTGATAAAATAGATGATAGTTGTTGCATGGATTAATATAATTTTTGCGCGGGCAAAGGTATTAAAGCAAAGTGTAAGGAAAAAAGAAAATGCTCATTAATAAATCTTATTTATCATACTGCATTTTAAATTTTGAAAGATCAGCAATGTGCGTGCGTTTTCTTTTTAATTCATAATCATATATTACCTGGCCAAGATTTTTCATAAACGGATAACCGACAGTTTCATAATCATATTTATCGTCGTTTAAAATGCCGTCGCTGTTGCAATAAATAGTTGCACTCAGCATAAATTCTACATTTGTTTTTTGATCAGTAAAGTAAATGATGTCGGTTAAAAATCCGTAAGCGTCGCCCACTTTATTAAAGATGCGGATGTTTTTTGGAAGCGCTCCTTTTTCTGATCCCCAGTATAAAAATTTACAGTATGCATCCCAGGTTGTTGCAGAATCGTATGGTGGAAATTTTGTTTCCGGCGGAAATTGCGACATGTATTGATACAAAAATTTGTAATCTTCTTCATTAATATTAAAGCGTTGTTTCTTTGGAACTGCTTCGGGAAAAATAATGCTGCGCAAAATCTGGTGCTGATCTTCCAGCGAAATCCGGTTGTTGGTTGAAAAATCCATAGGTTCATTAATAAACGTATTATCGGTATTTCTATAATATCCTTTTCCAACCAAATCATTTCTTTCAGCAAATTTTCCAGTTGCAATTTGCATCGGTTGCTGGTATAATTTTTTAACCGAATCAAAAAAACTGACCGGGTTGGTGTGGCGGTTTTCA